>NZ_JBIRUL010000003.1:0-551427 GCF_044335095.1 Streptomyces sp. NPDC020597 | reverse complement strand
ATTTTTGGCACGCTGTTGAGTTCTCAAGGAACGGACGCTTCCTTCGTACTCACCCTCTCGGGCTTTCCTCCGGGCAGTTTCCCTTCGGTCTTGCGTTTCCGACTCTATCAGACCGTTTCCCGATCCGATTTCCTCGGTGCTTTCCAGGTTCCCCGCTTATCTCGCGGTTTGCCTTTCCGGCGGTTCCGACTTTATCAGAAGTTTCTGGGCGGTTTGACCGGCCATTCGCTTTCCGACTTGTCGAGAGGCCTCTGCGGAATCCAGAGATTCACGAGGCTGACAGATACTAACCCTTGCCGACCGGACTCTGTCCAGTTCCAGGCAACTGTTCGAATCTACCTCCTCACGCACTCCGTGTCAACGGTGTTTGCGAGGCGAAGAGGAGACTAGCAGTTCATAGGGCTCGGTCGCACATCAGGCGGCTGTCGGCACCGTCGCGCTGCGCTCGAACGCCTCGACGTCACCCATGTCGCCGGACCGGGCGGCCCTTCCGCCGAGGACGTAGACGTAGGCCAGGAAGCCCAGTTCGGCTGCGATGCCGATGGTGATGCGGGCCCAGGTGGGCAGGCCGGACGGGGTGACGAAGCCTTCGATGGCGCCGGAGACGAACAGGACCAGGGCGAGGCCTATCGCCATGCCGACAGCGGCACGGCCTTCCTCGGCGAGGGCCGTGCGCCGGGTGCGGGGGCCCGGGTCGATGACGGTCCAGCCCAGTCGAAGTCCGGTGCCGGCCGCCACGAAGACCGCCGTCAGCTCGAGGAGTCCGTGCGGCAGGACGAGACCGAGGAAGGTGTCGAGTCGGCCCGCCGAGGACATCAGGCCGACGCCGATGCCGAGGTTGAGCATGTTCTGGAAGAGGATCCAGAGGACCGGCAGACCGAGGAAGACGCCGAGGACCAGGCACAGAGCGGCGGCCTGGGCGTTGTTCGTCCAGACCTGGGCCGCGAACGCCGCGGCCTGGTGGCTCGAGTAGTACGTCTCGTAGAGGCCGCCCGGCCGGGTGAGGTCGCGCAGTTCGTCCGGGGCGGCGATCGAGGCCTGTACCTCCGGATGTGCGCCGATCCACCAGCCCAGGAGGGCGGCGACGGCGGTGGAGAGCAGCGCCGTGGGGACCCACCAGTGCCGTGACCTGTAGACCGCGGCGGGAAAGCCCCGGGTGAGGAAGCGCGTCACGTCGCGCCACGAGGCGCGGCGGGTGCCGGTCACCGTGCTGCGCGCGCGTGCCACGAGCTGGGTGAGCCGTCCGGTCAGTTGGGGGTCGGGGGCGCTGGACTGGATGAGGGAGAGGTGGGTGGCGGTGCGCTGGTAGAGGGTGACGAGCTCGTCGGTCTCGGCCCCGGTGAGGGTGCGTCGGCGGCGCAGGAGGGCGTCCAGGCGGTCCCATTCGGCTCGGTGGGCGGAGACGAAGACGTCGAGGTCCATCGGTGTGCCTGCTCCTCGGCTGTTCGTCGGCGGCCGGCGGTGGGATGTCAGCTTGTCGTACTGCGGCGCGAAGTGCCCTCAGCTTGGCAGACTGGCGGTTCTCGGGGAGGGCCAGGGAAGGGATGCCGGGCGTGAGTGAGCTGGTGACGGGTGAGGCCGTGGCGTTGGAGCTGCGGCCTGCCAGGCTGCCCAGCCGGGGGCTGGCCACGTTGCTGGACCTCGTGGTGGCGGTCACGGTCTATGTCGTCGTGAGTGTCGTGGTGGTGGTGACGACGGCGTCCTTGGACGATGCGGCGCAGATCGCTCTGTCGATCGCCACGTTCCTGCTGGTGCTGGTGGGCGGGCCGATAGCGGTGGAGACGCTCAGTCATGGGCGGTCGCTGGGGAAGCTGGCCTGTGGTCTGCGGGTGGTCCGGGACGACGGTGGGCCGATCCGGTTCCGGCACGCGCTGGTGCGGGGTGCGGTCGGGGTGGTGGAGATTCTGCTGACGCTCGGGGTGGTGGCCTGTATCGCCTCGCTCGTGTCGGCGCGGGGGCGGCGGCTCGGTGACGTCTTCGCGGGGACGTTGGTGGTGAGGGAGCGGGTGCCCGCGGCGCGGTCGGGTTTCGTGCCGCCGCCGCCCTGGCTGGCGGGTCGGTTCCAGGGTCTCGATCTGTCGGCGGTGCCGGACGGGCTGTGGCTTGCGGTTCGGCAGTACCTGGGGCGGATGGGTCAGCTGGATCCGCAGGTCGGCTGGGCGATGGCGGCGCGGCTGGCCGGTGAGCTCGCGGCGCGTACGGGGGCGCCGGTGCCGCAGGGGGTGCCGCCGGCCGCGTATCTGGCGGCGGTCGTGCAGGAGCGGCAGGTGCGGGAGGCGCGGCGGGCGTTCGGGGGCGTGCCGGTGGTGGGTGCGGGTGGTGCGGTTCCGGCGTACGGTCCGCCGGCGTCGTACGTCCCGCCGGTCGGGGCGGCCGGGGTTCCGTCGGAGGAGCCGGCTGTCGTCGACCGGTCTGCGGGGTCGGGCACCGGGTTCGTGCCGCCGGCCTAGGTCGGGTTGTGGGTCACTCGAAGGCCGAGGGGGGTGTTTCGAGGTCTTCGAGGTCGATGCCGGGGGCGGCGAGGACGACGTCGCCGGCGAGGTGCACGCTGTGCTGTTCGCCCGTGTCGAGGGCGGTGACCTGGTATTCGTCCACGGTCAGGGGGCCGTTGTCAGTGGCGTGTGCTTCGCTTTTCAGCAGGGACCAGGACTGGTCCACGGTGCGTGGGGCGAGGACGGGGTCGGTGAAGGCGACGAGGCGTACGCGGGTCGCCGGGGAGGAGGGGCTCAGGCGCAGGAGTCGGCTGGTCGCGATGAGGAAGGCGGGTGAGGTGCCGGTGAAGGCGTGGGCGGCGACGTTGCCTTCCGTGGCCTGGGATCCGGTGGGGTCGGTGCGGACCCAGGTGACGCCGTCCAGGGCGGCGCCGCGTACCTGCCAGCTGTGCGCGTGGAGTTCGAGGCGCAGGGGGCGGCCGAGGTCGTCGAGAGTGAGGTCGACGGAGCCGGTGTGATCGCCGGTGGGCGTCGTCAGCTGTGAAACGTAGCGCCAGCCGGAGGGGCCGGGGGCGCATTGGAAGTGCTCGTGTGCGAGGGGGGTGTGGTCGTGCGGGTCGTACAGCGAATACCGGCCGCGGGGCATGGGGGTCCTGGGGTGTGACGGGTGGTCGGGGCGCCGCGGCGTCCGGTCCGGACGGCGTAGGGACAGGCCCCCGACACGGGGGTGCGGGGGCCTGTCCCTACGCTGCTGTGGACCGGGGCTACGGGCTCAGTAGCGGTAGTGGTCCGACTTGTAGGGGCCGTCGACCTCGACGCCGATGTACGAGGCCTGCTCGGGGCGGAGCGTGGTCAGCTTGACGCCGAGCGAGTCGAGGTGGAGGCGGGCCACCTTCTCGTCGAGGTGCTTGGGCAGCGTGTAGACGCCGGTCGGGTACTCGTCGGGCTTGGTGTACAGCTCGATCTGGGCCAGGGTCTGGTCCGCGAAGGAGTTGGACATCACGAACGACGGGTGGCCGGTGGCGTTGCCCAGGTTCAGCAGTCGGCCCTCGGACAGGACGATGATCACCTTGCCGTCGGGGAAGGTCCAGGTGTGGACCTGCGGCTTGACCTCGTCCTTGACGATGCCGGGGACCTTGGCGAGGCCGGCCATGTCGATCTCGTTGTCGAAGTGGCCGATGTTGCCGACGATGGCCTGGTGCTTCATCTTGGCCATGTCCGAGGCCATGATGATGTCCTTGTTGCCGGTCGTGGTGATGAAGATGTCGGCCTTGTCGACGACCTCGTCGAGGGTGGTGACCTGGTAGCCGTCCATGGCTGCCTGGAGCGCGCAGATCGG
This sequence comes from Streptomyces sp. NPDC020597, assembly GCF_044335095.1. Lineage (NCBI taxonomy): Bacteria > Bacillati > Actinomycetota > Actinomycetes > Kitasatosporales > Streptomycetaceae > Streptomyces > Streptomyces sp. NPDC020597. The sequence continues at coordinate 547,656 of NZ_JBIRUL010000003.1, read as the reverse complement.
GTCGATCTCGGTGACGATCACGCGGGCGCCCTGGCCGCGCAGCGACTCGGCGCAGCCCTTGCCGACGTCGCCGTAGCCGCAGACGACGGCGGTCTTGCCGCCGATGAGGACGTCGGTGGCGCGGTTGATGCCGTCGATCAGGGAGTGGCGGCAGCCGTACTTGTTGTCGAACTTCGACTTGGTGACGGCGTCGTTGACGTTGATGGCGGGGAAGAGGAGGACGCCGTCGCGCTGCATCTCGTACAGGCGGTGCACGCCGGTCGTGGTCTCCTCCGTCACGCCGCGGATCTCCGAGGCGAGCTGGGTCCACTTCTGGGAGCCGTCGCTGATGGTGCGGTGGAGGAGTTCGAGGATGACGCGGTGCTCGTCGTTCTCGGCGGTGTCGACGGCGGGGACCTTGCCGTCCTTCTCGTACTCGACGCCCTTGTGGACGAGGAGGGTGGCGTCGCCGCCGTCGTCGAGGATCATGTTCGGGCCGCCGGTGGGGCTGTCCGGCCAGGTCAGGGCCTGCTCGGTGCACCACCAGTACTCCTCCAGGGTCTCGCCCTTCCAGGCGAAGACCGGGACGCCCTGGGGGCTGTCGGGCGTGCCGTTCGGGCCGACGGCGATGGCGGCGGCCGCGTGGTCCTGGGTGGAGAAGATGTTGCAGGAGGCCCAGCGGACCTGGGCGCCGAGGGCGACCAGGGTCTCGATGAGGACGGCGGTCTGCACGGTCATGTGCAGGGAGCCGGTGACGCGGGCGCCGGCGAGGGGCTGGGCCTCGGCGTATTCCCTGCGGATCGCCATGAGGCCGGGCATCTCGTGCTCGGCGAGGGTGATCTCCTTGCGGCCGAAGGCGGCCAGGGAGAGGTCGGCGACCTTGAAGTCCTGTCGGTTTTCGACAGTCGTCATGGTGTGCTGCTCCTCGGGGGTCGGGGCGAGGTGTGGGTACGGCTGGTCTGCGCGGCGGCGGACACAGGGGTGCCCGATGGAGGACACAGGCATGCCCGCGTGCGCGCAGCGCAGTCCGTCGGAGGCCCTCTCTCCCTCGGACGGTCCGCTGGGGACCGCCCGACCGCCATCAGCAGCGACGTCTGGCTCCGTTCCAAGCTACACCGCGGGCGCGGGGCGGCCCCAGTCCGCGTCCGGTCGGATGGCGTGGAATCCGGCTTGATCCGATCAGATCAAGCCGGATCAAGCCGGATCGAGCGGGATCGAGCCGGATCGCTTCGGTCGGTCGGCCGACCGATCGGGCGGGCGGGCGGGCGGGCGGGCGGGCGGGGCGCGGAACGGCGACAGGACCCGCCGGTGGCGCCGGGGGTCCTGTCGGGTGGTGTCGGGGCGTGCTCAGTGGTCGGTCGTGGGGAGGCCGGGGCCGCCCGGGGTGGCCTCGGCGTCGGGGCCCTTGGCCGCTTCGGCCTCGCTGTAGATGTCCGGTTCGAGGTAGATGACGCGGGCGATGGGGACGGCGGCGCGGATGCGGGCCTCGGCGGCGTCGATGGCGGTGGCGACCTGGCCGGCCGAGTCGTCGTGCTCGACGGCGATCTTGGCGGCGACCAGGAGTTCTTCGGGGCCGAGGTGGAGGGTGCGCATGTGGATGACGCGGGTGACGGTGTCGCCGTCCACGATCGCGGCCTCGATCTTCTGGACGTCCTCCAGGCCCGCGGACTCGCCGAGCAGGAGCGATTTGGTCTCGGCGGCGAGGACGAGGGCGATGAGGATGAGGAGGACCCCGATGCAGACGGTGCCGATGCCGTCCCAGATGCCGTCGCCGGTGAGGAGGGCGAGGCCGACGCCGCCGAGGGCGAGGACGAGGCCGATGAGCGCGCCGAAGTCCTCGAGGAGCACGACGGGGAGCTCGGGGGCCTTGGCGCGGCGGATGAACTGTGACCAGGAGAGCTTGCCGCGGAGTTCGTTGGACTCCTTGATGGCGGTGCGGAAGGAGAAGCCCTCGGCGATGATCGCGAAGACGAGGACGCCGACGGGCCAGTACCAGTGCTCGATCTCGTGCGGGTGCTTGATCTTCTCGTAGCCCTCGTAGACGGCGAACATGCCGCCGACGGAGAAGAGGACGATGGAGACGAGGAAGGCGTAGATGTAGCGCTCGCGGCCGTAGCCGAAGGGGTGTTGCGGGGTGGCTTCGCGCTGGGCCTTCTTGCCTCCGATGAGGAGCAGGGCCTGGTTGCCGGAGTCGGCGAGCGAGTGCACGCCTTCGGCGAGCATCGACGACGAGCCGCTGAACGCGAACGCCACGAACTTCGATGCCGCGATCGCGAGGTTGGCGCCGAGTGCCGCCACGATCGCCCTGGTGCCGCCTGACGCGCTCATGTGTTCGCGTTGTCCCTTCGCCTTCATGCGTACGCCGTGCTGGGCGCGGCCCGTTGCGGCTTTGCCCGTCCTTTGCCGGGGGGCCATTGTTGCAGCCCTGTCCGGCGGTGCTGCGTCAGGTCGTCGCGAGGGGGATCACGCGACGACCGTGGCCCGGAAGACCGTACCCGCCCCGCTCACTTCGGCCTTGTGCCCCGCGGGGACGAAGACAGACGTGCCCGGTGTCAGTGCGTGCGCGCCCGCGCGGACGGACCCCGCGGTGCACAACAGGATCTGCGGCGTGGGGCGGGTGAGGTCGTGGGCGGGGGCGCCGGCGGCGAGGACGTAGCGGGAGAGCCGGAACTCGTCGGTGGGGGTGTCGTAGACCTCTTCGCCGTCGGGGGCGGCTTCGGGGCGCAGGACGGCGGGGTCGCCGGGCTCGAAGCGGACGACGCGCAGGAGTTCGGGTACGTCGATGTGTTTGGGGGTGAGTCCGCAGCGCAGGACGTTGTCGGAGTTGGCCATGATCTCGACGCCGAGGCCGTTGAGGTAGGCGTGCGGGATGCCGGCGCCGAGGAACAGGGCTTCGCCGGGCTGGAGCCGGACGTGGTTGAGGAGCATGGCGGCGATGACGCCGGGGTCGCCGGGGTGGTGGTGGGCGATGCCGGCGTAGGGGGCGTACGCGCCGCCGAGGCGGTCGCAGGCGGTGGCCGCGGCGGTGACGGTGTGCGCCGTCTCGTCGGGGTCGGCGGTGAGGATCGCGGTCAGCACCTCGCGCAGGGCGGCTTCCTCGGGCTGTGCGTGCAGCAGGTCGACGTACGGCTTGAGGGAGTCGACGCCGAGGCCGTCGAGGAGGTCGGCGGCGTGTGCGGGGGCGCGGAAGCCGCAGAGGCCGTCGAACTCGGTGAGGGCGCAGATGAGTTCGGGCTTGTGGTTGGCGTCCTTGTAGTTGCGGTGCGGGGCGTCGACGGGGATGCCGCGACGCTCCTCGTCCTCGTAGCCCTCCTTGGCCTGGGTGAGGTCGGGGTGGACCTGGAGGGAGAGGGGGGCGCCGGCGGCGAGGAGTTTGAGGAGGAAGGGGAGACGGGGGCCGAACCTGGCGACGGTCCGTTCGCCGAGTTCGCGGCGCGGGTCGGCGTCGATCACGTCGACGAGGGTGCCCCGGTCGGTGCGGGAGGGTGCGCCGGGGTGGGCGCCCATCCACATCTCGGCCTGCGGTTCGCCGGTGGGCTCGACGCCGAGCAGGTGCGGGATCGCGGTGGGGGAACCCCAGGCGTAGGGGCGGACGGTGTTGTCGAGGCGGTCCATGCGGTCTCTCTCCGGCCGCCCGCCCGTCGTCGGCCGGTTGTCGGTCGGTCGGTCGTCGGTGGTCGGTCTTCGGTCGTGGGGAGGGGCGGCGTCGGGCGTGGGCGGTCGGCCGGAGGGCGTTCGGTGGCCGCCCGGCGGTCTCGTCAGGCTCCCGAGGCGAGCGCCAGATAGACGGCGGCGAAGTCCGTGGTGGCGATGAGTTCGGCGAGGGTGACGAGTTCGCCGCCCTCCTCGGGCTCGAGCTCGCTGATGGGCGTGTCGTGGCTGAGGACCAGCTCGCGGGCGGTGGGCGCGGCGGTCAGGCCGCCGATCGGACGGTCCCGCAGCAGCACCACGCGCGCGTGGAGGGCGGGGGGTTCCTCGACGCGGTCGCGGAAGAAGTCGTCCGGGTCGGCGCTGGCGGCGAGCGGGCCGGCCAGCAGCGCGTTGTGCTCGGCGAGGGCCTCGGGGAGTTCCGCAACGAGGGCGGGGCGGCCGGCGAGTTCGGCGAGGGCGGCGGCGAAGCGGCGCCCTGCGGGGCCGGCCGAGGTCCCTTCGGTCCAGATCACGGGGAGCGCGTCGGCGAGTTCGGCGGCCAGGGTCTTGGCCGGGTTGCTGTAGGTGGCGACGGCGGGCCCGCAGCGTTCGGCGACCTGGTCGAGCCGGTCGGCGACCTTCTCGAGCTCCTCGGGCGGGGCGGCGATCAGGGCGATGCGGTCGAGGAGGGCGAGGAGCGGGGTGAGCAGGGCCCACAGGACCCCGGGCGCGGACGCGGCCACGGGAGGCTGCTCGTCCTGCTCGTACGGGGCGGTCGCCAGGGGGATGAACAGGCTGTGCGCGGCGACGGCGGCTTCGCTGAGCGGTGAGCGGGCGGGGGCCACGGCGGCGACGGTGCAGCCCCGGCGGTAGGCCTGCTCGGCGAGGAGGGAGAGGCCGGGTTCGCTGCCGTCCGGGGTGGCGATGAGGAGGAGGTCCACGGAGCCGGCCCAGCCGGGGAGTTCCCAGCGCAGGGCGCCCGCGGCGGGGGCGACTCCGGTGGGCGCGAGTCGGATGACGGGGCACGCGGCGCCGGCGAGGGTGCCCAGGAGGTCGGCCACGCAGACCGCGGCGGCACCGGGTCCCGCGATGAGGATGGCGCGGGGGCGGCCGTCCGGCGCCAGGTCGTTCACGCCGGCCTCGGCCGCGTGCCGGGCGGCGGTGCGGACGCGGGCGCCGGCTTCGGCTGCGCCGCGCAGTAGGGCTCTGCGGTCGGCCTCGGTGAGGGCCTCCGGCGTGTCGAGCAGCGAGTCGTCGAGCATGGCGGCAGTCTCCGATCGCCTGGAGCGTCGTCGGTTTCGGGGCCGGGGGTGCGGGGGGCGCGGTGCGCCCGGGGGCTCAGGTCGCCGGGCGTGGGCGGGCCGGGCGCGTCATGCCGGGTGGCGGGCCTCGTCGACGAGGAGGACGGGGATGCCGTCGCGCACCGGGTAGGCCAGGCCGCAGTCCTGCGCCGTGCAGATCAGCTCGGTGTCCTGCTCCTTGAGGGGCGCGTGGCAGGCGGGGCAGGCGAGGATCTCCAGGAGGCCGGCTTCGAGCGGCATGGGGTGTCCCTTCGAGGTTGCGGGTCGAGGTCGCGGGCGGGTGTGCTGCGGGGTGCGGACGTGCCTGGTCAGCGTACCGCTGGTGAGGGTGGGGCCGCGGGGGTCCGGCGCGGCCGGCGGAGCGGGCCGGGGAGGCGCCGGTGGGGTGGGGTGGAGGGGCGAGCAGGGCCCCCGGTCTCAGGCTCGGATGATGCGCAGGACTTCGTCGCGGATCCTGGTCATGGTCTGTTCGTCGCGGGCTTCGGCGTTGAGGCGCAGGAGGGGCTCGGTGTTGGAGGGGCGGACGTTGAACCACCAGTCGGCGGCGGAGACGGTCAGGCCGTCCAGCTCGTCGAGGGTGACGTCCTCGCGGGGGCCGTACGCCGCCCTGATCGCGGCGATGCGGCCGGCCTGGTCGGCGACCGTCGAGTTGATCTCCCCCGAGCCGCTGTAGCGGTCGTACTCCGCGACGAGGGAGGAGAGCGGGCCGTCCTGGCCGCCGAGGGCCGCGAGGACGTGGAGGGCGGCCAGCATGCCGGTGTCGGCGTTCCAGAAGTCCTTGAAGTAGTAGTGCGCCGAGTGCTCGCCGCCGAAGATCGCGCCGGAGCGGGCCATCTCGGCCTTGATGAAGGAGTGGCCGACGCGGGTGCGGACCGGGGTGCCGCCGTTCTCCTTCACCGTCTCCGGGACGGACCAGGAGGTGATCAGGTTGTGGATGACGGTGCCCGTGCCGCCGTTGCGCGCGAGTTCGCGGACGGCCACGAGGGCGGTGATCGCGGACGGGGAGACCGGTTCGCCGCGCTCGTCGACGACGAAGCAGCGGTCGGCGTCGCCGTCGAAGGCGAGGCCGAGGTCGGCGCCCTCTGCGCGGACCCGCTTCTGGAGGTCCACGAGGTTCGCCGGGTCCAGGGGGTTGGCCTCGTGGTTGGGGAAGGTGCCGTCGAGCTCGAAGTACAGGGGGACGAGGGTCAGGGGCAGGCCCTCGAAGACGGTGGGGACGGTGTGGCCTCCCATGCCGTTGCCCGCGTCCACCACGACCTTGAGGGGGCGGATTCCGGTGAGGTCGACGAGTGCGCGCAGGTGGGCCGCGTAGTCCTTCAACGTGTCGGCCCGGGTGATCGTTCCCCGCGCCGGGCCGGTGCCGGTGCCGGCGTCGGCGTCGGCGTCGGCGTCGGACCAGCGCTCCACGAGTCGGCGGATCTCGGTCAGACCGGTGTCCTGGCCGACCGGGGCCGCGCCCGCGCGGCACAGCTTGATGCCGTTGTAGCGGGCCGGGTTGTGCGAGGCCGTGAACATCGCGCCGGGCAGGTTCAGCGCGCCCGAGGCGTAGTACAGCTGGTCCGTGGAGCACAGGCCGATCTGGGTGACGTCCACGCCGCGGGCGGCCGCGCCGCGGGAGAAGGCGTCGGTGAGGCCGGGGGAGGAAGGGCGCATGTCGTGGCCGACGACGATCGCGCGGGCGCCGGTCACCTGGGCGAAGGCCGCGCCGAACAGTTCGGCGAGGGGCTCGTCCCACTGGTCCGGGACCAGCCCGCGTACGTCGTACGCCTTGACGATCTGCGACAGATCAGCAGCCACGGCCAACCTTCCTGAAGTCCTGTGGGTCACCACAAACTACCCGGGCCCGTTCGGCGCGCGGCGGGGGGCCGCCGGGGTGAGGTGCGGTGATGCCCGGTCGGGCGCGGCTCGGGCGGCGGTGGGCGCCGGACGGTCGCCGGGCGGTCGCGGGTCGATGCAGAAAGCGGTTGCCGCTCTGTTCGCCGGCCTCACGAGGGGTGCGCGGCGCGGGCGCGTCCGGGAAGGGTGGCCCAGGTGTTCGGGGAGCGGCGGCTGCGGCTGCTCAGTTGTCCGGCGAGCGCAGGACCCGCAGGTGGCCGCGGCGTGCGACCTCCATCGGGTCCGCCGTGCGTCGGCCGCCGCCGGCTCCGGCGGCGCGCTCCTGCGGGCGGGCGGCCTCGCGCACCGCGTTGGCAAGCGCTTCCAGGTCGTCTCCGCTGGGGCGCGCGGGGGCCGAGCTGTCGAGGAGCCGGACGACCTCCCAGCCGCGCGGGGCGGTGAGGCGCTCGGAGTGCTCGGCGCACAGGTCGTAGCAGTGGGGCTCGGCGTAGGTGGCGAGCGGGCCGAGGACCGCGGTCGAGTCGGCGTAGACGTACGTCAGCGTCGCGACGGCGGGTCGGCCGCAGGCGGTGCGCGAACAGCGACGTACAGGGCTCACGATGTTGGACGGTACCGCACTCTTGAGCGGGCCGCGACGACTCTCCACCAGGTCACTCCACCGTGTCGGGTTGTGAAACGCCCCACGCGCCGGTTCAGTCATACCCCGCTGACCTGCGTGAACACCAGTCATTGAGGGCGGGAACCTGTCGGCTCGCGGTCACCACTCGGCACAAACGGCATCAATTGCCATGAGCTCACCGGTCTCGGAGGGATACGGATTCGAGCCCAACCTTGGCTGGAATGGTCATCCTGCGACAGGCGGCGCGTGTGGGAGGGCGACGGGTCGTGACGGGCGGGAGGGTGACGGAGCCGTGCGGGGGCGGGGCGCGGGGTCACCGCGGGGACTACGCTTCAGTAGTGATGGAGAGCCCCGTACCGCCCCCTGCCGCCGGCCCAGGACCCCGTCGTCGCGATCGCCATGGACGGGGGATGCGGGGGCCGGTCGCACCGCCCCAGGTGCCGTTGGCCGCCAGTCGGGCCGACGTGTTCGCCGACCTCGTGCAGGACTCCGTGGACCGGCTGGAACGGCGATGGCCGCAGCTCACGGACATCGACTTCATGGTCCTGGAGGTGCCGCGGCTGGATGCGGCGTCGGAGCCGTGGAACGACGAGGCGGTCCCGCTGGGCGGCACGATCCCCGCGCGTGAGGGGCGGCGGGCGCGGGTCGTCGTCTACCGGCGCCCGGTCGAGATCCGCACCAAGGGGCGCGACGAACGGGCCGCGCTGGTGCACGAGGTCGTCGTGGAGCAGGTCGCCGAGCTGCTGGGGCTGACGCCCGAGACGGTGGATCCGCGCTACGGCGAGGACTGAGCGTCGCGACGCCCGGCGTCCCCCTTGCGGGGGACGGAGCCACCCTTTCGGGTCACCTCTGCAGCACTGCGATGTCCTCGTCGGCCTGCGGCACCGCCACCGTCCCCCGGTCGTCCGGCAGGGTCTGGATCGTGAAGCCCTGGACGCCCTCCTGAGTGACCGTCAGGGTGCGGGAGGCGTAGACGGGGGTGGCGGTGAGGGGTTCGACGGTCAGCGCGAACGTGCCCTTCAGGCCGGCGGGGACGGGCGGTCGGACCTCCTGTGTCGTGCCCGCCTTGATCGTGTACGTCTGGGAGACGGACGTGCCGCCGCCGCTGCCCGCGGACGCGGTGACCTTGACCTTGGCCGCGCCCTTCGGGGCGGTGACGGACAGGACCACGCCCTTGGCGGTGTTGTCGGCTGCCGACGCGCGCGCGCCGACCGGGGCGGCTGCCGGGATGAACGCCGACTCCTGCTTGTCGCCCTTGCCGCGCAGCACCCGTACGGCGGCGACCACCGGCGTGGACCGGTCCGTCGGGGTCAGGATCAGCGAGCCGGCCTCCCCGCGCGTGACGTTTCCCAGGTCGACGGAGGTCGTCATGCCCGCCTTGACGTGCAGCGTCTCGTGTCCCGCCGGGGTGATGAGGCCTGAGGCGGAGGCCAGTTGCACCTTGAGGTCGGCGTCCGCGTCGCCGGGGGCGTAGGCGATGAGGCGGACGGCGGTGGCGTCCTTGGGGATGCCGGGGACGACCTGGGTGGCGGCCGGTTCGGTGGAGGAGGCGAGCCAGTCGCCGCCGAGCTTCGCGTCCAGGGCCTGGACGGCTGCCCCGAGGCGGCCGCTGCGGACGTTGACGTGGACGGTGAGGTCCTCCTGCTTCTCCGGGGTGAGCGTGGACAGCAGGATCGGCTCGCTGGAGTGCGCGGGAACGGTGATGTCCTCCCCCACCGTGCTCGCCAGGGCGCCGCCCTTGCCGTAGAGCTCGACGTCGACGACGGCGGCGGAGTCGTCCGGATTGATGAGGTGAACGTAGTCCGTGCGGTCGGCGGACGTGCTGGCGCCGGGGAACCAGAACTCGGTGTCGGGCGCGGTGCAGGTGAGGCCCTGCAGGCCGCGGCCGCTGCCTGCGACGACCTCGGTGGTCTCCTGGACCGTCCAGCCGGGGGCGAACTTCCCCTCGGCGGTGCCGAGGAGCGCGGGTGCGTCGCCGCCCGTGGTGACGCCGACGGCCGGGGTGCCGGGCGCCTTGGGGGCGACGACGGGCTTCGCCGCCTTCTTCTTGCCGCTCGCCTTGTCCCCCGTCTTGTCCCCCGTCTTGCCGCTCGCCTTGTCCCCCGTCTTGCCGCCGGCCGTGTCCGCCGGAGCGGCCGAGTTCCCCGCCGCGGCCGTGAGTTCGGCCGTGCCCCGTGCGGCGGTCCCCTTGGTGACGGGGGTGAAGGACGTGTACGACGTCTCGGCGAGATCCGAGGTGCTGGGCGAAGGGCAGAGCAGGCTGGTGCGCTCCACGGGCAGTTCGGCGGCCGCCCTGGCGGTGTCCTGCCCGGGAGCCTCGGGCTGGTTGAGCGCGGCGAACCCGGTGACGGCGGCGAGAGCGGCCGTGCCGGCGATCAGGGACAGGGTGGTGCGGTTCACTGCTGGCTCCCGTCGGGGCGCTCGTTGCCGGTGCCGTGGGGGTGCTGGGCCGGGTCGTAGGCGGGGTCGTAGCCGCCCTGGCCGTAGGCGGAGGGGTCGTAGGCGGAGGGGTCGTAGGCCGTCGGGTCGTAGGCCGCCGGGTCGTAGGCCTGCTGGGGGTGGTTCGGGTCGTACGGCGCCTGCGGGACCTGGCCGTCGTAGCCGTACGGCTCGTACTGGCCGACCTGGTAGGGGTCGTAGGACTGCTGCTGCTGGTCGTAGCCGCCCGCCGGGTACTGCTGGGCGCCCGGGTACTGGCCGGCCGGGTAGCCGCCGTACTCGGCGCCCGCGTAGGTCGGCTGGTCCGGTTCGCTCCAGTCGCCGTAGGACTGCTGCTGGGGGACCGGGGCCGGCGGCTGCTCCTCCTGCGGGGGGACCGGGAACTCGCCGTCCCGGCCGGGCTCTTCGGCCTCGGTCTCGGCCTCGGCCTGGGCGCGCAGGCGACGGGCGCGGCGGCCCTCGCCCTCGACGGCCTGGGCGGGGACGAGGTCCTCCTCGGGGAGGTCGTCGTCGACGTCGCGGCGGCGGCCGGGGAGGGCCAGCACGACGAGGACCACGCAGAGCAGGCCCTGTGCCCACAGCCAGGCGGTGTGGGTGAACGGGTCGTCGTAGGTGACGTTCAGCGTGCCGCCGGAGGCGGGCAGTTCGAAGCCCTGGGCCCAGCCGTCGACGGTGGTGGGGGTGAGGGGCTTGCCGTCGAGGGTGGCCGTCCAGCCGTCGGCGGCCGCGTCGGCGAGCCTGAGGACGCGGTCTGCGGCGCCGGCGGGGAGGGTGGTGTGGATGTCGACGGGCCCGGCGGCGACCGGGACCGGCGTGCCCTTGCCGGACGCGGTGACGACGGCCGCGCGGGAGACCTCCTGGTCGACCCGCCACAGCGCGCTGCCGTCCTGCTGGCTGAGCCGCTTCAGGCCGGGCGTCGCGTCCAGGACGCGGGCGACCGCGCGGGGCGCGCCCTTGTGGACGAGGACGTAGCCCACGGCGAACTTGCCGAGCTGGTCGCTCTGGTCGGCGCCGGAGCCGGCGACGAGGTTGGCGACGACCTTGTCGAGCTGGGCGTTCTCGCCGTCGGCCGCGGCGAGTTCGGCGTCGCCGAGGCGCGCGCCGGAGCCGCGGACCAGCATGTAGCCGACGTGTGCGGGGGAGTCGCTGTCGAGGACGAGGGTGCGGGCCTGGTCGCGGTCGCCGGCCTCTTCGGCGACGAAGGCGGGCACCTGGACGGGGTCGCGGCGCTCCAGGGGGCCGTCGGCGCCGCCGATCATCCAGCCCGCGGCGACGAGCAGCGGACCCGCGGCCGAGGCGAAGGCGATGAGGACGGCGACCGGCTGGCGCCAGCCGAAGCTCTGCTCGGCGACACGCGTGCGTGCTCCCTCGGCGCCGATGACGGCGGCGGCGAGGAGGGCGATGCCGTAGACGAGGGTGGCGGGGCCGGCCCAGGTGGACCTGTTGGACAGGACGGCGAAGACGAGGCCCACCAGGGCGACCGCCCAGGCCCCCCGGACGCCGAAGTGGCGTTCGGAGCGGAGCAGGGCGGCCAGCGCTGCCAGCACGATGCCGATCAGCATGAGGCCCTCGACGGTGCCGGGGCCGCCGGGGCTCGCGCCGAGCAGGTCGAGCGCGGTGGCGGCCGACGGGCCGTGGTCGAGGCCGGCCTGGGTGAAGAAGCCGAACGGCAGCAGTGACAGCGACCAGGGCGCGAGGATCAGCAGGGGCGTGCCGAGCTGGGCCAGGAAGCGCAGGCCGTGGGCGGTGATGTCGCCGCGCCGCAGGGCGAGGACGGCGAGGCCGAGGACCAGGGCGATGGGCCAGACGATCGGCGTGAACGCGGTGGTGACGGTCAGGAGCAGCGCGTACGCCCAGGTGGCGCGCCAGCTGCCGCGGCCGCCGTCGCGTCGTGTCAGGCCGCCGGCGGCGACGCCCGCGCGGGCTAGGAGCGGCAGCAGGACGGCCAGGACGGCGGTGCCGACGCGGCCGCCGGCGAGGGCGCCGGTGGCGGCGGGCAGGAAGGCGTAGACGACGGCCGCCCACGCGCGCAGCAGACGCGATTCGACGAGCGGCCGGGAGGCGAAGTAGGCGGTCACGCCGGCCAGGGGCACCGAGCAGACGAGCAGCACGGTGAGGGCGAGGCCGGTCGAGCCGAGGAGCAGGGTGGCCAGCGTCGCGATGATCGCGAGGTAGGGCGGGGCGGACGCGGTGCCGCCGGCGCCCACCGCGTGCCAGGCGTCGGTGTAGCGGGCCCACAGGTCGGAGGCGTCGGGCGGGGCGGGCAGCAGGGCGCCGCCGGCGAGCGCGCCGCCGCCGAGGAGGTTGCGGCAGGCGACGAGGGAGACGAGCAGCAGGACGACGAAGAGCACCGGGCCGGGCTTGCGGGCGATGCGCTTGAGGCGGGCGAACTGCTCGATCTCCAGGAATTCGGCGTCGTCGCCGCCGGGGCCGGACTCGACGGCGCCGCCGTGCCGGCCGGCTCCTGAGACGGCGTCGGGGTCGGAGGAGCCGAAGAGGTCGCCGGCGGCCTGTTCGATGGTGGCCCGCACGGTCGCGCCGGGCGGCGGGAACAGGGGGCGCAGTTCGTCCTTGTCGACGGTCGCCCGGCCGCGTGCGCGGCGTCCTGCGATGATCCGCTCGGGTCGCAGCAGGGTGCCCAGCAGGCCGCGGATCTCGTCGACGGCCTGTCCGGGGACCTTGCCGACGAGGTAGGCGACGGTGCGCAGCACGGTGCCGACGACGAGGCGCACCAGGACCCAGGGCAGCAGGGCGGTGCGGCTGTTGACGAGGAGGGTGTAGGCGGCGCCGGCCTTGTCGACCTTGTGCGGGGAGGCGCTGGTGCGGCCCGCGCAGTCGACGGTGCGGCGTTCGCGGGAGGCGGCCTCGGCGTGGCGTACGACGGCGTCGGGGGCGATGAGGACGCGGTGGCCGGCGGCCTGTGCGCGCCAGCACAGGTCGACGTCGTCGCGCATGAGGGGGAGGCGGCGGTCGAAGCCGCCGAGCTGTTCGAAGACGTCGCGGCGAATCAGCATGCCCGCGGTGGAGACGGACAGCACGGACCGGACGTGGTCGTGCTGGCCCTGGTCCTGTTCGCGGCGGTCCAGGCCGGTCCAGCGGCGGCCGGAGTGGGCGATGGTGACGCCGACCTCGAGCAGCTGGCGGCGGTCGTACCAGCCGCGGAGCTTGGGTCCGACGACGGCCACGTCGTCACGGCCGAGTTCGAGCTCGTTCTCGACGACGCGCAGCAGTTCGGCGAGTGCGTCGGGTTCGGGGGCGCAGTCGTCGTGCAGCAGCCAGAGCCACTGGACGGGCTCTCCGTGAGGGAGTTCCGGCAGGTCGTAGGCGTCGTCGCGCCAGGTGCGGGTGACCGGGTCCCAGCCGCTGGGGCGCTTGAGGTAGGTCAGTTCCTCGGGGGTGAGGACGGGGGCCGTGCGGTGGGCCTCCTCGACGGCCTGGCCGAACCCGGTGCGCCGGGCGAGGTGCAGGACGCGGTCGTCGCCGAGGGCTTCGGCGACCAGTCGCGCGGAGTCGTCGGAGCTGCCGGTGTCGGCGGCCATGACGGACTGGACGGGGCGCTCCTGGCCGAGCAGCCCGGCGAGCGCGTCGGGCAGCCAGCGGGCACCGTCGTGGGAGACGATCACCGCGGTCACTACATGACGCGGGAACTCAGGTGTGGCGGCGCCGTCTTGGCGGGCTGCCGTGTGGCTGTGCACGGACATCGAGGTACGGGCCCCGGTTCGCTGGACTGCGGTGGACGCCTGCGCCGTGTGGGGGCGGCGGGGTGTCTCGGACGAGCGCCCACACTATCGGCTGGGCAGGACGACGGCCCGCCGCCTGTGGACAACCCACCTGCGACGGGCCGTTCGGACCCCTGTGCCTCGCTGCCGGCATGCCGTGCCGCCGCTCCTGCGCCCAGCGGGCGGCGCTCAGACCGCGGCTTTCTTCAGCCGGCGGCGCTCCCGTTCGGAGAGGCCGCCCCAGATGCCGAATCTCTCGTCGTTCGCGAGGGCGTACTCGAGACATTCGGAGCGGACCTCGCAGGCGAGGCAGACCTTCTTGGCCTCGCGGGTGGAGCCGCCCTTCTCGGGGAAGAAGGACTCGGGATCGGTCTGGGCGCACAGTGCGCGCTCCTGCCAGCCGAGTTCCTCGTCCGCGTCGTCGACGTCGACCAGCAGTTGCTGCACCAGCTCGGTCATGTGCGCCCCTCGCTCTGTCTTTCGCGTCCCCGTGACGTGGCCGTTACCGATTCCGGCTGAACGACACGAGTGAAATTACAAGTGTGCTGCTCCGGGCGAGTCAAGCCGAGATCTGCTATTGAGCCCCTTATTCACTCTGCGGAACCAAGGCCATGCGGTAAGTGTTCAAATCGGCATAAACCTTGACAAGCAGATGAAGCCCCGGAGAGCCGTCGGCCCCGCGCGGTGCTTCTACGGGTAGGACGTTCAGAGGTTCGATCTCGTTGCGGCACGCGCGCGGAAGCGAAGCGGATCACAGCCCGATCACGGTTCGCCGTGCCGGCTCGCGCGCCCGGCATGTGCGCCATGTGTCCCGGTCGGGGGGTGCACAAACCTTTCACCTCGGAGATGAACCTGATGAGGTGAACCCCGTCCCACATCCTGGGTGTCGAGTTGACAGTGGAGGTGTGAGCCGCTGTCCTAGTGGGCATGCTCGCGAACTTGGCACTCACCTCGACCGGCTCCGCCGGGTCCCACGGTGCTGCCCACGCTCGCTGTAGCTGTTGTCGCTGTTCCAGCTGTTGAGCCCAACGCGCTCCGGCTGCACCCGGCGAGTCCACCGTGACTCGGCCGCCGTCTCCCTCCGGCCCGCACCAGGGCCTCGCTGATCCACCCGTGATCCGGGCGGACGGTACACGGCATCCCGCCGACCCCACGCTCTTCCGCCTCTTCCTCCGAGGAACCACCGCACCCCATGAACAGCGACAGCGACCTCCAGATCGCCGGCGACATCCTCGAAGTCCCGCACCTCCTCCAGGCGCCGCGCGAGCATCCCGCCACGGTGGCCGAGTTCGTCGGCCTGGCCCGCTCCCTCGCGGACGACCGCTCCCAGTGGGAGCACCTGGTGCGCTACGACGCGACGACGCGCTGGTACCACCGGCTGCGCACCGGTCCCGGCTACGAGGTGTGGCTGCTGTCCTGGGTGCCCGGTCAGGGCAGCGGACTGCACGACCACGGCCGTTCCTCCGGGGTGCTCACGGTCCTGGACGGCGTGCTGACCGAGCGCACGGACCGCGGCAAGCGCGTGCTCGCGGCGGGCACCCAGCGCGTGTTCGCGCCCGGGTACGCGCACGAGGTCGTCAACGACGCGCTGGAACCCGCGGTGAGTCTGCACGTGTACTTCCCCGGGCTCACCGAGATGCCCATGCTCAGCGAGCCGCGACCCGCTTCGGCCGACGCGTCCGCGGTGGCCTGCACGCCCGTCGCCGCGCAGGGCCACGCGGGCGTCCTCGGCGCGTAGCGGCACGGGGGACCCGGACGGGAGTCCGGCCGCACGCACCTCGCCGGCCGGTGCGGGGCGGGAGGCGGGGTGCACCGGCGGGTGACCGGGATGTCCACAGGCGGCCCCTCGTCCACAACCTGGCGGCGGGCCGTCGGCGCCGCCTGCGAGACTTGCCCTCATGCGCATTGTGGTTCTGGCAGGCGGCATCGGCGGTGCCCGGTTCCTGCGCGGTCTGAAGCAGGCCGCGCAGGACGCCGACGTCACGGTCATCGGCAACACCGGCGACGACATCCATCTCTTCGGGCTGAAGGTCTGCCCGGACCTCGACACGGTGATGTACACGCTCGGCGGCGGCATCAACGAGGAGCAGGGCTGGGGGCGGTCCGACGAGACCTTCCACCTGAAGGAGGAGCTCGCGGCGTACGGTGCCGGACCGGGCTGGTTCGGGCTGGGCGACCGCGATTTCGCGACGCACATCGTGCGGACGCAGATGATCGGCGCCGGATACCCGCTCAGCGCGGTCACCGAGGCGCTGTGCGACCGGTGGAAGCCGGGAGTACGGCTGATCCCCATGACGGACGACCGCGTCGAGACGCATGTCGCCGTCGAGGTCGACGGCGAGCGCAAGGCCGTGCACTTCCAGGAGTACTGGGTGCGGATGCGCGCGTCGGTGCCGGCGGTGGCGGTCGTGCCCGTCGGCGCCGAGCAGGCCAAGCCGGCGCCGGGGGTGCTGGAGGCCATCGCCGAGGCGGACGTCGTCCTCTTCCCGCCGTCGAATCCCGTCGTCTCGATCGGCACGATCCTCGCCGTGCCGGGCATCCGCGAGGCGATCGCCGAAGCGGGCGTGCCGGTGGTGGGCCTCTCCCCCATCGTCGGCGACGCACCGGTGCGCGGCATGGCCGACAAGGTGCTCGCCGCGGTCGGAGTGCAGTCCACGGCAGCGGCGGTGGCCGAGCACTACGGCTCGGGGCTGCTCGACGGCTGGCTCGTCGACACGGTGGACGCGGGCTCCGTCGGGCAGGTCGAGGCGGCCGGGGTCCGCTGCCGGGCCGTCCCCCTGATGATGACGGACCTCGACGCGACCGCGCAGATGGCGCGGGAGGCGTTGCGGCTGGCGGAGGAGGTGCGGGGCGCATGAGCGGGTCCGTCGAGAACGGCTACCGGGTCTGGGCCGTGGCCGGGCTGCCCGAGGTGCGCTCCGGCGACGACCTCGCCAAGCTGATCGCCTCCGCCGAGCCTCGGCTCGCCGACGGGGACGTGCTGCTCGTCACCTCGAAGATCGTGTCCAAGGCGGAGGGCCGCATCGTCCGCGCGGACGACCGGGAGGCCGCGATCGACGCCGAGACCGTCCGGGTCGTGGCCCGGCGCGGGACGCTGCGGATCGTCGAGAACCGGCAGGGCCTGGTGATGGCCGCCGCGGGCGTCGACGCCTCCAACACCCCCTCCGGGACGGTGCTGTTGCTGCCCGAGGACCCCGACGCGTCCGCGCGGGCGCTGCGGGACGGCCTGCGGGACGCGCTCGGCGTCGACGTCGGCGTCATCGTCACCGACACCTTCGGGCGTCCGTGGCGGGCCGGGCTCACGGACGTCGCTATCGGCGCGGCCGGCGTGCGGGTGCTGGACGACCTGCGCGGGGGCACGGACGCGTACGGCAATCCGCTGAGCGCGACGGTCGTCGCCACGGCGGACGAGCTGGCCGCCGCGGGGGATCTCGTGAAGGGCAAGGCGGCGGGACTCCCCGTGGCGGTGGTGCGCGGACTCGGGCACGTCGTCGTGGCCGAGGACGACGCGGCGGGGTCCGCACAGGCCGCGGAAGGCGCCCGGGCCATGGTGCGCGGCGCCCGCGACGACATGTTCCGGCTCGGGACCTCCGAGGCGGTCCGGCTGGCCGTGACCCAGCGGCGGACGGTGCGCTCCTTCACCGACGAGCCGGTCGACCCGGGAGCGGTCCGGCGGGCCGTGGCGGCCGCCGTCACCGCGCCGGCGCCGCACCACACCACGCCGTGGCGGTTCGTGCTGCTCGAGTCGCAGGCGTCGAGGGTCCGACTGCTGGACGCCATGCGGGACGCGTGGATCGCCGATCTGCGCAGGGACGGGAAGTCCGAGGAGTCCATCGCCAGGCGGGTGCGGCGGGGCGACGTCCTGCGCCACGCGCCGTATCTCGTCGTCCCCTGTCTGGTGACGGACGGCTCGCACACCTACGGGGACGCCCGGCGGGACGCGGCCGAGCGGGAGATGTTCGTGGTGGCGGCCGGCGCCGGCGTGCAGAACTTCCTGGTCGCGCTGGCCGGCGAGCGCCTCGGGTCCGCGTGGGTGTCGTCGACGATGTTCTGCCGGGACGTGGTCCGGGAGGTCCTCGAACTGCCGCAGGGCTGGGACCCGATGGGCGCGGTGGCGGTGGGCCACGCGGCCGGGGAGCCGCGGGCGCGCGGGGAGCGGGAGGTGGCCGACTTCGTCGAGGTGCGCTGACCGCCCCCTCGTCCGACCCTTGCTCCCGTCCGGCGCCCGGCCCCCGGCCTCTCGTCCGGCGCATATCCTCGTCCGGCGCATATCCTCGTCCGGCGCATACTCTCGTCCGGCGCATACTCTCGTCCGGCTCCTTCTCGTACGAACCGGGACCTCACTCGTGGCAGGACGCTTCTCTCCCCGGCCCACCCGCACCACCGTGCGCGGCGGTCATGTCGGCGTGCCCGCCGGGGTGCCCCGGCAGGCTTCCGCGCCGGGGCGGGTGCGGCACTGGACGCCCGAGGGGCCGCTCGACCTCGGGCTGGTGCTCGGGCCGCTGCGCCGCGGTCCGGGTGATCCGACGTTCCGGGCGACGCCGGACGGGTCCGTGTGGCGGGCCAGCCTCACCCCCGCAGGGCCGGGCACGTTGCGCGTGGCCGCCCGCGACGGGGCGGTGCGCGCCGAGGCGTGGGGTGCGGGCGCCGAGTGGCTGCTGGAGCAGCTGCCGGAGCTGCTCGGAGCCGCGGACGAGCCGGAGGCCTTCGAGCCCCGCCACCGCGTGGTGGCCACTGCACGGCACCGGCGCCCGGGACTGCGGCTGACGCGGACCGGGCTCGTGCTGGAGTCGCTCATCCCGTCGATCCTGGAACAGAAGGTCACGACGGACGAGGCGTACCGGGCGTGGCGGCTGCTGGTCCGCAAGTTCGGCGAGCCGGCGCCCGGACCCGCGGCCGACGGACGGCTGTGGGTGATGCCGGC
This sequence comes from Streptomyces sp. NPDC020597, assembly GCF_044335095.1. NCBI lineage: Bacteria > Bacillati > Actinomycetota > Actinomycetes > Kitasatosporales > Streptomycetaceae > Streptomyces > Streptomyces sp. NPDC020597. The sequence goes on along the minus strand of NZ_JBIRUL010000003.1, from coordinate 529,209 downwards.
GCCGCGGACATGGGCGCTGATCCCGTCGTGGGAGTGGCACCGGGCGGGCGTCGACGACAAGCGCGCTTCGACGATCCTGCGGGCCGTCCGGGTGGCGCGGCGGCTGGAGGAGTCGCTGCGGATGGAACCGGCCTCGGCGCAGGCCCGGCTGGAGGTGGTGCCGGGGATCGGGCCGTGGACGTCGGCGGAGACCGTGCAGCGCAGTCACGGCGCGGCGGACGCGGTGACCGTGGGGGACCTGCATCTGCCGGGGATCGTGGGATGGGCGCTGGCCGGGGACCGTGACGCCGACGACTCGGTGATGCTGGAACTGCTGGAGCCGTACGCGGGGCAGCGGCACCGCGCGGCCCGGTTGATCCTGTTGAGCGGGCGGACGCCGGCCCGGCGGGCCCCGAAGATGCCTCGCTGGGACATCGGGACGTTGTGAGGGGCCCGGCGCCTCGAGGGTGAGGCGCTCGTCGAGGGTGCGGGCGCGTCACAAGGGGCGAGGACACGTCGCAGAGGGAGAGGACGCTTCGCAGGGTGGCGAGGGCGCGTCGCGCGCGGGCCGGGGGCTCGGCTCGGGGCCGGGGGCTCGGCTCGGGGCCGGGGCCTACTGGTCGGAGGAGAACCGCACCGCGCCTGCCGGGATTCTCGCGTCGCACCACACCCGTGCGCCCTCGCGGAACTCGTTGTCGGCGCCGACGACCGCCCCGTCGCCGATGACCGCGCCGGTGAGCACGGAGCGTTCGCCCACCCGGGCCCGGGTCCCGACGAGTGAGTCGGTGATCACCGCGCCGGGTTCGATGACCGCGCCGGGGAGGATCGTCGTGCCGAAGATGCGCGCGCCCTCCGCCACGAACGCGCCCTCGCCCACCACCGTGCCGCCGGTCAGCTTCGCGTCCGCCGCGACCTGTGCCGTCGGCAGGACGAGGCGGTCGCCGCACCGGCCGGGGACCGCAGGGGACGGGGCACGCCCGAGGACCAGGTCCGCCGAGCCCCGGACGAAGGCCTCCGGGGTGCCCAGGTCCAGCCAGTACGTCGAGTCGACCATGCCCTGGAGACGGGCGCCGGCCGCGAGGAGCCCCGGGAACGTCTCGCGCTCCACGGACACCGGGCGGCCTGCCGGGATGGTGTCGATGACCGCGCGGCGGAAGACGTACGCCCCCGCGTTGATCTGGTCGGTGACGATCTCCTCGGGCGTCTGCGGCTTCTCCAGGAAAGCGAGGACCCGGCCCGTTTCGTCGGTGGGCACCAGACCGTAGGCCCTCGGGTCGGTCACCCTGGTCAGATGGAGGGAGACGTCCGCGCCCGTCGTCTCGTGCGTGGTCACCAGGCGCCCGATGTCCAGCCCGGTGAGGATGTCGCCGTTGAAGACCAGCACCGGGTCCTCGGGGGCGGAGGTGAGACGGGACGCCACGTTGCGTATCGCGCCGCCCGTGCCGAGTGGTTCCTCCTCCGTCACGTACTCGAGGTGCAGGCCCAGCGCCGAGCCGTCGCCGAAGTACGGTTCGAACACTTCGGCCAGATAGCTCGTCGCGAGCACCACGTGGTCCACGCCGGCCGCTCTCGCCCGCGCCAGCTGGTGCGCGAGGAAGGGCACTCCCGCCGCCCTGACCATGGGCTTGGGCGTGTGCACCGTGAGGGGGCGCAGCCGGGTGCCCTTGCCGCCGACCAGGAGGATCGCTTCTGTCACCTTCGTCTCTGCTTCCTGCCGGGACCGGCCGAACTGTCTTTCGGCCGGCCAGTGTATGCAGACCGGCATGCGGCGACCCGCAGGCCGTCGGCCCTGTGTCCCGGTCCCGGCGGACGACGAGGCCGACCGGGTGCGAACCGGTCGGCCAGGACGTTTCGGTGCGTCATTACTTCGGTACGTCAGTACCTCGGTGCGTCGGTACTTCGGTACGTCGGTACTTCGGTACGTCGGCGCCGTCAGTACCTCGGGCGTCGGTGCCGTCAGTGCCTCCGTGTGTCGGCGCGTCGGTGCGTCAGCGGCCCTGGTAGCCCGCCGAGGTCGAGCGGGCGGAGCCGAGCTTGCCGTAGAGCTGTTTGCCCGGGCACTCCGTCGCGAACCCGTCACGATGGCCGGAGATCACGTTCAGCCGTACGCTCCTGCCCTTCGCGTAGAGGTTGCCGCCCCCGGACGTCAGGTAGGTCTTTCCCTTGGGGTTCGCCCCGAAGAGACCGAGCTTCCATGCCGTCAGCCGGGCGACGGCGTTGACGGTGGCGGAGTTCGGCTTGGCGGACGTGAAGGTGCCGAGGACGGCGATCCCCATGCTGTTGGAGTTGAACCCGAGGGTGTGGGCGCCCAGGACCGGCTTCGCCACTCCCCCGGCGCGGCCCTCGTAGATCCTGCCGCACTTGTCGACGAGGAAGTTGTAGCCGATGTCGCGCCAGCCCATGCTCCTGACGTGATAGCGGTAGATGCCCCGGATGACGGAAGGGGCCTGCGAGCACGAGTAGCCGTTGCCGGACGCCGTGTGGTGGACGAACGCCGCCTTCACCTTCGTCGTGTAGCGGAAACCGCTCTCCCGCAGTTTCTCGTCGGCGCCCCAGCCGCGGCGCGTGACGATGCTCGGGCGCGGGCCGATGTACGGCTTCGCCCGCTGGGCCGCGGTCAGTTCGGCTCCGCGCAGGTCGAGCAGTTCGCGTTCGGTGTCCGCACGGTCCAGCGCCGGGATCTGCTCGGCGCCGAGCGGGGCGAGGGCGACGTTGGCGGCGGAGGCCTCGGCCGCCTCGACGGACAGCCCGGTCGCCGCTTTCGTGTCGGTCGCGTCCGCCTCGTCCGCCGCGTCCACGGCGTCCGCCTCGTCCACGGCGTCCACCGGATCGGCGGGATCGGCCGGATCGGCGGGATCGGCCGGGTTGAAATCGTCCAGGTCCTGCGACGCCTCCGGGGGCTCGGGGGCGGTGCCCGCCCGCCGCGTGCCGGTGGCCGGCGCGCGGCCGTGCGGTGGGCCGGCCTGGGCCTGCGCGGGCGGCGCCGCCCCCGGGTCCACCAGTTCCAGGTGCAGGCCGGAGGGGAGAGGCGCGGTGGCCGTCAGGGTCTGAGCGCCCCGGGCCGTGTCCTCCGTACGGCGTTCGGTGTCGGGATGGACGCGGACCTCGACACCGTCGGAGTCGCCGACCCAGAGCGGGGCGGTGGCTCCGCGGACCCGCCCGGAGGCGCTCTCGGCCGTACCGGGATCGGCTCCGTGGTCGGCGTTGTGGGTCTCGACGTCCTGCCAGCCGGACCAGGCGTCGGCGCCGGTCCGGCGGATCCGGACCTGGACGCGGCCGTGCAGTTCGGCGGCCGGGTCGTCCCAGACGACGCCGAGGAGGGAGAAGTGGCGGACGTCCCGCCGCGGCAGCCCCTGGACCACCGCCGCGCCGGCGAGGGCGCGGTCGCGGCCGAGGGGAGCCAGAGGCAGCGACTGGGTGCTGCCCGGGAGATCGGGGGTGTCGGGGATATCTGGGATGTCGGGTTTTCGGGAGCGGTCGGGGAGTTCGGGGAGCTCGCGGAGCTCCGGGCGGTCGGGAAGGGATCCCGTGGTCGCGGTGTCGGGGCTCGTGGCCCTGGTCGTCCCGGTGGTCGCCGCCTCCGCGGTCGGCGCGGGTCGCACCGTCGCCGCGTTGGCGGGCGGCGTCAGCGGGAGGGCGAGAGCCGCCGCACAGGTGACACCGATCGAGGTAGCAAGCAATCCACGCATGCCACCGATCCTGGACATAGTCATACATTTCTGTCCATCGGGAAGTTGACGGACCGTCGGGATGCGTTCCGCCGAACCGGTGGCCCGGAGCGGGCCCCGCGACCGGTGTGCCGGTGCGTGCGGCGCGTACGCTTGCGCGGGTGACTGCCACCGATCGCACCCCTGCCGACCTGCTGCGTTCCGCGCTCGCCGCCGATCCCGCGCGACCCCTGGTGACCTTCTACGACGACGCCACGGGCGAGCGGGTCGAATTGTCCGTGGCCACGTTCGCCAACTGGGTGGCCAAGACCGCCAACCTCCTCCAGGACGGACTCTCCGTCGAGCCCGGCGACCGGGTCGCACTGCTGCTGCCCGCGCACTGGCAGACGGCGGTGTGGCTGCTGGCGTGCGCCTCGGTCGGCGCCGTCGCGGACATGGAGGGGGACCCCGGACGGGCCGACGTCGTCGTCGCCGGGCCCGGCCGGTTCGAGGCGGGACTGGCCTGCCGGGGCGAGCGGTACGCGCTGTCGCTGGCCCCGCTCGGACGCCGGTTCGTGCCCGGCCCTCCGGAGGGGTACGACGACTACGCGGTGAACGTCCCGAGCTTCGGGGACCGTTTCGCGCCCTACGGCCCCGTGGATCCCGAGGAGCCCGCGCTGATCGTGGCGGGGGCGGAGTTCACCGGCGCGGAGATCGTGGAACGGGCCCGGGCGGAGGCGTCGGGGCTGGGCCTGACGGGGCCCGGGGCGCGACTGCTGTCGGGGCTGCCCTACGACACCTGGGAGGGGCTCAGCGCCGGGCTCTACGCGCCGTTGGCGAGCGGGGGGTCGGTGGTGCTGTGCCGGAACCTGGCGGAGGCCGACGAGGAGGTTGTGGCGAGGCGGATCGAGGCGGAGCGGGTGTCTGCGACGGCTCGGTAGCCATAGGTCGACGTCGGCGACGGCGGGCGTGTGCGGGGGCTGCCGCCCCCGGGCCCCCGCCGTCGGCCCTGAACGGGCCTCGTCCTCAAACGCCGGACGGGCTGAATTTGCGCGCCCTCGGCGAGACGGCGTCGGCGTCACTCGTTCGGCTCGGTTCCGGGGGCCCCGGTCGGGGGTTCGGGGGATCGTCGGGGGAGCAGCTCTGCGCGCTCGTGCGGGAGGGGTGGATCCGACGTGACGTACTCCGGTGGTGGGGGCGGGCCCCTCGGGCCGGGGGCGGGGGCGTCCGCCGACGGGCGGGGGCTCGCGCGGCGGCGTCGCCGGCGGTGGCTTCGGTACGGGGCGGCGGCGGGGGCGGTGGCCGTGCTGGGGGTCGGGGTGGCCGGCTGGGCGGTCTACGTGAAGCTCGACGGGAACATCACGCCCGACGACGCGGCGGCGGCTGAGCTCGCGCGGTACGCGAAGGAGCGGCCGACCTCACTGGTGAAGGACGCACAGAACATCCTGCTCATCGGGTCGGACACGCGTTCAGGGGACGGGAACGAGAAGTACGGGCGGGACTCCGGCACCGAGCGGTCCGACACCACGATCCTGCTGCATCTGGCCGCTGGGCGGCGCAGCGCGACCGCCGTCTCGCTGCCGCGCGACCTGATGGTGGACGTGCCGGAGTGTCTGCGGCGGGACGGCAAGCGGGCGGAGCCGACGTTCGCCATGTTCAACTACGCGTTCCAGAGCGGGGGTTCGGCCTGCACCATCCGCACGGTGGAGAAGCTGACCGGAGTGCGCGTCGACCATCACGTCGTCGTGGACTTCAGCGGCTTCAAGGACATGGTCGACGCCGTGGACGGGGTGCAGGTCTGCCTGAAGGCGCCGATCAGCGACAAGGCCGCCAAGCTGCGGCTGCCCGCGGGGAAGGTCACGTTGAACGGGGAGCAGGCGCTGGGGTACGTGCGGGCCCGCAAGTCACTCGGGGACGGCAGCGACACCGAGCGGATGGACCGGCAGCAACGATTCCTCGGGGCGCTCGTCAACAAGGTGCAGAGCAATGACGTCCTGCTGAACCCGGTGAAGCTGTATCCGCTGCTGGACGCGGCCACGTCCTCGCTCACCACCGATCCGGACCTGGCGAGTCTGCGAGGTCTGTATGAACTCGTGCGCGGCCTGCGGCACATCCCTACCGAAAATGTTCAGTTTCTGACGGTTCCGCGTGAGTCATATGTCCATGACGCGAACCGTGACCAACTGGTGCGTTCCGAGGCGGGGAAACTCTTCGACCGGCTGCGGACCGACACGCCGGTCGTGGTTTCTCAGAAGATTCCCACGAACTCACCCCCTTCGGAGTCAGGCGAACACGCTCCGTACGGACGACAGGGAACGGAGGGGACGGCTTACGGGAGGGTTTCACCCTCTCCGCCCGCTCCCACCTTCCGCGGGAACACCGCCGCCGAGGACGACTGCGGGTAAAGCGCTTACCAAGGGGAGCTCTTCCGGGGAACTGGAGTTCCAGGAAATGGGGCGGATTGCCCGCTTGTAGGGGCGTGGACTTCGTCACGGCCGTCGCCCGACGCCGAACCGGGCGGATAGTGTGAGCGATCCGGTGCACCCGGCCGCGAGGTCCTTCCCGGGGTCGCGCACCGAGTGACCGAGACCCGAGCGCCTCGAGGGGGGAGAGGCGCCGCGTGGCCCCGACGGAGGATTCGGACAATCGTGGACGCGCAAGGCCGTGGGCGGGCGGACGACATCGACCCCGCAGACCAGTGGGTACTCAACCCGGACACCGGCGAATACGAACTGCGACTGGGCGCCTCCGGTGCGCAGTCGACCGTCCCCGGACCGCGTGGATCCGCCGCGGACCGGATCGCCGGCCCGGACCGGGCGCGCGGCCGTACGGTGGCGCCCGACCGGGAGTCGTCGTCGCCCCGGAAGGCGCAGGGTTCGGACCTTCCGGGTCCGAGAAGGCGCCGCGGCGCGCCTCCGGAGGAGCCGGCGAACCGGCGCGGCCGGCGGCCGGTGAAGAAGAAGTCGAAGGCGAAGAAGATCCTGGTGTGGACCGGCGGCACCATGGCCTTCGTCCTGATCGGCGTCGCCGGGGCGGGCTACCTGTACCTCAAGCACCTCGAAGGCAACGTCACCACGACGGACGTCGGCAGTGCGGGCAAGAGCGGCTTCAGCAAGGACGAGGCCTTCAACATCCTGATCATCGGCACCGACAAGCGCACGGGCAAGGGCAACGAGGGGTACGGCGACAAGGGCAGCGTCGGTCACGCCGACACCAACATCCTGCTGCACGTCTCCAAGGACCGTACGAACGCGACGGCGCTGAGCATTCCGCGCGACCTGATCGTCGACGTCCCGGTCTGCCCGACGAAGCAGCCCGACGGCAGCGAGAAGGACATCGGCGGCACGCAGAACGTCCGCTTCAACACCAGCCTCGGCCAGGGCGGCCGGGACGCGGGCTGCACCATGCGCACCGTCACGGAGGTCACCGGCATCCCCGTGGACCACTTCATGATGGCGGACTTCAACGCGGTGAAGACGCTGACGACGGCGGTGGGCGGGGTCGAGGTGTGCCTCGCGCACTCCGTCGACGACAAGGAGTCGAAGCTGAAGCTCCCCGCCGGCAAGTCGGTGGTCGAGGGTGAGCAGGCGCTGGCGTTCGTGCGCACCCGGCACAGCTTCGGCAACCAGGGCGACCTCGACCGCATCAAGGTGCAGCAGCAGTTCCTGAGTTCCCTCATGCGCAAGATGTCCTCCAGCGACACCCTCACCAGCCCCACGAAACTGGTGAGTCTGGCCGAGGCCGCCACGAAGGCGCTGACCGTCGACACGGGCATCGGCAAGGTCAGCACGCTGAAGGACGTGGCGCTGCAGCTGAAGAAGGTCCCCCCGAAGAACATCACGTTCCTGACCGTGCCCGTGGTCGACAACCCGGCCGAGAAGGTCAAGGCAACCGTCGTCGTCGACCAGACGCGTGCGCCCCAGGTCTTCCAGATGATCAAGAGCGACACGTCCTTCACCGAGGTCAAGAAGGAGCAGGCGAAGGAGAAGGCCGCCGTCGCCGCGCGCCTGAAGGGCACGAAGTCCGCCGCCTCGGACGTGCGCGTGCGGATCCTCAACGGCGGCGCCCCCGGGGGCAGCGCGCAGGAGGAGCTGACCTGGCTGCAGACCGAGGCGGACGTGAGCAAGTCCGAGAACGCGGGCAACGCGGGGGCCGCCCAGGACACGACGACCCTCGAGTACGCGCCCGAACAGGCGGACCAGGCACGCCGGCTGGCCGACATCATGGGCCTGTCGGGGGCGGCGTTGAAGCCGGGCAAGAGCGTCACCAACGCCCAGGGGCTGCCGACGATGACCCTCATCCTGGGCAAGGACTTCAAGGGCGCCGGGGTGAAGTTGAACTCCTCCACGGTGGCCACACCGGATGTGCAGAAGTCCACGGCGGACAAGGTCCAGTGCGCCAGCTGAGCCGGCGGAACGAGTGACCCACGGGTCGCTCGCCCGTCCCGTGGAGCGGCCGGCCGGGGCCTTCGGGCGCCCGGCCGCCGGTGTCCCGGCGGTGTCGTCCGGCGCGCAACGCAACCATTCGGGACGCACATCTGTCTGACAACCGGCACCGCCGTGCCGACGGCACGTCGATCCGGCAGCATGCGGGCGGCCGTGCCGGACCGTGATTTTACCGATGCGCGGCCAACCGGCTTCGGGCCTGGAAGGGTCTGACAGGTTGCGAACGGGTGTCGGAACGAGTGGGCCGACAGGGTGCGCTCTCGCCATCCGGGGGACTCCGGGCGGGGAACGCAGCTGTCGGATAACGGGTGGGGAGGGGCACGAAGTTGGGGCAGAGCAGGGTGCAGCAGGAAGAGGGTTCCGCAGTCGAGGACACGATGTCCCTCGCACCGCAGGACCGGAGCGCGTCGGCCGAGGCGGGCGGCGCCGGCGGAAGCGGACGACGCCGACAGGGGCACGGAACCGACCGGCCACGGCGCAGACGGCGGGTCCTTCGCTGGTCCGCGATAGTCCTCGCGGTGGTGATATCGGGGACGGCCGGTGCCGGATACCTGTACTACCAGCACCTGAACGGCAACATCCAGAAGGGCGAGCGCAGCAGCGGCGACTCGAAGGCGAAGAAGACCGAGGCCAACCCGGCCGGGCAGACGCCGCTGAACATCCTGCTGATCGGCTCCGACAGCCGCAACTCCGACGAGAACGTGGCGCTGGGCGGCAGCAGGGACAACCGCGGCAACCCGCCCCTGGGCGACGTGCAGATGCTCATTCACCTGTCCGCCGACCGCAAGAGCGCCGCGGTGGTGAGCATCCCGCGTGACACCCGGGTCGACATCCCCAGGTGCAAGGACGCGGAGACCGGCAAGACCTACCCGAAGATCAACACCATCATCAACGAGTCGCTGGCCCGCGGTGGAGCCGGTTGCACGCTGGCCACCTGGCAGAACCTCACCGGTGTCTACATCGACCACTGGATGACGATCGACTTCTCGGGCGTGGTGAGGATGGCGGACGCCATCGGCGGCGTCGAGGTCTGCGTGAAGCAGAACGTGTGGGACCGCGGGGGCTCCGGCCTGAAGATGAAGGCCGGTACGAAGAACGTCGAGGGCAAGCAGGCGCTCCAGTGGCTGCGCACACGCCACGCCTGGGGCAGTGACCTCCTGCGGGCCAGGGCTCAGCACATGTACCTGAACTCGATGATCCGCACACTGAAGAGCCAGAACGTCTTCACCGACACGGGCCGGCTGATGGACCTGGCCGAGGCGGCCACGAAGTCGCTGAAGGTCTCCGAGGAGATCGGCACGGTCAAGAAGCTGTACGACCTGGGCATGCAGCTCAAGACGGTGCCGACGGACCGCATCACCATGACGACGATGCCGAACGTCGAGGACCCGAAGGACCGCAACCACGTGGTGCCGGCCGGCTCGGACGCCGAGAAGGTGTGGGCGATGATCCGCGACGACGTGCCGTTCGACGCCAACGGCACGGCCTCGGACACGAAGAAGCCGACGACCGGGGAGAAGGTCTCCAAGGACCCGGCGGCGGCCGACGACAAGATCGCCGTACAGGTGGAGAACGGCACGCGGACCGGCACCCAGGCCGCGGTGCCCCGGCGGGCCGGCACGATCGCCCAGCAGCTCGTGGGCAAGGGGTTCACACAGGCGGTGGCGGACTCCTCGGCGCTGCCCGACATGGACAGGACCGTCGTCCGCTACCCCAGCGCGGACCTGGAGGGCGACGCCCAGCGTGTCGCCAAGGCGCTGGGCATCCCGCTGACGTCGGTGGAACGGACCAGCGACGTCTCGGGGGTCACCGTCATCGTGGGCGCCGACTGGCGTTCGGGGACGGCCTATCCGAAGAAGTCGGCGCCGAAGGCCGGGGACATCCCGGACAACGCCGACGCCATCAACGGGTCGGACAGCACTCCCTGCATGGACGTGTACGCGCCCTACCGCTGGTAGCCGGGGCCGGCGCCCCGGCCACCGCGATGGTCCGCGGGCGCCGGAGCGCCCCCGACCTCTGGCGGGGCGCACGACGACGGGGGCCCGCCGTCACCTGACGGCAGGCCCCCGGCCGGACACGATCACCTCTGTGGGCGGCGCTTTCCCGGCATCAGTAGGCGGCGGTCCGCACGTAGGCCGTGCCGCCCGCGGAGGAGTCCGCGTCCGCGGCGGCGTACGACGTCATGCCCTTGTCGTAGACCACCTCGATGGCGCTCATGCTGTCGGGAATCGTCGGCTACTCGCTGGTCACCGCCCCGGCCGCCAGTGCTGCCACGTACGGGTGCAACGGCTCCCAGATCGACAGCTGGAACAACACCTACAACGGCACGACGTACGCCACTACGTACCTGTTCTGGGACGGGACGAACAACTGCGGCGCGGCCGTGAAGCGCGGCTCGTACTACGGCGTCAAGACCCGCATCGCCGTGGCCGCCTGGACGGACCGGGACGGCTACGTCAAGGGCGACGACGGCTCCTACCTCTACTACGCGAGCTGGACCTTCAAGGGGAAGGACCGCTGCATAGCGGTCGAGACCGACGTGTGGAACAAGAGCGGCAACAACATCATCCAGGACCACGTCCCGGGCAACGGCTACTTCCACTGCAGCTGACCGGCCCCTGAGGTCGGGACACGCAGGGAGACAGGACGGCGGCGCCACCGGTCCACCCGGTGACGCCGCCGTCCTGCGCTCCCGCTCGTCGGACGCGGACGGCGCTCACCCCGCGCTGAGGACCGCCGGCCGGCGGGACGCGATGACCTTCCTGGCCAGTGCCTTCGGGCTGGTCAGGAAGCCGAAGCCCCACGACATGTGCATGGTGGCGAGAGCGAGCGGGATCTGCAGACGCGCCTTCACCGACAGACCCCGGCCGGCCGGCAGCGACCCGGCGACGATCGCCGCCAGATAGCCGCCGGGGACGACGAAGCCCAGCGGGGTGAGCACGGCCCCGACCACGATCCCGGCGGCCATCGCGCACACCGCCGTCGGCGGGGCGAGGTAACGCAGGTTGATGGAGCCCTCGTGATAGCGGGCCACGACGTGCCGCCAACGCCCGTAGTCCTTGTACTGCTTGGCGAGCGCCTTCACGCTCGGCCGGGGCCGGTAGGACACCCTCAGCTCCGGCGAGAACCAGATGAGACCGCCGGCCTCCCTGATCCGGAAGTTCAGCTCCCAGTCCTGGGCGCGGATGAACTCCTCGTTGTAGCCGCCCTGTTGCTCCAGCGCCTCGCGCCGGAAGACACCGAGGTACACGGTCTCGGCGGGACCCGCCTGCCCACCCGTGTGGAAGGCGGCGTTGCCGACCCCGATCTTCGACGTCATGGCCGCGGCGACGGCGTGCTCCCAGTCGTTCTCGCCCTCGGCGTGCATGATGCCGCCGACGTTCTGCGCGCCGGTCTCCTCCAGGAGCCGCACCGCGGTGGCGATGTAGTTCGGCGAGAGCATGCCGTGCCCGTCCACGCGGACCACGATCGGATGGCGGGAGGCCTTGATCGCGGCGTTCAGCGCGGCGGGCGTGCGCCCCGTGGGATTGGGGACCGTGTGCACGCGGGAGTCCTCCGCGACGAGCTGGGCGGCGATCTCGTCCGTCCGGTCCGTGGACGGACCGATGGCGATCACGACCTCCATCTCGCCGGCGTACTCCTGCGCGAGGATCGCTTGGACGGCTCCGCGCAGATGCCGCTCCTCGTTGAGGACGGGCATGATGACGGACACGGCGGGGAGCTGCACGTCGGGCTTGGCGTTCATAGGGGGCTCACGTTACCGCGAACGGGGGACAGCGCCCGCCCCGCCGGGTGTGCTGCACCGGTCGGCAGATCGTATGGGCCTACCGTTCCAACGGCTTCCCCCCACCCACGGCCGCCGCCCGGAGGTGCCCGTATGCCCACCACACCGCCCCGGATCCCGCGCCGCCCCCGCCCGCAGCGCCGCGTGCCCCCTCACCCCGCCCGACGACGGCGCCCCCGCTGGGCCGTCCGGGCGGCGACCACCCTCTCCGTGGTGCTGCTCGCCTCCGCGGGCATCGGCCACTCGGTGATCAGCAGCCTCGACGCCGGCATCGCCCGGGTCGACCCCTTCAAGGACATGAAGAACCGCCCGCGGGCCGGCCACGGCATGAACGTGCTGCTCGTCGGCACCGACGGCCGCGACCGGATCAGCGCGAAGGAGCGCCGCCGGTACCGCCTGGGCGGGGCTCCCTGCCACTGCACCGACACGATCATGATCGTGCACGTCTCCGAGGACCGGGAGCGGGCCAGCGTGGTCAGCCTCCCGCGCGACTCCTACGCCGAGACGCCGCCGCACACCGACCAGGTCACCGGCAAGGAGCACCACGGCCACCCCATCAGGATCAACGCGGCGTACGCGGAGGGCGGGCCGCAGCTGACCGTCCGCACGGTCGAGAACATGACGCACGTCAAGATCGACCACTATCTGGAGGTCGACTTCACCAGCTTCATGAAGACCGTGGACGTCCTCGGCGGCGTGAAGATCTGCACGGCGACGCACCTGAAGGACGCGTACACCGGACTGGACCTGGAGCCCGGCGCGCACACCCTCGAAGGCGGCGAGGCCCTGCAGTACGTGCGTTCACGGCACACGGACGCCTCGTCCGACCTCGGCCGGATGAAGCGACAACAGCGGTTCCTCGCGGCCCTGCTGGACCGGGCCACCTCCTCCGGGGTCCTGCTCAACCCGCTGAGGTTCCGCGACGTGACCCGGGCGGTGCTCGGCTCGGTACGGGCCGACCGGGGGTTCGGCGCCGACGAACTGCTGGACCTCGGGAGGGCGATGCGCGCCTTCTCCCCGTCCTCCTCCGAGTTCGTCACCGTGCCCGTCGGAGAGATGGCGTACCTCGTGAAGGGCGTCGGCTCGACGCTGAAGTGGGACCCGGTGAAGTCGCGGCGCCTCTTCCGCGCCCTGCGCGACGACAAGCCCCTCGCCGCACACGGCCGGCGGCTCGACCGCGGGGTCGCGCGCGTGGACGTCGCGCCGCAGCAGATCCGCGTCCAGGTGGAGAACGGCACGCACACCACGGGACTCGGCAGGCGGGTGGACGCGGCGCTCGCGGCGACGGGCTTCCGCACGAGCGGGCAACCGGTCAGCGCGGCCGACCCGACCGTCCGGCGCACGGTCGTCTCCTACGACCCGCGCTGGGACCGCTCCGCGAAGTCCCTCGCCACCGCCCTGCCGCACAGCGAACTGCGGGCCGTGAAAGGCCTCGGGCCGACGCTGAGAGTGACCGCCGGCGCGGACTTCCGGGGAGTGCGCACCGTGCGCGCGGCCGACGCCGAGCACGGGGAGTTCGCCGTCGTACGCGGCGACGAGGTGGGCTGCGGCTAGGACGCGGATCACGGGGGCAGGGGCTCCCCGATGGCGAGGGTCCGCGGGAGGGCGTAGGACGGAAGGGCACGCACCGGGCCCGCCCGGCCCCCCTCACTCCCGCACGGGCCCCTCACCACGAGGAGGAGCCATGACCCAGCCCGGAACCATGAACGCCATGAGCAGCCAGATGCAGGACTGCGTCGAGGCCTGCATGTCCTGCCACAGCATGTGCGAGGAGACCATGAGCTCCTGCATGCAGATGGGCGGCCAGGCCCAGATGCAGATCATGCGCGCGCTGCTGGACTGCTCCGAGACGACCCGCATGTGCGCGGACATGATGATGCGCCGCTCGCCCATGGCGACCGAGATGTGCGCGATGTGCGCCAAGGCGTGCGACATGTGCGCCGAGGCGTGCACGGCCATGCCGGACGATCCCCAGATGATCCGCTGCGCCGAGTCCTGTCGCCGCTGCGCCGAGATGTGCCGCACGATGGCGGGCGCCACGATGTGACGCCGCGCCGCCGGAGGACGGAGAGGGGCGCCCGGTGCGGGCGCCCCTCTTCGTGCACGGGTGGGTCCGGTCCTCGTACGCGGGTGGGTCCGGACGGTCCGGTCCGGTCCGGTCAGTTGCCGGTGACGGTGACCTTCTCGTCGTTGTTCAGCTCGTTCACCAGCTGCTTCACCTTCGCCTTGTCCCAGACGAGGTTGCCGCCGGAGGAGCCGGAGATCGGCATGTTCAGCGAGGTGCCGTCGCCGCCGTTGACGCCCTTCATCGCGAAGAACATGGACCCGAGGTCGTACAGACCCATGTCCTTGTCGACGATGAGGGAGTCGAGGCCCGCGCTCATCGTCGGGTACAGCTTGAAGGGGTTCAGGACCGTGCCGGGAGTGGCCACCTCGTGGGCGAGGGCCGCGAGGAACTTCTGCTGGTTCTTGGTGCGCTGCAGGTCGGACGCGGCGAACGCGTGACGGGTGCGGACGAAGGCAAGCGCCTCCTCGCCGTTCAGCGTCTGCTTGCCCGCCTGGAAGTCTGCGCCCGAGTACTTGTCCTTGAAGGCCTTGTCGATGGTGATCTCGACGCCGCCGACCGCGTCCACGATGCTCGCGAAGCCGGCGAAGCCGATCTCCACGTAGTGGTCGATGCGCAGGCCGGTGTTGAACTCGATCGTGCGGACCAAGAGCTCGGGGCCGTCCGTCGCGTACGCGGCGTTCAGCTTGATGTGCCGGCCGCTGCCCTTGTACGTCTTGCCGGACTCCGAGCCGACGAACGTCGGGAGCTCCACGTCCGAGTCGCGCGGCAGCGAGATCAGGGTGTCGCCGCCCGACCCGACGTGCAGGATCATCATCGAGTCGGTGCGCTTGCCCTCGGCGGAGCCGGTGTGCAGCTTCTTCTTCTCCTCGGCGGACATGCCCTCGCGGCTGTCGGAGCCGACGATCAGGTAGTTCGTGCCGTCGCCGCCCTCGGGCCGGTCGATGACCTTCGACAGGTCGACCTCGCGCTTGAGCTTGCCGTCGGCCCAGAAGTAGGTGCCGACCGCCGTCACGACCAGCACGGTCACGACGGTGATCGCCGTCCACTTGATGCGGCGGCGCCAGTTCGGCGCGGGCCGCGGCTCACCGCCGCGGTATCCGCCGCTCCCCCCGCCGTCGCCGCCGTCGCCGTAGACCTGACCCGTGTTGTAGCCGCTGTCGTAACCGGTCTGGCGGGCGTCGGTGTAGTCGCCGTAACCCTGGCCGTTGACGTACGACGGCTGCGGCGGGACGCCGGCGCCCTGCGGCGGCGCGGCCGGGCCGCGGCGCACCTGCCGCATGACTCGCGGGCTCTCGGGCTGCGCGTTCGCGCTGCCGCCGCCGTACCGGTTGCCGCGGTCCCTGTCGGACCATCCCTCGGGCCAATCGTTCATGCGGACCAGTGTGCAGGGCAGTGCTGTGTGCCGTACAAGGGCCGTCGGAGAATCAGGGCCCCGCTGTTGCCAAGCTGACACAAAGTCCCGGGTTGTCCCCCGCACCATAAGGTGGAGGACATGACAGACCAGGTCACCGCAGCGGAGTCGGGCAGCACCCCGGACATCCCGGGCAAGCCCACGTCGGCGTCCCGCACCACCCTCAGCCACATCATGACCCACAACGACACCAACCTCCTGGGCACGGTGCACGGCGGTGTGATCATGAAGCTCGTCGACGACGCGGCGGGCGCCGTGGCTGGCCGGCACTCCGGCGGCCCCGCCGTCACCGCGTCGATGGACGAGATGGCCTTTCTCGAGCCGGTCCGCGTCGGCGACCTCGTCCATGTGAAGGCGCAGGTCAACTGGACCGGCCGGACGTCGATGGAAGTGGGCGTGCGGGTCCTGGCCGAGCGCTGGAACGAGTCCGCCCCGGCCACCCAGGTCGGCTCGGCCTACCTGGTGTTCGCCGCCGTCGACGCCGACGGCAGGCCGCGCACGGTCCCGCCGGTCCTCCCCGAGACGGAACGCGACGAGCGCCGTTTCCAGGAAGCCCAGATCCGCCGCACCCACCGCCTGGCCCGCCGCCGGGCGATCATGGAACTGCGCGAGCGCCGGATCTCGGAGGGGCTCGAGGACTGAGCGGCCGTACGACGAAGGCCCCGGCACACCCGGGGCCTTCCTTCCCGCGCGGACGACTACGGCAGGTTCCTCGCCATCACGATGCGCTGAACTTGGTTCGTGCCTTCGTAAATCTGGGTGATCTTGGCGTCGCGCATCATGCGCTCGACCGGGTAGTCGCGGGTGTAGCCGTAGCCGCCGAGGAGCTGGACGGCGTCCGTGGTGACCTCCATCGCCACGTCCGAGGCGAAGCACTTGGCGGCCGCGCCCTGGAAGGTGAGGTCGGAGTCGAGGCGCTCGGACTTGGCCGCCGCCGCGTACGTCAGCTGGCGGGCCGCCTCGATCTTCATGGCCATGTCGGCGAGCATGAACTGGATGCCCTGGAAGTCGGCGATCGGCTTGCCGAACTGCTTGCGCTCCTGGACGTAGCCCTTGGCGTAGTCGAAGGCTCCCTGCGCGACGCCGAGGGCCTGCGCGGCGATCGTGATGCGGGTGTGGTCGAGCGTCTTCATCGCCGTCGCGAAGCCGGTGCCCTCCTCGCCGATCATGCGGTCCGCCGGGATGCGGACGTTGTCGAAGTAGACCTCGCGGGTCGGGGAGCCCTTGATGCCGAGCTTCTTCTCCGGGGCGCCGAAGGAGACGCCCTCGTCGGACTTCTCGACGACGAACGCGGAGATGCCCTTGGAGCGCTTCGTCGGGTCCGTCACGGCCATGACCGTGTAGTACTCGCTGACGCCGGCGTTGGTGATCCAGCGCTTGACGCCGTTGAGAATCCAGTGGTCGCCGTCGCGGACCGCCTTCGTCTTCATGCCGGCCGCGTCCGAGCCCGCGTCCGGCTCGGAGAGCGCGTACGAGAACATCGCGTCGCCCTTGGCGAGCGGCGACAGGTACTTCTTCTTCAGGTCCTCGGAACCGGAGAGGATCACCGGGAGCGAGCCCAGCTTGTTGACCGCGGGGATCAGCGAGGACGACACGCAGACGCGGGCCACCTCCTCGATCACGATGACGGTCGCGAGGGCGTCGGCGCCCGCGCCGCCGTACTCCTCGGGGACGTGCACGGCGTGCAGGTCGCTGGCCACCAGCGCGTCCAGCGCCTCCTGCGGGAAGCGTGCCTCCTCGTCCACCGCGGCGGCGAACGGCGCGATCTTCGCCTCGGAGAGCGAACGGATGGCGTCGCGGAGCATGTCGTGCTCCTCGGACGGGCGGTACAGGTCGAAATCAGCCGATCCGGCCAAGGTGTCTCACGCTCCAAAGACGCTGCGGTCACCGTGCTAATTACCGTTAAGTAACTCAAATTTTAAAACGTCGCCGAGCCTGGTGATACGTGACCTTGGCGACAGGGGTCCCGCCCCGTGATCTGCCCGGTGAAGGGCGTCCGCACGCCCCGACTATGCTCGGGCGCGCAGCGACCGGCATCCCCCACCTGGAGCATTCATGGCCCTCAACATCACCGTGATCGGCACCGGCTATCTCGGCGCGACCCACGCCGCGGCCATGGCCGAGCTGGGATTCGAGGTGCTCGCTCTCGACGTGGTGCGCGAGAAGATCGAGATGCTCGAGCGCGGTGAGACGCCCATGTACGAGCCCGGTCTCGAGGAGCTGCTGCGTCGGCACGTCGCCGGGTTCGAGGGTTCCAGCGGGCGCCTGCGCTTCACCCAGGACTGGGCCGAGGTGGGGGCGTTCGGAGACGTCCACTTCGTCTGCGTCAACACGCCCCAGAAGCACGGCGAGTACGCGTGCGACATGTCGTACGTCGAGTCCGCGATCGCCTCCCTCGCCCCGCATCTGACGCGGCCCGCGCTGGTCGTCGGCAAGTCGACCGTGCCGGTGGGCTCCGCGGACCGGCTGGCCCGCATGGTCGCCGAGCTCGCGCCGGCCGGCGAGGACGCCGAGCTCGCCTGGAACCCGGAGTTCCTGCGGGAGGGCTTCGCCGTGCAGGACACGCTGCACCCGGACCGGATCGTCGTCGGCGTGCGCAGCGAGCGGGCCGAGGCGCTGCTGCGGCAGGTGTACGAGACGCCCGTCGGCGAGGGCTCCCCGTTCGTCGTCACCGACTTCCCCACGGCCGAGCTGGTGAAGACGTCCGCGAACTCCTTCCTCGCCACCAAGATCTCCTTCATCAACGCCATGGCGGAGGTGTGCGAGGCCGCCGACGGCGACGTCGCCAAGCTGGCCGAGGCGATCGGGTACGACGACCGGATCGGCAAGAAGTTCCTGCGGGCGGGGATCGGGTTCGGCGGCGGCTGTCTGCCCAAGGACATCCGTGCCTTCATGGCCCGGGCCGGCGAGCTGGGGGCCGACCAGGCGCTCACGTTCCTGCGCGAGATCGACTCGATCAACATGCGCCAGCGGGGTCGGATGGTGGAGCTGGCGCGGCAGGCGCTGGGGGGCGGGTCGTTCCTGGGCAAGCGGGTCGCCGTGCTCGGCGCCACCTTCAAGCCCGACTCGGACGACGTCCGGGACTCCCCCGCGCTGAACGTGGCCGGGCAGATCCATCTGCAGGGCGGTCAGGTCACCGTGTACGACCCGAAGGGCATGGAGAACGCCCGTCGGCTGTTCCCCACCCTCGGTTACGCCCCCTCGGCGCTCGACGCCGTCCGGGGCGCCGACGCGGTGCTGCACCTCACCGAGTGGCGGGAGTTCCGCGAGCTGGACCCGGCGGCGCTCGGCGAGGTGGCGACGACCCGGCTGATCCTCGACGGCCGCAACGCGCTCGACCCCGAGCTGTGGCGCAAGGCCGGCTGGACCTACCGGGGGATGGGCCGCCCGACGGCCTGACGACACCCGCGCGCTCGCGCGGCGCCACGGGACGCCGGGGGGACTGCGGGAGACCGCGGAGGACTGCGGGGGACTGCGGGGGCCCTCTCATGTGTGTGTGGGGGTGCAGGCGACGCCGGTTCGGCCGAGGCTCAGTCGGCCGAACCGGCGTCTTTCTGCATTCTGCACCACCGGCCTGTGCGACGGCCGGTGAACTCCTTCCCCCAGCGGGTCGCTTCGCTCAGCGGATCGCTTCGACCGGCGGGTCACTTCGACCGGTAGCGGCGCATCTTGGCCCGGGCTCCGCAGACCTGCATCGAGCACCAGCGGCCCCGCCCGGCCGGGCTGCGGTCGTAGTACGCCCAGTGGCAGGTGACGGCCTCGCAGGCCTTCAGCCGGGTCCAGGTGCCCTCGACGAGCGCCTGCGCCACGGCGGTCGCCGTACGGGCGAGCAGTGCGGACCCGCCCGGGGCGGGGGCGAGGCGGGCGGAGCCGTCGTGGGCGTCGACCGTCACCAGCAGGGGCGCGGCCGCGAGCAGGTCGCCCAGCGGGGTCACCGCGCGGTGCGGCGGATGGCCCGCGTGGGCCAGCAGGGCGGCGCGCAGGGACTCCCGCAGCTCTCGGGCGTGCGCCGCCTCGTCCTCGGTGATCCCGAACGTCGCCCGGCCCTGCGCGGTGTCCAGCGCGTCGGCGCCGGACTCGACGTCCAGCGTGTTCACCAGGGACTCGACGAGGGCCAGGTCGCCGGGTGCGGCCGATCGCTCACTCATGCTTGCGACGTTACCGGTGATACGAGAGTATGCGGTAACGGTTACTGGTTACCCCCATCTAGGGGTAACCGGCGAGCAGGCAACTTCGACTCGAGGAGGAGCGTCATGGCTCTCGCTGAACTGGGCGTCGTCGTTCTGGACTGTCCCGACCCGCGCGCGCTGGCCGGTTTCTACGCCGAGGTGCTGGGCGGCAGCACGGAGGGCGACGACGACTGGGTCGACCTGAGACTGCCCGACGGCCGGTCGCTGGCCTTCCAGGCCGCCCCCGGGCACACGCCGCCCGCCTGGCCCGCGCCCGAGCACTCGCAGCAGTTCCATCTGGACCTGACGGTGGCCGATCTGGACGCGGCCGAGCGCCGCGTGCTCGCCCTCGGCGCGAAGCCGCTGGACGCGGAGGACCGCTCGCGCGGCTGGCGTGTGTACGCCGATCCGGCCGGGCACCCGTTCTGCCTGTGCTCGTGCTGACTTCCTGGAGGCTTGCGTGCCGCCCGTAGCCCGATTCCGTTCCGTCGTCGTCGACTGTCCCGATCCGCGCGCGCTCGCCGGTTTCTACGCGGCGCTCCTGAGCGGCTCGCTGGATGCCGGGGAGGGCGAGGAGGGCGAGGACGACTGGATCGTGCTGCGCGTCCCCGACGGAACCAGGATCGCCTTCCAGCGGGTCGAGGGGTACACGCCGCCGGAGTGGCCGCGCGCGGACCGCAACCCGCAGCAGTTCCACCTTGACCTCGACGGCGGCGCCACCTGGGAGGAGCTGGACGCCGCCCACGAGCGGGTGCTGGCGCTCGGCGCCCGCCCGCTGGACCTGGAGGACCGGGAGAAGAAGGGCTTCCAGGTGTACGCCGACCCCGCCGGGCATCCGTTCTGCCTCTGCCGCATCGAAGACGCGTGAACCGGGCGGCCCGCACAGGCCGCACCGGCCGCGCGGGGCGGTGGGCCGCGCCGGGCGGGTGGGCCGCGCCGGGTCAGGCGTCCTGGCGGCCGTCCAGTTGCGCGACTCCCGCCGTGGGCGGGTCCCTGCGGTCACGGGCCGCCCGGGCCGCGAAGTCGGCCGTGCGCAGGACGCGCTGCATGTTGCCCCAGGTCAGAAGGGCGATGTCGGTCTCCGGCCAGCCCCGGCCCAGCAGCTCGGCGATGAGGTGCGGGTAGCCGGAGGCGTCGGCGAGGCCCTGCGGGTGGGCGGCACCGGAGTCGTAGGTGCCGGACAGGCCGACGCAGTCCGGGCCGGCGATCGCGCGGACGTGGTCGAGGTGGTCGGCCACGTCCCGCACGCTCGGGCCGGTCTGCTCGGCGGTCAGCGGCACCAGGCACAGTCCCTTGGCCGCGCCCAGCTCGGCGAGCAGCCCGTCGGGCAGGTTGCCGGGATGCGGGCGCAGCGCGCGGGCGGCGGAGCGGGTGCACAGCACCGGCGTCTTGGACAGCGCCAGCACGCGGCCCATGGTGGCGTCGGAGGCGCCGGAGAGGTCGGCCAGCACTCCGATCCGGTTCATCTCGCGCACCACTTCCTCGCCGAACCGGGTCAGCCCCGACTCACCCGCCCAGGAGGCGCCGACGAGGGTCAGGACGCGCAGGCCGAGGGTGTGCAGCGAGCGCAGGATGCCGAGGGAGCCGTCCATCGCCGCGGCCGTGGCGGGGCCCAGTACGACGGCCACCCGGCCGCAGTGGTGGGCGTCGATGACCTGCCCGGCGCTGAGCGCCAGCCGCAGTCCCTCGGGATGGGCGGCGATCACCGACCGGGCGTGGTCCAGCTGCTCCAGGGTCGCGCCGACGGCCCGTTCGGAGGCGAGGCCCTCGGGCGGATGCAGCGACCACAGCAGCGCACCGACATGGCCCTCCCGCAGCCGGGGCACATCCGTGTCGACGGCGCTCTCGCCGAGCTGGAGGTCGTACCAGGGAAGATGCCGCAGGGCCCACGGCAGTCCGCTGTAGCCGTCGGCGACGGGGTGGTCGGCGAGGAGGGCCCGGGCGCGCTCCAACGGGCTGTCCTGCGCCCCCCGCTCCCTTTCCCGCTCCCGTTCCTGCTCGGACCCCGGCTCCGGCCCGTGTTCCCGCTCGGGCTGCGGCTCCGGGACGGCCCCCGGCGCGGTGGCGCCGGACTCCCCGGTCCCGTTCGTCCCGCGCGTGCACGGGGAGCCCGGGGAAGGGGCCGTCTGCGCCTCGGCGTCCAGCTCGCCGGCCTCGGGAAGAGGCCGCAGTTCGTCCTGGAGGTCGGCCATGACGGTCTCCGTACGTCGATCAGCAGTACGGTCACCGTCGCACGGGGGGCGGCGTTCTTCCCGGTGGACAGGGCGTTCGGGGGTACGGGGGCGGGACGGCCGCCCCCGCCCGCGTCGGAGGGGTGTGTCGGAGGGGGTCAGCCGTCCAGCGAGCCGATCGTCGCGTGGGACGCCGCGCGTGTGGCCCGCAGGTCCCGGGCCACGTCCTCCGCGGCGCCCAGCACGCGCACCGCGTTCCGCCAGGTCAGCTTGGCGAGGTCGGCGGCCGACCAGCCGCGGTCGAGGAGCTCCGCGATCAGGCGGGGATAGCCGGAGACGTCGTTCAGCCCTTCGGGGGTGAAGGCCGTGCCGTCGTAGTCGCCGCCGATGCCGAGATGGTCGACGCCGGCGGCCTCGCGCATGTGGTCGAGGTGGTCGGCGACCGTGGCGACGGTGGCGACCGGGCGGGGGCGGGTCTCCTCGAAGGCCCGGTGCACCTTCATCGCCGCGGGGGTGGTGTCGAGGGGGTGGAAGCCGTGGGCGCGCATGTTGTCGTCGGCCGCGGCCGTCCAGTCGACCGCCTCCTGGAGGACGAACTTCGGCACGAACGTCACCATCGCCATGCCGCCGTTGGCGGGCAGCCGCTCCAGGACGTCGTCCGGGACGTTGCGCGGATGGTCGCAGACCGCCCGCGCGGAGGAGTGGGAGAAGATCACCGGCGCGCTCGTCGCGTCGAGCGCGTCCCGCATCGTGGTCGCCGCCACGTGCGAGAGGTCGACCAGCATGCCCTCGCGGTTCATCTCGCGCACCACCTCGCGGCCGAAGGCGGTCAGGCCGCCGGCGGCCGGCCGGTCGGTCGCGGAGTCCGCCCAGTCCACGTTGTCGTTGTGGGTGAGGGTCAGGTAGCGCACGCCGAGCGCGTACAGCCCGCGCAGGGCGCCGAGCGAGTTGGCGATGGAGTGACCGCCCTCCGCGCCCATCAGCGAGGCGATACGGCCCTCCGCGCGGGCCGCCTCCATATCGGCGGCCGTCAGCGCGGCGCGCAGGTCGCGCGGGTGGCGGGCGATGAGCCGCCGGACGCAGTCGATCTGCTCCAGCGTCGCCGGCACCGCGTCGGGCAGGTCCGAGCGCACGTACACCGACCAGTACTGCGCGCCGACCCCGCCCGCGCGCAGCCGGGGGATGTCGGTGTGCAGGTGGGCGCGCTGGTCGGCGTCGAGGTCGCGGGCGTCGAGGTCGTAGCGGACCTGTTCGCGCAGCGCCCAGGGCAGGTCGTTGTGGCCGTCGGCGACCGGGAACTCGCGCAGGAGCTCGCGGGCGGCGGCCAGTGAGGTCGGCTCGCTCACGTGGCCCGTCACTTCCCGAAGCCGAAGCCGTTCGAGCCCTCGACCTTGGCCCGCAGGCGCTTGCCCTTCTCGGTGGCCTGGTCGTTCAGCTCCTGCTGGAACTCCCGCATCCGGGCGAGGAGTTCCTCGTCGTGCGTGGCGAGGATGCGGGCGGCCAGCAGGCCGGCGTTGCGCGCGCCGCCGACGGAGACGGTCGCGACGGGGACGCCGGCCGGCATCTGCACGATGGACAGCAGGCTGTCCATGCCGTCCAGGTACTTCAGGGGCACGGGCACGCCGATCACCGGCAGCGGGGTCACGGAGGCGAGCATGCCGGGCAGGTGGGCCGCGCCGCCCGCACCGGCGATGATCGCCTTGAGGCCGCGGTCGGCCGCCTGCTCGCCGTACGCGACCATCTCGCGCGGCATGCGGTGCGCGGAGACGACGTCGACCTCGTACGCGATCTCGAACTCGTCGAGGGCCTGGGCTGCGGCCTCCATGACGGGCCAGTCGCTGTCCGACCCCATGACGATGCCTACGACAGGGCTCATTCGGTGATCGTGCCTCTCAGGTAACCGGCTGCGTGACGTGCGCGCTCGAGGACGTCGTCCAGGTCGTCGCCGTAGGTGTTGACGTGGCCGACCTTGCGGCCGGGCTTCACGTCCTTGCCGTACATGTGGATCTTCAGCTGGGGGTCGCGGGCCATGCAGTGCAGGTACGCGGAGTACATGTCCGGGTAGTCGCCGCCGAGGACGTTGACCATGACCGTCCAGGGGGCGCGCGGACGCGGGTCGCCGAGCGGGAGGTCCAGGACCGCGCGGACGTGGTTGGCGAACTGCGAGGTGATCGCGCCGTCCATCGACCAGTGGCCGGAGTTGTGCGGGCGCATCGCCAGCTCGTTGACGAGGATGCGGCCGTCGCGGGTCTGGAACAGCTCGACCGCGAGGTGGCCGACGACGCCCAGTTCCTTGGCGATGCTGAGGGCCATCTCCTCGGCCCGCAGCGCGAGGGCCTCGTCCAGGCCGGGGGCCGGGGCGATCACGGTGTCGCAGACGCCGCCGACCTGCTGGGACTCGACGACCGGGTACGCGACGGCCTGGCCGTGCGGGGAGCGCACGACGTTGGCGGCGAGCTCGCGCACGTAGTCGACCTTCTCCTCGGCCAGGACGGGAACGCCGGCCCGGAAGGGGTCCTCGGCCTCCTCGGCGGAGTCGACGACCCAGACCCCCTTGCCGTCGTAACCGCCGCGGACGGTCTTCAGGACCACCGGGAAGCCGTCGCCCTCGGCGGCGAACGCGGCCACGTCGGCCGGATCGGTCACGATCCGGTGCCGTGGGCACGGGACGCCGATCGCGTCGAGTCTGGCGCGCATCACCCCCTTGTCCTGGGCGTGCACGAGCGCGTCGGGGCCCGGGCGGACGGGGATGCCGTCCGCCTCCAGCGCCCGTAGATGCTCGGTGGGAACGTGTTCGTGATCGAAGGTGATCACATCGCACCCGCGCGCGAACTCACGGAGCGTGTCGAGATCGCGATAGTCGCCGATGACGACATCGCTCACGACCTGCGCCGCGGAATCCTGTGGGGTGTCACTGAGGAGCTTGAACCTGATGCCGAGCGGGATGCCCGCCTCGTGTGTCATACGAGCGAGCTGGCCCCCGCCGACCATGCCGACTACCGGGAACGTCACGCCCCCAGGGTATCGGCCACGCCGCCGCGGCCGGATCCCGCGCCTCTTACCGGGGCCTTTACCTGCTCATACCCGCCGTATCGCCGCATCCGCCCCCTCGGGGACGGTCCGGTGAGCGGGACCACAGGAAACCGGCAGGAGTGGTGGTTAGCATGGCTGGGTTGACGAAACCGAACCCGGACGGGGGCCTGTACGACCATGGCGCATGGTTCCTCGGGGCTGAAGAGGCTCGTCCACGAGCTGGCCAAGTTCGGAGCCGTGGGCGGCGCGGGACTGCTGGTCAACCTCGGCGTGTTCAACCTCGTCCGCCACCTCACCGATCTGCAGGTGGTGCGGGCGAGCGTGCTGGCGACCGTCGTGTCGATCGTCTTCAACTACGTGGGGTTCCGCTACTTCACCTACCGTGACCGCGACAAGAGCGGACGCACGAGGGAACTGACGCTGTTCATGGCGTTCAGCGCGGTCGGCCTGGTGATCGAGAACGGGCTGCTGTTCACCGCGACGTACGGCTTCGGCTGGGACAGCCCGCTGCAGAACAACGTGTTCAAGTTCGTCGGCATCGGGGTCGCGACGCTGTTCCGGTTCTGGTCCTACCGCACCTGGGTCTTCCGGGCGCTGCCCATGACGGAGCCGGTGCCCGGCGCCGAGACGTTCCGCACGGTGGCCGAGCAGACCGGCAGGCCCGCGCCGAAGGCCTCGCAGCGGGTCGGCTGAGCTCACGAAGGCCCACGGCCCTCACCTGACGGTCGGCTCCTCCTCGCCCGTCGTGCGGACCTGGGGAGCCGTGCGGGACAGGAACAGACCGAAGACCGGGGGCTGCGCCTGGAGCATCTCCAGACGGCCGCCGTCGGCCTCCGCCAGATCGCGGGCCACGGCCAGACCGATGCCGGTGGAGTTGCGGCCGCTGATGGCCCGCTCGAAGATGCGGGCCCCCAGGTCGGCGGGGACGCCCGGCCCCTCGTCGGTCACCTCGACGACGGCCTGGTTGCCGGTGACCCGGGTGCGCAGCGCCACGGTGCCGCCGCCGTGCATGAGGGAGTTCTCGATCAGGGCGGCGAGGACCTGGGCGACCGCGCCGGGCGTGCCCACCGCGCGCAGGTGGCGTTTGCCGGAGCTGACGATGGCCCGGCCGTCGCCGCGGTAGGCGGGGCGCCACTCGGCGAGCTGCTGCTGGATGACCTCGTCGAGGTCGAAGGTGACGGCGGAGCCGGTACGCGGGTCCCGGGCGTTGGTGAGAAGGCGTTCCACCACGTCCGTCAGGCGCTCCACCTGGGTCAGCGCGATCGTGGCCTCCTCCTTCACCGTGTCGGGGTCGTCGGTGAGGGTGATCTCCTCCAGGCGCATGGAAAGGGCCGTCAGGGGGGTGCGCAGCTGGTGGGAGGCGTCCGCCGCGAGCCGTCGTTCGGCGGTGAGCATGCGGGCGATGCGTTCGGCGGACGAGTCGAGGACGTCGGCGACCCGGTCCAGCTCGGGGACGGCGTACCGCTTGTGGCGGGGGCGCGGGTCGCCCGAGCCGAGGCGTTCGGCGGTCTCGGCGAGGTCGGTCAGGGGGGAGGCGAGGCGGTTGGCCTGGCGGATGGCCAGCAGGACCGCGGCGACCACCGCGAGCAGCGCCACGAGGGCGATGATCAGCAGGGTCCGGCCGACCTCCCGGGTCACGGTGGAGCGCGGCTCCTGCACCAGGACGCTCTCGCCCTCCTCGCCCCGGGCCTGCGCCTTGATGACGTCGCCGGTGGGCTTGGTCCCGACCTCGATGACCGGCCGGCCGGGGATGCGGATCTCGGCGTAACGGTCCTGGGTGACCTGGTCGCGCAGTATCGCCGGGGTGACGTTCTCCGAGCCGACCAGCCGGCTGTCCACGATGCTGGCCAGCCGCAGCGCCTCGGAGTCGACCCGCTCCTGGGCGCTGTTGCTGATGGTGCGGGTCTCGACGATGACGAGGGAGACCCCGAACACCGCGATGACGACGAGAACCACGGCGAGGGTGGACTGGATGAGACGGCGGCGCACGGTGCCCTCCGGGGCGGTGACGTGACGAGAGCGGTTTGCACAGCGCCCTCAAGGGGCGCGGGGAACTGTGCGACCGGCCCCCCGCCGGCCCGAGGACGCGCATCCCGCACAAGCCGAGCCGATGGGGACGCGCGTCGTCCGGCCCACCCCGGCGGAGCAGTCAGCTCTTCTCGAAGCGGAAGCCCACACCTCGTACGGTGGCGATGTAGCGGGGGTTGGCCGCGTCGTCGCCGAGCTTCTTGCGCAGCCAGGAGATGTGCATGTCGAGGGTCTTGGTCGACGACCACCAGGTGGTGTCCCACACCTCGCGCATCAGCTGGTCGCGGGTGACGACCCGGCCCGCGTCGCGCACGAGCACCCGTAGCAGGTCGAACTCCTTGGCGGTGAGCTGGAGTTCCTCGTCGCCCATCCACGCGCGGTGCGACTCGACGTCGATGCGCACGCCGTGCGTGGCGGGCGGCTGCTGCGGTTCGGACGCGCCGCGCCGCAGCAGGGCCCGGACCCGGGCGAGGAGTTCGGCCAGCCGGAAGGGCTTGGTGACGTAGTCGTCCGCGCCCGCGTCCAGGCCGACGACGGTGTCCACCTCGTCGGCGCGCGCGGTCAGGATCAGGATCGGAATGGCGTGGCCCTCGGAGCGCAGCCGCCGGGCCACCTCCAGGCCGTCCATGCCGGGCAGACCGAGGTCCAGCACGACCAGGTCGACGCCGCCCTGCATTCCGGCGTCCAGCGCGGTGGGGCCGTCCTCGCGCACCTCGACCTCGTAGCCCTCCCGGCGCAGTGCGCGGGCCAGCGGCTCCGAGATGGACGCGTCGTCCTCGGCGAGCAGTACTCGGGTCATGAGCTGATGGTAGTCCGCGGCGGGCGGCCGCCGAAGTGTGATCGCCCATGCGGTTTCTTACCCCGGACATGCCGGACAGACCGGTCGCCGGTCGCGGGCCACGGGCCCGACGGCGCTGGTACGGACCTGCGGTCGGCGGATGGCATCCTGGTGCAGACCTTCGAAGTACCGGCCGCGGTTCCTTGATCACCTGTGATCCGTGTCTCAAGTCCTTCCATATGCGGCGTTGTGCTGTCGTATGGTGAAAGAACGCCTGTAGCACACAAGGACCTTCGGCGGTCGGCTCGACGCCGGGGGTCCCCTCTGTGTGCGGGCCGGTCCGCCGGCCCCGAAAGGAACGACCTGTGGCCGGGCCCCCGACGAGGGGCGTGGATCCCGGTGATCGCCGTCCACCGCTTCGCGATCCGGAGCGGACTCCCCCGGGCGTAGGGGTGGGCGACGCGGTCCGCCGGTGCCGGCCAGCCCCCCACCGGGCGCGCGAGCTCTCGCGGCGCGTCCCGACCAGCAAGGAACGACATGGCGTCCAGCCTGACGAAGGACTCGGTCCGCCCGGGCACCCCCGGTTCCCAGAAGACCTTCTTCGGCCACCCCCGCGGACTGGCCACTCTCTTCATGACCGAGATGTGGGAGCGTTTCTCCTACTACGGCATGCGGGCACTGCTCCCGCTGTACCTGGTCGCCCCCGGCGGCCTGCACCTCAGCGCCGCGACGGCCACCGCCATCTACTCGGTCTACCTGTCGCTCGTGTACCTGCTCACCCTGCCCGGCGGCTGGTTCGCGGACCGCGTGCTCGGCCCCCGCAGGACCGTCGCCGTCGCCGGCGCGATCATCATGCTCGGCCATCTGACCCTCGCGCTGCCGAACGCCGGCACCTTCTACGCGGGCCTCGGTCTCGTCGCCATCGGCTCGGGCCTGCTCAAGGCCAACATCTCCACGATGGTCGGCCACCTCTACGACGGGCCCGACGACCCGCGCCGGGACGGCGGCTTCACGCTGTTCTACATCGGCATCAACCTGGGCGCGTTCGCCGCGCCGCTGATCATCGGCACCATCGGTGAGAACGTCAGCTGGCACCTGGGCTTCGCGCTCGCCGCGCTCGGCATGGGCCTGGGCCTGACCCAGTTCCTCCTCGGCGGCCGCCACCTGAGCACCCGCTCGGACGTCGTCCCCACGCCGCTGTCGGCGCAGGAGAAGGCGGCCACGCTGCGCAA
Organism: Streptomyces sp. NPDC020597; assembly: GCF_044335095.1. Classification (NCBI taxonomy): domain Bacteria; kingdom Bacillati; phylum Actinomycetota; class Actinomycetes; order Kitasatosporales; family Streptomycetaceae; genus Streptomyces; species Streptomyces sp. NPDC020597. Next base: position 500,464 of record NZ_JBIRUL010000003.1, on the reverse strand, counting down.
GGCCGCGTTCTGGGCGGCCGTCGCGATCGTCTTCTACGCCGTCGTGGGCGTCTCCGGCGTCTACACGCTGAACTGGCTGCTGGTGCCGATCACGGTGGCCGGCCTGGTCATCCCGGTGCTGGTCATCGCCCGGATGAAGCGGGACAAGGAGCTGGACCGTGCCGAGCAGTCCAAGCTGACGGCGTACGTCTGGTTCTTCGTCGCCGCGGCCGTGTTCTGGATGATCTACGACCAGGGCGGCTCGACGCTGTCGCTGTTCGCGGAGTCCTCGGCGAAGAACAGCGTGTTCGGCTGGGACTTCCCGGTCTCCTGGTACCAGTCGGTCAACCCGGTCCTGATCATGGCGCTGGCGCCGCTCTTCGCCTGGGCCTGGCTGGCGCTGGCCCGCCGCGGCAAGGAGCCCAGCACCGCGACGAAGTTCGCGATGGGCCTCGTGCTGGTGGGCGCGTCGTTCTTCCTGTTCCTGGCCCCGCTCGCGATCGCCGAGGGCGGTCACAAGGCGGCCGCGCTGTGGCTGGCGGCGATCTACTTCGTGCAGACCGTCGGCGAGCTGACCCTCTCCCCCGTCGGCCTGTCCGTCACCACGAAGATGGCGCCCGCGAAGTACGCCTCGCAGATGATGGGCGTCTGGTTCCTGGCCGTCACCGCGGGCGACGCCACGACCGGTCTGCTGTCCATCGCCGGCGTCGACCTCAACAAGACGGGCATCGTGGCTCTGCAGGCCGTGCTCGCCGTCATCGCCGGCGCGGCGGTGTGGATGTACCGCAAGAAGGTCAAGGAGCTCATGGGCGACGTGCACTGACGTCCGCTCCCGCACCGACGGAGGGCCGCCGTACCCGTGCGGGTACGGCGGCCCTCCGTCGTCGGCCTGGCGCGGCTCAGTCCGCCCGCCTCCTGGGCATGAATGTGAACACCGCTCCGCCCAGCAGGATCGCCGTGCCCGCCACCAGGCCCAGCGCCTTCAGGGCGCCGTGGTCCCCGGAGCCCGTCTCCGCGAGACCGCCGCTCGTCGACGTCGACCCGCCTGAGGACGACGAGCCGCTGCCGCCGGACGCGCCGCCGGCCTGTTCCGCTGTGTTCAGCGTGAGGGAGACGGCCGTGCTGTCCGGGGTGCACGTGGTGGTCGTGCCCATGGCCTCGATGACGAGGACGCCCGGGGAGAGCGTGGACTCACCCGTCGCGCCGGGTTTGTAGACGCCCGTGAGGTCCGGGATGCGGATCGGGCTGTTCTGCGGGATCGGAGCGGTGTTGAGCGGGCCCTGCACCGTCACCGAACCCTTGTCGGCGCCGCCCAGCACGATCCTCATGGTCGGCTTCACCTTGCCGGCCGGGATGGCGATCGGGCTGTCCATGACCGACTTCTTGAACTGCACGGTGAGGTCGTAGCTCCCGTCGTTCTTCCTGGCGTTGATCTGGATCGGCGAGGTCGCCTTCTTCACCCCGATCGGCGACTGGCAGGTGTAGGGGATGTCGACGACCTTGCCGGTGAAGTCGCTCTGCCCGCCGCCGGTGGCCGACGGGGACGCACTCGGCGAGGACGACGCCGACGGCGAGCCGGAGCCGCCGGGCGAACCGGACGGCGATCCGCTCGGCGTGGAGCTTCCGCTCGGGGACCCCGAACTCCCGTTGCCCGCCGTCACGGTGATGGTCGCCGCCGGCTGGACCGCCTCCGTCGGCGCGCACTTGGTGTCGGTCGACAGCGCGTTGACGACGTAGGCGTCCGGCGTCAGCTTCACCTGTCCGGCCGCCGTCAGCTTCAGCGTGCCCTTCATGTCGGACAGCGTCATCGCGCCGCCCTTGGGGATCGCCGGGTTCTGCCGGGTCCCCTGCATCGCGATGTCCGCGCTCTGCGCGCCGGCCGCCTTGAGGGTGCCGGACGGCTGGACCGAGTTCGCGGGCAGGTCGATGATGTCGGGGTTCTTCGACGCGGCCTGGGTGAACTTCCAGACGACGTCGACGGTGTCGCCGACCTTCGCGGTGGCCGGCGCGGTGATCTCGACCTTGGTGGTGCCGTTGACGTCGGGCAGGCCGATGCCGGAGGGCGGCACGCACTTGGTGGCGTAGGCGACCTCCGCGGCCTGTGCGGGCGCGGCGGTCACGCCCAGCAGAACGGCCGCCCCGGTGAGCATGACGGCGGCGCCCGCGACGGCCGCTCGCTTCCGGGCGGGCGCCCGCTCGGCGGGTATGGCTCTCTCACTCACGTGGATCCCTTCCTGTGGGGAGTCGTGGGGCTCGGTGAACTCGTGGGATGCGAAGGGCTCACGGGCCCGGAGGGCGCCGAAGGGCTCGCGGAAGACGCCGGGGGCGCGGGCGGGTCGGCGGCCGAAGGGCTCGCGGAGGACGCCGCGGGCGCGGGCGCGGTGGGACTCATGGGAGTCGTCGGTCGGTCGTCGTGCCGCGCGGGGGGCCGGACCGGACCGTCCGGAGCCGTGTCCGGGGTGAACCACGGCAGGGTCGGCTGCGAGCGGACGGCGGACTCCGCGGTCGGGACCTCGGACGGGTGCAGGCGTCCCGGACGGCGGGCGCGGGCCGGCCGCCGGGTCGCCGGGCGGGGGCGCACCCGGTCCACCACGGCCATCCCGATGCGGAAGAGCGCCGCCGGCACCACCAGGCAGAGCAGGATCCAGAAGAGGGTCACGCCCCAGGGCCGGCCCACGCCCCACGGCTGCTCGGCGAGCACCTTCCCGCCGTACTCGAGGGAGACGGTGTAGTCGCCGTGGGCGCCGGCGGCGAGCTCCACGGGCAGCTCGACGCGCGCCTTCCCGCCGGGGCGGATCGTGCCGTGCCACTGCCTCTCGTCCCACTGCGGCGCGAACACCCCGTGCGCGGTGCCGACGCGGAAGACGGGGTTCTCGACGGAACCGGTGCCCACGTTGCCGACGGTGAAGACGAGCGTGCGGGAGGGTGGTGCGCCGAACCAGGTGAGCAGACCGCCGGAACCCTCGAGCCGGGTGTCGGTGAGCACCGACAGCCGTCCGCCGGCCGTCGCCGCGGGCAGCGGCCGGACGGAGTGCCCAGCCACCTGGAGCACCGCGTCGGCCTGCGCCTTCGCTCCGGTCGCGGTGGCCGCGTGCACCACGCACGGACAGGGCGCCGGCGGCTCGGCCACCGGCAAGGGCAGGCTGAAGCGGCCGTGGGCGTCGGCGGTGACGGCGCGGCCGTCTGCGTTGGCGCAGGAGTTGGTCCCGCCGACCACACCCCGGGCCGGCGTCGCCTGCCCGCAGATCAGCAGCATCACCAGCGCGCTCGGCCGCCAGCCGCTGCCGTTGACGGTGACCGAGCCGCCGGCGCCCGCCTGGGCGGTGGAGAGCGTGACGGCCGGCACGTCGGCGGCGGCCGCCGGGCTCGCCGCCGGCAGCAGCGTCAGAAGCAGGATCAGCGTCGGGAACAGCAACAGGGACGGGAACCGCAACAGGGACGTGGACACGGCCGGTGTCGTCGCCGTCACCGTGCTCCACGGCTTGCCTCTCACGCCGGCGCTCCTCTCGACTCGGCTTGCGCGACGGCCGGGCGGCGCGCGCGTCGTCGTACCGCCACGGCGGCCGCCGTGGCCGACAGCGCGACGGCTGCCGCGCCCGCCGTCGCGGCCCACGGCACGAAGCGGGCCGAAGCCCGCCCGGTGGCCTCGGCCGCGCCCGCAGCGGTGACCGTCAGGCGCACGGTGACCGCGTCCAGGGCGGGGCGGTCCGGCCAGGGCTCGTCGAGGGCGAGGCGGCGGCCCGGCGGGAGCCGGACGGGCAGGGTGCGCGGGGCCCGGTCGAGGACGGTCCCGAGCACGCCGTCCGCATGCACGGCGAGCCGCGGGACGAGGACCGTGGTGCCGCGGTTGACCAGCTCGTACGTGATGCGGTCGCCGTGCACGGACACCCGCTCCACGGTCAGCGCGGCCAGCCGGGGGCCGCCGACCCGGACCAGCAGCGGCACGGCGGTCTCCCGGCCGGCCGCGTCCCGCACGACGATCCCGCCGGCGACGTCACCGGGCCGGGCGTTCGCCGGGAGGGTCACCGTGAAGGGGACCTCGGCGCGGGTGCGGGCGGGCACGGCGAGGGCGGCCGGCCCGGCGAAGGCGACCCGCAGACCGGCGCCGACGGCCCGCAGTCGTACGGTGAGCGGCCCGGCGCCCCGGTTGGTGACGGCCACCGTGTCCTGGAGCACCGCGCCGGGCACGCCCTCGCAGTAGAAGGACGGCCGGCCGTCTCCCGCGGGGGCCGCAGCCCAGGCCCCGCCGGCGCCCGCGGGCGCCGCGGCGAGCAGCAGGGGCAGGGACAGCAGCAGGACCAGCGGCAGCGTCAGCAGCGGGGCGCGGGCTGCGGGGTACGGCATCGGCGGCTCCAGCACTCGGGCGCGGGGTGCGGTGCGGTGCGGTCAGCGGCGGGTGCGCGCCGGCTGGTTGCGCCGGGTCAGCCACAGGGCGCCCGCCGCGCCGGCGAGCAGCACGGTGCCGCCGAGGGTGCCGAGGGCGATCGCGGAGTCCTCCGGGCCGGTCTGCGGGAGGTCTCCGCCGGAGCCGCCGGAGCCGGTCGTTCCGCCGGAGCCGGAGCCGCCGCCGGAGCCGCCCCCTGACCCGCCGCCCGCCGCCGTCACGTCGAGGGTGAGCGAGGGGCCCGGGCTGTTGGAGGGCGTGCACGTGGTGGTCGTGCCGAGCGCCTTGATGGTGAGCACGCCGGCCGTGAAGGTGACCTTGCCGGACTTCTTCGGCGTGTACGTGCCGCTGAGGTCGTTGATCTTGATGGGGGTGTTCTCGGGGATCGCGGCCTGGTTGGCGGGCCCGGTGACGTTCAGGGTGCCGCTGTCGGCGCCGCCCAGCTTGACCGTGGCACTCGGCTTCATGGAGCCGGCGCCGAGTTCGACCGGACTGGAGGACACGCCCTTCTGCCAGGACATGGTGATCCGGTAGCCGTCGCCGCTCTTGACGGCCTTGATGTCGATGGGCGAGACGGCGCTCTTGTCGCCGATCGGTGTCTTGCAGCCGTAGTTGACGTTCACGACCTCGGCCATGGCCGCGGGGGCGGCCGTCCAGACCACCGCCGCGCCGGCCAGGGCCGCGGCAGTCGCGAGCGCGGCGGTTCGCTTCCGGTTCGACACGGTCCCGTCCTCCCACTCCCACCGCCCCGCCCTTACTGACGAGGCATCAGATCGAGCCGTCAAGGTACGCCCGGGGCGATGAGGAGGGAAGAGAAGGCACACGCCGGACTTGAGCCGCCCCCGCGGCACCGCGTCCCGCCCGCCGCCACGGCCCCGAGCCCGGGTTCAGCGGCCCCGGAGAAGGGCGGGAGCCCCCCACCGCCGGAGAACCCCGGGGACGACGACCGTTCCGTCGGGACGCTGATGCTGCTCGAGGAGGGCCGGCAGCAGACGGCTGGTGGCCAGTCCCGACGCGTTGAGCGTGTGCACGTACCGCGGCTTACCGCCGTCGGTCGGACGGTAACGGATCAGCCCGCGCCGGGCCTGGTAGTCGCGGGCGTTCGACACCGAGCTGACCTCGGCGTAGGCGCCGAGGCTGGGCAGCCAGACCTCGACGTCGTAGGTCTTCGCCTGGGCCGGGCTGGTGTCCCCTGCGGCGAGCTTCACGACGCGGTGGTGCAGCCCGAGACCCGCCACCAGCTCCTCCGCCCGGGCGAGGAGTTCACGCTGTGCGGCCGCCGACTCCTCGGGCCGGACGTACTGCACCATCTCGACCTTGTTGAACTGGTGGCCGCGCAGCGTCCCGCGCTCCGCCGCGCGGTAGCCGCCTGCCTCCCTGCGGTAACAAGGCGTGTACGAAACGTACTTGAGCGGCAGGTCCGGTTCGTCGAGGGTCTCGCCGCGGTGCAGCGAGACCAGGGCGGTCTCGGCGGTGGGCAGCAGGAAGCGCTCCGGGCGGCCGTGCGCGCCGCGCTCGGTGACGTACACCTCGTCGGCGAACTTGGGGAACTGGCCGGCCGTGTACCCGGCCTCCCAGGCGAGCTGGTGCGGCGGCAGCACGAACTCGTACCCCGCCCGGCGGTGGGCGTCGAGGAAGTGGTTGAGCAGCGCCCATTCCAGGGCGGCGCCCGCGCCCCGGTAGACCCAGTTGCCGCTGCCGGCGAGTGCGACGCCGCGCCGGTGGTCGACGAGGCCGAGCTCCTCGGTGAGGGTGACGTGGTCCTTGGCCGGGAAGCCGGGAACGGGCGGCTCACCGGCGGTCCGGACGACCTCGTTGGCCTCCTTGCCGCCGGCCGGGACGTCGTCGTCGGGAAGGTTGGGCAGGGCGTCGAGAACGTCCTGGTGACGCCGGGCGAGCAGGGCGAGGGCGGCCTCGGCCTCGGCGACCCGGTCGGCCAGCCGTGCGGCGTCGGCCAGCAGGCCGGCGTCGTCCTTCGGCACGGGCGCCGCCCCGGCGTCGGCCCGGCGGCGCGCGGCGATCTGCGCCGAGACGCGCCGGCGCTCGCCGCGCAGCCGCTCCACGGTGGCGCGGGCGGCGCGGAACTCCGCGTCGAGAGCGAGGAAGGCCGGCAGGCCGGCGTCGACGCCGCGCTTGCGCAGGGCGTCGCGGACCCGGTCGGGATGCTGTCGGATGAGGGTGACGTCGAGCATGGTGTGCGTCCGTCCGGTGCTGCCGGAGCGGCGCGCGCCGCCCCGGGGGTGGTCCCTCGGGGCGTGGGCGAGAGGGTGCTCGCGGTGCCACCACGCCTTCACCGCCGCATCGCCCGCCCGGCCGCGGAACAGTCGCCTGTCGGCTGCCGGGAGGACGGACGCCGGTCTCGTCGGGGCCCGGTGACGGGGGCCGGCCGGCGGGGCATTTCCTCCCCGCACTCGGGAGCGGATTCGGCCGGCGACGCGAGACCGCCTTCACACCACCCGGCGGCTCTCTCGACTCGCGGACTCCGGCCTACTTGCCTCCGTCAGCGCGTTGCCGACGAGGCTAGGGCGCAACGCGACCGGCACGCCAACGGATTTCGCGGACGGCGCCCGCACCGCCGGGCCGGTCGCAGGGGTCAGGCCGGTGCGCCCAGTTCCGCCCAGACCGTCTTGCCGGAGAGGCCGGGAGCGCGGACGACGCCCCAGTCCAGGCAGAGGCGCTGCACGATGAACATGCCGTGTCCGCCCGGGCGGCCCGCGCGGTGCGGGGTGCGGGGCGCCGGCTGGCCGGCGCCGCGGTCGGAGACCTCGACGCGGATCACCTTCCTGTCGCAGCCGAGCACCAGCCCGTCCGGCCCGTCGGCGTGCAGACACGCGTTGGTGACCAGCTCGGAGACGACGAGCAGCACGTCCTCGGCGGCGGCCCGCTGGTCGGCGGTGGCGGCGGGCAGCCAGCCCCAGGCGTACAGCGCCTGCCGGGCGAAGTCGCGGGCGAGCGGGACGACGCCGCTGGCGTCCTCGAAGCTCAGTCTGCGTACCTGAGGGCCGCCGGACGGCGCGGAGGCCACGGCTGCCGTGCCCTCCCCGGACGCTCCGGCCTCCTGAGGGCCCCCTCCGGAGGCCCCGGAAGCGCCGCTGGGCTCCGGGCCGCGGTCGCCCGGCGAGTAAGGCCGGGTGGTGCTCATCAGCGCTTCACCTCACCGATTCCCCGATTCAACCGGTTCACAGTTCAACAGTCGATCACTACATTCTGTACGTAGCCGAACGGTGCAAGTGTCGGCGTCGCCGCCGACGAGTTCGGGTCCAGGATGTCTCCTGCCCTGGGGAACCGGCGGAACACCCCCCGCTCTCGCCCCGTTTCCACCCGTTTCGGACAGGCGGCGGAACTCAGCCGCCCCCGCCGCGCCCGTCGCGCTCGCCGTCGTCGTCCGCGAGGGCCGCCTCCACCGTGTCGTGCACGGTGAACACTGCGTCCGCGCCGGTGATCTCGAAGACCCGGGCCACCACGGGCTGCATGCCGGCCAGATGGACGCCGCCACCGGCCGCCTCCGCCTTCAGGCGGGCGCCGAGGAGCACGTTGAGCCCGGTGGAGTCGCAGAACTCCAGGCGTGCACAGTCCACGACCAGCCGGCTGAGGCCTTCGGAAAGGCAGTCGTCGAGTGGCTCACGCAACAGATCGGCCGTGTGGTGATCCAACTCACCTGCCGGGGTCACCACGGCGCTCGAGCCTTCCCGCCGTACCTCCACCAGAAGCCGGCCAGACTGTGCGCTGCCGACCGTCCCGCGGTCCATGCCGTCTCTCTCCCGGGGTCGTGAACTGGTTGCTGACGCCCTCGCACCCTACGCCCTCGGCCGGTCACCCAACACCCGAACAATCGCACACAAACGGACATAAGGCTACAAAATGCACTTGCGATCGGTCAAGCAAAGCGGGTAGGGCTAGGGGAAACACGTAACCGACACGGCCGGCTTTGGAGGCGCCGCACACCGAAGTGCGCTCACTGGCATCGGCGGCCATACGCCGAGAACGATGGAGGACTCATGTCACCCCGGCTCGACGCACCGCATACCCGCGGAGCGACGTCGACACCCCCTCCGGAACTGAAAAGTCTGGATCCCATCGCACAGCACGCGGTGCAGGACGTCGACCCCACCGACCTCCTCGCCGGACTCCCGGACATCCCCCCGTACGACGAGATCGCACCCCTCGACGCACGGGCCCTCTCCAAGACCCTGTTCGCGCGGCTCGAGGCCCTCGAAGAGGGCACGCACGCGTACTCGTACGTCCGCAACACCCTCGTCGAACTGAATCTCGCGCTGGTCAAGTTCGCCGCCTCCCGGTTCCGCTCCCGCAGCGAGCCGATGGAGGACATCATCCAGGTCGGCACCATCGGCCTGATCAAGGCGATCGACCGCTTCGAGCTGTCGCGCGGCGTCGAGTTCCCGACCTTCGCCATGCCAACCATCATCGGCGAGATCAAACGGTTCTTCCGTGACACCTCGTGGTCCGTGCGCGTCCCGCGACGGCTCCAGGAGCTGCGGCTGGACCTCGCCAAGGCGGGCGACGAGCTGGCCCAGCAGTTCGACCGTGCGCCCACCGTCGCGGAGCTGGCCGAACGCCTGGGCCTCTCCCACGACGAGGTCGTCGAGGGCATGGCCGCGTCGAACGCGTACACCGCCTCGTCGCTGGACGCGCAGCCGGAGGAGGACGACTCGGAAGGCGCGCTCGCCGACCGCATCGGCTACGAGGACCACGGCCTCGAGGGCATCGAGTACGTGGAGTCCCTGAAGCCGATGATCGCCGAACTTCCCGCCCGCGACCGCCAGATCCTCTCCCTGCGCTTCGTCGCGGGTCTGACCCAGTCGGAGATCGGCGAGGAACTCGGCATCTCGCAGATGCACGTGTCGCGGCTGCTGTCGCGCACGCTCGTGCGGCTGCGGAAGGGCCTGACGCTCGAGGAGTAGGCCCACCGGCCGCGGACCGGGGAGCACACCCCTTTCACCGGTGTCCAGCGGACACCGGTGCCGTCCGCGCCCGGGCGATCGAACGCAGAACGATCGCCCGGGCGCGGACGTCGGCGTGCCCGCGGCAGGCCGACGTCCGCCCAGTACGCCCAGTACGCCCCGGGCGGCAGTCCTGCGCAAAGCACGAAAATCCCGTGGCCGGATCGCCGGCGATGGCTACGCTGACCCAGCCCCTCCGACCAGCAGCGCCGCTGGGCCAGCCGCGTCACCTGCTCATGAGGAGCCACGTGCCCGCCTCCCCCGCCTCTCCCGCGTCGCCTGCCTCGCCCGCCCCGTCCGCCGGCTCCCGGCCCGGCCGGCTCGCCCGGCTCGCCGACGTCCCCGTGCTGCTGGTCGCCGTCGTGTGGGGGTCCAGCTACCTCGCCGCCAAGGGCGTCACGACGGCCGACACCGTGCTCGCCGTGCTCGTGCTGCGGTTCGCCGTGGTGCTGCCGGTGCTGGCGGCCGTCGGGTGGCGGCGGCTGCGAGGGCTGAGCGGCGCACAGCTGCGGGGAGCCGGGGTGCTGGGGCTGATCCTCGCCGGGATCTTCCTGCTGGAGACGTACGGCGTCGTCCACACCTCCGCCACGAACGCCGGGCTGATCATCAGCCTGACCATGGTGTTCACGCCCGTCGCGGAGAGCCGGGTGCGCGGGGTGCGGCTGCCGGGCGCGTTCCTGGCGGCCGCGGGCCTCTCGGTGGCGGGCGTGGCCCTGCTGACGCAGGGGGCCGGGTTCACCGCTCCGTCGGGCGGTGATCTGCTGATGCTGGGGGCGGCCGCGGCCCGTACCGTGCACGTGCTGGCCATGGCGCGCACGGAGTCGGTGCGCGGCGCGGACGCGTTGTCCCTCACGACCGTGCAACTGGCCGGTGCCGTCGTCGTGTTCGCCGTGCTGGCGGCCGTGCCGGGGACGGGGGCGTCGCCCTGGGCCGCCGCGGCGGACTTCGGCGCCGGGGACTGGGCCGGCCTGGTCTACCTCTCCGTCTTCTGCACCCTCTTCGCGTTCTTCGTGCAGATGTGGGCCGTCCGCCGTACGTCGCCGTCCCGGGTCAGCCTGCTGCTGGGGACCGAGCCGGTGTGGGCGGCGGCCGTGGGCATCGTGCTCGCCGGGGACCGGCCGGGATGGCTCGGCCTCCTCGGCGCGGTGCTGGTGCTCGTCGGCACTGCGTGGGGGCGGGCGGCGGCGGACCGGGGGCGGGGGACGGACCGGGAGCGGGCGCCCGCCGTCGCCCCCGCCGGCCAGGACCCTCAGACGACCCGTACGCCTCGCCGCCACACCCCCGAGACCAACGGCACGCCCGGCCGGTAGGCCAGGTGGACGTGGCTCGGCGCGTCCAGGAGGGTCAGGTCGGCGTACGCGCCGGGGGCGATGCGGCCGACGTCGGTGCGGCGCAGCGCCGCGGCCCCGCCCGCCGTGGCGGACCACACCGCCTCGTCCGGCGTCATCCCCATGTCCCGCACGGCGAGGGCGATGCAGAACGGCACGGACGAGGTGAAGGACGAGCCCGGGTTGCAGTCCGTGGACAGGGCGACGGTGACTCCGGCGTCCAGCAGCCGGCGGGCGTCCGGCCACTGCGCCCGGGTGGAGAACTCGGCGCCGGGCAGCAGCGTGGCGACCGTGTCGCCGTTCGCGAGCGCGTCGACGTCGGCGTCGGTGAGGTGGGTGCAGTGGTCGGCGCTGGCCGCGTCCAGCTCGACCGCCAGCTGCACGCCGGGGCCGTGGGAGAGCTGGTTGGCGTGGATGCGGGGGTGCAGTCCCTTCGCCTTGCCGGCGGTGAGGATCGCGCGGGCCTGGTCGCCGTCGAAGGCGCCCTTCTCGCAGAAGACGTCGATCCAGCGGGCGTACGGGGCGCAGGCGTCGAGCATCTCGCCGGTGACCAGGGCGACGTAGCCCGCAGGGTCGTCGGCGTGGTCGGGGGGCACGATGTGGGCGCCGAGGTAGGTGACCTCGTCGGTGTGGGCGGCGGCGAGGCGCAGGGCGCGGGCCTCGTCGGCGACGGTCAGGCCGTAGCCGGACTTGGTCTCGAAGGTGGTGGTGCCCTGGCGGAGGGCCTCGGCGAGGAAACGCGTGAGGCCGGCCTCAAGTTCCGCGTCGGTGGCGGCCCGGGTGGCGGCGACCGTCGTGCGGATGCCGCCCGCGCTGTACGCCCGGCCCGACATCCGGGCGTTGAACTCCTCCGTGCGGTCGCCCGCGAAGACGAGGTGCGAGTGGGAGTCGACGAAGCCCGGCAGCACCGTCCGGCCGTCGGCCCGGACCCGGTTGTCAGTGGCGGGTGCTTTGCTTGATTCACCGGTCCACACGACGCGGTCGCCCTCGACGACGACGGCCGCGTCCCGGATCAGGCCCAGGGGAGAGCCTCCTCCACCCTCGAGCTTGCTCGAGCGGGCGGACCCCCATCCGAGGGAGGGATCGTTGGTGACCAGCGTGGCGATGTCGGTGATGGCGGTGCTGGTGCCGGTCCTGCCGGTGCTGCTGCTCATCGTCGTGTCCTCGTGGCTGACGGGGGTGGGGGCTGAGGCGGAGGCGGGGTCGGCGACCGCCGCCGGGGGTGGTGTCAGGCGTGCAGGGCCGCGACGGCCCGCGCGAGGGCCTGCGGCACGTCCGGTACGAGGGTGTGCGCCCCGTCGCGTACGACGTGCCGTCCGGCGACGACCGTGTGCCGTACGTCCGCCGCGGTCGCCGCGAATACGGCCGTCTCGGCGCCGAGCCGGGGCAGCGGGCCCGCCGTCCTGACCGAGTCGAGGGCGATCGTCGTGAAGTCGGCGGGCGCGCCGGCCTCCAGGACGCCCGCGTCCGGGGCGCCGAGCGCGGCGTGGCCGTCGGCGGAGGCGGCGCGCAGCAGGGCCGCCGCCGTCCAGTGGCCCCGGGTGCGGGTGCGCAGCCGTTCGTTCAGCTCCATGGCGCGCGCCTCCTCGAGCAGGTCGATCACGGCGTGGCTGTCCGAGCCGAGGGAGAGGGGGGAGCCGGCGGCCTGGAGGGCGACGGCCGGGCCGATGCCGTCGGCGAGGTCCCGTTCGGTCGTCGGGCACATGCAGGTGCCGGTGCCGGAGCGGCCGAGCAGGGCGATGTCCTCGTCGGTGAGGTGGGTGTTGTGGACTCCGGTGGTGCGCGGCCCGAGCACGCCGTGCTCGGCGAGGAGCCGGGTGGGCGTGCACCCGTGGGCGGCGTGGCAGGCGTCGTTCTCGGCGGTCTGCTCGGACAGGTGCACGTGCAGCGGCGCTCCTCGCTCGTCCGCCCAGCGCGCGACGGTCGCCAACTGGTCGGCGGGCACGGCCCGTACGGAGTGGATCGCCGCCCCGATCCGTGCGTGATCCCGTTCCTTGAGAAGTGAACAGCGTTCGGCCCAGGCGTCCGCGTCGCCGTCGGAGAAGCGGAGCTGATGGGCGTTGGGGGGCTGGCCGAAGCCGGAGGACAGATAGGCGGTGTCGAGGAGGGTGATGCGCACGCCGGCTTCGGCGGCAGCCTCGATGAGCGCCTCGCCCATGGCGTTGGGGTCGGCGTAGCGGCCGCCGCCGGGGGCGTGGTGCAGATAGTGGAACTCGCCGACGGCCGTGACGCCGGCCAGCGCCATCTCGGCGTACACGGCGCGGGCCAGCTGGTGGTAGGTGTCCGGGGTGAGCCGGTCGGCGACCGCGTACATGACCTCGCGCCAGGTCCAGAAGGTTCCGGAGCCGACCTGGACGGTGCCGCGCAGGGCGCGGTGGAAGGCGTGGCTGTGGGTGTTCGCGAGGCCGGGCAGGGTGAGGCCGCGCAGGATCTCGGCGCCGGGCGGCGGGGCGTCGACGCCGGTGCGCACGGCGGTGATGCGGCCGTCCGTCCCCGCGCCGGAGCCGTCGCCCGCCGACACCGTGAGGGCGACGCCCGGCTCGACGTTCGTGTCGAGCCAGGCGTGCTCCAGCCAGTACGTCCGTGTCCGCTGCGTGGGGGTCACCGGCAGGCCAGTCCTTCCAGTACGTCGGCGAGGGCGTGCACTCCGGCCACGCAGTCGTCCTCGGCGGCGAACTCGGCCGGGGAGTGCGAGACGCCCGTGGGGTTGCGCACGAACAGCATGGCGGTCGGGATGCGGTCGGAGAGGATTCCGGCGTCGTGTCCGGCGCCGGTGCCGAGGACGGGGACCGTGAGCCGGGCGTCGCCGGCCTTGCCGAGGATGCGGGCGAGCTCGTCGCGCAGCGCGTGGTCGAACTCGACGACGGGCGTGAACGACTCCCGGACGACGTCCAGGTCGATGCCGTGGGCCGCGGCGTGGTCGCGGGCGGCCCGCTCTACCCCGTCGACGACCGTGTCGAGGGTGGCCTGGTCGGCAGCGCGGGAGTCGAGCCAGCCGCGTACCAGGGAGGGGATGGCGTTGACGCCGTTGGGCTCGACGGAGATCTTGCCGAAGGTGGCCACGGCGCCCGCGAGCCGGGCCTCGCGGCGGGCGGCGAGGACGGTCTCGGCGTAGGGCAGCATCGGGTCGCGCCGGTCCTCGAGGCGGGTGGTGCCGGCGTGGTTGGCCTCGCCCCGGAAGTCGAACCGCCAGCGTCCGTGCGGCCAGATGGCGCTGGCGACGCCTACCCGGTCGCCGCTCAGGTCGAGTGCCCGGCCCTGCTCGACGTGCAGTTCGACGAAGGCGCCGATGCGGGAGAGCCGCTCCGGGTCCGGGCCGATGGCGTCCGGGTCGTGCCCGGCGGCCTCCATGGCCTGCGGGAGGGTGACGCCGTCGCCGTCGGTGAGCCGGTGGGCCTGTTCCACGGAGAGCCGGCCGGCGGTGAGCCGGGAGCCGACGCAGGCGAGCCCGAAGCGCGCGCCCTCCTCGTCGCCGAAGTTGACCAGGGCGAGCGGCTTCGCGAACTCGGCCCGACGGGCGCGCAGTTCGTCGAGGGCGGCGAAGGAGGACACCACTCCGAGCGGTCCGTCGAAGGCGCCGCCGTCGGGCACCGAGTCGAGGTGCGATCCGGTCACCACGGCGTCCCCGGCCGTCGGGTCGCCGAGCCAGGCCCACTGGTTGCCGTTGCGGTCGACCTCGTAGGTCAGGCCGCGCGCCTCGGCCTGTTCCCGGAACCAGGCCCGGCAGTCGGCGTCGGCGGCGGTCCAGGCGTAGCGGCGGTAGCCGCCGGAGGCGGAGCTGCGGCCGATCGGCAGCAGCTCCGCCCACATGCTGTGGAAGGTCACGCGTCGTCACCTTCACGCAGGGGCACCCGCACGCCGCGCTCGTCCGCGACCGACTCCGCGATGTCGTAGCCGGCGTCGACGTGCCGGATGACGCCCATGCCGGGGTCGTTGGTGAGGACGCGGCGGATCTTCTCGCCGGCGAGTGCGGTGCCGTCGGCGACGGTCACCTGGCCGGCGTGGATGGAGCGGCCCATGCCGACGCCGCCGCCGTGGTGGAGGGAGACCCAGGAGGCGCCCGAGGCCACGTTGACCATGGCGTTCAGCAGCGGCCAGTCGGCGATCGCGTCGGAGCCGTCGAGCATGGCCTCGGTCTCACGGTACGGGGAGGCGACGGAACCGGAGTCGAGGTGGTCGCGGCCGATGACGAGGGGGGCGGCCAGTTCGCCGGACGCCACCATGTCGTTGAAGCGCTCGCCGGCCCTGTCGCGCTCGCCGTAGCCGAGCCAGCAGATCCGGGCGGGCAGGCCCTGGAAGTGGACGCGCTCGCCGGCCAGCTTGATCCAGCGGGCCAGGGACTCGTTCTCGGGGAAGAGGTCGAGGATCGCCTTGTCGGTCTTGGCGATGTCGGAGGCCTCGCCGGACAGGGCGGCCCAGCGGAAGGGGCCCTTGCCCTCGCAGAACAGCGGGCGGATGTAGGCGGGTACGAAGCCGGGGAAGGCGAATGCCCGGTCGTATCCGGCGAGTTGGGCCTCGCCGCGGATGGAGTTGCCGTAGTCGAAGACTTCGGCGCCCGCGTCCAGGAAGCCGACCATCGCCTCCACGTGCCGCGCCATGGACTCGCGGGCCCGGGTGGTGAATCCGGCCGGGTCCTTCGCGGCGGCGTCGGCCATGTCCTCGAAGTCGATGCCGGTGGGCAGGTAGGACAGCGGGTCGTGGGCGGAGGTCTGGTCGGTGACGATGTCGATCGGGGCGCCCATGGCGAGCAGCTGCGGCACGAGGTCGGCGGCGTTGCCGAGGACGCCGATGGACAGCGGCCTGCGCTGGTCGCGGGCCTCGACGGCCAGCTGGAGCGCGTGGTCGAGGTTGTCGGCCCGCACGTCCAGGTAGCGGTGCTCGATGCGGCGGTCGATGGCGCGCGGGTCGCAGTCGACGCAGATCGCGACGCCGTCGTTCATCGTCACGGCGAGCGGCTGGGCGCCGCCCATGCCGCCGAGGCCGGCGGTGAGGGTGATCGTGCCGGCGAGCGTGCCGCCGAACTTCTTCGCGGCGACGGCGGCGAAGGTCTCGTAGGTGCCCTGAAGGATGCCCTGGGTGCCGATGTAGATCCAGGAACCGGCGGTCATCTGGCCGTACATGGTCAGACCCAGCTGCTCGAGGCGGCGGAACTCCTCCCAGTTGGCCCAGTCGCCGACGAGGTTGGAGTTGGCGATGAGGACACGCGGGGCCCACTCGTGGGTCTGCATCACGCCGACCGGCCGACCGGACTGGACGAGCATCGTCTCGTCCTGCTTGAGGGTGCGCAGGGTGCGGACCATCGCGTCGAAGGAGCGCCAGTCGCGGGCCGCCTTGCCCGTGCCGCCGTAGACGACGAGCTTGTCGGGGTGTTCGGCGACCTCGGGGTCGAGGTTGTTCTGCAGCATCCGCAGGGCGGCTTCCTGCTGCCATCCCAGGGCGCTCAGTTCCGTACCGCGCGGTGCTCGTACGGGGCGGGGTCCTGACATGGTCTGCCTCCTTGCGGACGGGTGATCCCGGCGGGCTTTTACTGCCGTTATTCACATCCTGACCCGCTGAATAGAGCTAGTCAATACGGCCGCGCGACAGGACAGCCCGCCGGAGGCGGCCGGAGGGACCGTCGACGCGCGACGAAAAGAGGGGCGGAGAACGACAGGGAAAGGGGATCGGGCGCGCCCCGTCGGGGCGTACGGCACCGCCTTCACCACCCTGTGCGAGCCCGCGCGCCGTGGCGCGCACCCGTGGGCGCGGTGTTGAAGGGACGCACGAGGCGTCACCGCGGGCACGGAAAGTGGTCAGTCGACCCACCTTAGTCACCACTGCGCATGTTCCGCGGGAAAATGCCAGAAGACTCACCCCCGACGCACACGTTGCGTAGCTTCTTCATCACTCAGCCGAACGGCGGGCGGGAGGGGGAGTCAACGGTGCCCGGAATCGACGAGTGTCTACTGGAGGCCATGCGGCTGCCCGGCGCACGCGGCGCAGCGCTGGTCGACTGGACGAGCGGGCTGGCCCTGGGCGCGGTCGGGGAGTTCCCCGGCGGCGACCACGAGGCGGCGGCCGCCGAAGCCGCGGAGGTCGCCCGGCTGACGGCGGAGCAGCGGGCGTTCACACCGGACGGCCACGACGGCCCCTTCGGCCGCGACGGCCTGGAAGGCGGCGAGGGCGCGAGCGGGGCCGTCCCGGCGGCGCCCGCCGACCCCCCGGTCGAGGACCTGATCATCAGCAACCGGGACAGCTACCACGTGCTCCGCTTCGTGCCGACGTCCTTCGACAGCAGCGTGTTCCTGCACGTGTGGCTGGCCCGGTCGGACGGCAACCTCGCACTGGCCCGGATCAGGCTGGGCGAGATGGCCGAACGGCTGGTGCTGGGATGACGGCGGTGAGAACGACCCCGCCCGGCACCACCCCGCCGCCCCGGCTGCCCGTACGGGAGAAGTCGGCGGCGCAGGGGCAGGGCGGCGGGCTGTCGCCGATGCTGAACCGCCTCGCCGCCGAACGGGCGACCGGCGTCCTGGAGCGTGAGCGCGGCTCGCTCTACCTCGCCGAGGGGCGGGTGGTGCACGCCGAGAGTCCCCTCGCCCCCGGCCTCGACGTGCTCCTCCTGACCCACGGCACCCTCTCCCCCGCCGTCTGGCAGGACGCCGTCGAGCGGGCCGACGAGGAGTACGACGTCACCCGACTGCTGCTCGACGCCGGCCGGGTCCCCCGCGGCGCCCTGGAACTGTGCCACCTGGAGGCCGTGTTCGACGCGGCGTACTTCGCACTCGCCCCCAGCAGCACGCCGGGCCGCTTCCACTACGGCGCCCGGCACCGGCTCGGCGCCCTCAGCCCCGTCCCGGTCGGCGCGCTCGAGCGCGAGACGCTGCGCCGGCGCGCGCTGCTGGACCGGCTGTGGCCCGACCCGGCGACCGACGGATCACCCCTGCGTCGCGCCGAGACCGTCGCCTCGCCCGCGCCGACCGCCCGCCAGAGCGCGGTGCTCGCCCTGGCCGACGGGATACGCACCGCGCCGGACATCGCCCGCGAGCTGGGCCGGCAGGCCTTCCACACACTGGTGGACGCCCGACGGCTGGCGGCGGCGGGCCTGCTCACCGCCCTCTTTCCGCCGCCCGGGCCGCACCGCCTGCCGACCGGATTCCCGCCCCGCCACGCACTCCCCGCGACCGGGTCCCCCACCGCCGCAGACCCCGCCGCCGCAGCGCACGCGCCCGGCGGCCCGGCGGCCGGCCCCCCGACTAGCGGCGCCCCCGCCGCCGCGGGACTCCCCGCACCCCCCGTCCCCGGCGCCCCGCAGGGCATCGCCCTGCCCCGCGTCAACGACCCCGACATCACTCTGCTGAAGAGGCTCAGGGATGCGCTGGAGGCCCTTTGAACGGCAGCGACCACGCGCCGAGAGGAGCGAGCTGATGGCTTCCGCGCCCGAGATACTCGACGAGCTGAAGCGGCTGCGGGCGCGGGTGCCCCAGCTGACCGGCGCACTCGCGGCCGGTGTGGACGGACTCGTCCTCGCCCACGACACCCCGGGCGTCGAGCCGGAGGTGGTCGCCGCGCTGACCGCCGCCGCCCTCGGCGTGGCGGTGCGGATGGCGGACACAACCGGCCAGGGAGACTTCCGCGAGCTGCTCGTGCGCGGCCGCTACGGCTACGTCTCGACGTACTCGGCCGGCGAGAACGCCGTACTGACGCTGCTCGCACAGGACCGCGTCAACGTCGGCCGGCTGCACCTCGAGGGACGCCGGGCCGGCGCCCGCATCGGGGAGCTGGTCGACGCGCGGGAGGCGAAGGCGCGGGCGGCCGCGGCGGCCGCGCCCGTGAAGACCCCGCCCAAGCCGCCCGCGAAGGCGCCGGTGCGGACGCCCGCGAAGCCCACGACCGTACGGACCAGATCGGCGCGCGGCCCAGCCACCACCAACGCGCGCACCACCACGGAAAGTTGAAGGAACCGAGGAGCACAGTCATGGCCAATACCGAGACCTGCCTGAAAGAGGCGCTCGCCTCCATCGAAGGCGCCACCGGAGTCGCGCTCGTCGACTACACCAGCGGCATGGCGCTGGGCACCATGGGCGGCGGCAAGACGTTCGACCTGAACGTCGCCGCCGCCGGCAACACCGACGTGGTGCGCGCCAAGATGCGCACCATGGAACACCTCGGGCTGAAGGCCCAGATCGAGGACATCCTGATCACCCTGTCCGACCAGTACCACATGATCCGGCTGATCAGCGGCCGCGGCGGGAACGGCCTCTTCCTCTACCTGGTGCTGGACGCCAAACGGGCCAACCTGGCGATGGCCCGCCACCAGTTGAAGAGGATCGAGGAGGACCTCGAGGTGTGACGGACCGGCCCGGTCACGACGCCAGGGCCTGACGGCAGGCCCTGGCGACCGGCCCTGACGGCTCGTCTCAGACCAGTGCGGCGGCGCGGCGGCGGGATCCGCCCGGAGCCGCGTCGCCCGCCGCGATGCCGGTGCTGCGGTACGCCTTGACGGTCTTCCCCGCGGGGCGTCCGCCGCGTCGGTCCAGCCAGTCGACGCGCACCCACAGCAGCGCGTCGCCGGCCCGCTCACGCCGGCCGAGCCAGGCGGCCTTGAGCCACAGCCCCACTCCGCAGCCGGCGAGCAGCATGCCGCCGGCCGCGGGCACGGCGAACGCGCTGCCCAGTGCGGCGAGGAAAGCCGGCAGCAGCCACCGACGGTGGCCGCGTCGCCAGACGCGGACCGTCACCGCCCGGTCCTGGAGCACGTCGTGCTTGCCCGCACGGACCGCGCCGCGCCCGAGCTCGACGAACCGTCGGCGACCGCGCACCGCCGTGACCGCCGCGGCCACGAGGAACAGCGCGGCCCCGGCCCACACCCCGATCCGCCGCCCGGTCAGGCCGGGCGCCAGAACCCCGACCCCGGCCGCGAACACCCCGCACCACCACAACGGCGCGGCCCCGGCCCGTACGACGACGGCCACCCGAGCCAGCCCCTGTCCTCCGCGCGCCACGTCCGCCTCCTCGTCACTCCGGCTCCCTCTCGTGGCCGTTCAGCGTAGTCAGCGAACGTGAGACGAGTCTGAGAGTCCGCCGAACCGGGAGCCGGGCGAACGTGGAGTCCGGCGGACCTGGAGTCCGGCGACCGGGGCGGGGTCGCTACTCCACGAAGAGGCCGCGCGTCGCCGCCCGTGCGTCGAACTCCTCCAGCCGGGCCTGCGCGTCGGGCAGGTCGTCGCACATCGCCTCCAGCAGCACCCGCCCCAGCAGCATCGGCGCGCACGCCGTGTCGAAGGCGAGACCCGTGCCGACGGCGGCCGGCAGCAGCAGGTCGGAGACCTTGGCCACCGGCGCGAACGCGGAGTCGGCGACCGTCACCACGCTCAGCCCGGCCTCCCTGGCGTAGGCGAGGGTGTCGACGACCTCCCGCGGGTGGCGGGGCAGCGCGAAGCAGAGCAGCGCGGACGCACCGGCCCGGACGGCGGCGTCGATCCGGTCGTGGATCATCGTGCCGCCCTCGTGCAGCAGCCGTACGTCGGGATGCACCTTGGCGGCGAAGTAGGCGAAGCCGTACGCCTGCGAGGCGGCGGCCCGCAGTCCGAGCACCGGCAGCGGCCGCGAGGCCGCCAGCAGCCGTCCCGCCTGCTGCACGGGCCGCGGATCGGCGAGCAGATCCGCCAGGTGCCGCAGGTTCTCGATCTCGGCCTGGACGGCCTGCTGGTAGGCGTTGTACGAGGCCGAGCCCGGCGTCCGGTCGGCGGGGGCGACCTCGCGCAGGTGCTTGCGCAGGGCGGGATAGCCGTCGAAGCCGAGGGCGACCGCGAAGCGGGTCACGGACGGCTGGCTGACCCCGGCCAGTTCGGCCAGCTCCACGCTGGACAGGAACGGCACGTCGGCGGCGCGCCGCACCATGCTGTGCGCGATGCGCCGCTGGGTGGGCGTCAGCCGATGGCCTTCGAAGAGCGACTGCAGCCGTGCCGCCGGGCTGTCCGGGGGCGCCGCACCCGGCACGCCCTCACCCGGCCCTCGCCGCGGCCCCGCTCCCGTTCCCGCGTCCGTCTCCGCGCTCATGCCCGCTTCCCCCTTCAGCCGCCCGCAACCGAGCCGTCGACGAGCTTATTCAGCTACGACGCACTCTGCATGACGTCATACAGCCAGGCAAGGGAGACCCGAGGCCCCGAAGCCGGTGAGGGCCGCCCTCGCACAGAGGAGGGCACGTGACAGTCCCGAGGTCTCCCGCACCTTGCAGTCGTCGCGGCTCCGTCGGCAGACTGCGCCCCCGGTACAGGTCAGGCGGAGCGTTTCAGGCCCCAGGTCTGCAGGACGTACGGCCGGCCTTTCTCCTCCCCCTCGATCAGCGGCACGTCGAGCAGCCGGAAGCCCGCCCTCGTGGCCACGGCGACGCTCGCGGCGTTCTCGGCCTCCAGCTCCAGGACGACCTGTGCCACGTCCAGCTGCTCGAAGGCGTACGCGGCCATGACGCGCACCGCCCGCACGGCCAGTCCCCGGCCGCGGTGCGCCGGGCCGACGGCGTAGCCGATCTCCGCGCCCTCGGGGGACCGGCGCAGCATCACCTCGCCGAGCGGGGCGTGGCCGTCGACGGTGACGGCGAGCAGGATGGTCGTGCCCTCCGTCCTCAGCAGCCGGGCCCGGTCCAGCCGCGCACGGGCGGCCGCCGCGTCGAAGGGGGAGACGATCGGCGTCCAGTACGCGATGTCGGGGTGGTCGAACAGATCGGGCATCTCCGCCAGGTCGTCCTCGGTCCAGTCGCGCAGGACGAGGCCTTCCCCCACGAGCTCGATCCGGTCGGGAAAGGGCGGGGTGCTGCTCATGGTGAAGGACCTCCAAGGCCTGGTCAGGACGGAGCAGCCTAGCCGGGTGCGGTCGTCGGGCTCACCGGGTTTCCACGACGGCGGCCGTCTCACGCCGCGCGGCCGGAACCGCCGGGCCGCCGGCCGCCGTCGCGCCCTGCCGTGGCCCCGGCGGCGAGGGCCGCGACGACCCGGCGGCCCCGACCCCGGACACGGGGGCTATCCCCAGTGCGACGGGCGGGCGCTCTCTCTAGCCTGGTGCCCATGACGGGACGGGAGACCACCATGGAAGCGCGGGACACGGACCTGAGGAAGGACCTGGACGCCACCCTGCAGACCCGCAGGGAACTCGGCGAGGAGTACGAGTCCGCGCTGGTGGACTCGTTCCTGGAGAAGGTCGACCAGCGCATCGACAGCGCGGTGGAGCGCCGGGTGCGGCGGCAGTTCGCGGAGCAGCAGATGGCTGCGGCCCGCGACTCCCGCTCGCCGAAGGCGACGGACTCGTGGGGCGAGCGCTTCGGCTTCGGCATCGTCACGCTGGTGCTGGCGGTCCCGCTGTCCGCGATCGGCGTGGGCGTCGAGGGGCTGCCGGGCCTCATCGTCTCCTGGGTGGGCATCGTCGGCGTCAACGTGGTCCAGGCCGCCCGCAGCAACCCCGCTCTCTTCGCCGGCCGGGGCCGCTCCTCGAAGGGCGGCGACTGGGAGGAGTGACCGGCGGCACGAGGCCCCCGCAGGCCGAGGGCGTGCGGGGGCCTGGCGGGGCGGGGGCAGCGCGGTGAGAACCGTGCGCCGGAAGTGCGGTGTGCGCGGGGAAGGGCTGTGCGCGGGGACCGCCGCACCCCCGTTGCCGGGGGGCGGGACGACGGCGGTCCCCGCGAGGGACGCGGGCCGGGTCAGGCCGGGTCGCCGCGTCCATGGCGTCCGTGGAAGGTCCGGGAGCCGCTCCGGAGGTCCGTGACGCCGTTTCGGTGCCGACCGGGGAGCCGCTCCCTGCCGACATCCACAAAGATGCCGGACGCGTGTTAACCGGGTGCTGCGTGGACGTGACGCGCGCGTACCACTTCCGCGAAGTCCACCACTTCGGTGGGGAAACGGAGGTTCAGCGCCCGAAGGGGCCGTTCACCGCAGGTTTCCCTGCGATCACGGCCCCTGTCACGCAGACGTCACTTCCCGCCCTTGGCCAGGAAGGCCAGCAGGTCCTGGCGGCTGACGACCCCGGTGGGCTTGCCCTCGACGAGGACGATCGCCGCGTCGGCGGTGCCGAGCACGGACATCAGGTCGCCGACCGGCTCGCCGGAGCCGACCTGCGGCAGGGGCGCGGACATGTGCTTCTCCAGCGGGTCGCCGAGCGAGGCCCGCTGGGTGAACAGGGCGTCGAGCAGTTCCCGCTCCACGACCGATCCGACGACCTCGGCGGCCATGACGTCGGGGTGGCCCGCGCCCGGCTTCACGATCGGCATCTGCGAGACGCCGTACTCGCGCAGCACCTCGATGGCCTCGCCGACGGTCTCGTCCGGGTGCATGTGGACGAGGGACGGGATGGCGCCGTGCACCTTGTCGTTGAGGACGTCGGCGACGCGGGCGCTGGGGCCCTCGTCCTCGAGGAAGCCGTAGTCGGCCATCCACTCGTCGTTGAAGATCTTGCTCAGGTAGCCGCGGCCGCTGTCGGGCAGGAGCACGACCACGACGTCGTCCGGGCCGAGCCGCTCGGCGACCCGCAGCGCGGCGACCACGGCCATGCCGCAGGAGCCGCCGACCAGCAGGCCCTCCTCCTTGGCGAGCCGCCGGGTCATCTGGAAGGAGTCCTTGTCGGACACCGCGACGATCTCGTCGGCGACGGTCCGGTCGTAGGCGGTCGGCCAGAAGTCCTCGCCGACGCCCTCGACGAGGTACGGCCGTCCGGAGCCGCCGGAGTACACGGACCCCTCCGGGTCGGCGCCCACGATCTGGACGCGGCCTTCGCTGGCGTCCTTCAGGTAGCGACCGGTGCCCGAGATGGTGCCGCCCGTGCCGACGCCCGCCACGAAGTGGGTGATCCGGCCCTCGGTCTGCTCCCACAGCTCGGGGCCGGTGGAGTGGTAGTGGGAGAGCGGGTTGTTCGCGTTGGAGTACTGGTCCGGCTTCCACGCGCCCGGCGTCTCGCGCACCAGCCGGTCGGAGACGTTGTAGTAGGAGTCCGGGTGCTCGGGGTCCACGGCGGTGGGGCAGACCACGACCTCGGCGCCGTAGGCCCGCAGCACGTTGATCTTGTCGGTGGACACCTTGTCGGGGCACACGAAGATGCAGTGGTACCCCTTCTGCTGGGCCACGATGGCGAGCCCCACACCGGTGTTCCCGCTGGTCGGCTCGACGATCGTGCCGCCGGGCCTGAGCTCCCCGCTCTTCTCGGCGGCCTCGATCATGCGCAGGGCGATGCGGTCCTTCACGGAGCCGCCCGGGTTGAAGTACTCCACCTTGGCCAGGACGGTCGCCCGGATGCCCTTGGTCACGCTGTTGAGCTTCACCAGCGGGGTGTTGCCGACGAGGCTGATCATCGAGTCGTGGAATTGCACCGTTGTCTCCGGTTGCTTGCAAAAACAGTGGTCGTAGTGGTTACGCCAGAGTACGGGTCGGGCTCTGACCGGAGCGGCATGTTCACTCCTCGTCGAGATTGGACGACCGTCCGTACGGGGCAAGGAGTGGGTGTACGGACACGAGGAGGTGGCGTCGAGGCATGACGAGCATGTCGAGGGCGAGAGTGGCCCGGCGCATCGCGGCCGGCGCGGCCTACGGCGGCGGCGGGCTCGGGCTGGCCGGCGCGGCGGCGGCCGGCCTGGTGCTGGCCGAGATGCACCTGGCCCGGCGTCAGGTGAACAACGGGGCGCATCCGCACGTCCCCCAGGCGGACGGCCGCTACGGCGTCGCCTATGACGCCCCCGGGCCCGGCAGGGAGCCCCTGCGGCTGACGATGCTGGGCGATTCCACGGCGGCGGGCCAGGGGGTGCACCGCTCGGGTCAGACGCCGGGCGCCCTGCTGGCCTCCGGGCTGGCGGCGGTCGCCGAGCGTCCCGTGGAGTTGCGCAACGTGGCTCTGCCGGGGGCCCAGTCCGACGACCTGGACCGGCAGGTCGCGCTGGTCCTGTCGGACGCCGACGGGGCGCCCGACGTCTGCGTGATCATGATCGGCGCGAACGACGTGACCCACCGGATGCCCCCGACCCGCTCGGTGCGGCATCTGGCCGCGGCGGTACGGCGGCTGCGCACGGCCGGCGCGGAGGTCGTCGTCGGCACCTGCCCCGACCTGGGCACGATCGAGCCGGTCCAGCAGCCCCTGCGGTGGCTGGCCCGCCGGGCATCCCGCCAGCTGGCGGCGGCCCAGACGATCGGCACGGTCGAGCAGGGCGGCCGCACGGTGTCGCTGGGCGACCTGCTCGGCCCCGAGTTCGAGGCGAATCCGCGCGAGCTGTTCGGCCCCGACCACTACCACCCGTCGGCGGAGGGGTACGCGACGGCGGCGATGGCGGTCCTCCCCACGGTCTGCGCGGCCCTCGGCCTCTGGCCGGCCGACGAGGAGCGTCCGGACGCCTCCCGCCACGAGGGGTTCCTGCCGGTCGCCCGGGCGGCGGCGGAAGCGGCCTCGGAGCCCGGCACCGAGGTGACGGCCGCGATGCCGACGGGCCCCCGGGGCCCCTGGGCCCTGCTGAAGCGCCGTCGCCGCCGGCGGGTACCGGAATCCGAACCGACGTCCCCGACCAACGCCTGACCCCCGACCCGACCGGGCCCCGGGCCGCGGACCGCCGACCCGACCGGGCCCCGGCCCGCCGGCCCGTCCGACGCCGGCCCGTCCGGCGTTCGAGGACGAGGCCGGTTCAGGGGCGGAGGGGGTCTGGGGCCGGAGCCCCCGCGGCCCGCGCCCCACCCGCACCGTCCCGCCCACCGCCGGAGGCAAAAGCAAGCGCTTAGTAAATTGCGGTCAGGGTCACACCGTCATCCCCGTGACCCAGCCCATACGTACGGGTAACTTCCCAGGAAGCCGTCCCCGTAAGAACCTCGCCAATGGAGCCGTGATGCCCGAAGCCGTCATCGTCTCGACCGCCCGCTCGCCCATCGGCCGCGCTTTCAAGGGCTCCCTGAAGGACCTGCGCCCGGACGACCTCACCGCCACGATCATCCAGGCGGCCCTCGCCAAGGTCCCCGAGCTCGACCCGCGGGACATCGACGACCTGATGCTCGGCTGCGGTCTGCCCGGCGGCGAGCAGGGCAACAACCTCGGCCGGATCGTGGCCGTGCAGATGGGGATGGACCACCTTCCCGGCTGCACGATCACCCGCTACTGCTCCTCCTCCCTGCAGACCAGCCGGATGGCGCTGCACGCCATCAAGGCCGGCGAGGGCGACGTCTTCATCTCGGCGGGCGTCGAGATGGTCTCCCGGTTCGCGAAGGGCAACTCCGACAGCCTGCCGGACACCCGCAACCCGTTCTTCGCCGAGGCCGAGGCCCGCACCGCGGCCGTCGCGGCCCAGGAGGGCACCACCTGGCACGACCCGCGCGAGGACGGCCTCGTCCCGGACGCCTACATCGCCATGGGGCAGACCGCCGAGAACCTCGCCCGCGTGAAGGGCGTGACCCGCCAGGACATGGACGAGTTCGGCGTCCGCTCGCAGAACCTCGCCGAGGAGGCCCTCAAGAACGGCTTCTGGGAGCGCGAGATCACCCCGGTGACGACCCCCGACGGCACGGTCGTCTCCAAGGACGACGGCCCGCGCGCCGGCGTCACCCTCGAGGGCGTCCAGGGCCTGAAGCCGGTCTTCCGCCCCGACGGCCTGGTCACCGCCGGCAACTGCTGCCCGCTCAACGACGGCGCCGCCGCGGTCGTGATCATGAGCGACACCAAGGCCCGCGAGCTCGGCCTCACCCCGCTCGCCCGCATCGTCTCCACCGGCGTCTCGGGCCTGTCCCCCGAGATCATGGGCCTCGGCCCGGTCGACGCGAGCAACCAGGCCCTGCGCCGGGCCGGTCTCACCATCGACGACATCGACCTGGTCGAGATCAACGAGGCGTTCGCCGCCCAGGTGATCCCGTCCTACCGCGACCTGGGCATCGACCTCGACAAGCTGAACGTCAACGGCGGCGCCATCGCCGTCGGCCACCCCTTCGGCATGACGGGCGCCCGCATCACCGGCACGCTGATCAACTCCCTCCAGTTCCACGACAAGCAGTTCGGCCTGGAGACCATGTGCGTCGGCGGCGGCCAGGGCATGGCGATGGTCATCGAGCGCCTCAGCTGAACCACCCCTGAGTGACCGCTTCAGCACCTGCTGTGACGAAATGGCCCGGAGTCCGGAAAGCACCCGGACTCCGGGCCATTCTGTGATCCAATCTCCCCCAGGATGTGACCTATCTCCCTCCCCGGAGGGGTTCACCCAGCTCAGCGCCTTTCGGCAGTAAACCGGAGGACCAAAGTCCTGCCCGTTTCGTGACGTTACGCACTGACAGCTGGATAGTCCGCCCTTCAAGCTGATGTAGGAAGTCGGGGGTCGACTTGAAACCGGGAGTACGTCAGTGAGCGCCATGCCGATCGCCTTGCTGGTCACCACGGCCGCCACGGGCGCCGTGGGCGTCGCCGTCCTGCGCACCCTCATGCAGTTGCGCCGACAGGTCGCCGCCCTGCACCTCCAGCTCGCCAGGAACGCCGAGGACGCCGCGGCGGATCTGCGCGGCTTCGTCCCGGCCGCCCGCACCACCGCCGACGCGGCCGAGATACGCGCCGCGGTCGCCGAGGCGCTCGCCGAGGAGCGGGAGCGGGAGCTCGCCGAGGCGCGCGCGTTCTGGGCCGCCCAGGAGGCGCGTGACGCCTCCGACGCCCCGTCGCTGCTGGGCCTGCCGGACAGTGAGCTGTTCCTGCCCCGCCAGGCCGACCTGCTGGGCCTGGAGCCGCTGGAGCCGGTGGCCGAGTCGGCCGCGGACGCCGACGAGTTCGCCGGGGAACTGGCCGGGGAATTCGCCGGGGAGTCCCCCGAACTGGCCGCGGCCCGCCGCCGGCACCCGTCCCACCCGGACTTCGTGCCGGTGCAGTCACCGGTCGTCAACGACCACGAGCGCACGGTCGCCGCCCTCGAGGAGCTCGCCTCGTCGCAGATCGAGCTCACCGACGTCCGGCCCGGCCCGCTCGGCACTCTGGACGTCTACGTCTTCGCCGACGGCACCACGCTCTGCATGACCCCGGGCCACCGCGAGACGGCCGAACGGCTCTCCGCGGCGCTGACCGCCGGCCAGACGCCGTTCCTGCTCGGCGGATCGGGCATCTCGGGCGCCTACACCCTGACGTTCCAGTGCGGCGGGGACAACGTCTACATCCTGGCGGACCGCGTCATAGCGAGCCTGTGAGCGTCCCGCGGGTCCCCGGCGTCACACGCCGGCCCGCTTCTGCGCCTGCGCCACCAACTCCACGGCCTCGTCGACCTGGCCCTCGTCCGTGAGCACGAGGGCCAGGTCGTGCGCGGCGACGGTGATCTGGTCGGCGGCGGCGAACATGCCGGCGTCGGGCATCTCCCGCAGCGGCGTCCCGGGCTCCTCGATGAGCTGGGTCCGCCGGGCCAGCTCCCTGGCCAGGGCCAGCGCCTCGGCGGCCGCTCCTCGCTGCAGCCGGCTCTGCGGGGCGGCGCGCAGACGATCGGCGAAGTGATCCACCGCACGGGTCAGGGACGTCGTATCAGCCACGCCGCGAGACTACGCGTCGCAGCGGGACTGTTGCCAACGGGCGAACAGTCAGGCACGGTGACCTGAGGACCGGCTTACATCCCCTTTGCTACCGGAGGCGCCGATGTCCCATGTCCTCTCCGAGGAGACCCACCGCAACATTCTCGCCCGCATCCCCCACTGCACCGGTCGTGAAGTCGCCGACTGGCTGCGCACCGTCGACGAAGGCCCCGCTCTCCGCTTCGAGGAGAAGGTCAGCTGGCTGCGCGCCGAGCACAACCTC
Source organism: Streptomyces sp. NPDC020597 (assembly GCF_044335095.1). Classification (NCBI taxonomy): domain Bacteria; kingdom Bacillati; phylum Actinomycetota; class Actinomycetes; order Kitasatosporales; family Streptomycetaceae; genus Streptomyces; species Streptomyces sp. NPDC020597. The sequence goes on along the minus strand of NZ_JBIRUL010000003.1, from coordinate 472,070 downwards.
GCGTACGGCCACGCCAAGGCGATCATCCACGAGTACGACCTGAGGAGGGCCGCGCGCAAACTGCTCTAGCGCGCACACGACACGGAGAAGGGCCCCGGGATCGCGATCCCGGGGCCCTTCCCGCCGTCGTGCGCCGGCGCTCGCGCGCCGTCGGCCGGCTCTTCGCTCAGTCGCTGTTGAGGATGGACAGGAGTCGCAGGAACTCCATGTAGATCCACACCAGCGTCATCGTGAGGCCGAAGGCGGCCAGCCAGGCCTCCTCGCGCGGGGCGCCGTAGGCCACGCCGTCCTCGACCTGCTTGAAGTCCAGAGCGAGGAAGCAGGCGCCGAGGATGATGCCGATGATGCCGAACACGATGCCCAGGCCGCCGCTGCGGAAGCCGAGGCCGTCACCGCCGCCGAAGACCGCGAACAGCAGGTTCACCATCATCAGCAGGACGAAACCGATCGCGGCGGCCATCACGAAGCCGTAGAAGCGACGGTTGACGCGGATCCAGCCTGCCTTGTAGGCCACGAGCACGCCGGCGAAGACCGCCATGGTGCCGAGCACCGCCTGGGCGACGACGCCGTCCGCGATGTAGGTGGAGACCGCGCTGGAGATCACGCCCAGGAAGACGCCCTCGAACGCGGCGTACGACAGGATCAGCGCGGGCGCCGGGCGCCGCTTGAACGACTGGACCAGGGCGAGCACCATCGCGACCAGACCGGCGCCGATGGCGATGCCGTACGACTTGCCGATGTTGGCGTCGTCGACCGGCAGCAGCAGCCACGACAGGATCGCCGTGACGACCACGGTGCCGAGCGTCGTCGCGGTGCGCGCGACGACGTCGTCCATCGTCATGCGGCCGGTGGCGGCCGGGGCCTGCGGCGGGGCGCCGTGCAGCCCCTGCTGGGCGTACGGGTTCTGCGCGTACGGGTTGCCGGCCGGCTGGGCGTACGGGTTGCCCTGCTGCGTGCCGACTGCGGGTCCCCCGGCCTGCGGCGCGGCGTTGAAGCCCGCGTAGCCGTTGTCGCGGCTGAACCCCCGTCGCGAGAAGACCGGGTTTCTGCTCCTCATTGCACTCCTCCATGGCCGCACTGCGCGGCCTTGAGCTCAAGGGTAATGGGTAGGCAAAGGATTGACCCTAGTGCTTGGGGAGGATCTTTCCCTCTTGTTGCTGCGCAACACGCTACGTCCCGTGGTGATTCCCGGCACGGAAGGTCCCCGATCATGACCAAGCCGCGACATGCCCGGTACCGCACGGAGACCGGACGGGCCGCGGCGTTCGGTCATTCGAACGAGAACCCGGTGTACCCCTCGGCGAGATCGGTCTCGGCGGCCCGGGAGGAGGCGAGCCGCTCGAGACGGGCGAGCTGGAGGCGGCTGTCGAAGGGCTCCGCGTCCGGCGCCGGGTGGAGCAGGGTCGTCATGTCGTAGGAGAAGCGCTCGGCCTGCCACACGCGCCGCAGACAGGTCGCGGAGTAGGCGTCCAGCAGTTCACTCGACCCCGTCTCCCGCAGCCGGGTCAGCGCCCGGGCGAAGGTGACCACGTCCCCCACGGCCAGGTTGAGGCCCTTCGCCCCGGTGGGCGGCACGATGTGGGCCGCGTCGCCCGCGAGGAAGAGCCGGCCGTGCCGCATGGGCTCGTGGACGTAGGAGCGCATCGGGGTGACCGACTTCTGGGTGATCGGACCGCGCTCCAGCCGCCAGCCGTCGTCGGTGGCGAACCGGCGCTCCAGCTCGTCCCAGATCTCCTCGTCGCTCCACGACTCGGCGTCCGTGCCCTCGGGCACCTGGAGGTAGAGACGCGAGACGGACGGGGAGCGCATGGACAGCAGGGCGAACCCGCGGTCGTGGCGGGCGTAGACCAGCTCGTCGTGGGAGGGCGGCACGTCGGCGAGGACGCCGAGCCAGCCGAACGGGTAGGACCGTTCGAAGGTGCGGCTCACTTCGGCGGGGACGGCCCTGCGGGCGACGCCCCAGAAGCCGTCGCAGCCGACGACGTAGTCGCACTCCAGGACGTCCTCGACGCCCTGGTGGCGGAAGCGGACGCGGGGGTGGTCGGTGTCGGCGTCCTCCACGGCCAGGGCCTCCGCCTCGAACAGCAGCGGGCCGCCCTCCTTGAGCTGGAGGGCGATGAGGTCCTTGCACACCTCGGTCTGGGCGTAGACGGTCACCGACCGGCCGCCGGTGAGCGCGGGGAAGTCGACGCGGTGACGGCGGCGGTCGAACCGCAGCTCTATGCCGTCGTGCCGCAGGCCCTCGCGGTCCATGCGCTCCCCGGCGCCCGCCGCGCGCAGCACGTCCACCGTGCCCTGTTCCAGGATCCCGGCGCGCTGGCGCTGTTCGACGTAGGCGCGGTCACGGCTCTCCAGCACGACCGAGTCGACGCCGGCGTTGTGCAGCAGACGGGCGAGGAGGAGGCCGGCGGGGCCGGCGCCGACGATGCCGACGGTCGTGCGCATCGGGCGATTCCCTTCTGGGACGGGGAGGACAGGGACGGGGGCCGGCGCCGGGCCCGCGGGATCCCCGCAGAGGGGTCGGGCCCGCGACGGCCGGCGCCTTTGTTCGTACAGTGAAAATTTCTTCACTGTACGATCCTGCTCCGAGTCTGCGCTCCCGCGTTCCGGGTGTCAACGGTCGGCGCTCCCCGGGCCGCTCGCGGCGGACGGGGCGTGGACGCGGGCGTGCGGGCAGGGCGCCGCGGGCGCGAAAGAAGGGGCCGGACGTGCATCAGGGGCCGGCCGGCGGTGGCCGGCGACCCCTTTCGCAACTCGTCGTCTCCGAGCGTCACACACGGTGACCGCGGAAGTGCCCAGAGCCGGACTTGAACCGGCACGCCCACGTAGGGGCAGCGAGGTTTAAGCTCGCCGTGTCTGCATTCCACCATCTGGGCAGGCCCAAGGCTCCGCTGGAGCTTCCGACCCTATCGGGATCCGTCCCCCGAACAGCGGACGAGCAGACCTCATGTTGTCTTATTTTATTGACGTCTGAGGGTGCATCAGTACACGGCACCGGCCATCAGCACTTGCCAGTAGCGTGGCGCGCGGAAACCGCTTGCGTATGCGGAATGACGGAATTTCACCGTCCGGACGAGGTTGCTCCACCGGTTCTTGACATCTCGTCGGGCCGGACCGTCCCTGAGGGCCGTCCCGCACGACCGTCCCGCAGGCCCGTCGCGGGGAGGGCACGGGGTCATCCCCAGGTATGACGCTCGGGGCCCCCGGTCCATCCGGAGTCTGCCCTCAGAACCGGAACAGCGGCTGACTACACGGCGACGGACGGACGGGACGATGGGTCAGTCCCCGGAAGACCCACCGTTTCGTCAGGAGCCCGTTTCCCGTGACCACCAGCCCCCTCACCGAGCGGTCCACCGCCGTGGCCGCGCGCGCCACGGACCTGTCGAAGATCTACGGACAGGGCGAGACCCAGGTGGTCGCCCTGGACCGGGTGTCGGTCGACTTCCGGCAGGCCGAGTTCACCGCGATCATGGGGCCGTCCGGCTCCGGCAAGTCCACCCTGATGCACTGCGTTGCCGGTCTCGACACCTTCTCCTCCGGCTCCGTGCGGATCGGCGACACCGAGCTCGGCTCGCTGAAGGACAAGCAGCTCACCAAGCTCCGCCGGGACAAGATCGGGTTCATCTTCCAGGCGTTCAACCTGCTGCCGACGCTGACGGCCAAGGAGAACATCACGCTCCCGATGGACATCGCGGGCCGCAAGCCGGACAAGGAGTGGCTGGAAAAGGTCATCGCCATGGTCGGCCTCGCCGACCGGCTGGGCCACCGGCCCTCGCAGCTCTCCGGCGGCCAGCAGCAGCGGGTCGCCGTCGCCCGCGCCCTGGCCTCCCGCCCCGAGATCATCTTCGGCGACGAGCCGACCGGCAACCTCGACTCGCGCTCCGGCGCGGAGGTGCTGGGCTTCCTGCGCAACTCCGTGCGGGAGCTGGGGCAGACCGTGGTGATGGTGACCCACGACCCGGTGGCCGCCGCCTACGCGGACCGGGTCGTCTTCCTCGCGGACGGACGGATCGTGGACGAGGTGCACGGCCCGACCGCCGAGTCGGTGCTCGACCGTATGAAGCGCTTCGACGCCAAGGGCCGCACCAGCTGATCCCCGACCGGGACCGACCGCTCGCCGACGAGCAGGACTGAGAAGACACCACCCATGTTCCGTACCGCCTTGCGCAACGTCCTCGCGCACAAGGCCCGGCTCCTGATGACCGTGCTCGCCGTGATGCTCGGCGTGGCCTTCGTGTCGGGGACCCTGGTCTTCACCAACACCCTGTCCAACGCTCTCCAGAACAGCTCCGCCAAGGGCTTCGACCAGGTAGACGTCGCCATCTCCGCCGAGTCCCAGCCGGACGTCGGCGACCGCATCGTCAAGACGCCCGATCTGACCCGGGAGCTGCTGGAGCAGAGCGCGAAGGTCCCGGGTGCGGCGTCCGCGATCGGCGTCGTCAACGGCTTCACCGCCATCGCCGACAAGGACGGCAAGCTCGTCGGCGGCGGCTTCCAGTCGCAGGGCGGCAACTACTGGGGCGAGAAGGACGCCCGGTACCCGCTCGTCTCCGGGCACGCGCCGCGCGGCAGGGACGAGGTCCTCATCGACTCGCGGACCGCCGATCGGGCCGGCTACGAGGTCGGCGACACCGTGCGGATCTCGGTGGACGGCCCCGTCCTCACCCCGAAGATCGTCGGCATATTCACCACCGACGACGGCAACGTCGCCGCCGGCGGCAGCCTCGCCCTGTTCGACACGGCGAGCGCGCAGACGCTGTTCGGCAAGCCCGGCGCCTACGACGAGATCGACGTCCGCGCGGCCGCCGGGACCTCGCAGAGCGCGCTGAAGTCCGCGCTGGACGCCGCCCTGCCCAAGGACCGGGTCGAGACCACCACCGGCCGTCAACTGGCGGACGACCAGGCCGAGGCGATCTCCGCATCGATGAGCGGAATGAAGCAGGGGCTGCTGGTCTTCGCCGGCATCGCGCTGTTCGTCGGCACCTTCATCATCGCCAACACCTTCACGATGCTGGTCGCCCAGCGCACCAAGGAACTCGCACTCATGCGGGCCGTCGGCGCCTCCCGCCGCCAGGTCACCCGGTCCGTGCTGATCGAGGCGTTCGTGGTCGGCACCGTCGCGGGCGTGACCGGGCTGGTCGCCGGCATCGGCATCGGCGCGGGGCTGCGCTCGCTGCTCGGGACGCTCGGGGCGACCGTCCCCGACGGCCCGCTCGTCGTCACGCCCGGCACGGTCGCCACCGCCATGGCCGTGGGCATCGTCATCACCATGGTGGCGGCCTGGCTGCCCGGGCGCAGGGCCGCGAAGATCCCGCCGGTCGCCGCGATGAGCAGCGTGCACGCCGCCGCGACCACCAGGTCGCTGGTGCTGCGCAACACCCTGGGCGCGCTGTTCTCGGCGGCGGGCGTCGCCGTCGTCCTCGCCGCGACGGCGATGGACGGCTCCGACGGCCAGGCTCCCATGGGCCTCGGCGCCGTTCTGCTGATCATCGGCGTCTTCATCCTCACCCCGCTGCTGTCCCGCCCGCTGATCGCGGCCTCCGCGCCGGTCCTGCGCGTCTTCGGGGTGTCCGGGAAACTGGCCCGGCAGAACTCGGTGCGCAACCCGCGCCGCACGGCGGCCACCGCGTCCGCGCTGATGATCGGCCTGACGCTGATCACCGGTATGACGGTGATGGCGGGCAGCCTGCAGAAGTCCATCGACAAGATGGCGTCCGCCGCGATCAAGGCCGACTACGTCGTGTCGATGGCCAACGGGAACCAGCTCTCCCCGGACGTCGACGCGAAACTGAAGACCGTCGACGGGGTGACCGCCACCAGCCCGATGCGCAACGCGCCCGCTCGCATCAACGGCGAAACCGAGTACCTCACCGGCGTCACCGGCTCCGCCTTCGGCGAGCTCACCGACCTTCCGATGGACGACGGCGCCTTCACGGTGGGCGGCTCCCAGGTCGTCGTGGACGCGGGCACGGCGAAGTACGAGGGCTGGAAGGCCGGTTCGGTCTTCACGGTGCACTACGAGGACGGCAGGGAACAGCGGCTGACGGTCGCCGGGGTGTACGAGAGCAACGAGCTGATCCGGGGCATCCTCCTCGACAACTCCGCGCTGACGCCGCACGTCGAGGACCCGTCCGACATGCAGGTCATGGTCAAGACGTCCGGCGGCGTCTCGGACGGCGCCAAGGACCGGCTGGAGAAGGCCCTCGGCTCCAACCCGGCCATCAAGGTCCAGAGCAAGCAGGACCTCTCCGACGAGATCGCGAAGATGTTCACGCTGCTGCTGAACATGCTCTACGGGCTGCTCGCGATGGCGGTCGTCGTCGCGGTGCTGGGGGTCGTCAACACCCTCGCGATGTCCGTGTTCGAGCGCTCCCAGGAGATCGGCATGCTGCGGGCGATCGGCCTGGACCGGCGGTCGGTCAAGCGGATGGTGCGGCTGGAGTCGCTGGTGATCGCGCTCTTCGGCGGGGTGCTCGGCATCGGCCTCGGCGTGTTCTTCGGCTGGGCGGCGGGCGAACTGCTCGGCACGAAGATGGCCACCTACGAACTCGTGGTGCCCTGGGGCCGGATGGCGGTCTTCCTGGCGCTCGCGGCGACGGTGGGCATCCTGGCGGCGCTCTGGCCGGCCCGGCGGGCGTCCCGGCTGAACATGCTGACGGCGATCAAGTCCGAGTAGCGGCGGCAGCGGTCGGGCCCGGCGTCGTCTCCTCGGCGCCGGGCCCTTCTGCCGTCCCCGTCAGTTCCAGGTGCGGGCGCGCAGCGGCAGCCCGGACTCCCCGGACTCCGGCGTCCGGACGGCCAGGACCTGGTTGACGCCGATGCGGTTGCGTTCGAAGGCGACCGCGGAGGCGGCCATGTAGAGCCGCCAGACGCGGGCGCGGCCGGGCCCGGCCAGCCGGACGGCCCGGTCCCAGCCGTCCTCCAGACGGGTCACCCAGCGGCGCAGGGTGAGGGCGTAGTGCTCACGGATCGACTCGACGTCGCGGACCTCGAAGCCCGCCCGTTCGAGCTGGGCGACGGTGGTGCCGACGGGGGCGAGTTCGCCGTCCGGGAAGACGTAGGCGTCGATGAAGGCGTCCACGTCGTAGGCCGACTCGTCGCGCTGCGGGCGGCGGGCGATCTGGTGGTTGAGCAGTCGGCCGCCCGGCCGCACCAGCGCGTGCAGGGCGCGCGCGTACGCGAGATACCGGTCGGAGCCGACGTGTTCGGCCATGCCGATGGAGGAGACGGCGTCGTACGGGCCGTCGGCGACGTCCCGGTAGTCCTGGACGCGGATCTCGACCCGGTCGGTGAGGCCTGCCTCGGCGACGCGCTTGCGGGCGTAGGCCGCCTGCTCCTGCGAGAGCGTGATCCCGACGACGTGCGCCCCGTGCTCGCGGGCCGCGTGGACCGCCATCGAGCCCCAGCCGCAGCCGACGTCCAGGAGCCGCTGACCGGGTCTCAGGGCGAGTTTGCGGCAGACGAGTTCGAGCTTGTCGCGCTGGGCGTCCTCGAGGGCGCCGTCCGGGGTCTCCCAGTAGGCGCACGAGTAGACCATGGACGGGCCGAGGACCAGCGCGTAGAAGTCGTTGCCGACGTCGTAGTGGTGGCTGACGGCGCGTCTGTCGGAGCGCCGGCTGTGCCGGTGCCGCGCGCTGCGGACCTCCTCGCGGGGCGGGGCGGGCGGCAGCGGGGGCCCGGCGAGTTTCAGCAGGCCGCGGACGGCCGCACGGAAGCGGGGGTCGCGCAGGGCCCGGGAGAGGGTGCGCGCGTCCTCGCCGCGCTCCCAGACGAGATCGGAGAGCAGGTCGACCGCGGTGTACAGGTCGCCCTCGATGTCCACGTCGCCGGCCACCCAGGCGCGTGCGAGCCCCAGTTCGCCGGGCTTGAAGAGGAGACGGCGCAGGGCTCTGCGGTGGTGTGCGACGAGGACGGGGGCTCCGGGCGGGCCCGCCTGCGAACCGTCCCAGGCGCGGATGCGCAGCGGGAACGGAGCCCCCAGCAACTGTTCGACGAGCCCATGGAGCCGCGGCGCGGCGTCAGCCATGATGCACACCTCCGTGACGGTGATCCCGGAATGTCCTGCCACCACGTAAACACGCCGGGAGGCGCAGTCCAGTCCCGCGCGGCCGTCACGACCGGGCAAAATACGTGCGCATGCCACCCGCCGGGGGCGGTCGCCGCACGCCGAAGGGGCCGCCCGCACCACGGATGGCGGACGGCCCCTTCGGGGGTGTTCAGTGACCTCGGGCCCACGGACCCGGGGTCGGGTGACGCGAGGTCAGGAGGCGTTGGCCTTCTCGTTCTCGGTCTTCACGGCGGCCGGCTTCGCGGCGACCGGGGCCGGCTTGGCGGCCTCGTAGAACTCCTCACGCGGGGTCTCCAGCGCGCCCAACGCCACGACCTCGCGCTTGAGGAACATGCCGAGGGTCCAGTCGGCGAAGACGCGGATCTTGCGGTTCCACGTCGGCATCGCCATGCCGTGGTAGCCACGGTGCATGTACCAGGCGAGACGGCCCTTGAGCTTGATCTTCACCTTGCCCATGACGATCATCGCGACGCCCTTGTGGAGGCCGAGGCCGGCCACCGCGCCCTTGTTGGAGTGCGCGTACTCCTTCTGCGGGAAGCCCCGCATGCCGGAGACCACGTTGTCGCCGAGGACCTTCGCCTGGCGCAGCGCGTGCTGGGCGTTCGGCGGGCACCAGGCGTTCTCGACGCCGGCCTTGCGGGCGGCGACGTCGGGGACCTGGGCGTTGTCGCCGGCGGCCCAGATGTAGTCGGTGCCCTGGACCTGGAGGGTCGGGGCGGTGTCGACGTGACCGCGCGGGCCGAGCGGCAGGCCGTAGCGGGCCAGGACCGGGTTCGGCTTGACGCCGGCCGTCCACACGATGGTGTTGGAGTCGACCTCGAGGCCGTTCTTCAGCACGACGTGGCCGTCGACGCAGGAGTCCATCGAGGTGGAGAGGTAGATCTCCACGCCGCGGCTCTCCAGGTGCTGCTTGCCGTACTGGCCGAGCTTGGGGCCGACCTCGGGCAGGATCTTGTCCGCGGCGTCGACCAGGATGAAGCGCATGTCCTCGCGGGACACGGTCTTGTAGTACTTGGCCGCGTCCCGGGCCAGGTCCTCGACCTCGCCGATGGTCTCCGCGCCGGCGAAGCCGCCGCCGATGAAGACGAAGGTGAGCGCCTTGCGGCGGATCTCCTCGTCGGTCGTGGAGTCGGCCTTGTCCAGCTGCTCGAGGACGTGGTTGCGCAGGCCGATGGCCTCCTCGACGCCCTTCATGCCGATGCCCTGTTCGGCGAGGCCGGGGATCGGGAAGGTGCGGGAGACCGCGCCGAGCGCGATCACCAGGTAGTCGAAGGGCAGCTCGTACGCCTCGCCGACGAGCGGGGCGATCGTGGCGACCTTGCGGTCCTGGTCGATGGTGGTGACCCGGCCGGTGAGGACCTCCGCCTTGGGCAGCACGCGTCGCAGCGGGACGACGACATGGCGCGGGGAGATGTTGCCGGCGGCGGTTTCGGGGAGGAAGGGCTGGTAGGTCATGTACGACCGGGGGTCGACGACCGTGACGGTCGCCTCGCCGTAGCGCATCTTCTTGAGGATGCGCCGAGCTGCGTACAGGCCTACGTACCCACCGCCTACTACGAGGATCCTGGGACGCTCCGTGGTGCTCATGCCATCGAGTATCCACCTGGTTCGGGGGGGTCGCTCGTGCGCCCCTTCACAAGCTTCCCGAGGGTGTGTGCTATCCTCCGCGCCCCGCGTGATCCACATCATGGCGGAGAACGGGAACCTGCGTGTAGGGCGTGGCGTTGTCAATGCCGCGTGAGCTGCCTCTCCGCCTCTGGAAGGCCTCCGTGAGGAGCCCGTGGCACGCTTCGCGAGACGACCTCGAGACGTCCGCGTCCGCCTCTTTTGAACACGTTCATGCGGGGGTTCGGCCCTCGGAAGGGTCAACCGGGACACGATCGTCCTCCGACAGGGCCGAATTCCTTGTGAAGAACTTCACGAACTTTCCCGGCGGGGTCTCGCGAGAACGCGCCGAAGGGGCCCCGAAGGGCCCCTGGGACTGCTCATCCGCGCATCCTGCCTGCTCAGCAGAGTGCACCCGACGACCCCGGCAAGCACTACGCGACCGACCAGGCGATGCCGTCGAGGATCGCACATGAACGCGACTCCCCGAGCATGGTCGCGTGTACACGCATGCGTGTACACTGACTCCATGACTGAGAACACCGTGACCGTGCGGGAAGCCCGCGCGCACCTCGCCGACCACATCAACCGGGCGGAGGAGGGAGTTCCGACCGTCATCATGCGTAACGGCGCTCCGGTGGCAGCCGTGGTTCCGATCGCCGACTTCGAGGCACTGGAGGAAGCGGCCGACGTCATGCTGGCGCGCGAAGCCGAAGCGGTGCTGGCCGAGGGCGGCCCCACGGTGACGATGGCCGAACTGTTGGCGGACCTGTTCACCGAGCGGGACGGCGACGCGGCGTGAAGTACGCCTTCCGGTTCACCACGGCGGCGCAGCGGCAACTCCGGGTCGTCAGCCGGCACGACGCCATGCGCATCCTGACCGCGCTGACCGCACTCGGTGACGACCCGTACCGCCAGGACGCCGACGTCAAGAAACTCACCGGCCCGTCCGGGCTCTACCGGCTCAGGGTCGGCAGCTACAGGGTCGCCTACCAGATCAACGACGGTGAGCTCGTCATCCTCGTCGTCAAGGTAGGCGACCGGCGGGACGTGTACCGCAACCTGTAGGCGGTCAGGCCAAAGACCAGGCGATGCCGTCGAGGATGTCGTGTTCGCTCACGACGACCTCCTGCGCACCGGTGCGCTCCATGATCGCCAGCAGCACCAGCGCGCCCGCCCCGATCACGTCCACCCGTCCGGGATGCATCGCGCCGATCGCGGCACGCTCGGCGTGCGTGGAACGCAGCAGCCGCCCGGTGATCGCGCGGACCTCGTCGTGCGAGACGCGCGAGTGGTGGATGGCCGCCGAGTCGTACCCGGGCAGCTTCTGGGCGATCGCGGAGACCGTGGTGACCGAACCGGCCAGGCCGACCAGGGTGTGCGCCTCGCGCAGCGGGACCGTCCGCTCGGCGACGTCGAGGGCGGCCTCGATGTCGGCCCGCATCGCCGCGATCTGCTCCTCGGACGGCGGGTCGGTGACCCTGCCGTCCACGACCAGGTGCCGCTCGGTCATCCGCACGCAGCCGACGTCGACCGAGCGGGCGGCGCGCACCCGGTCGTCGCCGACGACGAACTCCGTGGAGCCGCCGCCGATGTCCACCACCAGGTAGGGCCGGGCCAGGTCGTCGCGGCCGGTGAGCTCCTTCGTGGCGCCGGTGAAGGAGAACTCGGCCTCCTGGTCGCCGGTGATGACCTCGGGCTCGACGCCCAGGATGTCCAGCACCCCGCGCACGAACTCCTCCCGGTTCTCGGCGTCCCGGGAGGCGGACGTGGCGACGAACCGCAGCCGCTGCGCGCCGAGTTCCTTGACGGCGGCCGCGTACTCCCGGCAGGCGGCGAACGTCCGCTCCAGCGCCTCGGGGGCGAGCCGGCCGGTGCGGTCGACGCCCTGGCCCAGCCGGACGATCGTCATCCGGCGGTCCAGGTCGACGAGTTCGCCGGTCTCGGGGTCCGCGTCGGCGACGAGCAGCCGGATGGAGTTCGTGCCGCAGTCGACGGCGGCGACCCGGGTCACGGGGCCTCCCCCTCGACCGGCTGGGGAAGGGTCACGCAGGCGCCCTTGCGCCACCACTCGGGGAGCATCTCCAGCGCCTCGTCGCCGAGCGGGTTCACGCCCGGGCCCGCGGCCAGCGAGTGGGCCACCAGGACGTGCAGGCACTTCACGCGGTCCGGCATGCCGCCCGCGCTGGGGAAGTTCCTCAGCTCCTCGATCTCGTCCCGCCGCCGGACGTAGTCCTCGTGCGCGGCCCGGTAGGAGGCGGCGAGCTCGGGGTCGGACTGCAGCCGCTCCGTCATCTCCTTCATCACGCCGTTCGCCTCCAGCGTGCCGATCGCCGAGTTGGCCTTCGGGCACGTCAGGTAGTACAGCGTCGGGAAGGGGGTGCCGTCGGGCAGCCGGGGGGCCGTCTCGACGACGTCCGGCTGACCGCACGGGCAGCGGTGCGCGATCGCGCGCAGGCCGCGCGGCGGGCGTCCGAGCTGCTGCTTGAAGGCCTCGACGTCCGCGTCGGTGGGCTCGGTGCGCGGAGTGGTCGGCGGGGGCGTCTGCATGCCTGTCTTTCCATCGGTCAGTCGGTCGGTCGGTCAGTGGTCAGAGGCGTCGGACTTGTCGACCCCGTCCCAGACATTGGAGTACCAGGGGCGGTCGGCCGCCCCGAGTTCGGCGCGCGACTGCCGGGCGGCGTCCGGGTCGACGACGATGTATCCGGTCTCCCCCGGCAGCACGTAGTGCAGCCGCAGCCGGATCTGCTGCTCGGCGTACGCGTCGTCCTGCCAGCGCGCCTTGAGGTCGCGCAGCTGCTCGACGCGCTCGCCGGCCTGCTGCTTCTCGCGCTCCAGGTCGGCGATCTCGGCGCGCTGGGAGACGTACTGGCGCATCGGGTAGGCCAGGGCCACGATCAGCGTGCACAGGACGAGGGCCAGCAGGGCCGCGCGGCCGGTGAGGCGGGAGCGGCGGGCCTGGCGCTTGGTCTGCGACCGGTACACGCGGGCCGCGGTCTGTTCGCCGAGCAGCTTGATCCTGGTCGCGGTGGAGAAACGGTCCCGGTCCTTCACGGCCATGTGCTGCGCCTCCCGTCTCCCACGTGCGTACGTCCCCGCACACGGTACGGGACCGAGTACGGGGACGTTCGTGCGACTGGCTAGGCCTTACCCCGGGTGGGGTCAGCCTCGGGCCGTGCTCAGTGGTTCGCGGAGCGGAACCGCGGGAAGGCGGAGCGGCCGGCGTACACCGCGGCGTCGTCGAGGATCTCCTCGATGCGCAGCAGCTGGTTGTACTTGGCGACGCGGTCCGAGCGGGCCGGGGCGCCGGTCTTGATCTGACCGCAGTTCACCGCGACGGCGAGGTCGGCGATGGTGACGTCCTCGGTCTCGCCGGAGCGGTGGGACATCATGCACTTGAAGCCGTTGCGCTGGGCCATCTCGACGGCGTCCAGGGTCTCGGTCAGCGAGCCGATCTGGTTGACCTTGACGAGCAGGGCGTTGGCGGAGCCCTCCTCGATGCCGCGGGCCAGGCGCTCCGGGTTGGTCACGAAGAGGTCGTCGCCGACGATCTGGACCTTGTCGCCCAGCTTGTCGGTGATGACCTTCCAGCCGGCCCAGTCGTCCTCGTACAGCGGGTCCTCGATGGAGACGAGCGGGTACGCGGAGACGAGCTCCTCGTAGTACTCGGTCATCTCGGCGGCCGAGCGGGACTTGCCCTCGAACTCGTACTTGCCGTCCTTGTAGAACTCGGACGCGGCGACGTCGAGCGCGAGCGCGATCTGCTCGCCGGGGACGTAACCGGCCTGCTGGATGGCCTCGATGATGAGGTCGAGCGCGGCGCGGTTGGACTCGAGGTTCGGGGCGAAGCCGCCCTCGTCGCCGAGGCCGGTGGACAGGCCCTTGGTCTTCAGCACCTTCTTGAGGGTGTGGTAGACCTCGGCGCCCCAGCGCAGCGCCTCGGAGAAGGACTCCGCGCCGATCGGGGCGATCATGAACTCCTGGATGTCCACGTTGGAGTCGGCGTGCGAGCCGCCGTTCAGGATGTTCATCATCGGAACGGGCAGCAGGTGCGCGTTCGGGCCGCCCAGGTAGCGGAAGAGCGGGAGGTCGCTGGCCTCGGAGGCGGCGTGGGCGACGGCGAGCGAGACGCCGAGGATCGCGTTGGCGCCGAGGGAGCCCTTGTTGTCGGTGGCGTCCAGGTCGAACATGGCCTGGTCGATCAGGCGCTGCTCGGTGGCGTCGTAGCCGACGAGCTCCGGGCCGATCTGCTCGATGACGGCGAGGACCGCCTTCTCGACGCCCTTGCCCTGGTAGCGGTTCGGGTCACCGTCGCGCAGCTCGATGGCCTCGAAGGCGCCCGTGGAGGCGCCGGACGGGACGGCGGCACGACCCGTGCTGCCGTCGTCGAGGCCGACCTCGACCTCGACCGTGGGGTTGCCTCGGGAGTCCAGGATTTCCCGGGCTACGACGACGTCGATGGACGGCACGAGCATCTCCTTCATGGGATGTGACGCTGAAAGTGCGCGGCGCGTGGCCTTGCGCCTAGAGCCTAACCGTCTCCGGAGCGTCGGCCACCGACCGACCGTCCCGTGGACGGTCCGACCGTACACATTGTTCCTGTCCGGAACAAAGCGGCTGGGAAAAGCCGCCCGGAAGACCGCGCAAACAGCGCGCGGAACGGGGCGGGCGGGCGACGACCGCCCGCGGGGCGCAAGAAAAACCCCGTCCCGGTGCGTACGGGGGAACACGCACCGGGACGGGGGGCCCATGGGGGTGGGGGCGAGGAGACCTTCACGAGGCCCTCAGGCGACCGGCCTTCACCGGGAGGGCTCAGCGGCCTCGTCGGCGTCGGCAGCCGGCTGTCACTTCAGGTGCAGCTGCTGACCCGGGTAGATGAGGTCGGCGTCCTGGACGATGTCCTTGTTCAGCTGGAACAGCTTCTGCCAGCCGCCCTTGACCTTGTGCTTCTCGGCGATGGAGCTGAGGGTGTCGCCCTTGACGACCTTGTACTCGCCGTCGCCCTTCTTGACCTTCTTGCCGGTCGGCGTGGTGACCGTCTTGGACTTCTTGGCGGCCGCCGGACGGTCGGTGGAGCGGGAGCTGCTCTTCTGCTCGGTCGAGCGGGAGCTGCTGCCGCTGTCCGAGGAGCTCGAGGAGCCCGAGTTCGAGGAGGCGGCGCCGCCCCCGTCGTAGGAGGCGCCGGACAGGCCCTTGCCGCAGACCGGCCAGGCGCCCTTGCCCTGACCCGCGAGGACCTTCTCGCCGATGGCTATCTGCTGGGCCTTGGAGGCCTGGTTGGCCTGCGAGGCGTACTGCGTGCCGCCGTACGCGGCCCAGGTGGAGGACGAGAACTGCAGGCCGCCGTAGTAGCCGTTGCCGGTGTTGATGGACCAGTCGCCGCCGGACTCGCACTGGGCGACCGCGTCCCACTCGGAGGCGGTGGCGGCGGAGGCGTTGCCGGCCGCCATCAGCGGGGCGGCGATGGCGACGCCGGTGACACCGGCGAGAGCGGCGACGCGGGTGGCCTTGGACGGACGACGGTGCTTGCCCTTACCGGAAAACAGCATGGTGGATCCCCTCACCGACGCCTGCGAGGTGAGCTGTCGGGTTCGGGCCAAGTGAGTTGCCCGGCCACTCCTCCGTCGGAGACCTCGCTCCGTGGAGGGGTGACTTCACCCCAAGCCGCTCCGGTGACTTCCCGGTGCGGCACTTACCTTGGGTCCCCCGCTCCTGCCTACGGCGCTTGACGCGACGACTGTTCCCGGGCTGCCGCTGGCAGGATTCGGCGTTGCGACGGCCGGGGCTCGGGTTGCCGAGCGGTCACGACCGTAGACACGCGATCCGCGGAATTTCAAAGACGATCAGGGCTTCTGAGACTCATCCCACACTTTCGCCAAATCGGACATTCGACGCGAAGCGTGACGTGAACTCCCGCTGTTTTTCTTGGGCTTTGCGCCCTATTGGACCCCTGTGTCGAGGGTCTGACCGGGGGCGATGTCGCTCGGATCGGGGCCGATGACGTCCTTGTTCTCGGCGTAGAGGGCGCGCCATCCGCCGTGGAGGCCAAGGGAGTCGGCGATGGAGGCGAGAGAGTCGCCCTCCTGGACGACATAGCCGGCCGCGGCATGCCGGCCCGTCGAGGCGGTGGACGCACCGCCGGCCCCGACGTCGGCGCCCTCCACCGCCGCCTCGTCGGCCGTGGTGCCTCGATGGCGGCCGGAGCCGAGGGAACCGGTGTCGACGAGATTCCAGGAACCCACATCCTGGACCGACTTGTCCGAGTCATCCGCTTTCGAAGTACCCGCGGTCGAGCCGTCGGCCGCCTGCGGGTCGCCCTGACGACCGGTGCCGTCGGAGTCGCCCACGGCGGCAGAAGAGGACGAAGGCGACGAAGGCGACGCCGAGGGCGAACTCGAGGAATTGCCGGACGGGTCGGGCGATGCGGACGAGTCAGATGAATCGGTCGAACCGCTGGAGTCGGTCGAGCCCTTGCCCGAATCGGAGGAGCTCGACGACCCCGAGGAACCCGACAAGCCTCTCGACAGGTCCGACAGACCCGACGATCCGGATGAACCAGACGAATCGCCCGCCACGCCGGTGTCCACGGCCAGCGCGCCGTTCTCCTTGGTGAGCCCGGAGGTCAGCCCGCAGGTGCCCCACGCGCCGACGCCTTTGGCCGCGAGCACCTTCTGCGCCACGGCGATCTGCTGGTTGCGGCTGGCCAGATCGGGGCTCGCCGCATAGTCGAGCCCGCCGTAGGCCTTCCAGTCCTGCAGGGTCAGGCTCAGGCCGCCGGACTCGCCGTCACCGCCGTCATCGGCACTCCACGAGCCCCCGGTTTCGCACTGCGCCACCTTGTCCCACACCGTGCCGTCCGCGGCGCTCGCGCCGGAGGCGGCGAGCAGCGGGATGGCGATGGCGGAGCCGGTCACCCCGGCCGCGACGAGCAGCGCGGGGGCCTGGCGGGGGCGACGGTGACGACCGTTCCCGGAGAGCATGCGAGGGCCTTTCTCTGGACAGCAGTGCCGGCGCGGGCGAGTGATCTGACGCGTCGCGCTGACGAGTGAACGTATCGGCAGACGATCACTTGTCACAAGTTAATGCCGCGCAGATCACGTGAAGATCACAGACTTGAGGATCGGTCACCTTTGCTCCGCCTCATGGTCACAATCCGGCTGACGTTCCGTCAGGTCCGCACTGTTCGTGACACGACCGTCAGGCGCCGGAGCCGGCGGCGGACACCGGGGCGAACTCGACCGGCAGCGTGCGCAGGCCGCGCATGATGAGGCCGCCGCGCCACCTCAACTCCGCCGGTTCCACCGCCAGTCGGAGGTCTGGAAGCCGGGTGAGCAGGGTGGCGAGCGCGGTCTGGCCCTCCAGCCGGGCCAGCGGGGCACCCAGACAGTAGTGGATGCCGTGTCCGTAGCCGAGGTGCTGGTTGTCACGGCGGGAGAGGTCGAGGGTGTCGGGGTCGGTGAAGCGGGCCGGGTCGCGGTCGGCGGCGGCCAGCACGACCAGGACGGGATCGCCGGGTGCGATGTCCTGGCCTCCGATGGCGACGGGCTCGGTCGCGAACCGCCAGGTGGCGAGTTCGACGGGGCCGTCGTAGCGGAGCAGTTCCTCGACGCCGGTGGCGAGCAGGGCCCGGTCGCCGCCGTCCTCGGTGAGGGACCGCTGCAGGGCCTCGCGCTGTGCGGGATGGGTCAGGAGGGCGTACATGCCGTTCCCGATGAGGTTCACCGTCGTCTCGAAGCCGGCGAACAGCAGGATGAAGGCCATCGCGGCGGCCTCGTTCTCCGTGAGGTGCTCGCCGTGGTCAAAGGCGCGGATCAGACCCGAGATGAGGTCCTCGCCCGGCGCGGGTTCGTCGGGGAGTCCGGCGCGTTTGCGGTGGATGAGCTCCAGCAGGTAGCCGCGCATCTTCTTCACCGACCGGGCGACGCCGCCTCTGGGACCTCCGCCGTGCCGGATCATCATCCCGGCCCAGTCGCGGAAGTCGTCCTGGTCCTCCTCGGGGACGCCCAGCAGGTCGCAGATCGCGTAGATGGGCAGGGGGAAGGCGAAGTCGTGGATGAGGTCGGCACGGCCCTCGGCGGCGAACCGGTCGATCAGCCGGTCCGTCAGCTCCTGCACGCGCGGCGCGAACTCGGCGACGCGGCGCGGGGTGAAGGCCTTGCTCACGAGTCGCCGCAGCCGGGTGTGGTCCGGCGGGTCGATGTTGAGCAGATGGGTCATCAGCTCGGCCTTGCGCTCCCCGGGGATGCCGGTCCTGCCCCGGGCGTGGGCGGGCTCGTCGTGATGTGCGGGGTTCTTGGACAGCCGCGGGTCGGCGAGGGCCTGCCTGGCGTCGGCGTACCGGGTGACCAGCCAGGCCTCGACCCCGCTCGGCAACGCGGTCCGGTGCACCGGGGCGTGCTCCCGCAGCCAGGCGTAGGCGGGGTAGGGGTCGGTGGCGAACTCCCAGGTGAAGAGCTCGGGCGCGGGCGGCGCGTCGGCCGGGGACCGGCGGGACGACCGGGCCGGGTCGGTCCGTTCGGTCGGGCGGGTCGGGTCGGCCGGGTCGGCCGGATGGGTCGGGTCGGTCACTCCCCGACGGTAGCGGGCTTCCCGAGGTGCACGGTCACGCTCCCTCGCCCTGGGACGAGGGCGGGGCCGGGCGGTCGGGGAGGCCTTCGGTGACCCTGATCGCGTCCCGGTAGGCGCGGGCCGCCGCCCGCAGCGCCGCCTCCGGGTCCACGCCCTGCGACTCGGCCCGGGCGGCGAGGGCGAGCAGTTCGTAGCCGATGCCCTCGGCGGCCGGCAGCGGCACGTCCAGCCCGGCCGTCCGGGTGCGCGCCATCAGCTTCGCTGCGAGAGCCAGCGCGGGCTGGTGGAGCGGAACGCCGTCGGTCACCGACGCCCGCCGCTTCTCGACCGCCTTCGTGCGCAGCCAGTGCTCCTTGACCTCTTCCGGCGTGGTGGCGGTGGCGTCGCCGAAGACATGGGGGTGGCGGTGGACGAGTTTGGCGACGATCGTGCCCGCGACGTCGTCGACGGAGAACGGTGACTCCTCGTCCTCCTCGGCGATGCGGGCGTGGAACACCACCTGGAGCAGGACGTCGCCCAGTTCCTCGCGGAGTTCGTCCCGGTCGCCGTCCTCGATCGCCTCGACCAGCTCGTACGCCTCCTCCATCGCGTACTTCGCCAGGCCCTGGTGGGTCTGCTGCGAGGACCAGGGGCACTCCTCGCGGATGCGGTCCATGACCTGGACGAGGTCGAGGAGCCGGGCGCCCGGCAGGTCGTAGGAGGCGGGGAGGAGTTCCAGCTCCGGCATCGACACCCGGCCGGAGCCCGCCAGCCGGGCCAGACCGTCCGTGAGGGCCGGTTCACCCTCGCCGGTAGCCACCACCACCGCGGTGCGGCCGCCCGCGCAGGCGGCGACCAGCTCCTCGGCGGTCGGTGAGCTCTCCTCGACCGCTATGCCCGCGTCCCGTAGATAGGGCAGCTGCGGGTGCGCGCCGTCCGCGCACAGCACCCGGTCCGCCGCGCGCAGGATCTGCCAGGCCGGCCAGGACAGCAGACCGGGGGCGACGCGGTGGCTGGTGGTGAGCAGGACGACGCGGCCCGGGGCGGTGACTGCGGCGTCGGCGTCGGCGGAGCTGATTGCGTTCACACCCCGAACGTAACCCACGCCCGCCGCCCGCCAGGGGACTCGTCCACAGGGCAGGCCTTCCGGTCACACGATCACATGGTCGGACCGACGGCCGGACGGGGCGCTCACGGCGTCGCACGTCCGGTCACGGGTCGCGCGTCGCCCCGTGCGCACGGGGTCAGGTCGTCTGCTTGGTCCCGGTCGCCGTGACCTCCCGCACCCACGGGGTCTTCGCGTCGACGCGGGCGACCTTCTGCGCGTCCCAGCTGCCGTAGCGCGGGTTGAGGTCGACGCCGAGAGACTTGGACGCCTTGGACAGGGCGCTCCAGAACGCGGGCTGGCTGGTGGTCGTGCCGAGCCGGGCGGCGAGTTTCTGCGCCTCCAACTGGAGACGCAGGTTCTCGTCGAGGCGCTGCGGCGGGATGCCGTACTGCTGCAGCCACGCCGTCTCCAGGCCCTTCGCGCCGCCCGCCTGCTGTTCCAGGCCGGTCCGCATCTCCTGGACCTCGCGCGGAGTGACGGTGATGCCCGCGTCCTCGGCGGCGTGGTGCAGCACCTGGTCGAGGACCATGCCGTGCAGGGTGTCCCGGGCGAGCCCGCCGGTCTGGCCGACGACCTGCGCGTACTGGACGTCGTCGGTGACGGCCGCGCGCTGCGCGGAGCGCACCTCGTCCACCCGGCTCTCCAGTTGGGAGACGGTGATCCGCTGACCGCCCACGACGGCCGCCGCACCCGGATGGGCGTCATTGCCGCAGGCGGTGAGGAGAGGGGCCGCCGCGATCGCGGCGGACAGCAGGAGCGCGGTGCGACGACGGCGGTGCAAGGAAGCCTCCCGAGGAGATTGTGCGGCGGTGCACAAGGTCTTGCGGTGATCGATGGTAGGCAGTGGCGCGGCTGCGGCCAACCCATTCGACCAACGATTCACCAGGACTTCCGGCACCGCCGCGCCCATGGCCCGCCCGCTACCCGCCCACTCCCCGCCCGCCCGTCGCCCGGTCGCCGCCGGGTTACCGCCCGCCCGTCGGTGCGGACGGTCGGACCGGCGGGTTCCGGGGCGGTCTCAGCCGACCAGGGCGACCGGGGCGTCCCAGGAGTCGCGGTCCACGGTGATCGTGTAGCCGCCGCGGGTCTCCTTGCTGTTGACCAGGTACTGGTGGCCGCGGCTGTGGCCGGTGAACTGGGTGGCGCCCCACGGCCAGTCCGTGGTCGTGGTGTCCTTCTTGTCCCACAGCGCGTACCAGAGGTTGCCCGGCAGGTCCGTCTTGTTCGTCGCGGTGGCGATCGCCTTGGCGCTGGAGCTGCTGAACCCGTAGTAGCCGGCCCGGTACGTCTTGGCGCGCAGCGTCTTGCTGAAGGAACGGACGTAGGCCAGCACGGAGTCGTTGCACGACTTGTTCGTGATGTCGTACGCCTCCATGTCGAGGTAGATCGGGCTGCCGGCCTTCATGCCGAGGGCGGACGCCTTGGCGACGGCGTCCGCCGCGTCCGTGGCGCCGAGGGAGGTGGCCGTGGAAGCGGTGATCTTCTCGGGGCTGGAGCCGGTCTGGCACGGCGGCTGCGCGCCGACGTAGAGCGGGATGAGCTTCCAGCCGAGCGTGTTGACCGACTTCACCCACGACGCGGTCAGGTTCGGCTGGGCGCAGCCGCGGTTCTTGCCGCCGACGTAGACGGCGGCGCCGCCGTAGTAGCCGTCCGTCTTCCAGGCCTTCATCGCGGCCAGCGAGGGCGCGGTGCAGGCGTCGAAGGCGCGGCCGGTGTACGTCTTCTGGGCGGGCCAGACGGTGGCCGCCATCGAGGTCTGCGCCGCTATCCCGGCCCCCGCGAGGACGGCCGCGCCGGCCACGCCCCACGTGATGTATCTGCGCTTCCTGGACTGCCGGTGCTCGGCCATGCGTCCCCACCCATCGTTCGTCTGTGATGCTGCGCGTACGGCGTCCTCGCCGGCACGATCGCGTCGTACGGGTCTCTCCCCTCGACCGGTACGACGATACGGCGTCGACTCGACGTCACGGCGCCGCACGCACGGTACCCCGTGGCGTGCCCGTGAACGGGAAACGGTACGTCGGCAGCGTCACAAGATTCACTTACGTCACGGTAAAGAAGCGGCGGCCCGGCGCGGGCCGCCCATGTCCTACCCTTGCCCCCTGGGACCTTGGGGGGCGACATGACGATGCCGACGACGACCGTGACCGGCACGGTGAGACGGCTGGAGGGCGGCTGGCCCGAGCGGCTCGCGTGGGTGGTGCTGGTGTGGCTCTCGCTGGGCTTCCTGGCGTGGGTGCCGTTCCTCTACGTGGGAATCCGCCGAGGCCTGTCCTCGGACTGGGCGGCCTTCGTCTCGTTCGCGCTGTACGAGGTGGCGATCGTGACGGCCACGGTGGTCTCCGACAACGACGACTCGGACGCCTTCTTCGGCGCCATGTTCCTCATCACCCTGCTGATGGCGACCGGGATGCTGCTGTTCGCGATGTTCGACAAGAAGACGCCGGCGGCCCCGGCGTACGGGGCGGGCCACCCGAACCCGTACCAGCAGGGGTACCCGTACGGCCGGTAGCGTCAGCCAGCGGCCCTGAACGGGTGGCCGTGGACGGGTGGCCGTGGACTCGTGGCCGCCGCGGCGCGGGTCACCCCGCGCGGAAGCGGCCCGGGGCCTTGGTCGGGTTGCCCCCGGCGGGCAGTCGCTGCGCGGGGCAGGCCGACAGCACCTTCTCCATCGCGGACTTCTCCGCCTGCGTGACCCACAGCTCGTACTTCTTCTTCACGGCGACCTGCGCGGCGACGTACGTGCAGCGGTAGGCCTTGTTGGGCGGCAGCCACGTCGCCGTGTCGCCGTCCCCCTTGGAACGGTTGGTGCTCGCGTCGACGGCGAGCAGGTTGAGCGGGTCGTTGGCGAGCGCTATCCGCTTGGCGGCGTCCCAGTATTTCGCGCCCTTCTGCCAGGCGTCGGACAGGGCGACGACATGGTCGATGTCGACCTTGCTGCTGCCGCGCCGGTAGGTCACGTCCTTCCCCGAGTACGGATCCGACTCCAGCACGCCGAAGGACACCTTGCACACGCCACCGGTGAACTTCACCTGCTTCAGGTCCCGCTTGAGGATGTCGTCACGGGTGTCGCAGGAGTTGGAGTCCGTGTCCGCCCAGGCGGAGCCGAACTGCTCCCGGTCGTAACCGGTCTTGGGGGCCCGCCCCTTCACCGGCAGCGACTCGGCCGCCGCGAGGGCCGCCCCGCCTCCCGCCTTTCCCGCGCCCGCCGTCGCTCCCGCGCCGCGGGAGCCCGCACCGGCGGTCTGCTCCTTGCAGCCGGCCGCCGTCACGGCGCACACCAACGCGACGGCTACCGCCGCTCCACCCCTCAGACGCCTCACGCGCCCCTCCCCTGTCCGGCCGCTGTCCGTCCCGCACAGGGCGGATTCCCTGGACGTGGACCGGCACACACCCTAGCGAGGGGCGCGCGGACGCAGCAGGGAGGTCCAGACCACAACGACCTTAAGTGGGCATATCGCACATCACGGGAATATCGTCGGTGGAGAGTCACCTCCGGGAAGGGAGCTCTGCATGGGCATCTTCGACAGGTTCAAGAGCAACAAGGCGGCACAGGACAAGGCCAGGGACATGTCCGACGCCGCGGAGCGGCGGATCAACGAGAAGACGGGCGACAAGTACGAGTCCCAGGTCGACTCCGGTCAGCAGCAGCTGCACAAGCGGATGGGCATGGACGAGGACAGGCCCGAGAACCCCTAGTGCGCACAACCCCTGGCGCGCAGCACCCGGGAGCCTGACGTGGCCGTCCGCGGAGCAGGCCGCTCCGCGGACGGTTTCCTCCGGGAACGCCGGGAACGCCGGGGACGCCGGGAACGCCGGGGACGCCCTGTGGCGGCCGGCCCGGCCCTCCCCGTCCGCCGTCCGTCGCGTGCCGCCGGCCGCCCGCCGTCCGCCGTCCCTATGAGCCCAGCACCGTGGCCAGGAACTCGCCGACCCAGCCGAGCAGTTCACGTCCGACCAGCGGCTTGCCGCCGACCTTCGCGGTCTTCGGGCGCGGCACGAGCACCTGGTGCGCGGCGGGCTTGATGACGGACCCCGGGTACAGCCGCTTCAGGCGCAGTTCCTGCGACTCGCGCAACTCCACCGGAGCGAAGCGGATGTTGGCGCCCTGGAGCACGATCTCACTCACGCCGCACGCGCGTGCCAGCATCCGCAGCCCCGCCACCAGCAGCAGGTTCTCCACCGGTTCGGGCAACTTGCCGTACCGGTCGACGAGTTCCTCGCGGACCGCCCTGACGTCGTCCTCCGAGTTGGCGGAGGCGATGGCCCGGTAGGCCTGCAGGCGCAGCCGCTCGCCCGGCGCGTAGTCGTGCGGGACGTGTGCGTCGACCGGAAGCTCGATCTTGACCTCGAGCGGCGGCTCCTCCTCGATCTCCCCCGTCTCCAGCTGACGCCGGTAGTCCGCGACGGCCTCGCCGACCATCCGCACGTACAGGTCGAAGCCGACGCCCGCGATGTGACCGGACTGCTCGCCGCCGAGCAGGTTGCCCGCGCCGCGGATCTCCAGGTCCTTCATCGCCACGTACATTCCGGCGCCCATCTCGGTGTGCTGGGCGATGGTGGCGAGCCGCTCGTGTGCGGTCTCCGTGAGCGGCTTCTCCGGCGGATACAGGAAGTAGGCGTAACCGCGCTCCCTGCCCCGGCCCACCCGGCCGCGCAGCTGGTGCAGCTGCGACAGACCGAAGGTGTCGCCGCGTTCCACGATCAGCGTGTTGGCGTTGGAGATGTCGATGCCGGACTCGACGATCGTCGTCGAGACGAGCACGTCGAACTTCTTCTCCCAGAAGTCGACGACGACCTGCTCCAGCGCCGTCTCCGACATCTGGCCGTGCGCGGTGGCGATGCGCGCCTCGGGGACGATCTCGCGCAGTCGCGCCGCTGCCCGGTCGATCGACTCGACCCGGTTGTGGATGTAGAAGACCTGGCCCTCGCGCAGCAGTTCACGGCGGACCGCGGCGCCGATCTGCTTCTGCTCGTAGGGGCCGACGAACGTGAGCACCGGGTGGCGCTCCTCCGGGGGCGTGGTGATCGTCGACATCTCGCGGATGCCCGTCACCGCCATCTCCAGGGTCCTCGGGATCGGGGTCGCCGACATCGTCAGGACGTCCACGTTCGCGCGGAGCTTCTTCAGCTGCTCCTTGTGCTCGACGCCGAAACGCTGCTCCTCGTCGACGATGACCAGTCCGAGGTCCTTGAACTTCGTCTCGGACGAGAACAGCCGGTGGGTGCCGATGACGACGTCCACGGAGCCCTCGCGCAGTCCCTCCAGGGTGGCCTTGGCCTCCGTGTCGGTCTGGAAGCGGGAGAGGGCGCGGACCTTCACCGGGAACTGCGCGTACCGCTCGCTGAACGTGCCGAAGTGCTGCTGCACCAGCAGCGTCGTCGGCACGAGAACGGCGACCTGCTTGCCGTCCTGGACGGCCTTGAAGGCGGCGCGGACGGCGATCTCCGTCTTGCCGTATCCGACGTCGCCGCAGATCAGGCGGTCCATGGGGACCGTCTTCTCCATGTCGTCCTTGACCTCGGCGATGGTGGTGAGCTGGTCGGGCGTCTCCGCGTAGGGGAAGGCGTCCTCCAGTTCGCGCTGCCAGGGGGTGTCGGTGCCGAAGGCGTGGCCGGGTGCCGCCATGCGCGCGCTGTACAGCTTGATCAGGTCGGCGGCGATCTCCTTGACGGCCTTCTTGGCGCGCGCCTTGGTCTTCGTCCAGTCCGCGCCGCCGAGCCGGTGCAGCGTGGGCGCCTCGCCGCCGACGTACTTGGTGATCTGCTCCAGTTGGTCGGTGGGGATGTAGAGGCGGTCGCCGGGCTGGCCGCGCTTGGCGGGCGCGTACTCGACGACCAGGTACTCGCGCGTGGCGCCCTGGACGGTGCGCTGCACCATCTCGATGTAGCGGCCCACGCCGTGCTGCTCGTGGACGATGTAGTCGCCGGCCTCGAGGGTGAGCGGGTCGATGGTCTTGCGGCGGCGCGCGGGCATGCGCGCCCCGTCCTTGCCGGCCGCCTTCTGGCCGGACAGGTCGGTCTCGGTGAGGACGGCCAGGCGCAGTGCGTGGTCGACGAAGCCGTAGTCGATCGAGCCGCAGGAGACGTGCACGACGGAGGGGCTCAGCTCGGTCAGGTCGCTGTCGAGACGGGCGGCCACGCCCTCGCCGCCGAGTACTTCGACCGTGCGGGCGGCCGGGCCGTGCGCCTCGGTGACGAAGGCGACGCGCCAGCCGTCCGCGAGCCAGCCCTTGGTGTCCGCGAGGGCCTTGGCGGTGTCGCCGCGGTAGGTCTCGGGTGCGTGCATGCCGAGCTTCAGCGTGCCGTCGTCCAGCTCGTCGTCGGCCGCGAACGGCGACACCGACCACCACATCATGTCCAGCTCGCGCGCGTGTTCGCGGACGTCGGCGATCGACCACAGGGAGGCCGCGCCGACGTCGATGGGCGCCTCGCCGCCGCCCGCCGTGGCAGCCCAGGAGGCCTGCAGGAACTCCTGCGAGGTCGCCACGAGGTCGGCGGCACGCGTGCGGACCCGCTCGGGGTCGCAGACGACGGCCATCGCGCCCTTGGGCAGGACGTCGAGCAGCAGCTCCATGTCGTCGACGAGCACCGGGGCCAGGGACTCCATGCCCTCGACCGCGATCCCCTCGGCGATCTTGTGGAGCAGCTCGCCGAGTTCCGGGTGCCGCTCGGCGAGGTCGCGCGCCCGCGTGCGCACGTCGTCCGTCAGGAGCAGTTCACGGCAGGGCGGGGCCCACAGGCCGTGCTCGGCTACCTCCAGGGAGCGCTGGTCGGCGACCTTGAAGTAGCGGATCTCCTCGACGTCGTCACCCCAGAACTCGACACGCAGGGGGTGTTCCTCGGTGGGCGGGAACACGTCCAGGATGCCGCCGCGGACGGCGAACTCGCCGCGCTTCTCGACGAGTTCCACGCGCGCGTAGGCGGCCGCGGCGAGCGCTTCGACGATCTCGTTCAGGTCGGCGCTCCCACCCGAGCGCAGCGCCACCGGTTCCAGGTCGCCGAGTCCCTTGACCTGCGGCTGGAGCACGGAGCGGACGGGTGCGACGACCACCGAGACGGGGCCGGTCTCCGGGTCGTCGGGGCGCGGGTGGGCCAGCCGGCGCAGCACGGCGAGGCGGCGGCCGACGGTGTCGCTGCGCGGGCTGAGGCGCTCGTGCGGGAGCGTCTCCCAGGAGGGGTACTCGACGACGCCGTCCGGCGGGAGCAGCGAGCGCAGGGCGGCGGCGAGGTCCTCGGCCTCGCGGCCGGTGGCGGTCACCGCGAGGACGGTGCGGCCGGTCTCGCGGGCGAGGGCGGCGATCGCGAACGGGCGGGCCGCCGGGGGACCGACCAGATCGACGTGCATGCGGTTGCCGTCGGCGGCCGCGGGGATGGCTTCCGCGAGGGCGGCGTCCTTGACGACGGCGTCGAGCAGACCGTGCAGGCTCATGGAGGGCTTTCCGTCGAGGGGCCCGGGTGTGTCTCGTCCTCGCGGGATGTCTCTCGCGGTGACACGGGTGCACCCGGTCCGGGGTGGGCAACGCGAAGGGCCCGACGCGTGTCACGGGCCGGGGGTGTCCAGGGTACGACGGGGCGGGGATGTTCGCCGGGGGCTGTGGACAACCCCGGGGGCAGGTGGGGGCCGATGACCGGATTCTTTCGTCCGCGCCGCCCCGCGGAGGGGTCGCCCCGGCGAGGGGCCGCGCCTACGAGGGATCGCACCGCGGAGACGGCCACCGCACCGCGGAGAGGGCCGCACGCGAAGACGGCCACCTCACCGCGGAGGTGGCCGTCTCACGGACCGGCCGGGAGCACGAAGGAGCCCGGCACCGAGAAGACCCCCGTCCTTCTCGATGCCGGGCCGTGCGCCCCGCGCCGCCTCCGCGGCGCGGGGCCGTTTCCGCTACTCCGTCGCGATCGCGTTCAGGACGTTCATGCGGCCCGCGCGGAACGCCGGGATCAGTGCCGCGAACAGGCCCACGAAGGCGGAGCCGATGAACACGCCGATGATCGTCGGCCACGGGATCTCGAGGACGTTCAGGCCCTGCAGGGCGAGGAGCTGCTGGGCGGTCGCGCCCCAGCCCATGCCCAGGCCGAGGCCGAGGAGCGCGCCGAAGAGGGCGATGACGACCGACTCCATGCGGATCATGCGGCGCAGCTGGCGGCGGGAGAGGCCGATCGCCCGCATCAGGCCGATCTCCCGGGTGCGCTCCACCACCGAGAGCGCCAGGGTGTTCACCACGCCGAGGACGGCGACGATGATCGCGAGGGCGAGCAGGCCGTAGATCAGGTTCAGCAGCTGCCCGATCTGGTCCTTCAGCTCCTGCTTGTAGTCGGTCTGGTCGCGGACGGTGTACTGCGGGTAGTCGTGCAGCGCCGACTTCAGGGCCGTGTACGCGGCGTCCTGCTGTCCTTCCTTCGCCGAGGCGAAGACCAGCTGGTCCAGCGGCAGCTTGTCGGCGGGGACGTACTTCTTGAGGGTGGCGATGGAGGTGTACATCGCGCCCTGGTCGATGACGCCGTCGCTGCTGGTGATCGCGCGGACCGTCAGCCGGGCGGTGGATCCGTCCTTGAACGCCACGGAGATCGTGGAGCCCAGCTTGATCTTGTGGTCCTCGGCGAACTTCTCGTGGACGGACATCGAGTCGAGGCGGTAGGCGTCGGCGAGCTTGCCGGCGACGGTCTCGACGCGCAGGTCGGTCGCGTACGTCGGGTCGGCCGCCGTGATCGACGTGTCGTCGAGGGTCTTGCCGTCGGGGGTGGTGTAGTCGGCCTGGGTCCCCTTGTACTCGGTGACCCGCTCCAGACCCGGGACCGACCTGACGGCCTGCACGGCGTCGGCGGTCAGGCGCTGGCCCTTGTCGCTCTGGATGATGAAGTCCGTGCCGACGCTCTTGTCGAGCTCCTCCGTGGCGGAGGCCACCATGGACGAGCCGACCACCGACAGGCAGGCCACCAGCGCGAGGCCGATCATGAGGGCCGCGCCCGTGGCGCCCGTGCGGCGCGGGTTGCGCAGCGCGTTGCGCTCCGCCATCCGCCCGACCGGGCCGAACGCCCTGAGCAGGACCGCGCCGAGCACCCGCACGACCGCTCCGGCCAGCAGCGGGCCGATCACCACGAAGCCGATCAGGCTCAGCACCACGCCCAGGCCCAGCCACATCGAGCCCTCGGCCGCCTTGTCGGCGGCGGACGCGAGGTACAGACCCGCGCCGCCCGCACCGGTGAGCAGCAGACCGATGACGGCCCGCGCGATGCCGGCCTTGGCGTCGGCCGGGGCGCCCGCGTCGCGCAGCGCGGCCATCGGGGAGACCTTGCCGGCGCGGCGGGCCGGGAGGTAGGCCGCCAGCACCGTGACGACGATGCCGAGGACCATGCCGACCACCGGGGTCGTCCAGGCGACCGTCAGGTCGTCGGTGGAGAGGTTCATGCCGGTCAGGCTCATGAGCTTCATCAGGCCGACCGCGATGCCGACGCCCGCGCCGACGCCGAGGACGGAGCCGACGACGCCCAGCAGCAGGGCCTCCGCGAGCACCGAGCGGTTGACCTGCTTGCGGCTGGAGCCGATGGCCCGCATCAGGCCGATCTCACGGGTGCGCTGGGCGACCAGCATCGAGAAGGTGTTGATGATCAGGAAGATGCCGACGAGGAAGGCGATCCCGGCGAAGCCGAGCATCGCGTACTTCATCACGTCCAGGAAGCTCCCGACGTCCTTGCGGTTGGCGTCGGCGGTCTCCTTCGCGGTCTGCACCTTGTAGTCGGCGCCGACGCCGGCCGCGACGTTCTTCTTGAGCTGATCGTCGCTGACCCCGGCCGCGGCCGTGACGTTGACGTTCGTGTAGACGTTCGCCTCGCCGACCAGCGTCTTCTGGGCGGTCGCGGTGTCGAGGTAGAAGATCGCCGCGCCGGGGTTGGTGACCTGGAAGGCGGCGATGCCGGAGATCTTCGCGGTGTGCGTGCCGACCGCGGTGATCACGCCGATCTGGTCGCCGAGCTTCAGGTGGTGCTTGTCGGCGGTGTCCTCGTCGACCATGACCTGGTCGGAGCCCTTGGGCGCCGCGCCTTCGGTGATCTTCATGGTGCGGGCTTCGTTGGCGTTCCAGCTGCCGACGATGGTGGGCGCGCCGCTGGACGGCGACAGGCTGTCCTTCTCGGCGTCGACGACGGTCGCCGCGCTGGAGAAGACCGCGCCCTCCGCCGACTTCACACCCGGCGCCTTGCGCACCCGGTCGAGCACGGAGGCCGGCATGACCGGCGGCTTGCCGTTGTCGGCGGTCGTCTCACCGGTGTCCGAGGCGCCCTTCGCGCTCACGGTCACGTCGGAGGAGGTGGCGGCGAAGAGCTTGTCGAACGTCGTGTTCATCGTGTCGGTGAAGACGAGCGTCCCGCAGACGAACGCCACGGACAGCAGGACCGCCACGGCCGACAGTGCCATGCGTCCCTTGTGCGCGAAGAAGTTGCGCATCGAGGTCTTCAGCACGGTCATGACGTACGCCCCCGCGCGTCGAAGTCCTTCATGCGGTCGAGGACGCTCTCGGCGGTCGGCTTGAACATCTCGTCGACGATCCTGCCGTCCGCGAGGTACAGCACCCGGTCCGCGTAGGAGGCGGCCACCGGGTCGTGCGTGACCATCACGATGGTCTGGCCCAGGTCGTCCACCGAGCGGCGAAGGAAGCCCAGGACCTCGGCGCCGGCGCGCGAGTCGAGGTTTCCGGTGGGCTCGTCGCCGAAGATGATCTCCGGGCGGGCCGCGAGGGCGCGGGCCACGGCGACGCGCTGCTGCTGACCGCCGGAGAGCTGGGTGGGACGGTGCTTGAGGCGGTCGGCGAGCCCGACGGTCTCCACGACCTGGCTCAGCCACGCCTTGTCCGGCTTGCGGCCCGCTATGTCCATGGGCAGCGTGATGTTCTCGAGCGCGTTCAGCGTGGGCAGCAGGTTGAACGCCTGGAAGATGAACCCGATCCGGTCCCGGCGCAGCTTGGTGAGCTTCTTGTCCTTGAGCCCGGTGATCTCGGTCTCGTCCAGGTAGATCTGCCCCGACGAGACGGTGTCGAGGCCGGCGAGGCAGTGCATCAGCGTGGACTTGCCGGACCCCGAGGGGCCCATGATCGCGGTGAACTGGCCACGGGAGATGTCCACGTCGACGTGGTCGAGCGCGACGACCCGGGTCTCCCCGGATCCGTATGCCTTGACGACCTGTCGCGCTCGCGCGGCAACGGCCGTAGGCCCTCCAGTGCCCCCGTGCCTGGGAATGGTCACAGCCGAAGTCACGGTCAGTCTCCTCAGTCGAAAGTCTGCGGTGGACGAGCGCCTCGGGCCGGTGCCGCCGCACGGTGCGCGGCGGCGTCGGTCGGTGAAGCGCTACGTCGAGAAGTGTGTCGGCGGGAGGCGGGCCCGCGCGCTGGTGCCCGGGCCCGTCTTCCCGGGGGGTTAACCCCACCCCCCGTGGGTGGGGTTGACCGCCCCGCCGGTCCCCGTCCGCCCCCGTCGACGGCGTAAAGCCAGGTTAAGGACGGCGGAGGGGGGTTCTCCTCCTCCGCCGGAACGAACCCGCCCCCAGCCGTAGTGCGGAGGGACCCCTAGGGGCTGTCCACCGCCGGGTGGAGGCGCGCTCGGGGTCTCTCCACCCTCGACCCCGCCCATGCTGCGTCCTCCCGTCGCGTGAGGGGCAAACGGAAAGCAGGGTTCCGGCATATGGATGCAAGGGGCACACGTGGGCGCCACCGGGCGCCGGCCGTCGGCGCCGGCTTCCGCACGGGCGGGGGCGGACGGGGGACGCAGTCGTGTCACCCACGGAAAGGCATCGGGTTAACGCGGGTAACACCCCAGGTGGGAGCCCGTTTCGCGCAGTAAGCGCATACCGACCGACCAGTTTGGTGAAAAGACTTCGCAGCGACCGTACTCCCGAGTAACGTGCCTCCCTCGCCCCCCACCTCCCTGCGGTCCGCCGCCTCGGATCCGAGCCATGCAAGGAGCGGGATGTCCCACGACCCGTCGTTCCCCCACCCGTCGCACCCCCACTCGTCATACCCCCGCCCGTCACACCCCCACTCGTCATACCCCCGCCCGTCACACCCCGAGCCGACCTACCCGTGGCAGCCGCCGCCCCCGCAGCCCGAGCCGCAGCGACCTCGCCCGGACCGCCACGCACCCGTCGGCCGCCACAGCGATCTGCGGATCCTGCGCGGCGCCTACCGCCGTCAGCGACGCGTGGCGACCCTCACCGCGCTCGGCTACTTCGTCGTCTTCCTCGTCCTGTCGGCGTACGCGCCGTCCCTGATGACCGGCACGCCCGCGCCCGGCCTCCCCGCCGGACTGCTGCTCGCCCTGCTCCAGCTCCCGGTCACCTGGCTGGCGATCGTCCTGTACGAGCGCACCGCCCGCCGGCACGTCGACCCGCTCGCCGACCGCATCCGCAAACTCGCCGAGATCGACGCCAGAAGGGACACCCGCACCGCGCGGGAGACCCGGGACCGCCGCGGCACGCACCCGGGGGAGGCCCGACGATGACGGAACTCACCGGCGACGCCCAGACCATGTCCCTCGTGGCGTTCACCGCAGTCGCCACCATCACGCTGCTGCTGTGCGTGATGACCGGCCCCGACCGCGACGACCTCGACGAGTTCTACACCGGCTACCGCTCGCTGTCCCCGCTGCGCAACGGCCTGGCCATCGCGGGCGACTACATCTCCGCGGCCACCGTCCTCGGCACCGGCGGGGTCATCGCCCTGTGCGGCTACGACGGCGTCGTCCTCGCCCTCAGCACCGTGCTCTCCCTGATGCTGCTGATGTTCCTGCTGGCCGAACCGCTGCGCAACGCAGGCAGGTTCACCATGGGCGACGCGCTCGCCCGCCGGATGCCGGGCCGCGCGGTGCGCATCACGGCGTGCGCGGTCACCCTCGCCGCACTCCTGCCGATGATGCTCGTCCAGCTCGCCGGCACCGGCCAGCTGCTCGCCTTCATCCTCGGCTTCTCCGGCGACTCGGTGAAGACGGGCTGCGTCGTGGGCATGGGCGTCCTGATGATCAGCTACGCGGCGATCGGCGGCATGAAGGGCACCGCGCTCATCCAGATGCTGAAGATCGTCACGCTGCTCGGCTCCGGCACCGTCATCGCGGTGATCATCCTGTACCGCTTCGACGGCAGCCCCGGCGCGCTCTTCGACGCGGCCGCCGAGGGGAGCGGGGTCGGCGACGCCTTCCTGCGCTCCGGCCTGGAGTTCGCCGGCGGCCCCTACCCCCGCGTCGACATGATCGTCTCCCAGCTGTCGGTCGTGCTGGGCGGCGCGTGTCTGCCCCACATCACCATGCGCATGTACACCGCCTCCAGCGCCCGCCAGGTGCGCCGCTCGATGTCCTGGGCGGTGTCCGCAGTCGCCCTGTTCGTGCTGGTCATGACGGTCGTCGGGTTCGGCGCCACCGCGCTCGTCGGCCGTGCGCTGATCGCCCGGGCCGACCCCCGGGGCAACACCGCCTACCTGCTGGGCTCCCGGGCCGCGTTCGGCGCGGACGTGTCCACCGCGGAGACCCTGCTCCTCACCACCGTCACGACGGCGATCTTCCTCACCGTCCTGGCCTCGGTCGCCGGCATGATCCTCGCCTGCGCCAACTCCCTCGCCCACGACGTGTTCGCCGCGCAGAAACCAAGGACGTCCCCCCGGCGCGAGATGCTCGTCGCCCGGCTGTCCGCCCTCGCGGTCGGCGTCCCGACGATCCTGCTGGCCACCCAGGTCCAGCACCGCAGCCTGCAGCCCCTGGTCACCCTCTCCTTCTGCCTCGGGGCGTCGGCCCTGGCCCCGGCCCTCGTCTACAGCCTCTTCTGGCGCCGCTACACCCGCACGGGGCTGCTCACCACGCTCATCGGCGGGACCGTGTCCGTGCTGCTCCTCATGCCGGGCACGAACCTGGTCTCCGGCTCGCCCGTCTCCGCCTTCCCCGAGGCCGACTTCAACTGGTTCCCGTTCACCACCACGGGCATCGTCACCGTCCCCCTCGGCTTCGCCCTCGGCTGGCTGGGCACGGTGCTCTCCGGCCACCGCAAGGCGGAGGCGCAGCGGCAACGGTACGAGGAGGTGGAGGGCTCGATCCTGGCGGGCGCGGTCCGCAGGGGCGACTGACGCCCCCTCACAGCGCGGGCCGTCGACGAGCACGGGGGCGACCCGATCGCCGGCCGGCCGGGAGGGGGCGAGGGCGTCAGTCGACCGCCCTCCCGGTGAGGGCGGTGAGGCTGTTGCGGACGTGGTCCATGTGCGCCTGGACGTCCTCCCCGCGCGCGATGTGCTCCCGCAGCACGCGCTCCGTCTCCCGCTCGGTGCGCTCCTCCCGGGCGCGCGCCTCGGCGAGGATCCCGGCCGCACGCGCGTGTGCGTCCTCCTGGCCGCGGCGGGCCGACTCCTCGGCCTCGGCGAACGCCTGCTTCGCCTCGGAGAGCGCCGCCTCGGCGCGCGCCACCGCCTCGGCGTGCCGCGCGTCGATGGCGGCGGCCCGCCCGGCGGCCTCGCGCTCCGCCGCGGCCCACCGCTCGGCGTGCTCCTTGTGCTGCTCGGCGAGCATGGCGGCGGTGCGCTGGCGCACCTCGCGCAGGGCGGCCAGCGCCTCGCCCCGGTACTCCTTCACCTCGCGCCGGGCGCCGATGCGGAGCTCGTCGGCCTCGGCGCGCGCCGCGAGCAGCCGCTGGCGTGCGCGCTCCTCGGCCTCCGCCCGCAGCGCGTCCGCCTCCTCCTGCGCCGCCCGGCGCGTCCCGAGGGCGCACGTCTCGGCGTGTGCGACCTCGTCCGCCGCCGCACGCCGCGCACCCGCGCGAACGTCCTCCGCCTCTTCGATCGCGAGCTGGAGAACGTGCTGCGCACGCTCCCCCAGGGACGCGTAGGTCTGCGGCGCGAGCCCCGTCACGACCTCGCGCAACCGCTCGGCCTCCTCCTCCATCTGCCGGGCGAGGACGGTGAGCCGGGCGGCCCGCTCCCATGCCGCGTCCCGGTCGGCACAGAGCGCGGCCGTGTACGCCTCGACCTGCTCGGGCCGGTAGCCGCGGCCGCGAACGGTCACGAACCCCGGCGGTGACACCGATGCGCTGCTCATCCTTGAACCCCTCGCCACCCGACGGACACGACATGATGATTTCGCGCATATCTTGATGTATCGGGCGTAAGTGTTCATAACGCGACACTCCGCGTACAGATCACGGTCAACAGCGTCACCACCCGGGCACCACCCGAACGCGAATCCAACAACCCCGGACAGGAATCCGCGGTCACCCGGACGCGATTCCGACGAACCCGGACACGAAAAGGGCCGGACCCGGTCATCCGACCGGGTCCGGCCCGCGCGCCGTCCTGAGTGCCGAGCCCTGCGGCAGGTCAGCGGCCCGCCGTCAGAGCAGCCCGTCCCACATCTGCTCCAGCAGCACCGACCACCAGCTCTCCGGCGAACCGAGCGCCGCCGGGTCGAGCGAGGCCAACTGGGCCTGGAAGTCGACGGTCCAGCGGCCCGCCTGCTCCTGGTTCAGACCGAACCGCAGCCGCCACATCCGCCCCAGCAGCGCCAGACAGCGCGCGAACTCCGGCAGCCCCGTGTTCACGAACTGCGGCGGCACCGGAGCACCGCCCAGGCCCGCCTCCACCGGCACGGCGACGATGTTCGCCGTCCCGTACTGCACACAGATCGCTTTGCCGAAGTCGCTGCCCATGACGAGGTAGGAACCCGCGTCCGAGGCCGGCTGCACACCCCGCTCCGCCGCCAGCTCCGCCAGCGTCGGCACCGGCCGCCCCGGCTGGGCCTGCGCCCAGAAGAACGGCCCCATGTCCGCCGGCAGACCCGCCACCACCAGGGTGTGCGCGACCACCGGCGGCACCCCCTGCCGGGACACCGCCGCCTGCTCGAACCGGAACACCGCCGGCCCGAACACCGCAGCCAGCTCCTGCCCGATCGCCTCCGGCGGCACCGGCGGCGTCGGCTGCACCGGGGTCAGCGGCGCCCGCACCGGCCCCGGACGCGCGGGACCGTCCGCCACCTGGTGCAACTCGCCCTGATGCGCCAGCAACTGCCGCATGCCCTGCTGCCGGCTCGCATGATCCGTGCCGTACGGCGCGATGCTCGTGATCCGCGCCTGCGGCCACTGCTCCCGGATCATCCGCGCGCAGTACGCGCCCGGCAACTCGCACGACTCCAGCTCGGTGTGCAGCTCGAGCACCTGGTCCGGCGGCACGTTCATCGCCCGCAGCTCGTGGAAGATCTGCCACTCCGGGTGCGGGGTGCCCGGCGCCGAACGCCGGATCAGCTGCTGCTCCGAACCGTCCTGCGCCCGGAAGCGCAGCACGGCCTGATAGCCGGGCCCGACCGTCGGCAGACCCTGCTGCTGCGGGTACCCGTACGACGGCGGCTGCCCCGGAGGCGGCATGGCGCCCGGCGGCATCGGAGGCTGTGGAGCGCCCGGAGCCGTCCCGGGAGGCCCCGGGGGCACGCCGGGACCGCCACCCGGGAAACCGGGAGCACCGGGCGCCTGCGGCGGCGGGGGCGCGCCCGGGCCGCCGACCGGCGGACCGGCCAGCATCGTCGCGGCGTGGTGGACGGCACCCGGCCCCGCGCCCGGAGCGCCAGGAGCGGCGCCCGGAACCTGCGGCGCGCCGGGAGCCCCCGGCGGAGGCGCAACGCCGCCCGGACCCGGCTGTCCCGGGTCGGCGAACATGGTCGCGGCGTGATGCACCGCACCGGGAGGAGTCCCCCCGGGCGGGTTCGGCGCACCGGGTGCACCGGGCGCAGCGGGCGCGCCCGAAGGACCGGAACCCGCCGGCCCACCCGCCCCACCGGGGCCGCCCGGCGCACCCGGACCACCCGGCTCCAGGGCCGAGATCAGCTGCGTCGGCACATAGCCGCCCGCGGGAGTGCCGGGCGCACCCGGGCCGGACGGCGCGGGCGGCGGCGGAGGCGTGCCGACCGGCCGAGCGCCCGGCGCACCGGGCATCCCCGGCGGAGGCGGCGGCGCCCCCGCACCGCGGTTGCGGCGCGGCGGAGGCGCGGCCTTGCTGGTCGCCGCGTCGGCGATGTCACCGGCGTTCGACGCGAGCGGCCGCGCCGGGGCGCCCGGTCCGGCCGGCGGCTGCGGAGCAGCCGGGGCGCCCGGAGCAGCCGGGGCGCCCGGAGCACCCGCGCCCTGCGGATAGCCGTACGACGACCCGGCCGGCCCCGCCGGCGAAGGCGTCGGACCCGCGGGCGGAGGAGTCGCGGACGGTCCCGCCGGCGCATTCCGGGACGCATGCCCCACGCCCTGCGCCCCGGACGCACCCGGAGCGCCCGGATCGCCGAGCACGGGAGCGACCGCCGTCGGCGGAAGCTGGCTGCCACCGGACATCAACGCCGTCTTGGCGTCCGGCGCGGCCGTCGGCGGCCCCGCGTCGTCGTCGTCGGACCCGCTCAGCGGAGGCGCGAACACCGTCGCGGGCAGCGGCACGGAACGGTCGTCACCGCCGTCGGCATTGGTGTCCGTCCCGGCCCACGGCGTCGCACCGGCCGGAGCGGGAGTGGGAGGGGGAGTGGGGGCACCGGCCGCCGGCGCCGGGCCCGCGGCCGGACCCGTCGGCACCCCGGCCTGCGTCTCGGGCAGCCGGCTCCCCGGCACACCGCCCTGCGTCCGGGGCAGCGACGGATCACCGCCGGCACCCGCGCCGAACGAACCCGCCGACGAGGCCCGACCGTCGACGGCCCCGGACGCCGGCCCGGCGGCGCCGGACACCGGACCCGCCTCCCGCCGGTCGGGAATCCCCAGCCGGTCCGCCGCCTCCTGCAACCACTCCGGCGGCGACAACAGGAACGACGTCTGATTCAGATCCACCCGCGCCGCAGGCGCCGGCACCGCGTCCGCCGGCCCCTCCGGACGGCCGTACTCCTCCTCGTAGCGGCGGATCACCTCGCCCACCGGCATCGAAGGCCACAACGTGGCCTCCCCGCTGTCCCGGGCGATCACCAGCCGCTGCGCACCCCCGTCCGAACGCGGCCCCTCCGCACGGTCCTCGGCCCACACCACGAAACCGAGCTCGAACTCCCGCACCCGCACCTCACGATGCTGGTACGCCGGCACATCGCCGTTGACCCACTCCTCGGCGCGCTCCTGCGCCTGCGCGAACGTCACCATCGTCCAGCTCACTCCCCCGCCGAAGACGCCGAAGCCGCCGGCACCGCCCGCGCGAACCCGCCGTCCACCATCAGATTCGCCACCGTCGCCAACTCCGGCGGATTGCCCGCCAACCGCGACAGGAACACGTCGAAGTCCTCACCGCACGGCAACAACAACCGCTCCATCCGCTCCGCCGGCGACCACCCGGGATCCACGTCCCGCACGTCGTCGTACGAGCAGAACCACACCGAACCGGCCCGCTCGCCCCGCACCTTCACGGCCAGCAACCCGCCCTGCACGAAACCGACGCCCAGATAGTCCTTCGTCAGATGGTCCCGCAGACACTTGTTCACATACACCAGGTCATTGACCGCCGCCTCGTCCCGCACCGTGAAGAACGGCTGGTCCACCAGCAGACCCAGCTCCGCGTCCAGCGCCGCGCCCACCGGCGCACACCCGCCGGCCGCCTTCAGGAACGACCGGTACGCCCCCGGCAGCCGATACCCCAGATCCTCCTCCACCCCCTGCACCTGCTGCTCCGACACCGCCACACCCGACTTCGGCAGACCGAAATGCGCCGGACGCGTCTCCTGCAACGGCCGCGTCCCCCGCTTCGCCTGGTCCACCGACGCCGTCGACACCCCGCCGTGATGCCGCAGCAACGCCTTCACCTCGACCGGAACCAGCTCCAGCCGCCGCGAACCCACCACGTGATGCCACGTCCAGCCGTGCGGAGTCGCCACCTCCGGCACCGTGTCCCACAACTCGTGCCCCGAAGCCGCCGACGCCGCGTTCGCCGACACGTAGTCCGTCAACCGCAACTCGTCCACGCCGAAACCCTCCGGCGGATCCGCGATCTCCGCGGCGGCCCGCGCATACGGCGAGAAGTCGGGATAGCCCCGCTCGTCCACCCGCACACCCCTCGGATGCCGCGCGGCCCGGACCGGATCAGGGAAATGCACGACCTGCCCCGCGTACGCCGCGTTCGGCGGCGTGCCCTGTCCCCCCACCTGGCGGCCGGGAGGCGCCCCCAGCCCGAGCCGACCTGTCGTCATGGCGGTTGCCCCCTGCGGCACTCTGTACGGCCCGCGACGGACGGTTCCGCTTCCGGACCCGGCCCGCCACGACCCGTATCGACTGTCTCCAACGATCTCCGACGCGCGTCAACCGCGCGCTCACGGTGCGACAGCCTATGCGGTACGACGACGGCGGTCACCGGCCCTCCACTTCCGTGACCAGCCGTCACCCCGCCGTGACGACCCACCCCCGCCCCTGGCGTGTCGCGCCGCCCCAGCTTCCGCACCCGCCCCGCCATTTGGCACCCTGTGACCTCCGGGGGGATGCACGGGAGGGGAAACGATCATGAACACCACACAGACGGGCCCACACACCGGCAGGCCGGACGACCTGCACACCACCCACACCGGCGACCCCCGCATCGGCTGGTCCGCCACCACCACGCCCCACGCCCCCACCCTCCGCCACCGCCGCGACGGCATACTCCCCACCGTCGCCGCCGCCCTCTCCGTCCGCGGCGCCACCCTCACCGGCACCGCCGCCCGCGGCGACCAGCCCCCACCCCTGCACCACCTGGTCCAGGACTTCCTCGACACCCTCACCAGCGCCCAACGCGACCGCTCCACCGGCCGCTGCGCCGAAGCCCTCCTCATCTCCCGCCACATCACGGCCGCCGACGCAGCCCGCAGCAGACGCGCCGCCCGCCGCCCCATGACCAACGGCGAAGCCCGGAAGACCCTCAAACAAGCCAAACTCACCACCCGCCACATCCGCGAGGACGGCGACCCCCTCCACGGCGGCTTCGCCACCCCCTGCCGCGCCTGCGCCGCCCTCAGCGCCCACTTCGGCGTACGCGTCGTCGACCCCGCAACGGACTCCTGAACCACCCCCACCGGCGCAGACGGCACACCCGCACACCCGCACCACCCCGACACACCACGGACGAAGGGCAGATGCACCCCGACCGCACCTCCACCACGCGCTTCCCCGTACCCGTCGACGCCGCCCTGCGCGCCGCCGGCTGGCAACCCGGACGCTGGGACATCAAACAAGCCGAAATCTGGGCCGACACCCTCCGCGACCACACCTCACCCGCCGGCCACCGCCACGCCGTCTTCCCCGCCGCCGTCGAAGCCTGGGCCGAATTCGGCGGACTCACCATCACCCCCGCCGGACCCGGCCGCCAGATCGCCCCCAGCACCCTCCACCTCGACCCCCTGCACGGCCTCCACCTCGCCCGCACCCTCGCCGACCTCGGCCGCGCCCTCGACACCGAAGTCGCCCCCCTCGGCGCCGAAGCCGACGACCGCGCCCTCCTCGCCATCGACGCCGAAGGCCGCGTCTACGCCCTCGACCACACCGGCGACTGGTACCTCGGCCCCGACATCGACCAGGCCCTCGGCGCCCTCACCTCCGGCATCGAACCCACCCGCCTCACCGCAGGCTGACCCGGACCCCCGACCCCTCGGCCCCCCGCCGGACCCTCAGTCCCGGGCCCCCGGCGCATCCCACCGCC
This sequence comes from Streptomyces sp. NPDC020597, assembly GCF_044335095.1. NCBI lineage: Bacteria > Bacillati > Actinomycetota > Actinomycetes > Kitasatosporales > Streptomycetaceae > Streptomyces > Streptomyces sp. NPDC020597. The sequence continues at coordinate 432,121 of NZ_JBIRUL010000003.1, read as the reverse complement.
GCGGCACCGCCCGCCTACGCCGCCGGGATCACCGCCGACACCCGGAAACCCCCCGCATCCGTCGGCCCCGACACGAACACCCCGCCCAACGCCACCACCCGCTCCTTCATCCCCACCAACCCGTTGCCCCCCGACGGCAACCCCGCCGACGACGCGGCCCCCGCCTCCGGCGGCGCCCCGTTCTCCACCTGCATCGCGATCTCCCCCACCCGATGCGCCAACCGCACCCGCGTCTTGGCACCCCCCGCGTGCTTGTGCACGTTCGTCAGCGCCTCCTGCACCACCCGGTACGCCGTCTGCTCCACCTCCGGCGCGTACGACCGCACGTCACCCTCCACCATGAGATCCACCACCATCCCCGCGGCCGCCGACTGCCCCACCAACTCCTCCAACTCCGCCAGACACGGACCCTCACCCTCCTCCACCACCACGGCCACCCCCACCGTCACCGACGCGGCCGCCGCCCGCTCCACCCCGACCCCACTGCGCAACACCCCGAGCATCTCCCGCAACTCGGTCAACGCCTGCCGCCCCATGTCACCCACCAGCGCCGCGTTGCGCACCGCCTTCTCCGGGTCCTTGCGCGCCACCGCCTGCAACGCCGCCGCATGCACCACCATCAGGCTCACCCGATGAGCCACCACATCGTGCATCTCCCGCGCGATCCGCGTCCGCTCCTCGTTACGCGCCCACTCCGCACGCTCCTCCGCACGCTCCGCCAGCAACTGCAACTCCCGCTCGAGACTGTCCGCGCGCTCCCGCAGGCTCTCCATCAACCGCCGCCGCGCCCCCACGTACAGCCCCAGCAGCAACGGCGGCGCCGTCAACCCCAGCGACGTCGTGATCGCCGCGAACGGAATGAACCAGTCCCCGATCGTCAGACGCCCCTGGTCCAGACTCTGCCGCACCCGCACGAACGTCACGATCAGCGTCCCCACCAGCTGCATCCCCGCCAACGAGGCGATGATCCGACGCGGCAGCTCCGACGCCGCCAGCGTGTACAGCCCCACGATGCCCATCAGGTAGCCCATCTGCGCCGGCGTGATCGCGATCGCCACCAGCACCACCGCGATCGGCCACCTGCGCCGCACCACCAGCACCGAACCCGCCAGCAGACCGAACACCACCCCCACCGCCGGCGGGATCCCCGCATCCCGCGCGAACGGCACCCCCTCCACCGCGCACTCCACCGCCGACACGAGCCCCAGGCCCGAGTCGAACACCGCGCTGCGCCGTCTGGCCCACCACAGCGGCCCTCCCCGGACCGCCGTGTCCTCTGCCCCCGTCATGGTCATGCCTCCAGCCTACGGGCGCACCCCCCGCCTTTTCCGGCGACTTTCCGCGCCCGCCCCACACCACGCACCGTAACCGAACAGCCTCGAAACCCCCCGGTATCCCTCGAACGGCTGAACCCCACCCGTTCGACCCCGGAGCCTCACATTCCGCCAGGACTGTATGCGTATGGCACATTCATCCGGCAAGTGCGCCGACCCCGAACCACTACGGCGGCACGACCGGGAACACCACCCGGAGACCAACCGCACCGCCACCGGAGAGGGTTGCCGCGGCCGCCCACGGGTCGCTGTACTCCAGAGTGCCGACCTACACCGTCGCATCGAGGGCTGGTGGTGCGGCATAGTAGGAAGCGCCACTCGCCAGTCGGAGTAAATGTCCGATTAGGGCGATAATGTTCCCCTGTGGTGTAATTGGCAGCACTGTGGCTTTTGGTGCCATATGTCCGGGTTCGAGTCCTGGCGGGGGAGCCATACAGGATCCGGGCCCTGACCGTGAGGTCGGGGCCCGCTCTCATGTCCGCCGGAAAACGCCCCGGTATCCTTCGGATGTCCCCACCTCCCACAGCCGAAGGGCAAACTCCGTGAGCGCCATTCGCCCGGCAGCCGTCGTCGTACTCGCAGCGGGTGAGGGCACCCGTATGAAGTCGGCCATACCGAAGGTCCTGCACGAGCTCTGCGGCCGCAGCCTGGTGGGCCATGTGCTGGCCGCCGCCCGTGAACTGGACCCCGAGAACCTGGTCGTGGTGGTCGGACACGCACGCGAGAAGGTCACCGCGCACCTCGCCGAGGTCGACGCCGCCGTGCGCACCGCCGTGCAGGAGGAGCAGAACGGCACCGGGCACGCCGTGCGGATGGGGCTCGAGCAGCTGGGCGGCGGCGTGGACGGCACGGTGGTGGTCGTGTGCGGTGACACCCCGCTGCTGACGGGTGCGACGCTGGCGGAGCTGGCCGCGACGCATCACGCGGACGGCAACGCGGTCACCGTGCTGACCGCGGAGGTGCCGGATGCGACGGGGTACGGGCGGATCGTCCGGGACGAGGCCTCCGGCGCGGTGACGGCGATCGTCGAGCACAAGGACGCGGACGACGCGGTGCGGGCGATCCGGGAGATCAATTCCGGGGTGTTCGCGTTCGACGGGCAGCTGCTCGCGGACGCGCTGAAGAAGGTGCGCACGGACAACAGCCAGGGCGAGGAGTATCTGACGGACGTCCTGGGGATCCTGCGGGAGGCGGGTCACCGGGTGGGCGCGTCGGTCGCTGCCGATCACCGTGAGATCGCCGGGATCAACAACCGGGTGCAGCTGAGCGAGGCGCGCCGGATCCTGAACGACCGGCTGCTGACCGCGGCGATGCTGTCGGGTGTGACGGTGATCGACCCGGCGAGCACGTGGGTGGACGTCACGGTGACGTTCGAGCGGGACGCGGTGGTGCATCCGGGTACGCAGCTGCACGGGAGCACGCATGTGGGCGAGGGCGCCGAGGTCGGCCCGAACAGCCGGCTGAAGAACACGGTGGTGGGCGCGGGGGCCCGGGTCGACAACACGGTGTCGAACGACTCGGAGATCGGGGCGGGTGCGTCGGTGGGGCCGTTCGCCTATCTGCGCCCGGGTACGCGGCTGGGGACGAAGAGCAAGATCGGTACGTTCGTGGAGGCGAAGAACGCGTCGCTCGGTGAGGGGACGAAGGTTCCGCACCTGTCGTACGTGGGGGACGCGACGATCGGTGAGTACAGCAACATCGGTGCGGCGAGCGTGTTCGTGAACTACGACGGACAGGACAAGCATCACACGACGGTCGGGTCGCATTGCCGGACGGGTTCGGACAACATGTTTGTGGCTCCGGTCACGGTCGGGGACGGCGCGTACACCGCGGCCGGGTCCGTGATCACCAAGGATGTGCCGCCCGGTTCGCTGGCCGTGGCCCGTGGTCAGCAGCGGAATATCGAGGGCTGGGTGGCCCGTAAGCGTCCGGGCAGCGCGGCGGCGAAGGCGGCCGAGGCGGCCTCCCGGCAGGGCGAAGACGAAAGCTGACCGGAAACGGGCGCGTCGAACACGGCGTACCGTGATAAGTGCACACCCGCACCTACCAGCTGAGACGTCCTTGTCGCGCCCAGCGGCGAAGGGTCTCGACATCCAGCTGAGACACCTCTGAGGAGACAGTGCTGTGACCGGGATCAAGACGACCGGCGAGAAGAAGATGATGTTCTTCTCCGGCCGCGCCCACCCCGAGCTTGCCGAGGAGGTCGCCCACCAGCTGGGTGTCGGGGTCGTCCCGACGAAGGCCTTCGATTTCGCCAACGGTGAGATCTACGTTCGCTACCAGGAGTCGGCGCGTGGTGCGGACTGCTTTTTGATCCAGAGCCACACGGCTCCGATCAACAAGTGGATCATGGAGCAGTTGATCATGATCGACGCGCTGAAGCGGGCTTCGGCGCGTTCGATCACCGTCATCGTGCCGTTCTACGGATATGCGCGTCAGGACAAGAAGCACCGTGGGCGTGAGCCGATCTCGGCGCGGCTGATCGCCGATCTGATGAAGACGGCGGGTGCACACCGGATCCTGACCGTCGATCTCCACACGGACCAGATCCAGGGGTTCTTCGACGGTCCGGTGGACCATCTGTTCGCGCTGCCGCTGCTGGCGGACTACGTGGGCCAGAAGGTGGACCGCGCCAAGCTCACGGTGGTGTCGCCGGACGCGGGCCGGGTGCGGGTGGCGGACCGCTGGTGCGACCGTCTGGGCGCGCCGCTGGCGATCGTGCACAAGCGGCGCGACAAGGACGTGGCGAACCAGGTGACGGTCCACGAGGTCGTGGGCGAGGTCAAGGGCCGTGTCTGTGTCCTGGTGGACGACATGATCGACACGGGTGGCACGATCTGCGCGGCGGCGGACGCGTTGTTCGCGCACGGTGCGGAGGACGTCATAGTGACGGCGACGCACGGTGTGCTGTCGGGTCCGGCGGCGGACCGTCTGAAGAACTCGAAGGTGAGCGAGTTCGTGTTCACGAACACGCTTCCGACGCCGGGCGAGCTGGAGGTCGACAAGATCACGGTGCTGTCGATCGCGCCGACGATCGCGAACGCGGTGCGTGAGGTGTTCGAGGACGGTTCGGTGACGAGCCTCTTCGACGAGCAGTGACGGTCGCCCTCCGGGGCGGGTTCTAGATCGATTTCGTGTACGGCCTTCCCGCTGCGTAAGCTGTCACAGTTGCTCGGCGAGGGAGGCCGTACGCGTGTTTGTGGCGCGTGTGTACGGCGGTCCGTTATCGACGCGCTCTTCGTAGCAGGCCGATGGTTGGCCGGGTGACCACCTTTCCCCCGTTCTACGAGGAGTGAACATGGCTGAGCTGAAGCTTGCCGCCGAGTCCCGGACCGAGTTCGGCAAGGGCGCCGCCCGTCGTATCCGTCGTGCCAACAAGGTTCCGGCCGTGGTGTACGGCCACGGCGCCGACCCGGTGCACATCACCCTTCCGGGCCACGAGCTCCAGCTCGCGCTGCGCACCCCGAACGTGCTGCTCAGCCTGGAGATCGAGGGCAAGACGCAGCTGGCGATCCCGAAGGCCGTGCAGCGTGACGCGATCAAGGGCTTCCTGGACCACGTCGACCTGCTGCTCGTGAAGCGCGGCGAGAAGGTCAACGTCGAGGTCTTCGTGCACACCGAGGGCGACCTGGCGCCGGGCGCCTACCTGCTCGAGCACGTGCTGAGCACGCTGACGGTCGAGGCCGAGGCGACGCACATCCCGGAGTCGGTCACCGTCTCCATCGAGGGTCTCGAGGCCGGCGCCTCCATCCTTGCCAAGGACATCCCGCTGCCCAAGGGCACGACGCTGGCGATCGACGAGGACGCGGTCGTCCTTCAGGTCCTGGCCGCTCAGGCGGAGGAGGCTCCGGCCGAGGCCGAGGCCGAGGCCACCGAGGCCTGATTTTCCCGGTATCTCGTTTCGTCGGCCGCCGCTCCCTTCGGGGGGCGGCGGTCTGCGCGTATGTGAGGAGACATGCAGGTGACGACCGATGCGAACGCGCCGTGGCTGATCGTGGGTCTCGGCAATCCGGGCCCCGAGTACGCCATGAACCGGCACAACGTGGGCTTCATGGCGGCCGATCTGCTGGCGACGCGGATCGGGGGGCGGTTCAAGCGGGCGGGGAAGGCGCAGGCGCAGGTGGTGGAGGGGCGGATCGGTCCGCCGGGGACGGGGAGCCGGCGGGTGGTGCTGGCGAAGCCGATGTCGTTCATGAACCTGTCGGGCGGTCCCGTGAACGCGTTGAAGGACTTCTACAAGGTGCCGCTGTCGCAGGTCGTCGCGGTGCACGACGAGCTGGACATCGACTACGGCGTGCTGCGGCTGAAGCTGGGCGGCGGGGACAACGGGCACAACGGTCTGAAGTCGATGACGAAGGCGATGGGTGCGGAGTACCACCGGGTGCGGTTCGGGATCGGGCGTCCGCCGGGGCGGATGCAGGTGGCGGACTTCGTGCTGAAGGACTTCTCGTCGGCGGAGCGCAAGGAGCTGGACTACTTCGTGGACCGGGCGGCGGACGCGGTGGAGGCGTTGGTGCTGGAGGGTCTGGAGCGGGCGCAGAGCACGTACAACTCGTGACGTGTCGCCCGCCGAGGTTGACGTTGGTTCAGTGATGGCTGATGATCCCGGCCATGTCTGGCTCTGCAGTCTCGTCGCACCGCCGTGGGGGTCCGTCCCGCAGGCACTCGGCCAGGGGGTCCGCGAAGGGGTCCGCGAAGGGCTCCCCCAAGGCCTCCGCCAAGGCCTCCGCCAAGGGCTCCGACAAGGGGTCCGGGAAGGGCGTGGTCGCGGGCTCGGCGTCGGCCGGAGGTCCGGTCGCGGCCAGGGGGTCCGGGGGTTCGGCGGTGCTGCGGTTCGGGCGGTTCGCTGCGATGGGCGTGGTCGCCGTGCTGATCCTGGTGGCGGGGGTGTGGGGTTCCTGGGGTTCGGCGCAGCACGTGATGCTGACGAAGGGGCGGGAACAGGGCACGGTCGAGGTGACGCGGTGTGCCGGGGGCAGTTGTGCGGGGCCGTACACGCCGACGTCGGCGGGGTCACTGGCGCGGGCGCGGGTGGTGCTGGACCAGTCGGTGGCGGTGCGCGCGGGGCGGACGTACACGGTGGTGCTGAAGCCGGGCGGTGATCGTGCGGTGCGTTCGGGGCCTGCGGGGGTGTTGTACGCGTGGGTGCCGTTCGGTGGGGCGTTGTTGTTGGCGTCGGTGGTGGTGGCGGGGGGTCTGGGCCGGGTGCGGGCCGGCTGGGTGCTGGCGGGGTCGGGGGTGGCGTTGCTGACGGCGGCGTTCTTGACGGTGTGAGTGAGGCGGTGTGAGCAGCGGGGCGGTGTGAGCGGGGACGGGTGAGGGGCGCCTGCGGGTTCGTGTGAACCCGCAGGCGCCCATCGTGGTGGTGCGGGGCAGGTCAGCCGGTGTTGCGCAGGCCTGCCGCCACGCCGTTGACGGTGAGGAGGAGGGCGCGGGCCAGGAGCGGGTCGGGTTCGTCGCCGGCGGCAGCCGCGTCGCGCTGACGCTTGAGCAGGGTGACCTGGAGGTAGGAGATGGGGTCCAGGTAGGCGTCGCGGATGGAGAACGTCTGCCGCAGGGCGGGGGTGGCGTCGAGCAGTTCGCGTTCGCCGGTGATCTTGAGGACTTCGGCGACGGTGAGGGCGTGTTCGGCCTTGATGGCGTCGAAGACGTGGCGGAGCTCGTCGGGGACGAGGGTGTCGACGTAGTGCTGGGCGATGCGCAGGTCGGTCTTGGCGAGGGTCATCTCGACGTTGGAGATGAAGTTGCGGAAGAAGTGCCACTGTTCGTGCATCTCGTCGAGCACGGTGTCCAGGCCGGCCTCGCGCAGTGCCTTGAGTCCGGATCCGACGCCGTACCAGCCGGGGACGATCTGGCGGGACTGGGTCCAGCCGAACACCCAGGGGATGGCGCGCAGGCCGTCGAGTGAGACGCCGGAGCCGGGGCGGCGGGAGGGCCGGGAGCCCAGGTGCAGGTCGGCGAGCTGGTCCACCGGCGTCGAGGCGAGGAAGTACGTCGGCAGGTCGGGGTCCTCGACGAGGGTGCGGTAGGCGGCGTGGGCGGCGTCGGAGACGACGTCCATGGCGGCGTCCCAGCGGGCGAGGGCCTCGTCGGACTGGCGGGGGGCGGTGTGCAGGGCGGAGGCCTGCAGGGTGGCGGCGACGGTCAGTTCCAGGTTCTCCCTGGCGAGGGAGGGGATGAGGTACTTGTCGGAGATGACCTCGCCCTGTTCGGTGACCTTGATCTCGCCTTCGAGGGTGCCCCAGGGCTGGGCGAGGATGGCGCTGTGGGAGGGGCCGCCGCCGCGGCCGACGGTGCCGCCGCGGCCGTGGAAGAGGCGCAGGCGGACGCCGTAGCGGTGGGCGACGTCGCGCAGGCGGCGCTGGGCGCGGTGGATCTCCCACTGGCTGGTGGTGATGCCGCCGAACTTGGAGGAGTCGGAGTAGCCGAGCATGACCTCCTGGACGTCTCCGCGCAGTGCCACCAGCCGGCGGTACGACGGGTCGGAGAGCATGTCCTCGAGGATGGTGTCGGCGGCCTTGAGTTCGTCGGTGGTCTCCAGGAGGGGGACGATGCCGATCCTGGCCCAGCCGGCGTGCAGGTCGACGAGTCCGGCCTCGCGGGCGAGGACGGCGGCGGCGAAGACGTCGTCGGCGCCCTGGCACATGGAGATGATGTAGGACTCGATGACCTCGGGCCCGAAGACCTCGAGGGCGCGCTTGACGGTGAGGAAGACGCCGAGGGTCTTCTCGCCGGCGGCGTCGACGGGGGCCGGGGTGGGGGCGAGGGGCCGGCGTGACCTGAGTTCCTTGGCGAGGAGCTTGGTGCGGTACTCGCGGGGCATGTCGGCGTAGCGCCAGGATTCCTCGCCGAGTCGGTCGAAGAGCTGGCCGAGGGCGTGGTGGTGGGCGTCGGCGTGTTCGCGGACGTCCATGGTGGCGAGCTGGAGGCCGAAGGCGGCGAGGGTGCGGATGGTGCGGTTCATGCGGCCGTCGGCGAAGAGGCCGCCGCGGTGCTCGCGCAGGGAGGTCTGGACGAGGGTGAGGTCCTGCAGCAGTTCGCTGGTGCCGAGGTAGTCGCGGCCGGGCTCGTGGGGGGTGCCCTTGGCGAGGCGCTGCTTGGTGTTCTCGAGCTTCTGGCGGATGCAGGTGGCCTTGAGCCGGTAGGGCTCCTCCGCGTTGAGGCGCTTGTAGCGGGGGCTGATCTCGGGGAGTCGCTCGAGGTCGTTCGCGAGGGATTCGAGGAGTTCCTCGGTGGCGCCGGTGTAGCGGATGGAGTTGGAGAGGAAGCCGCGCAGTTCGTCGACGGTCTCCAGGGCGTCGTTGATGCCGTGTTCGTGCTGGAGGATGAGGACGTCCCAGGTGACCTGGGGGGTCACGTTGGGGTTGCCGTCGCGGTCGCCGCCGATCCAGGTGCCGAACGTGAGGGGGCGCGTGTCGTCGGGGAGCTTCACGCCGACGCGCTCCAGTTCCGCCGTCAGGTCCTCCAGGACGTCGCCCACGGCGCCTGCGTGGAGTTCGTCGAGGTAGTAGACGGCGTTGCGGGCCTCGTCGGCGGGCTCGGGGCGGACGACGCGCAGTTCGTCGGTCTGCCAGACGAGGTCGATGTTCTCGGCCAGGCGTGTGTCGTGGCGCCGGCGGTCGGACTCGATGACGGGGGTCTCCAGAAGCGCGGCGATGCGCCGGAGCTTGTTGAGTACCGACCGGCGCGCGGCCTCGGTGGGGTGCGCCGTGAAGACGGGGCGGACGTTGAGGTTGCGGACCGTCTGCTGGACGTGTTCGGGGTCGGCGTCCTTGAGGCGGTCGGCGGTGCGGGCGAGGAGGCCGCCCTCGGCGGCGCGGCGTTCGCGCAGTTCGCGGCCCCGGTGGACCTGTTCGGTGACGTTGGCCAGGTGGAAGTAGGTGGAGAAGGCGCGCACGAGCTTGGCCGCGGTCTCCAGTTCGATGCCGCGCAGCAGTTCGGCGGCGGCGTCGCCGTCCTCCCGGGTGAGGCGGCGGACCTTCTCTACCAGGTCGAGGAGCTCGGGGCCCTCCTGCCGGACGAGGGTCTCGCCGAGGAGATCGCCGAGCCGGCGGATGTCGGCGCGCAGTTCGGCGCTGGTGGTGGTCTGGTCGTCGGCACTGCTCACAGGTGCGGCTCCTTGCAGTGTTGAAGCTCGTCCAAGAGGGAACTCGGACATCCTCCCCGCGGGCAGGCGTCGCATACGGGGTCGGACATCCGGGAAGAAAACTAAGCGGACCGCGCTGTCCGACCGAGTCCAAGGATAGGTGTCCACGGGGACGCGCAGGTCGGCGGGCTCTTGCCGCGAGGCGGGGCACTGCCATACTTACGATGCCGTAGGTTACGGGACCGTAGGAAGTACCGGACGGTTCCGGCGGTACGGCTCCTCCCTCACTCCCATACCCCCCAGGGGACGCGCATGACCACAGGCTCCAACGTGATCGAAGACCCTTCCAAGGCGCCTGACGACAGCGCCGCGCGGCTCGCCACCCTCGGCGGTGAGCAGAAGCGCTCGATCGAGCAGATCACTCTGCTGCTCTTCATCGTCGTCCCGTTCCTGGCCGTGCTGGCGGCGTTGCCGCTGGCCTGGGGATGGGGGGTGAGCTGGCTGGACCTCGGGCTGATGGTCTTCATGTACTTCCTCGGCTGTCACGGCATCACGATCGGCTTCCACCGCTACTTCACGCACGGCTCGTTCAAGGCGAAGCGGCCGCTGCGGATCGCGCTGGCGATCATGGGTTCGATGGCGGTGGAGGGTCCGCTGGTGCGCTGGGTGGCGGACCATCGCAAGCACCACAAGTTCTCCGACGCGGAGGGCGACCCGCATTCGCCGTGGCGGTTCGGGGAGACCGTCCCGGCTCTGATGAAGGGCCTGTGGTGGGCCCATATCGCCTGGATGTTCGACGAGGAGCAGACCTCGCAGGAGAAGTACGCGCCGGACCTGATCAAGGACCCGGCGATCCGTGCGATCTCGCGCCAGTTCATCGGCTTCACGCTGCTGTCGCTGGCGATCCCGCCGCTGGTGGGTGGGCTGGTGACGATGTCCTGGTGGGGCGCGTTCACGGCGTTCTTCTGGGGCTCGCTGGTGCGGGTGGCTCTGCTGCATCACGTGACGTGGTCCATCAACTCGATCTGTCACGCCGTGGGCAAGCGTCCGTTCAAGTCGCGGGACCGCTCCGGCAACGTGTGGTGGCTGGCGGTCCTGTCCTGCGGCGAGTCCTGGCACAACCTGCACCACGCCGACCCGACGTCGGCGCGGCACGGGGTGATGCGGGGCCAGGTGGACTCCTCGGCCCGGTTCATCCGGTGGTTCGAGATGCTCGGCTGGGCATACGACGTGCGCTGGCCGTCACGCTCGCGTATCGATTCACGCCGTATCACGGACGGGGACGGTTCCCCGCAGGGGAAGGCGGCCGCTGAGGCTGCATGATTGACGGCGTGGCGACCGATCCCAGCAGTACCTCCAGTCCCAGCAGTGATGTGAAGCCGCGGCGCGCACGGCGCACCCGCATGACGGGGGCCGAGCGCCGGCAGCAGTTGCTGGAGATCGGTCGCACCCTGTTCGCGGCGAAGGGCTTCGAGGGCACGTCGGTGGAGGAGATCGCGGCGAAGGCCGGGGTGTCCAAGCCGGTGGTGTACGAGCACTTCGGCGGCAAGGAGGGGCTGTACGCGGTCGTGGTGGACCGGGAGATGCGCCGTCTGCTGGACATGGTGACGTCGTCGTTGACGGCGGGCCATCCGCGGGAGCTTCTCGAGCAGGCGGCGTTCGCGCTGCTGGACTACATCGAGGAGTACACGGACGGATTCCGCATTCTGGTGCGGGACTCCCCCATCCCCCAGTCGACGGGGTCGTTCGCGTCGCTGATCTCGGACATCGCGACGCAGGTGGAGGACATCCTGGGCCGCGAGTTCAAGAACCGCGGCTTCGACCCGAAGCTGGCGCCTCTCTACGCGCAGGCCCTGGTCGGGATGGTCGCGCTGACCGGTCAGTGGTGGCTGGACGTGCGCCGGCCGAAGAAGGCGGAGGTGGCGGCCCACCTGGTGAACCTGTCCTGGCACGGGCTGGACGGCCTGGAGGCCAGGCCGCGGCTGATCGGGCATCGCAAGAGCTGAGCCGCCGAGCGGAACGAGGCGCGCATGCGGCGGGCCCCCGGTCCTCGGGACGGGGGCCCGCCGCATGCGGTGCGCGATGTGTGCGCCGATCAGTGCTTGAAGACGTCCTTCGTCTTCTCCTTGGCCTGCCGGGCGTCGCCCTTGGCCTGGTCGGCGCGGCCTTCGGCCTCAAGCCTCTCGTTGCCCACGGCGCGGCCGACCGTTTCCTTCGCCTTGCCCTTGGCCTGTTCCATCTTCGCCTTGGACTTCTGCTCGCCTGCCACTGTCCATCACTCCCAGTCAGGTCTGCGTGTGGTCTCCCTCCTGCGAGTGACCCGTCGGGCACCGCTCAAACCCACGCGCCTCTTCCCTCCCTGCGCCGCTCTCACGGTTGCGCGTCGGGCCCGGGACGGTCGGGTTCCAGGAACTCCAGCCGGTTGCCGACCGGGTCCAGGGCGTAGAAGCGGCGGTGTCCGGGCAGCGCGTCGTCCCAGGTGACGCGGACGCCGTGGTGTGCCAGGCGGGCCGCGTACGCCTCGATGCCGGTGACCCACAGCCCGGGGTGGGCTTTGCCGGAGGGCCGGAATCCGGGCTCCATGCCCAGGTGGAGCTGGACCGCCCCGGCCTGGAACCAGCATCCTCCGCGCGCGGCGAGCGCCGGCGGCTTGGGGATCTCGGTCATGCCCAGTGCGGCGGTGTAGAAGGGGCGCAGGAAGTCTTCGGAGCCGGGCGGGGCGGCGAGCTGGACGTGGTCGACGGCGGTCAGCATGCCGGGCCGCCGTCCTTCGTGGCCACGGCGAACAGGCGGCGGAACGGCAGGACGGTGCCGTAGGGCGTGCTCGGGTAGGCCTCGCGGAGCAGGTCGCGGTAGGCGGCGGTGAAGGCGTCGCTGGCGTCGGGGTCGTCGGCGAGGGCGTCGAGGACGGGGCGCAGGCCGGTGCCCCTGACCCAGTCGAGGACCGGGTCCTCGCCGCGCAGGACGTGCAGGTAGGTGGTGGTCCAGACGTCGACGGCGCAGCCGAGGCGGGCCAGCCGGTCGAGGTAGACGGCGGGGGCGTGGACGGAGTCCGCGCGGCGCAGGACGTGGCCGAGACGGTCCTTCCAGCGGGGGGTGTCGCCGAGGTCGCGCATGAGGGTGTGCAGGGGCGCGTCGATGTTGTGCGGGATCTGGAAGGCGAGGGTGCCGCCGGGGGCGAGGCCGTCCAGCCAGCCGGGGAGGGCGTCGAGGTGGCCGGGGACCCATTGGAGGGCGGCGTTCGACACGAGCAGGTCGTAGGTCTCGGTGGGTGTCCAGTCGGTGAGGTCGGCGTGGGCGAAGTCCAGGCGCGGGCCGGCGTGGGCGGCGGCGTCGGCGAGCATCTGCGGGGAGTTGTCGTAGCCGGTGATGCGGGCGGTGGGCCAGCGGTCGGCGAGGACGGCGGTGACGTTGCCGGGGCCGCAGCCGAGGTCGGCGATGCGGGGCGGGTCGCCGGGCAGGTCGGGGACGCGGGCGAGGAGGTCGGCGAAGGGGCGGGCGCGGTGGCCGGCGTGACGCAGGTACTGGGCGGGGTCCCAACTGGGGTTGATCGTCATGCCGATCAGCGTCCTCCCGGCTTATCTTGATGTCAAGATGCTCGATATCAAGAGACTTCATGTCGACAGAACCACTACACTGATCGTCATGGAGGACGAGGTCGATCGGCTGGTCGCAGCGTGGCGCCGGGAGCGCCCGGACCTCGACGTGGAGCCGCTCGAGGTCCTCAGCCGCGTGAGCAGACTGGCCCGGCACCTGGACCGGGCACGCCGGCTGGCGTTCTCCGAGCACCAGCTCGAGCCCTGGGAGTTCGACGTCCTCACGGCGCTCCGGCGCGCGGGGGCGCCCTACCAGCTCTCGCCGGGGCAGCTGCTGACCCAGACGCTGGTCACCTCGGGCACGATGACCAACCGCATCGACCGGCTCGCGAAGAAGGGCCTGGTGGAGCGGCTGCCGGACCCCAGCGACCGGCGGGGTGTGCTGGTCCGCCTCACGGACGACGGCAAGGACCGCGCCGACCAGGCGCTCGCCGGACTGCTCGACCAGGAGCGGGCGATCCTGGCCGAGCTCTCACCGTCCCAGCGCGGCGACCTGGCGAGCCTGCTACGCCAGCTGACCGCCCCGTTCGACAACATCCCCGGCTGAGGCCAGGTCCGCCGGGCCGACTCCGGCGCGGCGGGCGAGGGCGACCGCGGCGAGGGTGGAGTGCACGCCCAGTTTGCCGAGCACGTTCTGCATATGGGTGCGGACGGTGTGCGGGGACAGGAACAGGCGTTCGGCGACCGCCTTGCGGCCCAGGCCCGCGACCATGCAGCGCAGCACCTCCCGCTCCCTCGGCGTGAGGGACTCCACCAGCCGCTCGCTCTCGGTGCGGTGCTTGCGGGCGGCCGTCAGCTCCCGCAGGACGCCGGTGAGCAGGGCAGCCGGCAGATGCGTCTCGTCGCGCAGCACACCACGGATCACCGTCAGCAGCCGCGACAGCGAGCAGTCCTTGGCCACCCAGCCCGACGCGCCCGCCTGCAGGGCGAGGGCCGCGCGACGCGGGTCGTCCTTCTCGGCGAGGACGACGACCCGGATGTGCGGCTGCGCGCCGCGGACGCCCGCGACCAGGGAGATCCCGTCGACGGTGCCGTCCGCCCCCACCTCCTGCACGGGCACCGCGGGCCGTATGGCCGGCAGTTGACCGCCGAGGTCGGCGTCGACGAGCAGCACGTCGTACCGGCGGCCCTCGGCGACCGCGCGCTCCAGACTGCGCAGCGCCGCCGGGCCGCTGCCGGCCGCGGACACCTCGACGTCGGGCTCGGCCGCCAGGGCCGCGGCGAGCGACTCGGCGAAGATACGGTGGTCGTCGACGACCAGTACACGGATGCGAACCACGAAACCCCCTTCCCCGAGCTCCTTGACGGAGCAGGGGATACCCCAAAGGTCCGGAGACGGGAAACGGACGACCGCCGCGGCTGCGACACCCCGGCAGGGAGGCCGGGACCGCCCGGCCACCGCCGCGCAGAGACTGCTACCCCCACCACGGGCGTCGTACCCGACTGTCTCGTCCCCTGATCAACACCGGCCCCCACCGGTGCTGTTCAACAGGGTAGGGCCGTGGGCGGGGAGCGGAAGGCAAATGGCAGAACTGGTTGGCCAGCGCGTTTATGGTGTGCCGCATGTTTCGTCTTGAGACAGAAGTCGACAGGACCCGGCGCGATCTTCTCCGTTCGCGGCTGCTGGACACGAACACGGAGAGGTCCCCGGTGCTGCGCGCGCTGCGCGGCGCCCCGGCCGGACGGGAGGCCCCGCTGCACGTGTGGGCCTCGGACCGCGAAGGCGGCCTGGCCGGCGGGTTGGTGGGCCACACCTGGGCGACGTGGCTGCACGTCGCCCAGCTGTGGGTCGACGGCCGGCACCGGGGCGCGGGGCTGGGTTCCCGGCTCCTCGCCGAGGCCGAGCGCGTCGCCCGCGACGAACGGGGCTGCACCCGCGTACGCCTGGAGACCTGGGACTTCCAGGCGCCGGACTTCTACCGGCGGCACGGCTACCAGGTGGTGTGCGTGATCGAGGACTATCCGCCGGGCGTCACGGAGTTCACGCTGACCAAGCGGTTGACGCAGGAACCGGGCTGAAACGGAACCGGGGTGGGGCGGAGGACCGCCGCACCCCGGTGACGTGACGCCGAACCGCTCAGCTCAGCCGGCGCGCGCCCGCCGACGGCACCGCCTCGAACACGCGCGGGGCCGCGTACCCGGCGGCCGCGAAGGCCTCCTCGACGGCCTTGGTCAGGGTGTCGACGTCGGCGGCCTCCGCGAGGACGATCGCCGAGCCGCCGAAGCCGCCGCCGGTCATCCGCGCGCCGAGCGCCCCGGCCGCGACGGCCGTCTCCACCACCAGGTCCAGCTCGGGGCAGGAGACCTGGAAGTCGTCCCGGAGGGAGGCGTGGCCCTCGGTGAGGACCGGGCCGACGGCCCGGGTGTCCCCCGACTCCAGCAGCCGCACCACGCGTTCCACGCGCTCGTCCTCGGTCACCACATGCCGGACCAGACGGCGGACCTCCTCCTCGTCGCCGAGCCGGGCCAGCGCCGCGTCGAGTCCGTCGAACGGGACGTCCCGCAGCGCGTCGACGCCGAGCAGGGCCGCGCCCTTCTCGCAGCCGGCCCGCCGCTTGCCGTACTCGCCGCCGCTGTGCGCGTGCGTGACCTGGGTGTCCACGACCAGCAGGCGCATGCCCTCGGCCGCGAGGTCGAGGGGGATCTGCTTCTGGGAGAGGTCGCGGGTGTCGAGGAACAGCGCGTGGCCGCTCTCGCAGCAGGCGGAGGCGGTCTGGTCCATGATGCCGGTGGGCGCGCCGACGTAGACGTTCTCCGCGCGCTGGCACAGCCGGGCCAGCTGCCAGCCCGGCAGCCCGAGTGCGAACAGGTCGTTCAGCGCGAGCGCGACCACGACCTCCAGGGCCGCCGACGAGGACAGGCCCGCGCCGGTCGGCACCGTCGAGGCGAGGTGGACGTCCGCGCCGGTGACGTCGTGGCCGGCGTCGCGCAGCGCCCAGACGACGCCGGCGGGGTAGGAGGCCCAGCCGTCGTCCGTTCCGGGCGTCAGGGAGGCCAGCTCCAGCTCGACGACGCCGCCCTCGACGTCGGACGAGTGCAGGCGCAGCCGGCCGTCCTCGCGTCGGGAGACCGCCGCGACCGCGGTGTGCGGCAGGGCGAAGGGCATCACGAAGCCGTCGTTGTAGTCGGTGTGCTCGCCGATGAGGTTGACGCGGCCGGGCGCCGCCCAGACGCCGTCGGGCTCCGCGCCGTACAGCTCGACGAAGCCTTCCCGGACCTGCTGTTGCGCCATTACCGCTCCCTCGTCGTGCTGTCGGCGATCTGCTGGGCGAACGCCCAGGCGTCCGCGACGATGCCCGCGAGGTCCGCGCGGGACGGGTTCCAGCCCAGCTGTTCGCGGGCGGCGGCCGCCGAGGCGACCAGGACGGCCGGGTCCCCGCCGCGGCGCGGGGCCACGACCTCGGGGATCGGGTGGCCGGTGACCTTGCGGACCGTCTCGACGACCTCGCGGACGGAGAAGCCGTTGCCGTTGCCGAGGTTGCAGATGAGGTGCTCGCCCGGCTCGGCGGCGGCGACGGCGAGGAGGTGCGCCTCGGCGAGGTCGGCGACGTGGATGTAGTCGCGGACACAGGTGCCGTCGGGGGTCGGGTAGTCGTCGCCGTAGACGGAGATGGCCTCGCGGCGGCCCTGGGCGACCTGGAGGACGAGCGGGATGAGGTGCGACTCCGGGTCGTGGCGCTCGCCCTGCGCGCCGTACGCGCCCGCCACGTTGAAGTACCGCAGCGAGACGGCGCCGAGCCCGTGGGCGGCGGCCTCGCCGCTGATCATGTGGTCGACGGCGAGCTTGGAGGCGCCGTAGGGGTTGGTCGGCCTGGTGGGCGCGGACTCGAGAATCGGAACCTGCTCCGGCTCGCCGTAGGTGGCCGCGGTGGAGGAGAAGACGAGCTTGCGCACGCCCGCCTCGCGCATCGCGCCGAGCAGCGCCATGGTGCCGCCGACGTTGTTGTCCCAGTACTTCTCGGGCTTCACGACGGACTCGCCGACCTGCGAGAACGCGGCGAAGTGCAGCACCGCGTCGAAGGAGGCGTCGAGGTGCTTGGCGGCATCGCGGATGTCGCCCTCGACGAACGCGGCACCGGCGGGGACGCCCTCGCGGAAACCGGTGGAGAGGTTGTCCAGGACGACGACCTCGTGCCCGGCCTCCAGCAGGTGCTGGGCGACCACGCCGCCGACGTATCCCGCGCCGCCCGTGACCAGATACTTGCCGCTGCTCATCAACTCGCTACCTCTCGCAGTCGCTCGGCCGCGCGCTCCGGCGGCACGTCGTTGATGAAGACGTTCATGCCGGACTCGGAGCCCGCGAGGAACTTCAGCTTGCCGGACGTGCGTCGGATGGTGAAAAGCTCGAGGTGCAGCGCGAAGTCGTCGCGGTTGACGCCTTCGAACTCCTCCAGCGCGCCGAACGGCGCCTGGTGCCAGGCGGAGATGTACGGCGTCTGCGACTCGGAGCCGCCTCCCTGCCCTCCGTCCCCGTCGAAGATCCGGTCGAAGCGCCTCAAGAGTTCCAGGTACACCTGGGGGAACTCTGTGCGCGCGTCCTCGTCGAGGGCCAGCAGGTCGGGCACCCGGCGCTTGGGGTAGAGGTGCACCTCGTACGGCCAGTGGGCGGCGTACGGCACGAACGCGACCCAGTGTTCACCCTCCAGGACGACCCGGTCCCCGGCGAGTTCGCGCTGGAGGACGGCGTCGAAGAGGTTCTCTCCGCCGGTCGCCTCCTTGTGCGCCGCGACCGAGCGCAGCATCAGGGCGGTGCGTGGAGTGGTGAACGGGTAGGCGTAGATCTGCCCGTGCGGGTGACCCAGAGTCACACCGATCTCGGCGCCGCGGTTCTCGAAGCAGAACACCTGTTCCACGGAGGGCAGATGCGACAGCTCGGACGTCCGGTCCGTCCACGCCTCGAGGACCAGTCCGGCCTGCTCCTCGGTGAGGTCGGCGAAGGACGCGTTGTGGTCGGAGGTGAAGCAGACCACCTCGCAGCGGCCGGAGTCGCCGGCGAGGGAGGGGAAGCGGTTCTCGAAGACGACGGCGTCGTACGACGAGTCCGGGATCTCGCTCAGCCGGTCGCCCTCGGAGGGGCAGAGCGGGCACTCGTCGGCCGGCGGGTGGTACGTGCGCCCCTGCCGGTGCGAGGCGACGGCGACGGAATCCCCGAGCAGCGGGTCGCGCCGTACCTCCGAAGTGGTGACCGTGCGCTCGAGCGGACGCTTGTCCACCGCGTCGCGCACCACGTCGTCGCGCCGGTCGTAGTAGATCAGCTCACGACCGTCGGCCAGACGGGTCGAGGTCTTCTTCACCGCGACTCTCCATCCGTACCTCCGGGCCCGTGGACCCGGATCAGTACACCTAGCGAAGCTTCAAACAGAACCGAACACATAAAACCATAAACCCCCACGCGAGTCACCGTCACAACCAAACAAAGAACACCAAGCGAAGCGAGCAGTGCATGCGAACCCCCACGAACCTGGCGGCAGAGCTACGGCTCCCCACGAACTGGCTCGACTACACGATCCTCGGCATCTACTTCGTCGTGGTCCTCGGCATCGGCTTCGCCGCCCGGCGCTCGGTGAAGACCACCCTCGACTTCTTCCTCTCGGGCCGCTCGCTGCCTGCCTGGATCACCGGTCTCGCGTTCATCTCGGCGAACCTGGCCGCCACCGAGATCCTGGGCATGGCCGCGAACAGCGCGCAGTACGGCGCGTACACCGTCCACTGGTACTGGATCGGCGCCATCCCGGCGATGGTGTTCCTCGGCCTGGTGATGATGCCGTTCTACTACGGCAGCAAGGTCCGCTCGGTCCCGGAGATGCTGCTGCTGCGCTTCGACAGGGCGGCCCACCTGCTGAGCTCGATCCTGTTCGCGTTCGCCGCGATCCTGATCGCCGGGGTGAACCTGTACGCGCTGGCCATCGTCGTCGAGGCGCTGCTGGGCTGGCCGCAGTGGGTGGCGATCGTGGTGGCCGGCTTCTTCGTGCTGGCGTACATCACGCTCGGCGGCCTCTCGTCGGCGATCTACAACGAGGTCCTGCAGTTCTTCGTGATCCTGGCGGCCCTCATCCCGCTGTCCGTGCTCGGCCTGAAGAAGGTGGGCGGCTGGGGCGGCCTGACCGACAAGCTGACCGCGACGCACGGGGACGACTTCGTCACCGCCTGGGGCGGCACCGGCATCGGCAGCGCCAACCCGCTCGGCGCGAACTGGCTGACGATCGTGCTGGGCCTCGGCTTCGTGCTGTCCTTCGGCTACTGGACGACCAACTTCGCGGAGGTGCAGCGCGCGCTGTCCGCGAAGAACCTCTCGGCAGCCCAGCGCACCCCGCTCATCGCGGCCTTCCCGAAGATCTTCATCGTCTTCCTGGTGATGATCCCGGGCCTGGTGGCGGCGGTGCTGGTGCCGAAGATCGGCACCGCCGACTCCGACCTCCAGTACAACGACGCCATCCCGTACCTGATGGAGCAGCTCCTGCCGAACGGTGTGCTGGGCATCGCGGTGACGGGTCTGCTGGCGGCGTTCATGGCCGGCATGGCGGCGAACGTGTCGTCCTTCAACACGGTGTTCACCACCGACATCTGGGCGAAGTACGTGGTGCGGGGGCGGGAGGACGCCTACTACGTGCGCTTCGGCCGGCTGATCACGGCGATCGGCGTGGCGGCCTCGGTGGGCACGGCGTTCCTGGCGTCGTCCTTCTCGAACATCATGAGCTACCTGCAGACGCTGTTCAGCTTCTTCAACGTGCCGATGTTCGTGGTCTTCATCGTCGGCATGTTCTGGAAGCGGGCGTCGAAGAAGTCGGGCTTCTGGGGCCTGCTCGCGGGCACCACGGCCGCGATGGTCAACTACTTCGTCCTCTACAAGCAGGACGTCATCGGCATCCCCACCGACCAGGGCGCCAACTTCGTCTCCGCGATCGCGGGCTTCGTGGCGGGCGCGGTCGTGATGGTGGCGGTGTCGCTGTTCACCGCCCCCAAACCGGACGAGGAGCTGCAGGGCCTGGTCTACGGCACCGTCTCCCCCGGGATGGCCGAGCCGCCCGCGGCGGGCGACGACGCCTGGTACCGCCGGCCCGCGCTGCTGGGCTGGAGCGCGGTGATCCTGGCCGCCCTCTGCTACATCCCGTTCTCGTTCTGAGCCCTCGCGACACCCGCGGGAGGATGGAGACACCATGTCCGAGCAGTTCGAACCGTCCGAGCGCGACGAGGCCGCCGAGCGGCTGCGGCGGGCGGGCTGGTCCGAGGCCGACGTCCAGCGCGAGGTCACGGCGCTCGAGGAGAAGTCCACGACCGCGGCCCGCATCTTCGACCTGCGCCGCATCATCGGCGGGCTGTTCGTCGTCTACGGCGTGATCGTCACGATCGCCGGCCTCACGGACGGCGACGCGGAGATCGACAAGGCCCAGGGAATCAACATCAACCTGTGGACGGGCCTCGGGATGCTGGCCCTCGGCCTCTTCTTCCTGGCCTGGCTGAAGCTGCGGCCCGCGGCACCGGTCACCCCGAAGCTCCCGCCCGAGGCGGTGGAGGGTGAACCCCCGCGGGCCGGGTAGCGGCACGGTGGACGCGCCGGTCGTGCGGCGGGGCGGCTCCGGGATCCCGGCATGCGGAACCCCGAGCCGCCCCGCGTCATGACCGTGTCCGGCCGGAGAGGTCCTAGTCCTCCCGGTCGGCGACGTTCACGTTGACGGCGTCGTCGCCGTTGTTGCAGATCTGCTGGGTCGCCGTCTGGTTCGACGAGGAGCCGAGGAGGGGGAGGTTCAGGTTCGGGATGTTGATGAGCCCGAACGAGATGTTCTCCACGTGGTTGGCGCACTGCCGGGAGTCCCCGTCCGAGCCGGCGACGCCGGCGGAGGCGATCCCGGCCCCGGCCATGCCGAGGCCGGCGATCATGGCAGCCACGAGAGCGGTCTGGTGAAGCTTGCGCATTGCATTCCCTTTTCGGCTGAGTGGCGTGTTTCGTTCGGCGCCGAGCGACGCATGCGGTCACTGAACGAAACCGTACGATTACACACCGTATGCGGTGAATGTCCGATATGCACCTCAGCCACCGCCGAGTCAGCTCCGTTCGAAGCAGTGCGAACGGCCGATGACGGAGAAGCCGCGACGCTCGTACCAGTGCCGCGGCCAGTCCGCGGCGTCCGCGGTCAGGAACCGGGTCCCGCAGCCCTCGTCGGCGGCCATGCGCAGGGCGGCGCCCAGGACGGCGTCGCCGTGACCCTGCCGGAGATGGGCCTCCGAGGTGACCAGGTCCTCGATCTGGGCCGTGCCGGTCGCCGGGTCCATGTAGAGGTCGGCCCAGGCGGCGACCTCGCCCTCCCGCGTGCGGGCGCCGAGGAACCGGACGACGTCGGCCCCGCGGCGACGCGCCTCACGCCGGTCGACGAGGTGGCGGACGACCTCGTCGCCGGCGTCCGGGAGGAAGCCCCGCCAGCGCCGGGCCAGCGGGACGCGGAACGCGTCGAGGTCCACCTCCCGCGCGGGCCCGCCGTCGGTCGGCGCAAGGCCCGTGTGCAGCATGACCAGCAGCGTGGAGTGGGTGTATCCGGCCCGCACCAGCGGCTCCGCGCACGCGACCGCGACGTCGTCGTCGAGGACGGAGATCAGACGGAACGGCAGATGTCCCAGTGCCCCCTCCGCGAGGGCGGGCAGCGCCTCGGGATCGACGGCCCCGTCGACCACGACCTGGTTGTCGGCGTGGGAGTGCGCGAATTCGTCGTCGAGGGCGGCGAAAGCGCCCGGCAGGTCGACGACGCGCGCGGCCTGCCGTCGGGCGAAGGCCGACAGGAAGGCGTTGATCCGCTGCATTTCCGGGTGGGGCATGGGAAGAGCCTAGGCAGCCGCGGACCGGGGCCGCCCCCGAATTACCCGCTGCACGAACCACGTCCGGGCATCGGGGGTCCGGGCGTGGCGGGCCCGGGAGGCGCAGGCGCGGGGGCCGGCAGGAACAGGCTCAGGCGGTACCCGGTGGGGCGGTCCGACCGGCCGCACAGCGTGTCGATGCGCACCGCCGCCGGGTCGATCGGCGGCTGCGCCGCCCGCAGGCGCAGCAGCATCGCGCGCAGCTCGGACCGGTCCCGCGTCTCGAGCAGCACGTCCCAGCGGCCGTCAGCGCGCTGTGCCGCCGCGCTCCGCTGCCGCCGCCGCTTTCCCCGACCCGGCATCGCCGTTCGTCCCCTTCTCCGTCTCATCGGCGCCGCACCCGGCGATCTCACCGCTGCGCGCCGCCGCCACCAGGGCGACCGTCAGGATGACCGCCCAGTCGACGAGGTGCGTCGACAGCGGGTAGCTCGCCAGGGTGTAGCCGTCCCCGGTCAGCAGGGCGACGTGCAGCGCCGCGACCGGCAGTCCCGCGGTGAGCGCCGCCAGCAGACCGCGCAGCGGGGCCCTCGCCAGCAGGCGGCGCGGGGCGATCGCCAGGGCGAGGCCGGTGACCGTGCCCAGGAGGACGCCCAGCGCCATGCTGCCGACAGCCGCGTACCCGCCCGCGGTCGTCAGCGCCCACGCCGCCCCGTACTGGCCGCCGGTCAGGAAGACGAACGCCGCCACCAGGCACAGCAGACCGAGCGTCCCCGCGGGCCACGCCCCGATGAGGACGCCGAGGCGCGCGCCCCGTCCGACGACCGTGCGTGCTCGCATCCGTCCTACTCCGCTTCCGTCGCCCGCTCGCGGGAGGTGTGCGGCAGCGGCCCCGCGCGGTCCAGCAGACCCGTGCGCGCCGCGAGGGCCGCCGCCTCCAGGCGGGAGCCCACGCCCAGCTTCATCAGGACCCGCTGGACGTGGGTGCGGGCCGTGGACGGGGCGATGCCCATGCCGGCCGCGATCAGACGGGTGTCCTCGCCGTCGGCGACGCGGACCAGGACCTCCACCTCGCGCGGGGTGAGCATCTGCAGCAGGCGCTGGCCCTCGTCGTCCGGCTGGGCCGCCGGGTTCAGCAGTTCGCCGAACGCGCCCTGCAGCAGCTGCGGCGCGACCGCCGCCTCACCCGCCCGCGCCTTCATGATGGCCCGCTCCACGCCCTCTATGCGCTCGTCATGGCGTACGTAGCCGGAGGCGCCCGCCGCGAAGGCCGCGGCGATGCCGCGCGGGCTCGGCACCGGCCCGAGGACCAGGACCGCCACCTGCGGACGCTCCCGCTTGATGCGGACCACGGGGTCGAACACGCCCGGCTCGGCCGGCGCCGCCGTGCCCAGCAGGCACACCTCGGGGGCGCGGGTGATCACCAGCTCCGCCGCCCCGGCCGCCGGCGCCGCAGCGGCGAGCACCCGGTGTCCCCGCAGCTTGAGCGCCGAGGCCAGCGCCTCCGCGAGCAGGCGGTGGTCGTCGACCACCATCAGCCGCACTCCCATCGAGCAACCCCCAGTCCCCCCGTGGATGCCCACACGGATCCGCGCGGACCCACACGCACCCACGCGAACCCACGCGGACGAACAAAGGGCGCCCCCCGGCACCCCTGTCTTCATGCCCCCGGAAGCTACACGCTTGTTCGACGTTGCGCTCCCCCTACCGGCGAGAACTGCCCGGATCGCCGAAATTCCTCTCACGAGGGCGACGTTGACGGTAAATGAGCGGGCCCCGGCTCCGAGCGGGAATCCTGCTCGGGGCCGGGGCCGCAACGCCGGTCGGTGCGATCAGCCGCCCGCGACGCCGAATCCGACCGCGAGGTACTCGGGGTCGCCGCCCGAGGTGGCGTTGTCGTCGACGTACACCTCCGACATGTACAGGCGTCCCTGCGCGAAGAGGACCTCGGAGTACTCCGGGGACAGGCCGGTCTCCAGGTCGTGCACCGCGTCCGTGGCCGCGTTCTCCAGCAGCACGGTCTCCTTGAAGGAGCCGCCGTCGACGCTGACGACCTGTCCGCCCTTGTCGTACGGCGGCCTCTTGTACGCGATCAGGTTGCCGCCGTCCATGCGCAGCGGGTAGATCGTGTAGCCGTCGCCGGCGTCCGCGCGCTGGCCGGTCTGCTTGCCGGTGGCCAGGTCGAAGGCGACGACCTCGTTCGTCCGGCCGTGGCTGCCGCTGCCGTCGTGCTCCTCGGTGGGCACGTAGATGCGGTCGTTGCCGACGGCCAGGCCGGTGCAGGCCTCGATCCTGGTGATGCCCTCGCAGTCGGCCGCGTACTCGGCCCCCGGGACCGAGATGCGGGTGCGCAGCTTGCCGGTCTTGTTGTCGATGGAGAAGAAGTCCGAGATGCCGCTGCCGTCCCCGGCGCTGTCGCCGACGTCGGCGGCCACCACCAGGGGCTCGGTGGAGACGACGGACGCGTAGTCGATGCCGGTGGCCAGCTTGTACTCGGAGAGCACCTTCCCGGAGACCGGGTCGATGGTCTGGATGTGCAGCTCGGGGTTGTCGTACGCGCCGCACTTGCGCACCGCCACCAGCTTGGGGCCGCCGCCGTAGCCGGCGTCGTAGCAGGAGTCGGCGGGCTTCGGAGACCACAGCACCTTGCCGGAGTCGATGTCGAAGGCGGCCCCGCCCTCCGTGCTGCCCAGGGCGACCGTGTTCCCGCTGACCGTGACGTTGTCGAAGTCGATCGCGTAGTCGCCTGAGGTGACCGTCTTCTTCCACAACTGTTTGCCGGCGGCGAGGTCGATCGCCGCGATCTGGTCACAGCGGGCGGTCTTGGCGGTGCTCGCCTGGAACACGACCGCCGTGCGGTGGTCGTCGGTGGCGAACTTGCTGGCCTCGCACACCGGGCCCGGCAGGGCGATCGACCAGAGCTTGGCGCCCTTGGCCGGGTCGTAGCCGGTGATCTGGTTGACGCCCGTCTTCACGTACGCCTTGTCGGTCAGCCAGGAACCCCGGACGGCGACGTTCTCGCCCTTCTTGACCACCGGCATCGGAAGCTTGAACAGCACGTCGGAGGTGGGGTCGGCCGGCGCCTTCTCGCTGCCGCCGGAGGTCTTGCCGCCGGCGCCTCCTCCCGTGTCCCCCTTGTCGCCCCCGCCGCCGTTCGCACCGCCGGAGCTCGCCTCCTCCTTCTTGCCCCCGCCGTCGGAGTTCGCGTACCAGACGCCGCCGCCGACGATCAGCGCGATCGCGACGACCGCCGCGACGATGATCGCCACCTGTGCGTTGATCTTCCCGCCGGAACCCGCCGGACCGCCGCTGCCGACGACCTGCGGCTGCATGGGCACGGTGGGCTGACCCGGGTAGCCGTAGGCCGGCTGCTGGCCGTAGGGGTTCGTCGGGGGCTGGGCGTAGGGGTGGGGCTGCGACTGGCCGTAGGGGTTCGTCGGGGGCTGGCCGTAGGGGTGGGGCTGCGACTGGCCGTAGGGGTTGGGCTGCGGCTGACCGTACGCGGACGGGCCCGGGACGGGGGCGCCCGGCTGGGCCGGGTAGCCGTAACCGGGGCCGGCCGGGGGCGCGACGGGCCCGCCCGGTCCGCCGGGGGCCGGGGCCTGCGGGTATCCGTAGCCCGGCTGGGGCTGCGGCGGCCCGGACGGGGCCGGCGGCGTGGGCGACGGCGTGGGCGAGGCCGGCGGCGCCTGTCCCGCAGCCGGGGCCTGAACCGGGGCGGGGGGCTGGGCCGGGGCCGGGGGCTGCTGCTCCGGGGCCTTCGACAGGTTCGGCGCGGGCGGCTGCGGCACAGCGTCCCGCGGGACGGAGTCCTCGGGCACGGCCTGGGGAGCGGAGTCCTGCGGGACGGCCTCGGGCGTCGCGTCCTGCGGCGGCTGAGGCGGTCCGAAACCGCCCTGCGGGGGCTGGTTCGGCGGCTGGTTCGGCGACGGGGGCGGCGGCTGGGTCATGGTGTGGGTACCTCAGGAGAAAGCTCGGGGAGCCCGGAAAGGCGGGGAGGGGAAGACGACGGCGGAAGCCGGGAGGGCGGCGGAAGCCGGGAGGGCGGCGGCTCGCCTCACTTGCCGTAGGCGAGCATCAGCTTCTCCTTCGTGTCGTCGTTGCCCGTCAGCCGGGTGGTGGAGATGTAGAAGCGCCCGCCGACCCAGTCGACGTCGCGGGAGTAGAAGCTGTCCTCGATCTTGACCGTGCTCTCGGGCAGTTGGAGCAGCTTCGCGGGCGTGTGCGCGGACCCCGCCGTGGGGATCGCCACCACCTGACCGGGCGCGTCGTACGACGGCTGGACGTACGCCACCAGGTTCCCGCCGTCGACCCGCACCGGCTTCATGGCCTCGTCCGCCGGGGACTTCACCCGCCACTTCTCCTTGCCGGTGGCCAGGTCGATCGCCACGATCTCGTTGGGCCCGCTCTTCGCGTCGGTCGGCAGGTACAGCGTGTTGGCGTCGGACGCCGTGCCCTGGCAGCCGGTCAGATTGCGCTGCAGGAAGCCGGAGTCGCAGTCGGGGGCGAAGTCCTCGTCGAAGCCGACCTGCGAGCGGTAGGAGCCGTTCGCCTGGAACGTCGAGATGTTCCAGGAGTTCTTGTCCTTGTTGGTGCTGTAGACGACCAGCGGGTCGACGGAGTACGTCTTGCCGACGCTCCAGCCCTTGTCGAACTTCTGGGTCCACTTGACCTTGCCGGTGGCCGGGTCCAGCTCCTGGATCTCGTCGTGCTCGGTGGCCTTGGTCGCGTCGCAGGACGCCACCGAGATGAGCCGGCTTCCGCCCGCGAACGCCGTCGGGAAGCACGCGTCCCCGTACTTCTGCTTGTCGTACAGCTTCTTGCCCGTGCGGACGTCGTACGCCGTGCCGGACTGCGAGCGGCCCACCATCAGCGTGTTGCCGGCCAGCGACAGTTCGATGCTGATCGCGCTGTCGAACAGCGCGCCGTCCGCGACCACGCCGGTCCAGCCCTTGGCGCCGGTGCCGAGGTCGACCTGCTGGAGCTGGTTGCACTTGGCGCGGTCGCTGGTGCCGCTCATGTAGGCGACGACGACCTTGTCGTCGGCCGTCCGCTGCGGGGTGACCGCGCAGATCTTCTGGGGGAACGTGAGCGCGGGCCAGGACGGCTTGCCGTCCGCCACGTTGTATGCGACGACCTGCTTGTAGGCGGCCTTCACGGCCGCCTTCGAGGTGATCCACATGCCGGGGGCGTCGGCGCCGGAGGCGGGCGCGTCGGGCGCCTCCTTGTACCAGAGCACCTTCGCCTCGCCGGACTTGCGGCCCGCGTTGAAGTCCTGGGCGTCCTCGCCGCCGTCGCCGCCGCCGTCACCGGGGTTGACCGGGGATGCGCCGGTCGTGGCCTTGTCGTCGCCGCTCGGCGCGGCGACCGGCTTCTTCGGGTCCTTGTCGTCGCCGTTCGTGACCGCGAACACCGCGCCGCCGATCACCAGCAGCGCCACGACCGCGGCCCCGACGACGAGGGCGGGCCGCCCCTTGAAGGGGTTGCGGCCGCCCGCCGGGGCGCCGGGCGCGCCGGGGAACGGGGGCTGCTGCGGGTAGCCGTAGCCGGGCTGCGCGGCGTAGGGGCCGGCGGCCTGACCGTACGGGCCCGGCTGTCCGTAGGGGCCCGGCTGCTGGGGCGGCTGTCCGTAGGGGCCGGGCTGCTGGGGCTGTCCGTAGGGGCCGGGCTGCTGGGGCGGCTGTCCGTAGGGGCCGGGCTGCTGCGGGTGGCCGTAGCCGGGCTGCGGGGCCTGGGCGGGCGGGCCCTGGGGCGGCTGCGGCGGCATCTGCGGAGCGCCGAAGCCGCCCTGCGGCGGCTGCTGTTGCGGCGACGGCTGTTGGTGCGGTTGGTCCTGCGGTGCTCCGAAACCGCCGGGCTGCGGCGGCTGACTGGGCGGCTGGGCCATCGGCGTGTTCCCCCTTGTCACTGTTTTTTAGCCACGCCTCCGGGCCAGTGACCACCCGGAGCCGTCCTCAGAAGGTTCTCGGACGGCTCTTTCTATCACTCGGCGCCGACGGCCTCCGGGGCCGCTCCACCCCTGTTCCCAAGGGAGGACCGCCCCGTGATGCCGCCGTTATGCGTCTTCACGCACCCTTCACGCGTCCTCGGCGAGATCCAGCCATCGCAGCTCGAGTTCTTCGCGTTCGCCGGCCAACGCGCGCAGTTCGGCGTCCAGTTCGGCCACCTTCGCGAAGTCGGTCGCGTGGGCGGCGATCCGGTCGTGCAGCTTGGCCTCCTTCTCGGAGACCTTGTCCAACTGCCGCTCGATCTTCTGCAGTTCCTTCTTGGCGGCGCGCTGGTCGGCGGCGCTCTTCTCGGGCGCGGCCTTCGCCGCGGCGGGGGCGGCGGAGGCGGCCACGGCCTCCTCCATGCGCTGCCGGCGCTCGATGTACTCGTCGATGCCGCGCGGGAGCATCCGCAGAGCGGCGTCGCCGAGGAGGGCGAAGACGCGGTCCGTCGTGCGCTCGACGAAGAACCGGTCGTGGGAGATGACGATCATCGAGCCGGGCCAGCCGTCGAGCAGGTCCTCGAGCTGGGTGAGGGTCTCGATGTCCAGGTCGTTGGTGGGCTCGTCGAGGAAGAGGACGTTGGGCTCGTCCATCAGCAGCCGCAGGATCTGCAGCCGGCGGCGCTCGCCGCCGGACAGGTCGCCGACCGGCGTCCACTGCTTGTCCTTGTTGAAGCCGAACGTCTCGCAGAGCTGCCCGGCGGTCATCTCCCGCCCCTTGCCGAGGTCGACGCGCTCGCGCACCTGCTGCACGGCTTCCAGCACCCGCAGGGCGGGGTCGAGTTCGGCGACCTCCTGGGAGAGGTAGGCGAGCTTCACGGTCCTGCCGACGACGATCCGTCCGGCGGCCGGCTGGGTCTCGCCCTCGGTGCGCGCGGCCTCGGCCAGCGCCCTCAGCAGGGAGGTCTTGCCGGCGCCGTTGACGCCGACCAGGCCGATGCGGTCGCCGGGGCCGAGGTGCCAGGTGATGTGCTTCAGCAGGACCTTGGGGCCGGCCTGCACGGTGACGTCCTCGAGGTCGAAGACCGTACGGCCGAGGCGCGAGGAGGCGAACTTCATCAGTTCGCTGCTGTCGCGCGGCGGCGGCACGTCCGCGATGAGCTCGTTGGCGGCCTCGACGCGGAAGCGCGGCTTGGACGTGCGCGCGGGGGCGCCGCGGCGCAGCCAGGCCAGCTCCTTGCGGACCAGGTTCTGCCGCTTGGTCTCCTCCGTCGCGGCGATCCGCTCACGCTCCGCGCGCGCGAAGACGTAGTCGGAGTACCCGCCCTCGTACTCGTGGACGGCGCCGCGCTGCACGTCCCACATGCGGGTGCAGACCTGGTCGAGGAACCAGCGGTCGTGGGTGACGCAGACGAGCGCGGAACGGCGCTCGCGCAGATGCCGGGCGAGCCAGGAGATGCCCTCGACGTCGAGGTGGTTGGTCGGCTCGTCCAGGACGATGAGGTCCTGCTCCTCGATCAGCAGCTTGGCGAGCGCGATGCGGCGGCGCTCACCACCGGACAGCGGGCCGATGACGGTGTCCAGGCCCTGCGGGAAGCCGGGCAGGTCGAGCCCGCCGAAGAGCCCGGTGAGCACGTCCCGGACCTTGGCGTTGCCGGCCCACTCGTGGTCGGCCATGTCCCGGATGACCTCGTGGCGGACGGTCGCGGTCGCGTCGAGCGAGTCGTGCTGGGTGAGCACTCCGAGGCGTACCCCGCCCGAGTGCGTGACCCGCCCGGAGTCGGCCTCCTCCAGCTTGGCGAGCATGCGGATCAGCGTGGTCTTGCCGTCGCCGTTGCGGCCGACGACACCGATCCGGTCCCCTTCGGACACGCCGAGCGAGATGCCGTCGAGCAGCGCACGGGTCCCGTACACCTTGCTGACGTTCTCGACATTGACCAGATTGACGGCCATTTCACTCCTGCGCATCGGGGTCGGACAGCCTTTAAGCCTACGGCCTGACGGGTGAGGCACCGGGCGCGAGGGTGCGGTCACTCTTTGTGATGACCTTGTTCGGGATCGGGCCGCTACCGTGGAGGTCGGGCAGCAGGATCCCGTCCATGGGAGGAACCATGACCGCCGAGTCCGTCAAGCGCCGCGTCCGGTGGCCGGTGCCGCCGCAGGACGGTTACACCGTGGACGACCTGTTCACGCTGCCTGATCTCCCGCCGCACACCGAGCTGATCGACGGGAGCCTGGTCTTCGTGAGTCCCCAGCGAGCTTTCCACGCCGATGCGATCGACCTGCTGGTCACTGGTCTGCGCGGTGGGCTGCCGGCCGAGTTCAAGGTCAAACGCGAGATGACCATCGTCCTCGACACCCGCAACGGTCCCGAACCGGACGTCAGCGTGATCCGCGCCGACGCGGCCACCGGGCCGGATCAGACGAGCTACCGGGCCGAGGACGTGCTCCTCGCCGTGGAGGTCGTCTCGCCGGACTCGGAATCCCGGGACCGCACGACCAAGCCACAGAAGTACGCGGCCGCCGGAATCCCGAATTTCTGGCGCGTCGAGCAGAGCGGGACCGGCAACAGGGCTGTCATCCACGTGTACGAACTGGACCCTCTCACCCAGGCGTACGTTCACACAGGAATGCATCGGGACCAGGTCAAGGTCGACAAGCCCTGTGACATCGTCATCGACCTGACCGCCATCGACGAACTCTGACCGCGGCCGCCCTCAGAGCACCGTCGCCCCCGCCGCCGGCGCCGAGGCCACCCGCGCCGCCCGGCATGTGCCGGAGGCGCGCAGGGCCTCGGCCACTGTCTCCGCCGCCCCCGGATCACGCACGAGGAACGCCGTCGTCGGGCCCGAGCCCGAGACCAGCGCGGCCAGCGCTCCCGCCCCGCGCCCCGCGTCCAGGGTGTCGGCGAGTTCCGGGAAGAGCGACAGCGCGGCGGGCTGCAGGTCGTTGGAGACGGTGGCCGCGAGGGCGTCGGGGTCGCCCGTCGCGAGGGCGTCCAGGAGCGCGTCCGAGGCGGCCGGCTCGGGGACGTCCGTTCCCCGGGTGAGCCGGTCGAACTCGCGGAACACGGCCGGCGTCGACAGCCCCCGCCCGGCCATCGCGAACACCCAGTGGAAGGCGCCGCCCGTCTCCAGGGCCGTCAGCTTCTCGCCACGCCCGGTACCGAGAGCGGCCCCGCCGACCAGGCTGAACGGCACATCGCTGCCCAACTCGGCGCAGATGTCCAGGAGTTCGTCGCGGGTGGCGCCGGTGCCCCACAGCGTGTCGCAGGCCAGCAGTGCGCCCGCGCCGTCCGCGCTGCCGCCCGCCATGCCCCCGGCGACCGGGATGTCCTTGGCGATGTGCACATGCACGTCGGGGGTGCGGCCGTACCGCTCGGCGAGGGCGATCGCGGCCCGCGCCGCCAGGTTCGTGCGGTCCAGGGGCACCTGGGCCGCGTCCGGGCCCTCGCAGGTGACGCGGAGGGCGTCGGCCGGGGTCACCGTGACCTCGTCGTACAGGCCGACCGCCAGGAACACGTTGGCCAGGTCGTGGAAGCCGTCCGGGCGGGCCGCGCCCACCGCGAGCTGCACGTTGACCTTGGCGGGCACCCGCACGGTGACGCCGGCGCTCACGCGGCGTCCTGCTGCAGGTGCTCGGCGATCCGGGCGAACTCCTCGACGGTGAGGGCCTCGCCGCGGGCCTGCGGGGACACCCCGGCGGCGACCAGGGCCTTCTCGGCGGCGGCGGCCGACCCCGCCCAGCCGGCGAGCGCGGCGCGCAGTGTCTTGCGGCGCTGGGCGAAGGCCGCGTCGACGACGGCGAAGACCTCGCGCCGGGACGCCGTGGTCCTGATCGGCTCGGACCGCCGCACCAGCGACACCAGCCCGCTGTCCACGTTCGGCGCCGGCCAGAACACCTTGCGGCCGATCGCTCCGGCCCGCTTGACGTCGGCGTACCAGTTCGCCTTCACGGACGGCACGCCGTACACCTTCGAGCCGGGGCCCGCTGCGAGCCGGTCGGCGACCTCCGACTGGACCATGACGAGGGTGCGTTCGATGCTCGGGAACGTCTCCAGCATGTGCAGCAGGACGGGCACGGCCACGTTGTACGGCAGGTTCGCGACGAGCGCGGTGGGGGCGGGGCCCGGCAGCCCGGTCACGTGCATCGCGTCGGAGTGCACCAGCGCGAACCGCTCCGCGCGCTGCGGCATGCGGGCGGTGATCGTCGCGGGCAGCGCGCCGGCCAGGACGTCGTCGATCTCGACGGCCGTGACCCGGTCGGCGACCTCCAGCAGGGCGAGGGTGAGGGAGCCGAGCCCGGGACCGACCTCGACGACCACGTCGTCGGGCCGGACGTCGGCGGTGCGCACGATCCGGCGGACGGTGTTCGCGTCGATCACGAAGTTCTGGCCGCGCTGCTTGGTGGGCCGCACGCCGAGGACGGCCGCCAGCTCACGGATGTCGGCGGGGCCCAGGAGGGCGTCGGAAGGGGGGCTGCTGCTCACGGCACCAGGGTACGGGGCCGCGCCCCCACCCCCGCACCGCCGCCATGCCCCCGAACCCTGTGGGGCGGCCGTGGGTGCAGGGGGCGGCGGGTGGGCGTCGCCGTCAGCCGTGCAGGCGGCGTCCGCAGTGCGGCCAGGGGCTCGCGCCGCGCCGGACGTACAGCTTCTTCGCGCGGAGCGTCTGCTCCGCCGCCGGGGCGTCCTGGGGCCGTCCGCTGCCGCCGAGGCTCTGCCAGGTACGGGTGTCGAACTGGTAGAGCCCGCCGTAGTTGCCCGACGGGTCGACGGCGCCGGGCCGGCCGCCCGACTCGCAGGCCGCGAGCGCGCGCCAGTCCAGGCCGTCGGCTCCCCGCACCGACGACGGCAGCGGCTTCGTCCCGACCCTCACCCGCTGCTCGCGCGGCTCGCGCACGATCTCGTCACGGATCCGCCGGGGTTTCTGCCGCACGCCGTTCACGGAGCGCAGGGCGTAGGTGATGCGCCGCAGTCCGGGCTGTCCGGCCCGCTCGACCACCTCGGCGCCCTTGAACAGCGAGGGGTCCTCGGTGCGCCGCACGTGGAACGGGATCTGCTCCTCGCGGACCTCCTCGGAGCCGGTGATCCGCAGCACGGTGACCGTCTGGCCGTCACGCGGGAAGCTGCCGGGGTCGACGGAGGTGGTGTCCTCGCCGCGCAGGGTGATCCCGGCGGCGGCGACCGCCTCGCGCACGGTCGCCGCGTTGGTGCGGATGGTGCGGGCCCGGCCGTCGGCCATGACGGTGACGGAGCGCTCGGTGCGCACGTCCAGCGCCAGCCCCGCGCGACCGATGCGCTGGGAGCGCGAGACGGACATGTACGCGCCCTCCGCCCGCACCCCGAGCTGCCGGAGCGCCTCCTCGACGGTGTGCGCGGTCGTCCACCACTCGTGCCGCTGTCCGTCCAGGGTGAGCCGGACGGGCCGCCCGTAGTGCACGGTGATCTCGTCGCCGCTGGCGAGGTCCGTGCCCGCGGCGGGTGCGACCACGTCGTGCTCGCCCACCCGCACGCCCTCGTCCGCGAGGAGCTCGCCCACGTCGTCGGCGAAGGTGTGCAGGGTGCGCGGCCTGCCGTCGACGGTCAGCTCCACCGCCTTGTCGTCGGCGACGAACGCGGTGGTGCCGCCGGCCAGGAACGCGACGACGAGGGCCTGCGGGAGAAGCCTGCGCACCGCGGACTCCGGGCGCTCGGCGTCGCGTGCCCGGCGCCGGCGCCCCGCCCGCCGCCCCGTGCCCTGCGCCGGCAGCGGCGGTTCGGGGAGCGGGAGCAGCGGCTCGGTCAGCTGCAGCGTCCGCACGGGCTCGGCCCGGGCCGGCCGCGCGTCATGCGTCTCGTGCGCGTCGTACGTCCCGGGCGCCCCGTCCGCCCCGTCCGCCTGGTACTCGGCGAACTCCTCGTACGAGGGGCGGTACGTGTCGTCGTACGTCCCGGGCGCCGCGTACACGCCGTAGGCGATCGTCTCGGCGTTGTGCAGGTCGACCTGCGTCCCGGCGCCGCCGTACGGCCCGTACTCGAGGTACTGCGAGTTGCTCACGCCGACACTCCAGGGGTGGGGTCCGGATCGGGCCCCCAGAACCTAGCGGAGCGGCGGTCACTCTCCAAAGTGACGCGGCTACCCAGAGTGGTGTTCGACGCGGGTGTGCGGGTCAGTACCCGAACGCGCGTGCCGTGTTGGCGGCGAGAGCGGCGGCCAGGACGTCCTCGTCGACGCCCCGCACGGCGGCCATGGCGCGCACGGTGACGGGAATGAGGTAGGGGGCGTTCGGGCGTCCGCGATAGGGCGCCGGAGTCAGGAACGGGGCGTCGGTCTCCACCAGGAGCAGCTCCGCGGGCGCCACGGCGACGGCGTCCCTGAGGTTCTGGGCGTTCTTGAAGGTGACGTTGCCCGCGAAGGACATGAAGTAGCCGGCGCGGGCGCAGATCTCGGCCATCTCGGCGTCGCCGGAGTAGCAGTGGAAGACGGTCCGCTCCGGGGCGCCCTCCTCCTTCAGGACGCGCAGGACGTCGGCGTGCGCGTCGCGGTCGTGGATGACCAGGGCCTTGCCGTGCCGCTTGGCCATCTCGATGTGGGCGCGGAAGGAGCTCTCCTGGGCGTCCTTGCCCTCGGGGCCGGTGCGGAAGTGGTCGAGGCCCGTCTCGCCGACGCCCTTGACGTGCGGGAGCGCGGCGAGGCGGTCGATCTCGGCGAGCGCCTCGTCGAGCGCGGCCGGGCCGCCCGGCGTCCGCGGGCCCTGGCGGGACCCTCCTCCCCCGGGGTCGCCGTGCACGATCCGCGGCGCCTCGTTCGGGTGCAGGGCGACGGCGGCGTGCACGCTGTCGTGCGCCGCCGCCGTCTCGGCCGCCCAACGGGAGCCGCGTACGTCGCAGCCGACCTGGACGACCGTGGTCACGCCGACCGACGCGGCTTTGGCGAGGGCCTCCGCCACCGTGCCCGACTGCATGTCGAGGTGGGTGTGGGAGTCCGCGACCGGCACCCCGAGGGGGGCCGGAAGCGGCGGCGCGGCACTCTTGTCGGCGCGGTCGCCGGCGTTCGAAGACATGCCCCGATCCTACGGAAGGGGCTCGCCCTCCCCGGCCGGCTCCCGGCTAGCTCGCCTTGCGGAACGGGTGCAGCAGGTCGGAAAGGTGCCAGTGGTGCTGGGGCTGTCCCTGCGGGCCGCCCTCGGGCTGCCCCTCGGCCGCCGTCACCGGCGCCTGGACCGGTCCGGCCGGGGACGTCTTGCGCTGACGGGCGGCGCTCAGCACCGAGGAGACCTGACCGGCCCGCATGATGCGCACGATGTGCCCGTCGCAGTTCTGGCAGGCCGGCCGGCTCAGCGGCGACGGCACGACACGCCCGTTCGCCACGTAGAGGACGAACTCGTGGCCGTCGGCGTCGGTGTGGTGCTCGATCTCGTACGACTGTTCCCAGCCGTGCCCGCAGCGCATGCAGGCGAAGGAGTACGACTCGTTGACGACGGCGCTCGCGCCGCCGCGGAGGCCGGTCTGCCCTGTGATGTCACTCATGACCGCTCCCGTGGTCCGCTGGTGGGACGGTTCACGTCCCGTCGTCCAGTGGACGCCTCCCCCGCGGCGAATGCACTCGACCTGTGCACTGTTGAAGCCGATTTGGGTGTCCCTTGCCCCAGGGCCCGCGGTCCTTTGCCCGCGCATGGGGCGCACGCTCAGACGACATGCGCCCTGCTCAGAGGGGGTGTGAGCCCCTTCACACCGCCCCGGCGCCAGCCGTCACGGCGGGACCGGCACACCCGTCACAGCACACCGGAGTTCTTCGCGGCCACCACCGCGTCGAACACTTCGCGCTTGGGCAGTCCGGCCTCCGCCGCGACCGCCGCGATGGCCTCCTTGCGGCGTTCGCCGGCTTCCTCGCGCACCCGCACACGCCGTACGAGCTCCGTCGCGTCGAGCTCCTCGGGCCCGCGTTCCGGCGCGCCGGTGACGACGACGGTGATCTCGCCCCGCACGCCCTCGGCCGCCCACCGGGCCAGTTCGCCGAGCGGGCCGCGCTTGACCTCTTCGTACGTCTTGGTCAGTTCGCGGCAGACGGCGGCCCGCCGGTCCGCGCCGAACACCTCGGCCATCGCGGCGAGGGTGTCGTCGAGCCGGTGGGGGGCCTCGAAGTAGACGAGCGTGCGGCGCTCGTCGGCGACGTCGCGCAGCCGCGACAGCCGTTCGCCCGCCTTGCGCGGCAGGAACCCCTCGAAGCAGAACCGGTCGACGGGCAGCCCGGACAGGGCCAGCGCGGTGAGCACCGCGGACGGACCGGGGACGGCGGTGACGCGGACGTCCCGCTCCACGGCGGCGGCGACCAGCCGGTAGCCGGGGTCGGAGACCGAGGGCATCCCGGCGTCGGTGACCAGCAGCACCCGTGCGCCGCCGACGAGTTCCTCGACCAGCTCGGGTGTGCGGGCGGCCTCGTTGCCCTCGAAGTAGGACACCACCCGACCCTTGGGCGTCACGCCCAGGGCCTGGGTCAGTCGGCGCAGTCGGCGGGTGTCCTCGGCGGCGATGACGTCGGCGCCGGTCAGTTCGTCGGCAAGGCGCGGCGGGGCGTCCGCGACGTCGCCGATCGGCGTGCCGGCGAGGACGAGGACTCCGGGGGCGGTTCGGGGCGTGGCTGTCACGTTTCCATCCTCGCAGGGGGAGAGACACGGGACTCACACAGACGTGTTCCCTACGATGGCGCGGTGACCAGTACCGCGTCCTCCATGGACTCCACGGACTACCGGCAGGACCCGGCGCCGCACGACCGGCGGCCGTCGTGGCAGCAGCGGCTGCGCCGTTTCGGCTGGCCGGCGCAGTCCTCCGCCGACGTCCGGGAGCGTCTGCTGCCGCCGTTCGCGCAGCCCGGCCCGCGGCTGTGGCAGGCGCTCGGCGTCCCGTACGCATGGGCGGACCGGATCGTGCGCTGGTCGCCGTGGCTCGGTCCGCTGCTGGTCACGCTGTTCGTGGGCGTGCTGCGGTTCTGGCATCTGGGCAGCCCCAGGGCGGTGATATTCGACGAGACGTACTACGCGAAGGACGCGTGGGCGCTCGTCCACCGCGGGTTCGAGGTCAACTGGGACAAGAACGCCAACGACGCCATCCTCTCCTCGGGCGGTCATGTCCCGATCCCGGGGGACGCGGCGTACGTCGTGCATCCGCCGGTCGGGAAGTACGTGATCGGGCTGGGCGAACTGCTCTTCGGCTTCGACCCGTTCGGCTGGCGGTTCATGACGGCGGTGCTCGGCACGCTCAGCGTGCTGATGCTGTGCCGGATCGGCCGCCGCCTCTTCCGCTCCACGTTCCTCGGCTGCCTCGCGGGCGCGCTGATGGCGGTGGACGGACTGCACTTCGTGATGAGCCGCGCGGCCCTGCTCGACGGGGTGCTGATGTTCTTCGTGCTGGCGGCGTTCGGCTGTCTGGTGGCCGACCGGGACTGGGCTCGCGCGCGACTCGCCGCGGCGCTCGAACCGGACGCCGACGGCCGCTGCCGCCCGGACGCGCACCTCGCGGAGACGACCCGCATCGGGTGGCGGCCCTGGCGCTGGGTGGCGGGCCTGATGCTGGGCCTGGCCATCGGCACGAAGTGGAACGGCCTGTACATCATGGTCGCGTTCTGTCTGATGACGGTGCTGTGGGACGTCGGCTCGCGCAGGGTGGCGGGGGCCCGGCGCCCGTTCCTGGCGGTGCTGAAGCGGGACACGGGCTTCGCGTTCCTGGCGACGGTGCCGATCGCGCTGGTCACCTACCTGGTGTCGTGGACGGGCTGGATCCTGTCCGCCACGGACGGCAAGGGCGGCTACTACCGCAACTGGGCGGCCACCGACGGCAGGGGCGGCAGCTGGACGTGGCTGTTCCCCGACTGGTGGCGGAGCCTGTGGCACTACGAGCACGAGGTGTACGAGTTCCACACCCACCTCACGTCGCCGCACACGTACCAGTCGAACCCGTGGAGCTGGCTCGTCCTCGGCCGTCCGGTCTCCTACTTCTACGAGTCCCCGGCGCCCGGCACGGACGGCTGTCCGACGGACGCGGGCGAGAAGTGCGCGCGCGAGGTGCTGGCCATCGGCACCCCGCTGCTGTGGTGGGCGGCCTGTTTCGCGGTGCTGTTCGTGCTGTGGCGCTGGCTGTTCCGCCGTGACTGGCGCGCGGGCGCGATCGCCTGCGGCATCGCCGCCGGCTACCTGCCGTGGTTCATGTACCAGGAACGCACGATCTTCCTCTTCTACGCCGTCGTCTTCCTGCCCTTCCTGTGTCTGGCGGTGGCCATGATGATCGGCGCCCTCGTCGGCCCCCCGGGCTCCAGCGACACCCGCCGCGTCGCGGGCGCCACGGGCGCGGGCGTCCTGGTCCTCCTGATCGCCTGGAACTTCATCTACTTCTGGCCCCTCTACACCGGCCAGGCCATCCCGATCGACGACTGGCGTTCACGGATGTGGCTGGACACGTGGGTCTAACAATTGCGGAAACTCCCGCCCCGGGCGTGGTGTCAGCGCTTACTGTGAGGCTGAGCGCGAATTTCTGAACGCGTTCAGAAACGACCCGCGAGGGTCGCCACGGGGACTACGGGGAGGACGCGGAACATGCGTAAGGGGGCAAAGGCGGCCATAGTCGGCTCGGTGTTCGCCGTAATGGTGGGCGGGGCCGGGTACGGGGCCTACAACGTGGTGAACGCGCTGAGCGACACCGGCGGCAGCGGCGGGCCGGGAGGCGCGGAGCCGGTGGCCGTCAAGAGCGGGCCGCCGAGCGACTCCGAGGTGAAGGACACCAGCGCCGCGTTCTTCGCGGCCTGGGAGAAGGGGCAGGCCGCGACCGCCGCCGGGCTCACCAACAACGCGGCGAAGGCCGGGCCGCTGCTGACCTCGTACGGCCAGGCCGCGCACATCACGGGCGTGAAGATCACACCGGGCGAGAGGGCGGGCGACAGCGTGCCCTTCGCGGTGAAGGCGACGGTGACGTACGACGGGAAGTCCAAGCCGCTCGCCTACCGGAGCCGGCTGACGGTCGTGCGGGGCGTCACCACCGGCAAGGCGCTGGTCGACTGGCAGCCGTCGGTCGTCCATCCCGCGCTCAGGAACATGGACGACACCCTGGTCACCGGCGGCTCGTCGGCGCCGTCGATCGAGGCCGTGGACCGGGACGGCAAGGTGCTGACGAAGGAGAAGTACCCCTCCCTGGGGCCGGTCCTGGACCAGTTGCGCACCAAGTACGGGGCGAAGGCGGGCGGGACGCCGGGCATCGAGCTGGCGATCCGGCACGCCGCGCCCGACACCGCCGACACCCCGCTGCTGACGCTCGCCGAGGGCAAGGCGGGCAGGCTGCCCACCACCCTCAGCGCGAGCGTGCAGGCGGCGGCGGAGAAAGCGGTCAAGAAGTACCCCCAGTCGTCGGTGGTGGCCGTCAAGCCGAGCACCGGCGAGGTCCTGGCCGTCGCCAACAACCGCACCGACGGCTGGAACGCCGCCTTCCTGGGCGAGGTCGCGCCCGGCTCCACGATGAAGATCGTCAGCGCGGCCACCCTCATCGACAACGGGCTCACCACCGCGAACGGACCCGCGCCCTGCCCGTCCTCGGCCGTCTCCGAGAGCCAGACCTTCAAGAACATCACCGGCATGAAGGCCGACGAGGGCGCGACCCTCTCCAAGAGCTTCGCCGTCTCCTGCAACACGGCATTCGTGAAGTTCGCCGACTCGGTGAAGGACGACTCGCTGACGAACGAGGCCAGGGACCGCTTCGGCATCGGCCTCGACTGGCAGACCGGCATCCCCTCGTTCGACGGCTCCGTCCCGGTCTCCGCCGGCCCGGACACCGCGGCCGGCCTGATCGGACAGGGCAAGGTCCAGATGAACCCGCTGAACATGGCCTCGGTGACCGCGACCGCGATCACCGGCGCCTTCCGGCAGCCGGTGATCGTGCCGCTCAGCCTCGACGGCCGCGACCCTGCCCACGCGAAGGGGCTGTCGCAGAGCACCGTCCAGCAGCTGCGCTCCATGATGAACCGGACCGCGACCAGCGGCACCGCCGCCCAGGTCATGGCCGGGCTGAGCGGCCGCATCGGCGCGAAGACCGGCTCCGCCGAGGTCGACGGACAGGCCCGCTCCGACAGCTGGTTCACCGGCTACCGGGGCGACGTCGCGGCCGCCGCGATGACCCAGGACGGCGGCCACGGGATCGACGCGTCGGGGCCGATCGTCGCGGAGGTGCTGCGGGCCGGCTGAACCGTGACCGAAGTGGCCGACGTCACCTATGACGTCACTCGACCGCGACGGGACTCTAGGCTGTTGCCGTCGTTGGGGTCGGTGAGGGCAACGAGGGCAGCGGGGCGGGGGGAAGCCCCAGGGGATCCGGAGGATCGCACGCAGTGGGCAAGAGAAGGCGCGTCGAAGAGCAGCGCAGCAAGCGGCGTCCCGCCGTGGCCGGCGGCATGATCGCCGTAGTCGTCGCGGGCGCCGGGTTCGGCGTCTACGCGCTGTACGGCGGGGCGGCGGCCGACGACGGTTCCGCCGCGGCCGCGGACGGCAGGCAGGTGCCGCGGGTCAGGGCCGATCCGCCGTCGGCGGCCGAGGCCAAGACCGTGGCCGAGCGGTTCCTCACGGCCTGGCAGGGGG
Organism: Streptomyces sp. NPDC020597; assembly: GCF_044335095.1. Taxonomy (NCBI): domain Bacteria; kingdom Bacillati; phylum Actinomycetota; class Actinomycetes; order Kitasatosporales; family Streptomycetaceae; genus Streptomyces; species Streptomyces sp. NPDC020597. The sequence goes on along the minus strand of NZ_JBIRUL010000003.1, from coordinate 391,798 downwards.
GCAAGGTGGCCCAGGCGGCCGCCGCCACGGACGACTCCGCGGCCGCCTCCGCCCTGCTGACCGGCTACGGCAAGGACGCCCACGTCACGGGCGTCGCCCTCAGCGCCGGCGAGGCCAAGGGCGCCAGGGTCCCGTTCCGGGTGAAGGGCACGGTGACGTACAAGGACGTCAGCAAGCCGCTGTCGTACGCCAGCGCGCTCACCGTGGTCCGCAATCCGAAGAACGGGAAGGCGCAGGTCGACTGGCACGCCTCGGTCGTCCACCCGGACCTGCAGGACGGCGACCGGCTCGTCACCGGCGCGTCGGGCACCCCGCCGGTCAAGGCCGTCGACCGCGACGGCGGCGAGCTGACGGTCGCGAAGTACCCTTCCCTGGCCCCGGTGCTGGACGGGCTGCGGGAGAAGTACGGCAAGAAGGCCGGCGGCAAGGCGGGCGTCGAGCTCCAGATCGTCCGGGGCAAGGCGGCCAAGGCGAAGAAGGCCTCCGACAAGACGCTGCTGGAGCTCAGCAAGGGCACGCCGGGCACCGTGAAGACCACGCTGAAGGCGGCCCTCCAGACGGCCGCCGAGCAGCAGGTGGCGAAGACCGCGAAGTCGTCGGTCGTCGTGCTGCGCCCCTCCACGGGCGAGATCCTCGCGGTGGCCAACGCCGGTCACGGCTTCAACACCGCGTTCAACGGCTCGCTGGCGCCCGGCTCCACGATGAAGGTCGTCACGTCGTCGCTGCTCATCGAGAAGGACCTGGCGTCGGCGGACAAGACGCACCCCTGCCCGAAGACGTTCACCTACGGCGGCTGGAAGTTCCACAACGACGACGACTTCGAGATCACCGGCGGCACGTTCAAGGCGAGCTTCGCCCGCTCCTGCAACACCGCCTTCATCAGCCAGGCGCCGGAGCTGGACGACGACAGCCTGACCAAGCAGGCCCAGCAGGTGTTCGGTCTGTCGATGAACAACTGGTCGATCGGCGTCCCGTCCTTCGACGGTTCGGTGCCGGTGCAGTCGAAGGCGCAGATGGCGGCCTCGCTGATCGGCCAGGGCGGGGTCCGGATGAACCCGCTGAACATGGCGTCGGTCGCCGCGACCGTGAAGTCGGGCTCCTTCCACCAGCCGTACCTGGTCGCCCCGTCCGTGGACGACCGCACGCTGGCGAAGGCCTCCCGCACGATGTCGGCGTCCACACTGTCCCAGCTGCGGGAGCTGATGAACTACACCGCCGCGGCCGGCACCGCCGCCGAGGCGATGTCCGGCCTCGGCCCGGACTACGGCGCCAAGACGGGCTCGGCGGAGGTCGACAACCAGGACAAGCCCAACGGCTGGTTCACCGCCTACCGGGGCGACCTCGCGGCCGCGGGCGTGGTCCAGGCGGGCGGCCACGGCGGGGACACGGCGGGCCCGATCGTGGCGTCGCTGCTGCGGCTGGGCGGCTGACGGCCCGCGGCGTGATCAGTACGCCTGGTGGCTGACGGGCCGCTGATGCGCCGTGGCCGTGTAGGTGCGGCGCAGGAACCGCACCAGGGTCTTCGACTCGAACTGGACGACCGAGACGCCGTGCGCGGAATGGAACTCCACGATGGCCTGGACCCGCCCGCACGGCCACACCCGGACCTCTCCGGTGCCGGCCGGGGCGCGCAGGCCCTGTTCGAGGAGGTTGCGGGAGAACGTCCACTCGTGCCGGTCGGGCAGTCCGACCCGCACCGAGCGGGGGTCGCTGTCCGGGTCGTAGCGCAGGACGACGGGAACCGCCGTCCGTTCCTCGTCGACCTGGTCGGCGTCCGTGACGATATGGGCTCGCGCGTACTGTTCGACTACAGACATCGGCCGACCCTCTCACGCAGCGTGACCTGTGCGGAAGCTGTGCGTCCACTCCCTTCCAATGTCCCACATTTTCCGCGACGCGCTCCTTCGAGCAGGCATATCTCATCTGTGCGATGCGGCGCGCCCGCGGGAGCGCACTGCAACGCGCTTCGATGCACAAGCTCCTCGCTCTTGCGAACCGTTCGCATCAAGCCACTATCATCGTCGGGTGCACGTACCCGACGGATTCATCAACGCCCCGACCTCCGCCGTGACCGGAGTCGTCGCAGCGGGCGCCATCGCCGTGAGCCTGCGCGGTGCGCGCCGCGAGCTCGACGACCGCACGGCGCCGCTGGCCGGCCTCGTCGCGGCGTTCATCTTCGCCGTGCAGATGCTCAACTTCCCCGTCGCGGCGGGGACCAGCGGCCATCTGCTCGGCGGTGCGCTCGCCGCGATACTCGTGGGTCCCTTCACCGGCATCCTGTGCGTGTCCGTGGTCCTGCTCATGCAGGGCGTCCTCTTCGCCGACGGCGGACTCACCGCCCTCGGCGTGAACATCACCGACATGGCCATCGTGACGACGGTCGTCGCGTACGCCGTCTTCCGCGGCCTGGTGAAGTTGCTGCCGCACGGTCGCCGGTCCGTCACGGTCGCGTCCTTCCTCGCCGCCGCGCTGTCCGTGCCCGCCGCCGCCGTGGCCTTCACGTTCCTGTATTGGATCGGCGGCACCACCGACGTGGCCATCGGCAAGGTCGCCACCGCCATGATCGGCGTGCATGTGCTGATCGGCGTCGGCGAGGCCGTGATCACCGCGCTGACCGTGGGCGCCGTGCTCGCGGTGCGGCCGGACCTCGTCCACGGCGCCCGCGGCCTGCGGCAGACGCTCCGGCTGCGGGTGAACGGCGAACTCGTCGACGCCCCGGCGGCCGACGCGGCGCCCGCCGGCTCCGCCCTCCCGGCGGCGGCGCGCACGTCGCGGCGCACACTGTGGGTGACGGGCCTGGTCACCTCGCTCGTGCTGGCCGGATTCGTCAGCTTCTACGCCTCCGCGAGCCCCGACGGCCTGGAGAAGGTCGCCGCCGACAAGGGCATCGACGCGAAGACCGGGAAGCACGCGACCTCCGACTCCCCGCTCGCCGACTACGGCGTCAAGGACGTGACGAACGCCCGCCTGTCCGGCGGCCTCGCCGGCGTCATCGGCGTCGGCGTGACCGTCGTCGGCGGCAGCGCGGTGTTCTGGGCGGTGCGCAGGCGACGCGGCGCCGACGTGTCCCCCACGGCCGTAGAGAACGTCTGAGGCCATGGGAGCAGGCCACGCCCACCGGCTCTACCTGCACGGGCACTCCCCCGTGCACGGTCTGCCGCCGCACACCAAACTGGCCGCCGTCCTCGCGTTCGTGGTCGTCGTCGTGTCGACGCCCCGGGAGGCGATGTGGGCGTTCGGCCTGTACGCGCTGCTGCTGGCCTTCGTCGCGCATCGCGCGCGCGTGCCCGCCGGCCTCCTGCTGAAGCGGCTGCTGATCGAGGCGCCGTTCGTCGCGTTCGCCGTGCTGATGCCGTTCGTCGCGGAGGGCGAGCGGGCCGACGTCCTCGGACTGTCCCTCAGCGTCGACGGGCTGTGGGGCGCCTGGAACGTGCTCGCGAAGGGCACTCTGGGCGTCGCCGCGTCCGTGCTGCTGGCGTCCACCACCGAACTGCGCGAGCTGCTGCTCGGGCTGCAGCGGCTGAAACTGCCGCCGCTGCTCGTGCAGATCGCCTCCTTCATGATCCGTTACGGCGACGTCATCACGGACGAGATGCGGCGCATGCGGATCGCCCGGGAGTCACGCGGCTTCGAGGCCCGCGGGGTGCGGCACTGGGGGGTGCTCGCGAAGTCGGCGGGCGCGCTCTTCATCCGCTCCTACGAGCGCGGCGAACGCGTGCACCTGGCCATGCTCAGCCGGGGGTACGCCGGTTCCATGCCGGTGATCGACGAGGTGAGCGCGTCCCGGGCCCAGTGGTCGTACGCGCTGGCCCTCCCGTTCGCCGCTCTCGTCGTCTGCGTGCTGGGATGGGCCCTATGACCGATGTGACGAGCTCCCCCGACGCGACGGCGCCCTCCGGCGTGCCGGCCTCCCTCGACGTGGCCGGCCTCGCCTTCGCCTACCCCGACGGCCACCAGGCCCTGTTCGGCGTGGACTTCCGCGTCGCGCGCGGGGAGCGGGTCGCGCTGCTCGGGCCGAACGGCGCCGGCAAGACGACCCTCGTGCTGCACCTCAACGGCATCCTGACCGGCGGGACCGGCACGGTGACGGTGGCCGGACTGCCCGTGGACAAGCGGCACATGGCCGAGATCCGGCGCAGGGTCGGCATCGTCTTCCAGGACCCGGACGACCAGCTGTTCATGCCGACCGTCCGCGAGGACGTGGCGTTCGGGCCGGCGGCGGCCGGACTGAAGGGGGCCGCGCTGGAGGCGCGGGTCGACCACGCGCTCACGCAGGTGGGCATGGCGGAGTTCAAGGACCGTCCTCCGCACCACCTCTCCTTCGGGCAGCGGCGCCGGGTGGCCGTCGCGACGGTCCTCGCGATGGAGCCGGAGATCCTCGTCCTGGACGAGCCGTCCTCCAACCTCGACCCCGCCTCGCGTCGCGAACTGGCCGACATCCTGCGGGCGTTGGACGTCACGGTGCTGATGGTCACGCACGATCTGCCGTACGCCCTGGAGCTCTGCCCGCGCGCCCTGGTCCTCAGCGAGGGCGTGATCGCGGCGGACGGCCCGACGGGCGAGCTGCTCGCCGACGAGGCCCTGATGCGCGCCCATCGCCTGGAGCTGCCCTTCGGGTTCGACCCGCGCTCCGCGACAATGGGCGCGTGACTGACGAGGAACCCGCCGCCGACCGCTCGCTGCTGCTCCTCGACGAGCAGCTGTGCTTCGCGCTGTACGCGGCCCAGCGCGCGGTGACGGCCGCCTACCGCCCGTTGCTGGACGAGCTGGGCCTGACCTACCCGCAGTACCTCGTGCTGCTGGTGCTGTGGGAGCGCGGCGAGACGAGGGTCAAGGACCTGGCGTCGGCGCTGCGGCTGGACTACGGCACGGTGTCGCCGCTGCTGAAGCGCCTGGAGGCGGCGGGGCTGGTGCGCCGGGAGCGCGCGGCGCACGACGAGCGTTCGGTGCTGGTGGCGTGCACCGGCCCCGGCGAGAAGCTGAGGGAGCGGGCGGAGCGCGTCCCCGGGTCGCTGCTCGCGTCGACGGGACTGGAGACGGCGGAGATCGCGCGGCTGCGCGAGGAGCTGTGGGGTCTCGCGGAGCGCGCGCACCCGACGGCGGACCGCGCCCGCTAGGACCGGCTCGGGCGCCGGACCGTCCGGCCGGCCGCACAGCTCCGCGGCCCGCACGAAAGTTACCGCAGGTTACTCCTCCCTGCCCGGGACGCACCTACCTACCGGCCGGTACCTTGTGCACGATGTAATTGGGGAAGATGTTTGGGGAGGGACCGCCGTGACAGAGGGCGCCGCAGTCGGCACGAAAGAGACCGCCGGGACGGCCGGCACCGCCGACACCCGTCCGACGAAGATCATGTACGTCGCCGAGGCCACCGCGCACGGGGGCCGCGACGGGTTCGTGACCAGTCAGGACGGCCAGATCGCGCTGAAGGTGGCGATGCCGCCGCAGCTCGGCGGCGACGGCGACGGCACCAACCCGGAGCAGCTCTTCGCGGCCGGCTACAGCTCCTGCTTCCACAACGCGCTGATCCTGGTCGGCAACCGGGCGGGCTACGACCTGACGGGGTCGACGGTGGCGGCGAAGGTCGGGATCGGCCCGAACAGCAGCAAGGGCTACGGGCTCGCGGTGGCGCTCAGCGTCTCGCTGCCCGTGCTGGACCCGGGCCTCGCGGAGAAGCTGGTCGACGCGGCGCACCAGGTGTGCCCCTACTCGAACGCCACGCGCGGCAACATCGATGTAACGATCATTCTCGGCTGACGGGACGACGGAATCGCAGGCTCGCCGCGCGCGTTGCCCGATGAGTTGAAGGCGATCTGCGAGAGGACGTACGGGCGTGGACGTGAACGGTGCGGTGGCCGAGGGCTTCGAGCCGGTCCGGGAGGCGTTCGCACGCAACTTCGCGGCGCTCGGCGACCGGGGCGCGGCGGTCGCCGTCTACCGCGACGGCCGCAAGGTGGTCGACCTGTGGGGCGGCACGAAGGACGTCGACGGCACGGCCCCCTGGGAGCAGGGCACGGCCCAGATCGTGCGCTCGGCGACCAAGGGCGTGGTCGCCGCCGCGCTCCTGCTGCTGCACCAGCGCGGCGAGCTCGACCTGGACGCGCCCGTGGGCACGTACTGGCCCGAGTACAAGGCGGCCGGCAAGGAGCGCACCCTCGTGCGGCATGTCCTCGCGCACCGCGCGGGCGTGCCGGTCCTCGACCGGCCGCTGACGCCCGCCGAGGCCGCCGACCCCGACCTGGGCGCGGCGGCGGTCGCGGCGCAGGCCCCCGTCTGGGAGCCCGGGACGGACCACGGCTACCACGCGCAGACCTACAGCTGGCTCACCGGCGAGCTGGTGCGGCGGATCACCGGGCGGCCGGTCGGCGAGTGGATCGCCGACGAGATCGCCCGGCCCGCCGGCGCCGACCTGTGGCTCGGGCTGCCGGCGGCGGAGCGCGGGCGGGCGGGGCGCGTGGGCCAGGTGGAGACGCCGGCGCAGACGGGCGCGCTGCGGACCCGGCCCAAGCCCGCCGTCACCGCGGCGTACGCCGATCCGGCCTCCCTCACCCGCCGCGCCTTCGCCGCGATCACCCCGCTGCCCGACGAGAACGACGCCGCGTACCGGGCCGCCGCCCTGCCCGCCTCCAACGGCATCGCGACCGCCGAGGGCCTGGCCCGCTTCTACGCGTCGTTGATCGGTGACGTGGAGGGCGGGGTGCGGCTGCTGCGGCCGGAGACGGTGGAACTCGCGCGCGGCGAGCAGTCGTCGGGACCGGACCGGGTCCTGGTGGTGAACACGCGGTTCGGCCTCGGCCCCATGCTGCACGGCGCCGCCTCCCCGCTGCTGTCGCCCCGCGCCTTCGGCCACCCGGGCCGCGGCGGCGCCCTCGGCCTCGCCGACCCGGAGTCGGGGATCGCCTTCGCCTATGTCACCAACGGCTTCCGGACGAGCGTGACGGCGGACCCGCGGGCGCAGGCACTGCTGCGGGCGCTGCGGACGGCCACCGCGGCGACGTCGTGACGGCGCCGGCATCGGCATCGGCATCGGCATCACGGTGACGGACACCGGTGCCGGATGCCGGATGCCGGATGCCGGATGCCGGATGCCGGATGCCGGATGCGGGATGCGGGATGCCGGGTGACGGCGTCTAGACGTTGATCGGGTGCGACGTCCGTCCCGAGGCGTCGTCGATCTCGGTGTGCGCCTTGGTCAGCAGCTGCATGGCGATCTCGTTGAGCGCGCGGGCGCCGGCGATCTCCTCGCCGACCCGTGGCTGGTCCGCGTCCACGGTGTGCCGGCTGGCGTGCCCCTGGGACCGCACCTCGGTCCCGTCGGGCAGCCGCACCAGCGCGACCGCGCGCGTGTGCCGGTCGTCCTCCTCGAACTCCAGCTCGACATGCCATCCGACCGTGGTGCGTGTTGCGGTGTGCGTCATGACGGTCACCTCCGAAGCCTGTGGTTCCAGGGTGCGCCTCGGAGCGAGCGGCCGCACCCAGCGGACGGCCCGGGCCGGCGGGCGTCAGCCCGGGTGGAGCATCAGACCGATGCCGGCGACCAGCAGCCCGGCGGCGACGAGGCGGGGCACGCCGAACCGCTCCTTGAAGAACAGCGCCCCGATGGCGGCCCCGACCAGCACCGACGACTCGCGCAGCGCTGCGACCGGGGCGAGTTCGGCGCGGGTCTGCGCCCACAGCACGAGGGCGTAGGCGAGGACGGACAGGGCCGAGCCGAGCAGGCCGAGGGCGGCGAAGGGGCGCAGGACGGCGAGGGTCCGGCCGCGCCACCGGTGCACGGCGTACGCCGGGACGACGGCTCCCTGCACGGCCATCAGCCAGGCGATGTACCCCAGGGAGGAGCCGGAGGCGCGGACGCCGAGGCCGTCGACGACCGTGTACGCCGCGATGGTCGCCCCGGTGGCGAGGGCGGCTCCGATGGCCGCCCCGTCGGGCCGCCGCCCGCGCAGCCCCCAGAGGGCGACGCCGGTCAGCCCCGCGCAGGACAGCGCGATCCCGGCGGCCGCCGGGCCGTCGGGCGTCTCGTGCGCGAAGACGGCGGCCAGGACGGTGACGACGAGGGGCGCCGAGCCGCGCGCCAGCGGGTACGCCTGCCCGAAGTCGCCGAGCCGGAACGCGCGCATGAGCAGCGCGTAATAGGCGATGTGGATCACCGCGGAGCACATCAGGTACGGCCAGGCACGTGCCGCCGGGCACGCGGTGAACGGCGCGAGCACGAGGCCGATGAGCATGCCGCCGCCGGCGATGAGCGCGAACCCGGCGAGCTTGTCGGTGATCCGGTGCGCGATGGCGTTCCAGCCGGCGTGGGTGACGGCGGCGAGCAGGACGGCGGCGGTGACCAGGGGGGTCACGCGGTGCGTTCGCGGACGTCCACGAGGGCCGCGCCCGCGTGCCGGATCAGCGCGTCGGGAGCGATGGGGAAGACGGCGTGCGGATCGCCGGCCGCCGCCCAGACGACGCCGTGCGCCAGGAGACCCCGGTCGGCGAGGACACGCGTGCGCGTGCGGTGCCCGAAGGGCGGCACCCCGCCGATCGCGTACCCCGTCGTCTCCCGCACGACGTCGGCGGCCGCCCGCGTCACGCGCTGCGCGCCGAGTTCCTGCCGCACGCGCTCGACGTCGACCCGGGAGGCCCCGTCCATCAGCACGAGGACCGGCGCGCCGTCCGCCGCGAAGACGAGGGACTTGCAGATCTCGGCCGGTTCGCAGCCGATCGCGGCGGCGGCCTCCGCGGCGGTTCGGGTCGCGTCGGGGAAGCGGCGGACGCGCGGGGTCAGCTCGTCGAGGCCGAGCTCGCTCAGGGCCTGGGCGAAGCGGGGGTGGGCGCCGGTGGTCGTCATGCGCGGCACGCTAGCGAGGGTGGCGACGGGCGCGCGAGCGGAATTGTCCGGTAAGCGTCCGGGGCGGCGCGAAATCCCGTCCCCGTTGTCATTGGCATGCCATACGCTGCTGCTCTGCCGCGTTCACGCGCCCGCTGCGGGTGCGAAGGGGGGACGCAGGCGTTCATCACGCCCGGCGGACACACCGGGCTCTTTTCCTGGGGGTTCCCATTTCTGTGCGCAGGCGCAGCATCTCGGCCGCGACGACGCTCGCGGTCGTCCTCAGCTCCGCGGTACTCGCCGCGGGTTCGGCGGGAGTGGCCGTGGCCGACTCCGCCAACATCCTTCCGGTGGAGTCGGTCGGCGACATGGTCGTGGACGGCGCCCACCAGCGGGTCTACGTCTCCGACCCGCGCGGCGGCAAGATCGTCGTCACCGACTACGCGGGCGCCGTCAAGGCGACCCTGACCGGGTTGTCCGGCGTGAGCGGCCTCGCGCTGTCCGCCGACTCCGGGCACGTGTACGCGGCCGTCACGAACGGCGGCCGGATCGTCTCGGTGGAGACCGGGACGTACACCGAGACCGCCAGCTACCCGGTGGGTGCGGCTCCGGGCGACCTGGAGGTCGTGGACGGCCGGATCTGGTTCGGCTACGGCTCCGACTTCGGCTCGCTCGACGTCTCCGGCGCCGAACCCGTCGTCCGCCTCTCCCAGCGCGGGGACGGCGACTTCTCCGGCACCGCGCTCCTGGGCGCCGACCCGGCCGTCCCGGGCGTCCTCGTCGCCGGCAACGGCGGCCGGGTCGCCGTCTACGACCTCTCGGCCGACGGGGCCACGCTGCGGGCCAAGGGCGACATGGACGGGTCCGTGAAGCAGCTGGACCTGACGCCCGACGGCAAGCAGGTCCTCACCTCGTGGGGCTCGCCCGGCTTCGGCTACGGCATCGGCGCCTACTCGACCTCCGACCTCGCCGAGCAGTCCGGCTACCCCATCGACGCGTACCCGAACGCCGTGCGGGTCGCATCCGACGGCAGCATCGCGGGCGGCAGCTTCTCCTGGTACGACCCCGACGTCCACGTCATCCGGCCGGGCGCGACGACGCCGGTGCGCGAGTACGACTTCCCCAACACCGGCAACAGCAGCGGCGCCGACACCCTCGTCGACGGCGCGCTCGCCTGGGCGCCGGACAGCAGCCGGGTGTTCGCGGTCTCCGTGAACACCGCGGACGTCTTCACCCTGCGCGCGCTGACGGACCCGACCAAGGAGGTTCCGGCGCTGAAGGTGACGGCTCCGGTCAAGGCGGAACGCGCCAAGCAGCTCACCGTCACCGGCCGGCTGACCTCGGCGACGCCGCTCCCGGCCGGCACCGCCCTCAAGGTGACCCGGGCGGACCTCGAGTCGCCGGGCGGCAAGGTCCTCGCCCCGGTCAAGACCAAGGCCGACGGCTCGTTCGCGTTCACGGACGTCCCGCCCGCCGGCGGCAAGGTCACCTACCGGGTGTTCTTCGCGGGCGACGCCGCTCACGCGGCCACCGTGGGCTCCGACGTGGTGGCCGTCTCGCGCAAGGCGACCGCGCTCAGCATCACCAACAACGGCAAGCTGTACGCGTACGGCAAGGACGTCACGTTCACGGCGCACCTGGGCGCGACGTACCGGAACCGCACGGTGGCGATCTACGTCGACCCCGCCGGCTCCGACAAGCCGAAGAAGCTGGTCAAGAACGCCCGGGTCAACTCGCAGGGCAACCTGTCGGTGGTCGTCGACATGACCCGCGACACGGCTGTCACCGCCGTCTTCGCGGGCGACGCGCGCAGCGCCGACAAGACCGCGAAGTCCACCGCGGGCGCCTACGCGCAGGTCTCGACCGCCGTCTCCCGGCACTACAAGACGGCGCGGATCGGCTCCACGACGTACTCCTACTTCCGCAAGAACACCGACCCGTTGTTCACCACGACCATGAACTACTACGCCGGCCGCCAGCAGCGCCTGCAGGTCCAGGTCTACTACCAGGGTTCCTGGTACGACTCCGGGTCCCAGTACTTCCCGGTGGGCGCCAACGGGAAGTCGGCCGTCACGCTGGAGGCCCCGGGCGAGGCGGGCATCCGCGCCCGGATCCGCTCGTCGTACATCGACGGCTCCTCCGGCGACAACGTCAACGCGACGACGCACGGCGCCTGGAAGTACATCGTCTTCACCAACTGAGCACGGGCCGCGGGCGGATCCGCGGCATGACAAGGCGACGCGCCCGCCCCGGAAGGGGACGGGCGCGTCGCGCGTGATGGGGCGGGGTCAGCGGCGGTCGTCGCCGTGGTGGCGGTTGTCCCCGTGGTGGCGGTCGTCGCCGTGGTGGCGGTTGTCGCCGTGGTGGCGGTTGTCGCCGTGGTGGCGGTTGTCCCCGTGGTGGCGGTCGTCGCCGTGGTGGCGGTTGAAGCCCCAGGACTCCTGGTCCACGCGGCGGCCGTGGTCGTCGCGCAGGGTGGCGGTGTCGGAGCGGTTGTCCCACACCTCGCGACGGCGGTCCTGGTACAGGTCGGTGCGGGTGTCGCGGCCGATGCCGGTGTGGACGCGCACCGTGGAGCGCGGGGCCAGCCGGTAGTTGCGGAAGGTGTACTTGTCGCCGCGGTCGTCGGAGAGCGTCCACCCGTCCAGGTTGACGCCGTGACGGGTGGTGTTGGTCAGCTCCACCCACTCCTTGTTCAGGGAGAAGGCCGAGCGGTCGTCGCGACCCGGTGCGTCGTAGCGCACGGCGCTGATCTCCACCTGCGGCCGGTTCGGACGCGAGGCGGCGGTGGCGGCCGACGCCGGCAGTGTCGCCGCTCCGGTCACAGCGGCGGCGACGATCGCGACGGCGGTGAGACGACGGGCGGAAACAGAGGAAACGGACACAAGGTCTCCTTGCTTGGTGCGGTGTGCGGCCCCTCGGCCGCAGAACCAGATTGCCCACCGGGCCCGTCCCAAGTGGCTCAATACCGCTGCACGTTACGAATCATGCACATTCCGGTGACAGTAGCCTTCCATGTCCATCTATGTCCTGAACACACCGGATCCGTTGGGCCACCGGCCCCGTGGGGTCTGAGCGCGTGACGCCGTCACCCGATAGTGGGTCACGAGACGGGTCGTCAAGAAAAAAGCCGGTGAGGGCGCCCCGTCCCCACGGAGCCCTCACCGGCGGTCTTTCGGACAGCCCGACGTGTCAGGCGCGGACCAGTTCGCGGTCCTCTTCGCCCGCGTCGGACGGGGTGCGCAGTCCCTCGCCCTCGACGTCCACGTTGGGCAGGGCGCGGTCCAGCCACTTCGGCAGCCACCAGGCCCTCTTGCCGAGCAGCGCGAGCACCGCCGGGACGATCGCCATGCGGACGACGAACGCGTCGAAGAAGACGGCGATCGCGAGGCCGAAGCCGATCGTCTTGATGATGGACTCGCCGGAGCTGATGAAGCCGCCGAACACGGCCATCATGATGATCGCGGCGGCGACCACCACCTTGGCGCTGTGCCGGAAGCCGGTGACGATGGCCTGGCTCGGGCTCTCGCCGTGGACGTACGCCTCCCGCATCCGGGTCACGAGGAACACCTCGTAGTCCATCGCGAGGCCGAACACCACGCCCACCATGAAGATCGGCGTCATCGACATGATCGGGCCGGTCTCCTCGACGCCGATCAGGCCGCCGAGCCAGCCCCACTGGAAGACCGCGACCACGGCACCGAGCGCGGCGAGCACGCTGAGCAGGAAGCCGAGGGCCGCCTTCAGCGGGACCAGGACGGAGCGGAAGACCACGATCAGCAGCAGGAAGGCCAGGCCGACGACCAGGCCCAGGTACGGGATCAGCGCGTCGTTGAGCTTCTGCGAGAAGTCGATGTTCATCGCGGTGGTGCCGGTGACCAGCACCCGCGCGCCGGTGTCGGCCCTGACGTCGGCGCCCTGGTCACGGATGGCGTGCACCAGGTCCTCGGTCTGGGTCGAGGACGGCTTGGAGCCGGGGATCACGGTGATGGTGGCGGTGTCGCCGGCCTTGTTGAACATCGCCGGGGTGACCGTGGCGACGTCCCCGAGCTTCTTGATCCCGTCGGTCACCGAGGTGGCCGCGGCCTTGGGGTCGTCGCTGTTCGCGGCGTCGACCACGATCAGCAGGGGGCCGTTGAACCCGGGGCCGAAGCCCTCCGACAGCAGGTCGTAGGCCCGGCGCTGGGTCGTGGACGTCGGCTGCGAGCCGTCGTCGGGCAGACCCAGCTCCAGCTGGGCGACCGGGAGGGCGATCGCGCCGAGACCGACCACGCCGAGCAGCAGCACGACGGCCGGACGACGGACGACGAAGCTGGCCCAGCGGACGCCCGGCCCGGGCTTGTCCTGCTCGCCCTTCACGGCGGCCGGCCTGCGCTTCTCGCCGGTGGCGCGGACCTTCCTGCCCGCGTAGCCGAGCAGTGCCGGGACCATGGTCAGCGCGATGAGGACGGCGACCACGACCGTGCCCGCCGCGGCGAGGCCCATCTTGGTCAGCATGGGCACGTTGACGACCGCGAGGCCCGCCAGGGCGATGACGACCGTGAGGCCGGCGAAGACGACGGCCGAGCCTGCGGTGCCGGCGGCGCGGCCGACGGCCTCCTCGCGGTCGCGGCCCTCGGCGAGCTCGCTGCGGTAGCGGGAGACGATGAACAGCGCGTAGTCGATGCCGACCGCGAGGCCGATCATCAGCGCGAGGGTGGAGGTGGTGTCGCCGAGGTCGAGCGCCTTGGCGAGGACGGTGATGGTGGAGACGCCGATGCCGACGCCGATGATCGCGGTGAGCAGCGGCAGCCCGGCCGCGACCAGCGAGCCCAGGGTGAGGACGAGGACGACGGCGGCGATCGCCAGGCCGATGACCTCGCCGATCGCACCGGGTTCGGCGCCGGCCTGGAGGGCGTCGCCTCCGACGTCGACGGTCAGCCCGGTGGCCCGTGCCGTGTCGCCCGCCGCCTCGAGGGCGTCCCGGGTCGAGTCCTGCAGCTCCATGCCGGGGACGTCGTACTTGACGGAGGTGTAGGCGACCGTCCCGTCCTTGCTCACGGCGTGCGTCGTGAAGGGGTCGGTGACGGAGGTGACCTCGGAGCCGTCACGGAGGGCCTTGACGGCCTTGTCGACGGTCGCCCGGTTGGCGGCGTCGGTCATCTTCTGGCCCTCGGGCGCCTTGAAGACGATGCGCCCGGTCCCGCCGTCGGCGCTGGCCCCGGGGAAGCGCTGTTCCAGCAGATCGAAGGCCTTCTGGGCCTCGACTCCCGGTATGGAGAAGGAGGTTGTCCCGGCGGCGGGCGCGGAGGCGGCGCCGACGCCGGCGAGGGTCAGCAGCGCCACCCATATGAGGGCGACGAAGTGGCGGCGGCGGAAGGCGAGCCGGCCGAGTCGGTAAAGGAACGTGGCCACGGAGGCGTACTCCCGGTCAGGTCGTGGTGTAGGGGCCGCGGCTGCGGCACGGGCCCCGGGGGCAGGGTTGACCAACCCGGCGGGGAGGCAGGGGTGATCGGCCCGACGACGTGAGCGGTGACGTCAGGTTGGGCGGACCGTGGGGACGGTCAGGTGGCGGGGTTCGGCGCGCAGAGGGCGGGGAGCACCACGGCGTCGATGTACTTGAGGAGGAATTCCTGCGTCGGGGGCTGCTCGTCGAGCAGCGTCCGGGCCGCGAACGCCCCGATCATCATGTGCATCATGAACTCGGCCGCGGGGTTGTCCGCGCGGACTTCCCCCCGGTCGGTCGCCCGTGACAGCAGCAGGCGGAACTCGGCCAGCTCCGGTTCGATGAGGTGTTCCTTGAACGCCTTCAGCAGGTCCGGATTGTCGTGGACGGCCATGGCGAGCCCCCGCATGAGCGCGGAGTTCTGCTCCATCTGGCAGTCGTCCGAACGCAGGGTGAGGGCGTGCAGGTCGCCACGCAGGGACCCGGTGTCGATCTCACCGAGGGAGCCGCCCGGCTTGCTGTGCCGGACCGCCTTCGCCACCAGCTCGGGCTTGCCGCCCCACTGGCGGTAGAGCGTCGCCTTGCTGGACCTGGTGCGGGCGGCGACGGCGTCCATGGTGAGGGCGTCGTAGCCGACTTCACGGAGGAGTTCGAGCACGGCCTCGTACAGCTCGGCCTCGCGCTCGGGGGTGATGCGGCTGCGACGTGCCGTTGCGACCTCGGTCATTGCGCTCACCTTCCCACTCCGCACCGCCACAGTCTCCTGTTCTTACACGCCGAATGTAGCGCATCGCGCTGCGAAACGAAACTGTTTCGTACGTGTCCTGGCTCACGCCGTCGCCTGCGTGATCGTCCATGACACGCCTTTGTCATAAGTTGCTCCGGTCCATCCCCCGGAAAAGCATGGGGAGGTGAGCTATCTGCGTCTGCCCCATCTCAGCGGTGACCTGTTGTGCTTCGTGGCCGAGGACGACCTCTGGCTGACCCCTCTCGACGACCCCCGGCGGGCGTGGCGGCTCACCGTCGACCGCACCAAGGCCGGCCACCCGCGCTTCTCCCCCGACGGCCGCCACATCGCGTACACGAGCTGGCGCAGCCTCGTCCCGGAGATCCATGTGGTCCCGGTGGACGGCGGCCCGGGGCGGCGCCTCACGTACTGGGGCAGCGCCGACACCCAGGTCCGCGGCTGGACGCCCCCCGACCCGGACGGGAACGCCGACATCCTCGCCGTCGCCTCCCACGGTGAGCCGTTCTCCTACTTCACCTGGTCCTACAAGGTCCCCACCGACGGCTCGCCCGGCAGCAAGCTCCCCTGGGGCCCGGTCTCCGACCTCCAGGTCGCCGACCTCGGCGGCGAGCGCCGCACCCTCCTGCTCACCGGCACCCCGCCGCACGAGCCGGCCGCCTGGAAGCGCTACCGCGGCGGCGCCACCGGCCGCCTGTGGCTGCACGGGCGACGCCTGCTGGAAGGCCTCGACGGACACCTCGCCTGTCCGCTCTTCGTCGGCGACCGCATCGCCTTCCTCTCCGACCACGAGGGCGTCGGCAACCTGTACTCCTGCGCCCACGACGGCTCCGACCTGCGCCGGCACACCGACCACGACGCCTTCTACGCCCGGCACGCCGCCGGCGACGGCTCCCGCGTCGTCTACCAGTGCGCCGGCGAGCTGTGGATCGTCGACGACCTCGCCGCCGGCTCCGCGCCGCGCCGCGTCGACGTGCGCCTCGGCGGGCCGCGGGCCGGACGGCGCCCGTACCAGATCCCGGCCGCCCAGCACGTGGACGGCATCTCCGTCGACGAGACCGGACGCGCGAGCGCCGTCGCCGTCCGCGGCAGCCTCTACTGGCTGACCCACCGGGACGGGCCCGCCCGGACGATCACCGACACGCCCGGGGTGCGGGTGCGGCTGCCGGAGATGCTCGGCTCGGGCGGCCAGGTCGCCTACGTCACCGACGCGGACGGCGAGGACGCCGTCGAGGTCGCCTACCTGCCGCGCGCCAGCGGCGACCGTGCGCCGCGCCGGCTGGCCTCCGGAAGACTCGGACGGGTGCTCGAGATGGTGGCCGACCCGGAGGGCGAACGGCTCGCGATCGCCTCGCACGACGGCCGGCTGCTGCTCGTCGACGTGCGCCAGGACCCGGAGGGGGGCTCCCTCGCGGAGGACGCCGAGCCCGCGGAGGACGCCGAGCCCGCGGAGGTCACGAAGGACGCGAAGGACGAGGTCACCGAGCTGATCGCGTCGGTCAACGGACCCGTGCGCGATCTGGCGTTCTCGCCGGACGGCGGCTGGCTGACCTGGTCGCACCCGGGCATCGGCCGCTCCCTGCGGCAGATCAAGATGGCCCGCGTCCCCGGCATGGCGACGGACGAACGGCTGATCGTCGACGTCACCGACGGACGGTTCGAGGACGAGAACCCGGTCTTCACCCGGGACGGCCGCTATCTCGCGTTCCTGTCCTGGCGCGGCTTCGACCCGGTGTACGACGTGCACACCGGCGACCTGTCCTTCCCGCTCGGCTGCCGCCCCTACCTGGTGCCGCTGTCCTCGGCCACCCCCTCGCCCTTCGCGCTGACCCCGGAGGGCCGTCCGGCCGCCGGCGGCCTGGACCCGCTGCAGGACGGCGAGGGCGGGGAGGCCGGCGACGGGACCGTGACCGTCGAGGCCGAGGGCCTGGAGAGCCGCGTCACCCCCTTCCCCGTGCCGGCGTCCAAGTACTCCGCCCTCCACCCGGTCGCGGGCGGCGGACTGGTGTGGCTGCGCTGGCCGATCTCCGGCGCGCTGGGCGAGACGTTCGCGAACCCCGACGACACCAGCGGCCGGCCGACGCTGGAGCACTTCAGCATCGGCAAGGCCCGCAGGTCCGAACTCGTCGACCACCTCGACTGGTTCGCGCTCAGCGGCGACGGCACCCGGCTGGTCGTCGTCGACGAGGGCGATCTGCGGGCGGTGCCGTCGGCCGAGACCGGGGACCCGGACTCCACGGTCTGGATCGACCTGCGGCGCATCCTGCACGAGGTGGACCCCGGCGCCGAATGGCGACAGGCGTACGAGGAGGCCGGCCGGCTGATCCGCGCCTACTTCTGGGACCCCGGGATGTGCGGCATCGACTGGGACGCGGTGCTCGACCAGTACCGCCCGCTCGTCGAACGCGTCGCGTCCCCCGACGAGTTCGCGGACCTGCTGCGCGAAGTGCTGGGCGAACTCGGCACGTCCCACGCCTACGTCACCGCCGCCCGCCGCAACGAGGGGCCGCCCCACTACCAGCGCCTCCAGGGCCTGCTGGGCGCCAACCTCGTCCGCAGGGACGCCGGTTGGGCCGTCCGCCGGATCCTGCCCGGCGACTCCTCCGACTCCAAGGCCCGCTCACCGCTGGCGGGCACCGGCATCCGCGAGGGCGCGGTGCTCACCCACGTCGACGGCCGGCCCGTAGACCCGGTCACCGGCCCGTACCCGCTGCTGGCCGGAGCCGGCGGCACCACGGTCGAGCTCACCTTCGCCCCGGCCGAGGGCGAGGCGGGCCGCCCGCGCCGGGTGGCCGTCGTCCCGCTGGTCGACGAACGCCCCCTGCGCTACCAGGACTGGGTCGCCAAACGCCGTTCCGTCGTACGCGAGTTGAGCGGCGGCCGCTGCGGCTATCTGCACATCCCCGACATGGGCGGCTCGGGCTGGGCCCAGTTCAACCGCGACCTGCGCATGGAGGTGTCCAGGCCCGCGCTGATCGTGGACGTGCGCGGCAACGCGGGCGGCCACATCAGCGAGCTGGTCGTGGAGAAACTGACGCGCACGATCCTCGGCTGGGACCTCACCCGCGACGCCCAGCCGGTGTCGTACGCCTCGAACGCGCCGAGGGGCCCGGTGGTCGCGCTCGCCGACGAGGCGACCTCCTCGGACGGCGACATGATCGCGGCCGCCTTCAAACTGCTGAAGCTGGGACCGGTGGTCGGCCAGCGCACCTGGGGCGGCGTGGTCGGCATGACCGGGCGCCACCGGCTCGGCGACGGCACCGTCATCACCGTCCCGATGAACGCGGCCTGGTTCGACGCCTACGGATGGTCGGTGGAGAACCGGGGCGTCGCCCCCGACCTGGAGGCCATGCGCACCCCGCTCGACTGGGCCGAGGGCCGGTACGCCCAACTCGACGACGCCGTACGGCTGGCTCTCGACCTGCTCACCCTCACTCCTCCGGCGACCCCGCCGGACCTCACCGGCGTCCCCGACCGGTCCCGGCCGCCACTGCCGCCGCGCCGCACGGAGAACTGACGCCGGCGTGCGGCACGGAGAGACGCCGATGCGCGGCACGGGGAGCCGATGCGCACAGCGCTCGGGGCGCCCTTCCGAAGAAGGACGCCCCGAATCACCGGCCTGGGCCGAGTCGTCAGCAGCGACTACATGTCGTAGTCGTGCGCGAGACGGTCCTCGTCCTCGCGCCGCATCCGCTCGGTGTCCTGACCGGGACGCTGACCGGGACGCTGACCGGAGCGCTCGCCCGGACGCTCACCGGGGCGGTCGCCGGAGCGGTCCGCGGGCCGCTCGCCGGGGCGCTCGCCCGGGCGCTGCTTGCCGCGCTGCTGCACCTGCTCCTTGGCCTGCTGGGCCTTCTGCTTGGCCTGCTGCGCCATGTGCTCGGTCTGGTCCTGGAACTTGTCCTTCATACCCATGTGGGTTCACTCCTGTAGGAGATGAGGGGGTTCGTGGCCCCTTGGTGGGGCCTCGACCAGATTCACACGGGCGGTCACCGCACGCATGTCGATCAACTACGCTGTGTAGTCCTGGTCTCCTCGTCGGCGGACCCGCCGGCGCCCACCAGCCCCGTCCGCATCCCCTGCAGCCGGGGCGCGAACCGCCGCATCTCGCGCTGCCCGACGGTCCCGATGAGACCCGGCAGGTAGCCGCGCACGCCCTGCATGCCGCGCAGCCACCCCTGCCCGTACACATGCGCCGAGCGCCGCTCGATGCCCGCCACGAGCCGGTCGACGGCCGGACCGAGCGGGTACGTCTTGTTCGCCGGCCAGGGCAGGCGCTGCCGCAACTCCCGCATCACCTCGTCCTGATCGGCCCCGCGCACCATGTCGGTGTCGGTCCACGACAGATAGCCGACGCCCACCCGCACGCCCTGGTGGCCCACTTCGGCACGCAGACAGTGCGCGTACGCCTCCACGCCCGCCTTGGACGCGCAGTACGCGGTCATCATCGGCGCCGGGGTGATCGCGGCCAGCGAGGCGATCTGCAGGAGATAGCCGCGGCTTGCCTGCAGCAGCGGCAGGAAGGCGCGCGCGGTGACCGCCGAGCCGATCAGGTTCACCTCGACGACCCGCCGCCAGGACTGCGGATCGGAGTCGGCGAACGGACCGCCGCTCGCCACGCCCGCGTTGGCGACGACGACGTCCACCTTGCCGAAGCGCTCCTTCACCTCCGCCGCGACCCGGGTCATCGCCTCGTGGTCGGTGACGTCGGCGTACCAGTGGCCGCTGTCGCCGTGCAGGCGCTCGGAGACCTGCTTCAGCGCGTCCGGCTCCAGACCGACCAGCGCGATCTTCGCGCCCCGCGCCGAGAGCTTGCGGGCGAGCAGTTCGCCCACGCCGCGCGCGGCCCCCGTGACGACCGCGACCTGTCCCTCCAGGCTCACCCTGCTCATGCGCCCTCCTTCAACTGCGAGTAAGTGCTGACGAGTTCCCGGATACGGCCGGTGACCAGCGCGGGCGCCTCGATGGGCGTCATATGGCCGAGGCCGGGCAGTTCGGTGACGCCCAGGCAGTGCGGCAGCGCCGCGGCGATGCGGTGGGCGTGCACCGGCGGGGTCAGGCGGTCGCCGGTGCCGACGATCACCGCCGTGGGCACGCTCAACTCCCGTACCCGGTGGTCGAGGTCGAGCAGGCTCAGCACGTGCGACCAGGCGTGCCGCACCTTGCGCGGACAGGCGTGCACGATGCGGGCGCAGGCGTCCACCATGTGCGGGGCGGAACCGGCGCCCATCGTGGCGTACCTGAGGATCCGCTTCGCGACGGGCGTGACCGGTCCGAGGGGCGCCCTCGAGCCGAGGACGTGCCCGGTCAGCCACGTCCGCAGCCGGCCCGCCCGCAGGGGCAGCACGGTGGACTCGGCGACCAGGCCCGAGGCGCCGGTGCTGCACAGCAGGACAGCCGCCGCATGCTCCCGGAGGGCGTCCCTGCCGGCCGCCGCGATGACCGTCATGCCCCCCATGGAGTGCCCGGCGATCACGGCCTTCTCGCCGGGCGCGAGCGTCGCGGTGAGCACCGCCTCCAGGTCGTCGGCCAGCGCGTCCGTGCTGCAGGCCGGGCTCGCCGGGGTGCGGCCGTGGCCGCGCTGGTCGTAGGCGATGACTCGGTGGTCGGCGGCGAGCTCCCTGATCTGGTCCGCCCAGAACGCGGTCGAGCAGGTCCAGCCGTGCGCGAGGACGACGGCGGGCGCGCCCTGCGGGCCGTGCACCTCGACGTGCAGGGACGTGCCGTCGGCGGAGACGGCCGTCAGGTCGCGGCGGGCGCTCACGCCGTCACCCCGCTGTCGGCCGTGCGGGGGCCGGCCGGGGCCACGGACGCGCGCAGGACCTCGTACTCGGCGAGGTCCACCCGTCGCGTCGCCCGCCGGAACTCGGAGGTCGTGCCCGGCCAGACGGTGGTGTTGCGGCCGTTCGCGTCCAGGTACCAGCTGGTGCAGCCGCCGGTGTTCCACACCGTGCGCCGCATCCGGTCCTGCACCCGGCGGTTCCAGGCGTGCACGGCGCTCGGGCGGGCGTCCAGGGCCGCCCGGCCTCCGAGGACGTCCAGCTGGCGCAGATAGTCGGCCAGGTAGTTCAGCTGGGACTCGATCATGAGGATCATGGAGGAGTTCCCGAGGCCCGTGTTGGGGCCGATGATCGTCATCCAGTTGGGGAAGCCGGCGGCGGAGGCGCCGCGCAGGGCCTCCATGCCGTCCTTCCAGCTCTCCGCCAGCGTCCGCCCGTCCGCGCCCACCACCCGGTCGGCGATCGGCATGTCGGTCACATGGAAGCCGGTGCCGAAGACGATCACGTCCGCCTCGGCCTCGCTGCCGTCGGCCGCGACCAGGGTGGACCCGCGCACCTCGCTCAGCCCGCTCGCGACGACGTCCACGTTGGGCTGCGCGAGGGCCGGATAGTAGGCGCTGGACAGCAGGATCCGCTTGCAGCCGATGCGGTAGTCCGGGGTGAGCCTGGCCCGCAGGGCCGGGTCCTTGATGACCCGGGCCATGTTCTGCCGGGCGAGCCTCTCGACGAGACCGAGCTGGTTCGGCCGCTTGGTGAACGCCTGGACCTGCAGCTCCCGGATGCCCCACAGCAGCCCGCGACGCGCCTGCGCGGTGACGGGCAGGGCCCGGTGCAGGGCGCGCTCCGCGCCGCTGATCGCCCGGTCGACGCGGGGCATCACCCACGGCGGGGTGCGCTGGAACAACGTCAGCCGGGAGACGTCGGGCTGCAGGGCGGGCACGATCTGGATGGCGGAGGCGCCGGTGCCGACCACGGCGACGCGCTTCCCGGCGAGGTCGGCGTCGTGGTCCCAGCGGGCCGAGTGGAAGACCTTGCCGGGGAAGGAGTCCAGGCCGGGGATCTCCGGGATCTTCGGGTCGGACAGCGGTCCGGTGGCCGACACGACGACGTCGGCGAAGTAGCGCCCGGCGCTCGTCTCGACGTCCCAGCGCAGCTCCTGCGCGTCCCAGGTCATCCGCAGCACCTCGGAGTCGAGCCGCAGGTGCGGCCGCAGCCCGAACACGTCGGTGACGTGCTCCAGATAGGCGCGGATGTGCTCCTGCCCGGAGAAGGTGCGCGGCCAGTCGGGGTTCGGGGCGAAGGAGAAGGAGTACAGGTGGGAGGGCACGTCACAGGCGCACCCCGGGTAGCTGTTGTCCCGCCAGGTCCCGCCGACGCTGCTCGCCCGTTCCAGGATCACGAAGTCGGTGATCCCCTCCCGGCGCAGCCGCACGGCGGCCCCCAGCCCGCCGAAGCCGGACCCGATCACCGCCACCCGTACGTGTTCGGTCATCCCGACACCTCCTGCCGTGCGACTCTCGCGACTCTGCCAGTGAATACTGGCGCAGTGGGAGCGTAGAGCAGCTCCGTACTGATGGGTAGGCCCTGGGAAGGAAAGTTACCCGCGGTACAACATAGGCTTCGGCCGTGACGGAGAAGAGGGAGTACCGAACGGAGGAGCTGGCCGCGAAGGCCGGCATCACGGTGCGCACCCTGCGGTTCTACCGCGAACGCAAACTGCTCGCACCGCCCCGCCGCGAGGGCCGCATCGCCTGGTACGACGACCACCACCTGGCCCGGCTGCGCACCATCGCCGCCCTGCTGGAACGCGGCCACACCCTCACCGGCATCGCGGAGCTGGCGGACGCCCTCGACCAGGGCCGCGACGTCGCCGACCTCATCGGTGTCGGCGGCCCCACCGAGGAGGAGCCGGTCCGCCTCACCCCCGAGGAGCTCGCCGCCCGCTTCGAGGGCCAGGTCACCCCCGAGAACCTCGCCGCCGCCCTCGAACTCGGCTACCTGGGCACCGACGGCGACGAGATCGTCCACATCAGCCGCCGCCTGCTGGACGTCTCCGCCGCCCTGGTCCGCGAGGGCATCCCGCTCGCGGAGGTCCTGGCGGCGGGCGTGCGGGTGCGCGCCCACGCCGACGCGCTCGCCGAGCTCTTCACCGAACTGATCCTGCGCCACGCCACCGAACAGGAACTCCCCCGCCTGCGCCCCCTGGCCCGCAGCGTCGTCGAGGCGGAGGTCTCCCTGGCCCTCGACCGGCGACTGCGCAAGGAGAACTGACGGGGCCTCGGCGGTCACGGGGCGCTCTACAGGTCGAAGACCACCGTCACCGGGGCATGGTCCGACCAGCGTTCGCCGTGCGTGGCGGCCCGCTCCACCAGCGCCTTGACGGCCCTGGCCGCAAGACCGGGCGTCGCCACCTGGAGATCGATCCGCCAACCCGAGTCGTTGTCGAAGGCACGTCCCCGGTACGACCACCAGGTGTACGGGCCCGTCGCCTCCGGGTTCAGTTCGCGGACGACGTCGACGTAGCCGCCGTCCGTCGGGGTGAGGACCCGGGTGAGCCAGGCACGCTCCTCGGGCAGGAAGCCGGAGCTCTTGGCGTTGGCGCGCCAGTTCTTGAGGTCCGCCTGCTGGTGGGCGATGTTCCAGTCGCCGCAGACGAGGACCTCGCGGCCGTCGGCGGCGGCGCGGGCGCGCAGCTCCTTGAGGTGCGCGAGGAACTCGCCCATGAAGCGCAGCTTCTCGTCCTGCCGGTCGGTGCCCACCTCACCGGACGGCAGGTACAGGGAGGCGACCGTCACACCGGGCAGGTCGGCCTCCAGGTAGCGGCCGGACCCGTCGAACTCGGACGAGCCGAAGCCCACGCGGACGGCGTCCGGCTCGCGGCGGGTGTACAGGGAGACGCCGGCGCGGCCCTTGGCGGCGGCCGGGGCATGGGTGACGTGCCAGCCCTCGGGGGCCCGGACCGCCTCCGGCAGCTGCTCCGGCTCGGCTCGCACCTCCTGGAGGCACAGCACGTCGGCGGAGGTGTCCGCGAGCCACTCGACGAAGCCCTTCTTCGCGGCGGCGCGGAGTCCATTCACGTTCACGGAGGTCACGGTCAGCACCCGGGCACGATACCGGCCGCGGGTCGCCGCGCCGGACCTGGTCCCGTTTCGCGGACGTGCCGGGGGCCGCGCGGGGACGTCGGCGGTCCGGTGGCGCCGCCACGTACTGTGTCCGCGTGAGAATACGTCCGGTCCCCTTCGACCATCCCGACGCGGTCAAGCTCAACGACGAGGTCCAGGCCGAGTACCACGAGCGATACGGCGACGGCGGCGACGCCACCGTCCTCGCGCCCTCCGACTTCCAGCCGCCGTACGGCGTCTATCTGATCGTCTACGACGAGGCCGACCGCCCGGTGGCCACCGGCGGCTGGCGCAGCCAGGACGAGAACGGCGAGGGCAACCAGGACGGCGACGCCGAGCTGAAGCGGATGTTCGTGGTGCGGGACATGCGCGGGCGCGGTCTTGCGCGGCGGGTGCTCGCCGCGCTGGAGGAGAGCGCGCGGGACGCCGGCCGTACCCGGATGGTGCTGGAGACCGGCACCGAGCAGCCGGAGGCGATCGCCCTGTACGTCTCCAGCGGATACGAGCCGTGCACGAAGTTCGGCTACTACCGCGCGTACGACGCGAGCCGCTGCTTCGCCAAGCCGCTCGCCCCCTGAGGGCCGCTCGACTTTCAGGACTTCGACTTCCGCGGCGCCCGGGGCCGCGCACGCGGCCTCAGACCCGCCAGGAAAGGCCAGTTGCCGCACTGCACCACCGTACGACATGGCCAAAGCCCCGGTCGGGAATCCCGACCGGGGCTTTGAGCTGCAGTGGACCTGTGGGGATTTGAACCCCAGACCCCCTCGATGCGAACGAGGTGCGCTACCGGACTGCGCCACAGGCCCTTGCAACGAGTGAAACTCTAGCATCCCCGTAGGCGTGCTTGGAAATCCGTTCCCCGAGGCCGGAGGCGGGGGAAGGGAGATCATTCGTTGGCGGCCCGCGGACGCTCGCCGTCCTCGTACTGATCGAACAGCGGGGTGCGTCCGCGCTCGCGGGAGCGCCGGGCCGAGGCCGCGCGCCGGGCGTCGCTGCGTTCGCCGTCCTCCGCGTCCCTGTCGTCGGCCGCCGGGTCGTGCGGCGCCCGGTCGGGGTCGTCCGGTCCGGCGGCCGTCGCGTCTCCCGCGTCCGCGGCGTCGTGCTCGGGGGCGACCGAGCTGGAGCGGGCCGAGCTCCAGGCGTCCGCCGCCGCGAGATCGACGTCGGAGGTCGCCCGGGGCGCGACCGGGGCGGTCACGTACGTCGGCAGGGGCACCGGGACGGGGTCCCAGCTGTCGCCGTGGCCGGGGCGGCGCTGCCGCTCGCGCTGCTGGTCGATCCACTCCGCGTGGTCGGTCTGCTCGACGAGCGCCCTGCGGTCCGCGGCGAGCGCCAGCAGGCCCGGGTCGCTCTGCGGTTCGGGGTCCGCGTGCGGCTCCTCTGCGCCGGCGTCGGGGCCCGGGTCCGCGGACGGCGCGCTCGCCGTGGCGGGCGCGCGCCGGCGCGGCTGACGCTCCCGCAGCCGCTGCGCGGCGACCTCGGCGCGCCTGCGGTCCATCTGGAACGCGAAGCGGCGGCGCTCCTGGGCGCGCAGGTACCCGATGTAGGCGCTGAGCAGGACGGCGGGCACGGCGGGCGCCCACAGGAAGGCGAGCCCGCCGACCGCGGCGACGATCGCTCCGATCGTGAAGGCGAAGAAGAGCATCACGGTGGTGCGCCGACGGCGGGCGAGCGACTTCGAGCGCTGGGCGCGGGCCGCGGCCGCCTGGGCGGAGGCCGCACGCCGGGCGTCCGGCACCCGCCTGCCCGCGGCGGCCTGGCCGCCTTCACGGGCGGCGGCGGAGGCGGCGGACGCGTGACCCGCGGGCGCGTGGTCGTGCGTCGGCCGGGCGTTGTGGTCGCGGTCGCGCTGTTCCCGCGCGGGCCTGCCCGCCGGTTCGCGCACCTGCTCACGGGTCTGTTCACGGGCCTGCTCGCGGGTCTGTTCACGCGCCGGGTCCGAGCGGCCCGGCGCACGCTCCACGCCGCGGTCCTGGCCGCGTTCGTGGACCTGTGCCGTCACCTGGGGGCGGGTCGGAGGCATGGCGAAGGCCCGGACGTCCACCGAGTCGGTGACGGCGTCCGAGGCGTCGGCGACGGGCTCCCCCTCCTCGGCGGAGCGCGACTTCAGGTCCTTGGCGTACCGGCGCTCCATACCCGCCCGTCCGGACAGCAGCCGGATGGCGGTGCTGAAGCGTTCCGTCGGACGAGCCTCGTTCAGCTCGTCCTGCCTACGGAGCCACATGGGCACCAAGTAGGCGGCCCAGGCCCCGACGATGACTGCGTAGATGAGGCCGCTGCTGCTCACGCCTCAC
This sequence comes from Streptomyces sp. NPDC020597, assembly GCF_044335095.1. Lineage (NCBI taxonomy): Bacteria > Bacillati > Actinomycetota > Actinomycetes > Kitasatosporales > Streptomycetaceae > Streptomyces > Streptomyces sp. NPDC020597. The sequence continues at coordinate 365,617 of NZ_JBIRUL010000003.1, read as the reverse complement.
ACGGTAGAGGGGTTTGCGTGAGGCCATCCGCCAATTGAGTCGGTGTGTCGCACGATCCGGCTGATATTTCGAACTTTTTTTGTGACCGATGCGATCAGCAGGCTGCCGAGGGCGCGAATTCGTCGCCTCAGGCGGTCAACCTGCGATCATTTTCGAACACTTATTCAATTCCCGTGAGCGGGTCGATTCTCGTGGGCATTCCCCGGGGCCGGATCAGGCGTTGCGGTGGTCGCGGGGCGCGCCGGCGGAGCGGGCGCGCCGCCAACGGCCCATCAGCCCCTCCGGGACCTCCTCCGCCGTCAGCGCGAACACGAGGTGGTCGCGCCAGGCCCCGTCGATGTGGAGATAGCGCGGCCGCAGCCCTTCCTCACGGAATCCGAGTTTCTCCACCACCCGGCGGCTGGGGCCGTTCTCGGGCCGAATGCAGACCTCGATGCGGTGCAGTCCGACGGTGCGGAAACAGTGGTCGACGACGAGCGCCACGGCGGTCGGCATCACCCCGCGGCCGGCCACCGACTCGTCGACCCAGTAGCCGACGTGCCCGGAGCACATGGACCCCCAGGTGATCCCCGCGACGGTCAACTGCCCGACGAGCCGCCCCTGGTACTCGATGACGAAGGGCAGCATCCGTCCGGCGTGGGCCTCGGTGCGCAGATGCCGGACCATCTGACGGTAGGTCGGCCGGTGCGCGATCGGCCCGCTGGGCGCGGGCGGCGGGATGGTCGCCTCCCAGGGGCGCAGCCAGTCCCGGTTGCGCCGGTTGACCTCGCGCCAGACCCGCTGGTCGCGCAGCTTTATCGGCCGCAGGACGATGTCGCCCTCCACCAGTTCCACGGGCCAGGACGGGCTGTTCAGCTCGCACCTCCGTGGCTCGGCCCGGGGTGGTCGCCGCCCCGGATCTGGTCGACGGCGTGGACGAGCAGGGGTTCCAGGACGGCGAGGCCGTCCTTCACTCCCCCGGTCGATCCCGGCAGGTTGACGATCAGCGTGCCGCCCGCCAAGCCGGCCAGTCCGCGGGAGAGCGCCGCCGTGGGCGTCTTGTCCCGGCCGTACGCCCGGACGGCCTCGGCGATGCCCGGGATCTCCAGGTCGAGCACCGCGCGGGTCGCCTCCGGCGTGCGGTCGGTGGGCGAGACGCCGGTGCCGCCGGTGCTGACGATCACGTCGTAGCCCGCCTCGACGCCGGCCCGCAGCGCGGCCTCGACCGGGTCGCCGTCCGGCACCACCTGCGGGCCGTCGACCGCGAAGCCGAGACCGCGCAGGCCCTCGGCGATCAGCGGGCCGCCCCTGTCCTCGTAGACGCCCGCGGCCGCGCGGTTGGACGCGGTGACCACCAGCGCGCTGTACGGCGCGAGCAGCGCGCCGCCCGCCGACGCGTCGGGGTTCGCATCCTGTGTCATGTCCGGCTCCAGTCGCCCGACTTGCCGCCCGTCTTCTCCTCCACGCGCACGTCCGAGATGACGGCCTTCTTGTCGACCGCCTTGATCATGTCGATCACGGTGAGGGCTGCGACGGAGACCGCGGTGAGGGCCTCCATCTCGACGCCCGTGCGGTCCGTCGTCTTCACCGTGGCGGTGATCTCCACGGCGTCGTCAGCGACCGACAGGTCCAGTTTCACACCGGAGACGGCGAGCGGGTGGCACAGCGGGATCAGGTCGGGAGTGCGCTTGGCGCCCATGATGCCCGCGATCCGCGCGGTGGCCAGCGCGTCCCCCTTGGGGACTCCTTCGCCGCGCAGCAGCTCGACCACGCGGGGCGAGACGAGGACGCGCCCACTGGCCCGGGCGGTGCGGGAGGTGACGTCCTTGCCGGAGACGTCGACCATGCGGGCGGCGCCCGCGTCGTCGATGTGCGTCAGTCGGTCGTGCGTACTCATGGTCGTGTGGCGCTCCCGGTCCGGGCCCGGCGCGGTGCGGCGCGGGGGCCTGCTGTGCGCGACACGGTACCCCCAACCAGGAGGCCTCAGCCGAGGAGGACCACCTCGACGTCGGCGCCCGGCTCGACGGACTCCGTGTCCTCGGGGACGACGATCAGCGCGTCGGCGTGGGCGAGGGCGGCGACCAGGTGGGAGCCGGCGCCGCCGACCGGGCGGACGGCGCCCTCGGCGTACGTGGCGCGCAGGAACTGTCTGCGGCCCTTCGGCGAGGTCAGCGCCTCGTCGGCGGTCAGCTTCGCGCGCGTGGTGGGCCGGTGGACGTCCTTCAGTCCCATGAGGGTGCGGATGGCGGGCCGCACGAAGAGCTCGAAGGAGACGTACGAGGACACGGGGTTGCCGGGCAGGGCCAGCAGGGGGGTGTGGTCGGGTCCGACGGTGCCGAAGCCCTGGGGCTTGCCGGGCTGCATGGCGAGCCTGCGGAAGTCGACGCCGGCGCCCTCCTCGTCCTCGTCGCCCACGTGCTCCAGCGCCTCCTTGACGACGTCGTACGCGCCGACGCTGACCCCGCCGGTGGTGACCAGGAGATCGGCGCGGACGAGCTGGTCCTCGATGGTGGAGCGCAGGGTGTCGGCGTCGTCGGCGACCGCGCCGACCCGGTAGGCGATGGCCCCCGCGTCGCGGGCGGCGGCGGTGAGGGCGAAGCTGTTGGAGTCGTAGATCTGCCCGCTGCCGAGCGTCTCGCCGGGCTGGACGAGTTCGCTGCCGGTGGACATCACGACCACGCGCGGGCGCGGGTGCACGCGTACCGAGCCGCGGCCGATCGCGGCGAGCAGGGCGATCTGGGGCGGGCCGAGGACGGTGCCGGCCTCGAGAGCCCGGTCCCCCGCCCGCACGTCGCTGCCCTGCGCGCGGACGTGCGCGCGCGCCTCGGCGGACCGGTACACGCGCACCTGTCCGCCGGCCTGCTCGGGGGCGAGGCTGCGGGCCCGCATCCCGCTGACCGGGCCCTCGCCGAGCCCGCCGTCGGTCCACTCCACGGGGACGACGGTCTCCGCTCCGCTCGGCAGCGGGGCGCCGGTCATGATCCGGGCGGCCTGGCCCGGCCCCACGTGCAGCAGGCCGGCCTGGTGTCCCGCCGCGACGTCCCCGACGACGTCCAGCGCCGCGGGGAACTCCTCGCTCGCGCCCGCGATGTCCGCGACCCGTACCGCGTAGCCGTCCATGGAGCTGTTGTCGAAGGGCGGCAGCGAGACGGGCACCGTGACGTCCTCGACGAGCACGCAGCCCTGGGCGTCGGGCAGTTGCAGCTCGATGGGCTCCAGCGGGCGGACGGCGGCGAGGATGTCGTCCAGGTGCTCGTCCACCGACCAGAGGCGGTCCTGGCCGGCGGGGCGGGGCGCGGGCGCGGCGGTGCTCAAAGTTGCTGCATCTCCTCGGTGACGTAACGGCGAAGCCAGGAACGGAAGTCCGGACCCAGATCCTCACGTTCGCACGCGAGTCTGACAATGGCGCGCAGGTAGTCGCCGCGGTCGCCGGTGTCATAGCGGCGGCCCTTGAAGACGACGCCGTGGACCGGGCCGCCGACCTTCTCGTCCAGCGCGAGCTGCTGGAGGGCGTCGGTCAGCTGGATCTCGCCGCCGCGGCCGGGCTCGGTCTCGCGCAGCACGCCGAACACGCCCGGGTCGAGCACATAGCGGCCGATGATGGCGTAGTTCGACGGGGCGTCCGCCGGGTCCGGCTTCTCCACGAGGCCCGTGACCTTGACGACATCGCCGTCCACGGTGGTCTCCACGGCCGCGCAGCCGTAGAGGTGGATCTGCTCGGGGGCGACCTCCATGAGCGCGACGACGCTGCCGCCGTGCTGCTCCCGCACCTCGATCATCCGCCGGAGCAGCGGGTCGCGGGGGTCGATCAGGTCGTCGCCGAGGAGGACGGCGAACGGCTCCTGTCCGACGTGCGGGGCCGCGCACAGGACGGCGTGACCGAGGCCCCTGGGGTCGCCCTGGCGCACGTAGTGCATCGTCGCGAGGTCGCTGGACTGCTGGACCTTGGCGAGCCGTGCGGCGTCACCCTTCTTCTGCAGGGCCGACTCGAGTTCGTAGTTGCGGTCGAAGTGGTCCTCGAGGGGGCGCTTGTTGCGGCCGGTGACCATGAGGACGTCGTCGAGGCCGGCGGAGACGGCCTCCTCGACCACGTACTGGATAGCGGGCTTGTCCACGACCGGCAGCATCTCCTTGGGAGTGGCCTTGGTCGCCGGCAGGAACCGGGTGCCCAGACCGGCTGCAGGGATGACAGCCTTGCTGATCCGTGGGTGCGACTGAGTCATGGCGGCAACACTATCCGCTGACTTTGTGAGGAATCTGTGACTCTGCTCAATTAATGATCATATGAACACATTGAAGCTGTGCGGGAGTGCCGTGCGAGCGGCGCGCAAGCGGTACGGGAGCGACACATGAGCCATCTCGAAGGTGAACCGGAGCCTGACAAACGTACGTTGCGGCGGGGTTTCCTCGCCGCACGGAACGCGTTGACGACCGACGAGGTGCGCACGGCGGCCCTCGCGCTGGCCGAGCACGCGGCGGAGCTGCCCGAATTGGCGCACGCGCGCACGGTGGCGGCGTACGTCTCCGTGGGCGGCGAGCCCGGCACCCTGACGCTGCTGGACGCGCTGCACGCGCGGGGCGTTCGCGTCCTGCTCCCCGCACTGCTGCCGGACAACGACCTGGACTGGGGCGCCTACGCCGGGGAGGGCTCCCTCGCGCCCGTCCGGCACGGCGGCAGGACGTCCCTGCTGGAGCCGGTCGGCGAGCGTCTCGGCCCGGACGCGGTGACGGACGCCGACGTGGTGCTGCTGCCCGGCCTCGCGGTCGACGCGTCCGGCATGCGGCTGGGGCGCGGCGGCGGATCGTACGACCGCGTGCTGGCCCGGCTGGCGGCCCGCGGCGCCCGTCCCGCGCTGGTGGTGCTCCTGTACGACGGCGAGGTCGTCGAGGGGCTGCCCACGGAGCCTCACGACCGGCCGGTGCACGCGGCGGTCACACCGTCCGGGGTGCGTCGCTTCGCCTGAGACGCCGACGGGCTCCCCACGCGTGCGCGTGGAGAGCCCGTCGGCCGCGGGGCCGAACTCAGGGTTCGAGCACCAGGGTGTCCACGGTGCTGCCGTCGACCGCCTTCTTGCCGAAGGACCAGTCGAGCAGCTCACCCGCGGCCCACTTGCCCGTCTGGTCGGTGTAGTGGGCGCTGAAGGCGTGTCCCGAGGCGCCCGTGAGGTTGATCCACTTCGACTTGTCGAGGTCGTCGAGGTTGACCACCATCCGCATCGACGGCACCCACACCACTCCGTAGCCGCCGGCCGCGTTCCAGCCGGTCGCGTTGACCGTCGCCTCGCCGCCGCCGAGCTTCCAGGGTCCCCGGTTGAGGATGTACTGCAGGAATCCGGGGCCGCTCGTGCCCAGGGTCTGGTTCTTCAGGAACAGGCGGTGCAGCCGGCCCCAGCTCCAGGTGTCGATGTCCTTGCCGAGCTTGGCGGTCAGCTCCCAGCGCGCGTCGATCATGGCCCGCTCGAACAGCTTGTCCCGGTCGTTGACGGCCGCGGGGCGGGTGCCGACGGCGGGCGTCGTCCACCACGGGCTGTTCTTCTTGTCCACGAGCCTGCGCACCACCTCGAACCAGCGGTCGCCGCCGTCCGGCTGGGCCTGTTCGGCGTCGCGCCGCCCGCACTCGCGGACCTTGTCCCTGTTGTCGACGGGACCGGTGGTGTCGACCGGGTCGACCCACAGGCACTGGCCCTTGACGCGCAGTTCCTTGGGCAGCTTGTTGCCGAAGGCCAGCTTCAGGATGTTGCGCCAGACCGCGTTGAAGTAGGCGGCGGCCGCAGAGTCGGCGTCCTGGCTGTAGTCCCAGCCCTGCAGGAGGTCCTGCGCCTCACGGACGTCGGGGTCCTTCAGGTTGATCTTCAGCAGGTACGGCTTCAGCAGTTTCGCGATCTGACTGTCGTCGTCCAGCTGCATCTGGCGCATGTCGTCGGTGGAGACCTTGCCGCCGCCCTTGATCTTGCCCTTGATCAGGTCGGTGATCCGCTGGCTGCGCGCGCCGTAGCCCCAGTCCGTGGTGAGCGTGTAGGGGTACTTGTCCTTGTCGATCACGGCCTGGTTGGCGGTGACGATGTACCCGCGCGCGGGGTCGTACTCGTAGGGCAGCTCGTCGAACCTGATGTACCCGCGCCACCGGTACCTGGAGTCCCAGCCCTCCGCCGGGACCGAGCCGTCGACGCCCTTCGCGCGCGTGGGGATCTTGCCGGGCAGCTGGTAGCCGATGTGGTTCCTCGTGTCGGCGTAGACCAGGTTCTGCGAGGGCACGTCGAAGAGCTCGGCCGCCTTGCGGAAGTCGTTCCAGTCCTTCGCCTTGTTCATGGCGAAGACGGCGTCCATGGTGGTGCCCGGGTCCAGCGCGGTCCACCTCAGGGCGACGCCGTAGCCGTCGCCGCGGTCGGGCGCCTCGCCCTCGACCTTGGCCCGCTTGCCGACGTCGACGAGTTCGTCGTCACGGTCGGACAGCAGGGGCATCCCGTCCTCGGTCTGCCGGACGACGATCTTCTTGGAGTCGCCGCCGGCGACCTTGATGGTCTCCTCGCGCGTGACGAACGGCTTCACCTTGCCGTCGTACTCGTAGCCGTCGTCCCCGGAGAGCTTCTCCAGGTAGAGGTCGGTGACGTCGACGCCGGAGTTGGTCATGCCCCAGGAGATGTCCGCGTTGTGGCCTATCACCACGCCGGGCATCCCCGCGAAGGTGTAGCCGGCGACGTCGTACCGGCACGCGCTCGAGACCTTCCGGCAGTGCAGGCCCATCTGGTACCAGACGGAGGGCAGCGACGCCGACAGGTGCGGGTCGTTCGCCAGCAGCGGCTTGCCGGTGATCGTGTGCGCGCCGCCGACGACCCAGCTGTTGGAGCCGATGCCGTTGCCGTTCACTCCGACGGCGGTGGGCAGGTCGTCCAGGACGTCGTAGAGGCCCGAGAGCTGGCTCTGCAGGGCCGAACCCGAGCCGCCCGACGTGTCGCCGCTGCCGGACGAGCCGCCGGAGCCGGAACCGCCTCCGTTGCCGGAACCGCGGCCGCCGTCGCCGTCGCTCTGCTCGAACGTCCGGGTCAGCTTGTCGTACTGCCCTTCCTGGACGATCGGCTGGTTGCTGCCGGAGGGGCGGTACTCCGGGTACAGCTCGGCGATCTGCTGCGCGCCGAGGCGGCTGGTCATCAGGGCGCGGTCGATCTCGTCCTGCATGTTGCCGCGCAGGTCCCAGGCCATCGCCTTCAGCCAGGACACCGAGTCGACCGGGGTCCACTCGGCGGGCTTGTAGTCGTTGGTGAACCCCAGGGCCGCGTACTCCAGGGAGATGTCCGCGCCGTCCTTGCCCTGGAGGTAGGCGTTCACGCCCTTGGCGTACGCCTGGAGGTACTTCTTGGTCGAGTCCGACAGCTTGCTGTCGTACTCCGTCTTGGCGATCCGGTCCCAGCCCAGGGTGCGCAGGAACTCGTCGTTGTCGACCTGGCTCTTGCCGAACATCTCCGACAGCCGCCCGGAGGTCATGTGCCGGCGGACGTCCATCTCGTAGAACCGGTCCTGGGCCTGCACGTACCCCTGCGCCATGAACAGGTCCGCGTCGGAGTCCGCGTAGATCTGCGGGATCCCGTAGCCGTCCCGCTGGACGTTCACCGGCCCGGAGAGACCCTTGAGTGTGAGCGAACCCGAGGTCTGCGGGAAGGACGCGCGGACCGTACTGATGGACCAGTAGGCGCCGTAGGCGATGCCTCCGATGATCGCCAGCACCAGTACAAGAACGATCAAACGGGCTTTGCGCCCCTTCTTCCTGCCGGACTTGACGGGCTTGTCACCCGATGTGGCGGTGGTGTTGGGGGGCATCGCTGTCCTTGCTGTCCTCACGCTAGCGGCAGGCGGGCTGTCCTTCGATTGAGCGCTGGAGCAACCATAGGCGCAGGGCTTCGCGCCACTTGACGCGGAGTCGGGTACCGGCGCGGAAGGATGTTCGATCTCACGTCGCGGAGCGTCAAGAAATCGTCAAGAGTTAGGTAAGGTAATGAAGTACTTGGACCCGGGGCGCGCAGCTTCGTGTCCGATGTGACCAGTGCACATGTGCGCCCGTGCCCGAGGCGCGCGCGCCGGTGAAGGGAACCGCCGCTGACCGTCCACCACCTCAACCAGCTCCTGCTCGCCTGCTCCCTCGTCCTGCTCGTCGCCGTCGCAGCGGTCCGGATCTCCTCGCGCAGCGGGCTCCCCAGCCTGCTCGTGTACCTGGGGATCGGCATCGCCATGGGCCAGGACGGCATCGGCGACATCCACTTCGACAGCGCCGAACTGACCCAGGTCATCGGCTACGCCGCCCTGGTCGTGATCCTCGCCGAGGGCGGCCTGGGCACGAAGTGGAAGGAGATCCATCCGGTCCTGCCCTCCGCCACGGTGCTGGCGCTGGCGGGCGTCGCGGTGAGCGTGGGCGTCACGGCCACGGCCGCGCACTTCGTGACGGGGCTGGAATGGCGGCAGGCGCTGATCATCGGCGCGGTGGTGTCCTCGACGGACGCGGCGGCGGTCTTCTCCGTCCTGCGCAAGATCCCCCTGCCCGCGCGCGTGACGGGCACCCTGGAGGCCGAGTCCGGCTTCAACGACGCCCCGGTCGTCATCCTGGTCGTCGCCTTCTCCACGGCCGGTCCCGTCGAGCACTGGTACCTGCTCCTGGCCGAGATACTGCTGGAGCTGGCGATCGGCGCCGCCATCGGTCTCGCGGTCGGCTGGCTGGGCTCCTGGGGCCTGCGGCACGTGGCGCTGCCCGCCTCCGGCCTCTACCCGATCGCCGTCATGGCGATCGCGGTGACCGCGTACGCGGCCGGCTCGCTGGCGCACGGCAGCGGCTTCCTCGGCGTCTACCTCGCGTCGATGGTGATGGGCAACGCCAAGCTGCCCCACTGGCCCGCCACGCGCGGGTTCGCCGACGGCCTCGGCTGGATCGCCCAGATCGGGATGTTCGTGCTCCTCGGCCTGCTGGTCACCCCGCACGAGCTCGGCGACGACGTGCTGCCCGCGCTCGTCATCGGCCTGGTGCTGACCATGATCGCCCGCCCGCTCAGCGTCACGCTGTGCCTGACGCCGTTCCGGGTGCCCTGGCCGGAGCAGACGCTGATGTCCTGGGCGGGGCTGCGCGGCGCCGTGCCCATCATCCTGGCGACGATCCCCATGGTGAACGGCGTCGACGCCAGCCGCCGCATCTTCAACATCGTCTTCGTCCTGGTCGTCGTCTACACCCTGGTCCAGGGGCCGACCCTGCCCTGGCTGGCGCGCAAGCTGCGGCTGGGCGGCGACCCCGAGGCCGCCGACCTCGGCGTCGAGTCGGCGCCCCTGGAGCGGCTGCGCGGGCACCTGCTGTCCGTGGCGATCCCCGAGGGGTCCAAGATGCACGGCGTCGAGGTCGACGAACTGCGGCTGCCGGCCGGGGCCGCCGTCACCCTCGTCGTCCGCGACGGGACGTCGTTCGTGCCGCTGCCGGCGACCGTCCTGCGGCACGGCGACGAACTCCTCGTCGTCGCCACCGACCCGGTGCGGGACGCGGCGGAGAAGCGGTTGCGTGCCGTCGGGCACGGCGGCAAGCTCGCCGGATGGCTGGGCACCGGCGGCGAGACCCGTTAAGTGCGTGTTTCGCACCGTTCACACCCCCTGCATTCCGAGGGCAGCCGACCCGGCGGTGCTCCTTTTCACAGGTGAGGAGCGTCTTGATCCCTGTACGATGAAGGCGCACTTTGATCGAACCAACTCTGCCTGACGCAGAGCTGGCGCGACCGTATGGCGGCCGGAACACCCTTGCAGCGGACCGGCATCTACCGCAGCACGCGCAAGAGGACAGCTCTCGGCGCCCCCGCACGGGCGCGCTACCAGGCGGCAGAAAGGCACGGGCCGTGGCATCCACGGTCACCACCGAGCCGTCGAAGGACTCGTCGGCCTCCGCCCGCCCGGGATACGGGCGACTGCTGCGCACCCGCGGCGCCTGGACGTTCCTGCTGCCCGGCTTCGCCGCCCGTCAGCCGTTCGCGATGCTCACGCTCTCCATCGTGCTGCTGGTGCAGCACACCACCGGCTCGTACGGCGCGGCCGGCGCCGCGGCCGCCGTCACCGGTGTCTCCATGGCGCTGTTCGCCCCCTGGAGCGGCCGTCTCGCCGACCGTTACGGGCAGCGCGCCGTGCTGGTCCCCGGCGTCCTCGTGCACACCGTGTCCGGCCTCGCGCTCACCGCCCTCGCCCTCGCCCACGCGCCGCTGTGGGCGGTGTTCGCCGCGGCCGTGCCCACCGGCGCCTCGGTGCCGCAGATCGGCCCCATGGTGCGGGCCCGCTGGGGCGTGCGGCTGAAGGGCTCGCCCCTGCTGACCACCGCGGCGGCCTTCGAGTCCGTCACCGACGAGCTCACCTTCGTCTTCGGCCCACTGCTGGCGACCGCCCTGTGCACCGCCGTGCACCCGGCCGCCGGTCTGCTCACCGAGGCCTCGCTGACCCTGCTCGGCGGGCTGCTGTTCGCCGCGCAGCGCAGCACGCAGCCGGGGGTCGCCGCCACCGGGCACGCGCGCGTGGAGCACTCCTCGGCGCTGCGCGCCCCCGGGGTGCGCGTGCTGATCGCGACCTTCCTCGGCATCGGCTCGGTCTTCGGCGGCATGCAGGTCTCGCTGGCCGCGTTCACCGAGTCGATCGGCGAGCCCGGCCTGAACGGCGTCCTGTACGGCACCTTCGCCGCGGGCAACATGCTCTCCGGCCTGGTGTGCGGCGCCGTCGCCTGGAAGGCCGCGCCGCAGCGGCGCCTGGTCGTCGCCTATGCCGCGCTGGCGCTCGTCGCCTCCGGGCTGTGGGCGGCGCACTCGGTGCTCGTGCTGGCGGGTCTCGGGCTGCTGGTCGGCATGTGCATCGCGCCCGCGCTGATCACCGGCTACACCCTGGTGGAGGGACTGGTCCCGGCCGGCGCCCGCACCGAGGCGTTCACCTGGCTGACCGGCGCGGTGGCGCTCGGCCAGGCGGCCGCCGTCACGATCGCCGGGCAGCTCGAGGACCGCCTGTGGGGCGGCTCCGGCTTCCTGGTGCCGATGGGCGGCACGGTGCTGGCCCTGATCACCCTGCTGGCCCTGCGCTCGCGGCTCGCGACGCGCCCCCGCGAACGCACCGTCGCACGTGGCGTCGGTCACCGCGTGCCGGTGACAGTGGACTGATCCCGGGGAATGCGTCAAGATAGACCGTCGTTAGCACTCACTGAGTGAGAGTGCCAGGAGGAAGACAGTGCCGACCTACCAGTACCAGTGCACCGAGTGCGGCGAGGGCCTCGAGGCGGTGCAGAAGTTCACCGACGACGCCCTGACCGAGTGCCCCAACTGCGGTGGCCGCCTCAAGAAGGTGTTCTCCGCCGTCGGCATCGTCTTCAAGGGCTCCGGTTTCTACCGCAACGACAGCCGCGGCTCCTCGTCGAGCAGCTCGCCGTCGTCGTCCTCGAAGCCGTCGACGTCCGGTTCCGACACGAAGTCGTCGAGCACGAGCTCCTCGTCCTCCTCGGACTCCAAGTCGTCGAGCAGCGGCACCTCCGCCGGCAGCAGCTCGGCCGCGTAGGACGCCTTTCTTACAGGACCCTGTCGTCGTCCGACGGCGGGGTCTTCGGCGTTCCCCCGTGCGGTTAGGGTGCCGTGCATGGCGAACAAGGCGAACGCAGAGATCGGCGTGATCGGCGGCTCCGGTCTCTACTCGTTCCTGGACGACGTGACCGAGCTCCAGGTCGACACCCCCTACGGGCCCCCCAGCGACTCCCTCTTCCTCGGCGAGGTGGCCGGCCGGCGGGTCGCCTTCCTGCCCCGGCACGGGCGCGGCCACCATCTGCCGCCCCACCGCATCAACTACCGGGCCAACCTGTGGGCGCTGCGCTCGGTCGGTGTGCGTCAGGTCCTCGGCCCGTGCGCGGTGGGCGGCCTGCGCCCCGAGTACGGGCCCGGCACGCTCCTCGTGCCCGACCAGCTGGTCGACCGCACCAAGTCGCGGACCGGGACCTACTTCGACGGACTGCCGCTGCCCGACGGCACGGTGCCCCAGGTGGTGCACGTGTCGCTGGCCGACCCGTACTGCCCAGCCGGACGGGCGGCGGCGCTCAAGGCTGCGCGCGGCCGCGAGTGGGAACCGGTGGACGCGGGAACCCTCGTCGTCATCGAGGGGCCGAGGTTCTCCACCCGTGCCGAATCGTTGTGGCACCAGGCGCAGGGCTGGTCGGTGGTGGGCATGACGGGCCACCCGGAAGCCGCGCTGGCCCGTGAACTCGAGCTCTGCTACACCACGTTGACCCTGGTCACCGATCTGGACGCGGGCGCCGAAAGCGGCGAGGGCGTCTCCCACGAGGAGGTGCTGCGCGTGTTCGCGGCGAACGTGGACCGGCTGCGGGGCGTGCTGTTCGACGCGGTGGCGGCGCTGCCGTCGACACAGGACCGCGACTGCGCGTGCGGGAACGCACTGGGCGGAATGAACCCGGGGTTCGAGCTGCCGTAGGCGGGCCGGAGGGCTGGAGGCGGGGGGAAGGCTGGGGGCTGGGGAAGGCTGGGGGCGCGGGGGCTGGGGGCGCGGGGGGGGCTGGGGGCGCGGGGGCTGGGGGCGCGGGGGCGGAACTCCTCGTTCGGGTGAGGGGGTTGTCCACAACCCGTGGATCGTCCACCGGCTCCGGCGGGGGGCGGCGCGAAGGGCCATCGTGGCTGTGCAAGCCCGTCCTTCGTCGCAAGTCCGTCCCTCGTCGCAGGTGGTGACCCCGTCATGTCCCTTACGCCTCCCTCCGCTCCCGTGTCCTCCGTACCCGTGTCCTCCGCACCGTTTCCCGGCGGGCGGGCCCGTCCCACGGCTTCCCCCTCGTATCCGTCGCCCGCCCGCCCCTTCTTCCCCTCGGCTCCCTTCCCTGCGTCCTCCCCGGCCCGCTCCGCGGGGCCGTCCCCGTCCCCGTCCCCGTCCTCCTCCACGCGACCGCCGGGTGCGGAGGCGCCGGCCAACCGGGAGGTGCCGCCCTTTCCTCCGGTCCGCGTCCGCGGCGGGCGATACCGGCTGAGCCCGGTGAGCCGACTGGGCCCAGGTCGCAGGCGGGCCCTGGCCGTCGGTCTCGCCGTCACCGCCGTCGCGCTGGTGGCGGTCGGGCCTCGGCTCGGCGATCCCGTGCGCGGGCATCCGTCGGAGCAAGGCGGCGCCCACCCGCCGGACCGCGCGCAGTCGGCAGCGCGCGCCCCCTCCGTCGGCCCGCGCGCCGTCCGAAAGGTGTCGGCCCCGGTGCGGATCGCCGACGCCGCAGTCGTCCGGCTGCTGCGCCCAGGTGACCGGGTGGACGTCATCGCCGCCGAACAGACGGTCCGGGGCACCACGGCCCGGGTGGTGGCCCGCGGAGCGTTCGTGACCAAGGTGCCCGAGCCGCTGGACGCCCTGGCCGGGGACCCTGGGGCGGGCGGTGACGCGGGTGCGCTGGTCGTGCTGTCGGTGCCCAGGTCCACCGCGGCGCGCCTGGCCGGCGCGAGCGCCGCCGCGCGGCTGTCGGTGACCGTGGGATGACGTCAAGTCCCCCCTTCGAGGGACCTCGTTGGACACGCCCGCCGAGCGTTGACGTAGGTTGCGGAGCTGTTTGTTCCACAACCTGTACATGCGAGGAGTGTCCCCGAGGTGAGCGAAAAGAAGGCAAGCGTCCTGCAGGGTTTCAAGGCCTTCCTGATGCGAGGCAATGTCGTCGATCTGGCCGTAGCCGTGGTGATCGGCGCGGCTTTCTCGAACATCGTCAACTCGATCGTGAAGGGCATCATCAACCCGGTCGTCGGAGCCGTCGGCACCAAGAACCTCGACACCTACAGCTCCTGCATCAAGGGCAGCTGCACCGGGACGGGAGACAGTGCGACCGGTGTCTCGATCCTGTGGGGGTCCGTGCTCGGTGCGACCCTCACGTTCGTGATCACCGCGGCGGTCGTCTACTTCCTGATGGTCCTGCCCATGGCGAAGTACCTGGCGAGGGTCGAGGCCCGCAGGAAGGCCAAGGAGGGCACGCGGGAGATCATCGAGGTGACCGAGCTGGAGGTGCTCAAGGAGATCCGCGACGCCCTGGTCGCTCAGCGGGGCACCGGCCACAAGGAGTAGCAGCAGCGGCGGCTACGGCGCTGCCGGGGGCCGTGCGAGAGGGTGTCCGGCAGGCTCGGCGGCCAACGGTGCGGACGGTGCCGCCGGTGCGACCGGCACCAGCGGTGCGACCGGTGCGGCCTCAGATGTGGTGGGGCGGCTTCTCGTCGAGGAAACGCCTGAGATCGGCGGCGCTGTCGCCGTCGGCGGAGGGGCGCTCGCCCCACCCCCGGTCGGTGTCGTCGGAGGACTGCCGGTCCAGCGGGTCGTCGAAGTTCAGCGCGGTCTTCGGGTCGCGCGGCTCGGGGGCGGAGGGGGTGCTCATGCGTCCAGGGTACGGCCCCGGCAGCGGGCCGCTCCGGGGCCGGGCCGTCCCACGCGGACTCCGCCGCGCGGTCGTCGAGGACCGGCTGCGGGGGGCTCGCGCAGAGGATTTTCCCGCCGTCATCTGCTGTGCTGGGGACCATGACGTCCCGTACGACTCCGCCGGCCTCCCCCTCCGGCGCCCCCGCCCCCACCCCCGCCGGCAGGAGGCCTGTGCGCAGGCTCACCTCGCGTGGGAGGGCCGAGGCGCATCGAGTGGCTTCGCCGCTCGAGCTCTTCTTCGATCTCTGCTTCGTCGTCGCCATCGCCCAGGCGGGCGTCCAACTGGTGCACTCCCTGGCAGAGTCGCACGTGGGCGAGGGACTCCTCAGCTACGCCATGGTCTTCTTTGCCATCTGGTGGGCGTGGATGAACTTCACCTGGTTCGCCTCGGCGTACGACAACGACGACGTCCTCTACCGGATCGTCACGTTGGTTCAGGTCGCCGGGGTGCTGGTGCTCGCCGCGGGGGTGTCCCGGGCGTTCCAGGAGCACGAGTTCCTGGCCGTCTGGCTGGGCTACGCCATCATGCGTGTGGCCATGTCCTCCCAGTGGCTGCGCGTGGCGCTGTCGACGGAGGGCGCGGAGCGGACGGCCGCGCTGCGGTACGCGGTCGGCGTGCTGGTCTGCCAGGTCGGCTGGGTGGGGCTGCTGATCCTGCCCGAGGGCGGCAGGATCGGGCTGTTCCTGGCGATGGCGGTGGTGGAGATGTGCGTGCCGCTCTACGCCGAGAAGGACCGGGCGACATCCTGGCATCCGCATCACATCGCGGAGCGGTACGGGCTGTTCACGATCATCGTGCTGGGCGAGACGATCGCGGCGGCGACGGTCGCGGTGAAGTCCGGCATCGACGAGAACGACGCGCTGGGCGAGCTGCTGCCGATCGCGGTGGGCGGACTGCTGATCGTCTTCGCCGCCTGGTGGATCTACTTCGTGGTGCCGATCCACGGCCATCTGCGCACCAGCGGGCAGGCGTTCCTGTGGGGGTACGGACACTATTTCGTCTTCGCCTCCGCCGCCGCGATCGGCGCGGGTCTGGAGGTCGCCGTGGAGCAGGCGACCGGCGAGGCCCACCTCTCGACGACGGCCGCGTCGTCCGCCGTGACCCTGCCGACGGCACTGTTCCTGTCGACGGTCTGGGTCCTGCACGCACGGCACTTCAAGGTGGGCCTCGCCCAGCAGTCGGTGCTGCCCGTCACCGCGTTGCTGGTGATCTGCTGCACCTTCCTCGGCGAGTGGGCGGTCCTGGCGGCCGGCCTGGTGGCGGCGCTGGCCGTCGCGACCGGGACGACGCTGACGGCCCGCACGCCGGCACGGGAGCCTCGGAAAGCGGGGCAGAGCGAGGCGTCCCGGGAGGGCGTGGAGGCGCAGGAGAGCCGGGAGGCGACGGACGGCCGGGGAGCGCCCGGCGGCGCGGCGCCGGAGGACCAGGAGGCGCCCGACGGGGAGGCGCCGGAAGACCGGGAGGCGCCGGACGGGGAGGCGTCGGGCAGGCGGGGGAGCTGAGTGCGGTCGGGAGAGCGGCGTGCTGGGCGAGACTGCCCTCATGACAGTTGACGCTCTGACGGACGTCGCCGGGTTGCGGGTGGGGCACGCCACGCGGACGGGCGACGGTTGGCTCACCGGCGCCACGGTCGTCCTCGCGCCGGAGGGCGGCGCCGTGGCCGCCGTCGACGTGCGCGGCGGCGGACCCGGCACCAAGGAGACCGACGCCCTCGATCCGCGCAACCTGGTCCAGCGGGTCGAGGCGATCGTGCTGACCGGCGGCAGCGCCTACGGGCTGGACGCGGCGTCCGGGGTGATGGCCTGGCTGGAGGAGCAGGGCCGTGGCATCCCGGTCGGCCCGGACCCGCGGCACGTCGTGCCGGTGGTGCCGGCCGCCTGCGTGTTCGACCTCGGGCGCGGCGGCGACTTCCGGGCCCGCCCGGACGCGGCCACCGGCCGGGCGGCGGTGGAGGCGGCCGCGGCGTGCGAGCCCGGAGCGCCGGTGCCGCAGGGCTGCGTCGGCGCGGGCACGGGCGCGGCCGTCGGGGCGATGAAGGGCGGGGTGGGCACCGCCGCCGTCGTCCTCGCGTCGGGGATCACGGTGGGGGCGCTGGTGGTGGCCAACGCGGTGGGGTCGGTACTGGATCCGGAGACGGGGGTGCTCTACGGGGAGTTGTTCCAGGGACGCGTGACGTACCCGACTGCGCGGATGCACGAGACCGCGCGCCGCCGGCTGGCCGAGAGCGCGGCGAGGAACGCCCCCGCGCCGCTCAACACGACGCTCGCGGTGGTGGGCACCGACGCGGACCTGTCGAAGGCGCAGGCGCAGAAGCTGGCGGGGACGGCGCACGACGGCATCGCGCGCGCAGTGCGGCCGGTGCACCTGCTGCACGACGGCGACACGGTCTTCACGCTGGCGACGGGCACGCGTCCGCTCGCCCCCGGCAATCCGCTCGCTTTGAACGAGGTGCTCGCGGCGGGCGCGGACGTGGTGACGCGGGCGATCGTGCGGGCCGTGCGCGCCGCCGAGTCGGTGGACGTGCCGGGTGGGACCTGGCCGTCCTACGGGGAGTTGTACGGCGACGCCTGAGCGCGTCGGCCCGGGGCGCCTCGGCCTGCGGACCCGTCGGCCGAGCGGCACGGGCGGGTTCCGGCCGGCAGATTGTCCGGGTTCTGTCACGCGACGGCGTCAACCGTGACCGGGGGGAACCCCGTCGGGCGCCGGGTCCCTCCTTGTCCACGTA
Organism: Streptomyces sp. NPDC020597; assembly: GCF_044335095.1. NCBI lineage: Bacteria > Bacillati > Actinomycetota > Actinomycetes > Kitasatosporales > Streptomycetaceae > Streptomyces > Streptomyces sp. NPDC020597. The sequence goes on along the minus strand of NZ_JBIRUL010000003.1, from coordinate 348,497 downwards.
CCGGCGCGGATACCGGATCGGATCACTCACCCCAGACGAAGTTGGAGCAGCCCGTGACAACGGCGGACAAAGCAGCGCGGCGCGCAGTGGGAGCCTGTGCGGCCCTGATCGTCGGCGCCCTGACCCTGACCGCCTGCGGGGACAGCGCCAGCGCCGAGGACGAGAACGCCAAGGGCGGCAAGAACGGCACGAGCGGCACGAGCGCCGTCCGGACGTCCACCGCGAAGATCGTCATCTCGGCGAAGGACGGCTCGACGGGCGCGTCCATCAACACGACCGGGGTGAAGGTCGGCGACGGCCGGCTCACCGAGGTGCGGATGACGGTGGCGGGGTCGGGACAGGCCGTCGAGGGCGTCCTGTCGACGGACGGCGCCGACTGGAAGCCGAAGGAGCAGCTGGAGCGCGGGACGAAGTATCAGATATCGGCGACCGCGAAGGACGCGGACGGCAGGACGGCCGCCGCCAACTCCATCTTCACCACGGTCTCCTCGGCCGACAGCTTCATCGGCACGTACACGCCGGACGACGGCACGACGGTGGGCGTGGGGATGCCGGTGTCGTTCACCTTCGACAAGGCCATCGGCGACAGGAAGGCCGTGCAGTCGCACATCACGGTCACCTCCAGCAGCGGACAGCAGGTGGTGGGGCACTGGTTCGGCGCGCAGCGGCTGGACTTCCGGCCCGAGGAGTACTGGAAGGCCGGCTCCAAGGTCACGATGAAGATCGACCTGGACGGGGTGGAGGGCGCGAACGGTCTGCACGGTGTGCAGAAGAAGACGGTCACGTTCACGGTCGGGCGTTCGCAGGTCTCCACGGTCGACGTGAACACGCAGACCATGACGGTGGTGCGGGACGGCCGGACGCTGAAGACGATCCCGATCTCGTCGGGCGACGCCGAGCACACCACGTACAACGGCCGGATGGTGATCTCCGAGAAGTTCACGCAGACGCGCATGAACAGCCGGACGGTCGATCTGGGCTCCGAGTACGACATCCCGGATGTTCCGCACGCGATGCGGCTGACCGCGTCCGGCACCTTCCTCCACGGCAACTACTGGTACAGGAAAGGGAATCCGCCCTTCGGACGCACGGGCACCAGCCACGGCTGCGTGGGGCTCGCCGATGTGCAGGGCGCGCGGGGCGACACGCCCGCCAAGTGGTTCTACGACCAGTCGCTGGTCGGCGACGTGGTGGTCGTCGAGCACTCCCCCGACAAGACGGTGGCCCCGGACAACGGGCTCAACGGATGGAACATGTCGTGGGCCGAGTGGACGGCCGGAAGTGCGGTCTGACCGTATGACCGGCGGTTTTTGAGGGTACGTCGGGCCGAGCGGGAACCGATCGCGCGGCCCGAGCGTTTTCCCCGACGTACGTTTTCTCGGTTCCCGGACATGATGTCCGACCGAGGGGCTACGGTATGCACCCACAAGGTGACATGCAGCAACGCCGGGAGAAACCTTGAGCGTTCCGTACGAGACCACAGCGTACGAACCAGCCGAGTCGCCCGAGTCTCCGGAGGAGCACCTCGCGCGACTGCTGGGTCGCGCCCTGAACTCCTTCGAACTGCCCGACGAGGCCCTGCGCCGGCTCGACTGCGCGCTGGCCCACGACAGTTCCCTGCACTCGGCGCACCACAGTGCGGGCCTGCACCGGGAGACCTACCGGCACACCTGGCTGCTGGCCGACGGCTGCGCGCTCACGCTGTGGGAGCTGGTGCACAACACGGCGCCGGGCAGCGAGCCGCAGCACGAGGTGTACGTCGACGAGGAGGAGCTGCGCGCCGCCACGGCCCGGCTGCCGCTGCCGTCGGACACCCCGGACTTCGAACTGCCGGTGCTGGTACAGCTGTCTCCGGTGCCCGCGCCCCGGCACATGTACGTGCCGGACGACTCGGCGGACCACGCGCGCAGACTGCTGCGCCGCGCGGAGAACCCCGATCAGCCCGGCGCGGACACGACCGCCCTGCTGAAGTCGGCGTTCGCGCACCAGATCACCCAGGCGTTCGGGCGTCCCTGCCGTGCGGGCCGGATCGGCCTCGGCTACTCGCTCTACGAGCACGCCTTCCTGCTGCGCGACGGCCGGGAGATCTCCCTGTGGGAGGTCGAGCACACGGCCACGCCCGACGGTCGTCACATGTGCGAGGTCTACGCGTCGGAGGACGCGGCACGCGACGCGATGGAGCGCCGGGCGGCCCAGTTCTCCTGAGGAGCGGGGGGCCTCCGGCCGGGGATCACCGTCCGTCGCCGAGCCGGCGCACGAGGCCCGCGAACGCGTCCTCCTCCGCCACGGTCAGTTCGACGTTCTCCCGGTGGGGGCCGGTCCGCTCCCGGTTCCGGGGGACGGGAAGGGCGGCGGGGCGGACAGGGAGGACGGGAACGGCGTACAGCGCCGCGTGAGCCGCGGCGCGTGCCCGCATACGGCGCAGGATCCGGGTCAGGACGAGCAGCCAGACGACGGACGCCACGGCGAGCACGGTCAGGGCCGTCAACTGTGCGGGCGTGAGATGCACGGGCATACCGCCAGTACACACCACGGTCCGGGACTTCGGCCCCGGACCGTGACGTATCTCGCAGGTCACGCACATCGGTGGATATGCACGGGCGAACCGCAGACAGGCCGTGAAGCTCACGCCGCCCCGGTCCACCACCGCAGGCCACCGGGCGCGTAGCCCAGGACCCGAGGGCGTGGGGGCCAGCCCGGGGGCGGGCCACCGGCGGCCGGGCCGCTCCTGAGGGGACGGTACCGGCGGCCGGGGGCGAGGGCTTCGGGGGCCGGAGGCCGGGGGCGAGGGCTTCGGGGGCCGGAGGCCGGGGCAGGGGGCCGGCGCCTCCCGCCCGAGGCCGCAAGCCGCCGGGCTCTGCCACGGAGCACAGGCCGGCGGCCGGGCCGGGACGAGGGCCCCGGGGGGCAGGGGCCCTGGGCCGGGGGTTATGCGGCTACCGGTTGCTTCGGCTCGGTTTCCGTTGCGGCTGCGGCCGGCGTCCCGGGTTCAGCCGTTCCCGCGTCGGAGAGCGGCTTGCGCAGTCCCTTGAGGACGACGACCACGGCCGTCGTCACGCACACGCCCGCCGCGACGGCGAACAGGTACAGGAACGGACTGCCGATCAGCGGCACGACGAAGATGCCGCCGTGCGGGGCGCGCAGGGTGGCGCCGAAGGCCATCGACAGAGCGCCGGTGACCGCGCCGCCCGCCATCGAGGCGGGGATGACGCGCAGCGGGTCGGCGGCCGCGAACGGGATCGCGCCCTCGGAGATGAAGGACGCGCCCAGGACCCAGGCGGCCTTGCCGTTCTCACGTTCGGTCGGCGTGAAGAGCTTCTTGCGGACGACGGTCGCCAGCGCCATGCCCAGCGGCGGGACCATGCCCGCCGCCATCACGGCCGCCATGACCTTCATCGCGGAGTCGCTGGGGTCCTGGACGGCGATGCCGGCCGTGGCGAACGCGTACGCGACCTTGTTGACGGGGCCGCCGAGGTCGAAGCACATCATCAGGCCGAGCAGGACGCCCAGCAGGACGGCGTTGGCGCCGGAGAGCCCGGCCAGCCAGTCCGTCATGCCCTTCTGGGCCTCGGCGATGGGCTTGCCGACCACCACGAACATCAGGAAGCCGACGACCAGCGACGAGATCAGCGGGATCACCACCACCGGCATGATGCCGCGCAGCACCGGCGGGATCCTGACGCGCTGGATCGTGAGGACGACGCCGCCCGCCAGCAGACCGGCGACCAGGCCGCCGAGGAAGCCGGCCGCGATGTTGGAGGCGATCATTCCGCCGACGAAGCCGGGGACGAGTCCGGGGCGGTCGGCCATGCCGTAGGCGATGTAGCCGGCGAGGACCGGGATGAGGAAGCCGAAGGCGACCCCGCCGATCTGGAACAGCAGGGCGCCCCAGCTGTCGACCTGGGTCCAGCTGAAGTGCTCCATGACGGACGGCGCCTTGTTGATCTCCCAGCCGCCGACGGCGAAGCCCAGAGCGATCAGCAGGCCGCCCGCGGCGACGAACGGGACCATGTAACTGACGCCGGTCATCAGCCACTTGCGCAGCTTGGTGCCGTAGCCGTCGCCGGACTCGCCGGCCCGCTCGACGGGCGTTCCGCCCTTGGCGCTCCCGGTGACCTCGCCGCGCTCGGCCTTGCCGCGCACGTCGGCGATCAGCTGGGCGGGCTTGTTGATGCCGGCCTTCACACCGACGTCGACGGTCGGCTTGCCGGCGAACCGTTCCTTCTCCCGTACGGGCACGTCGTGGGCGAAGATCACGCCGTCCGCGTCGGCGATGACCGAGGGGTCGAGCCGGGTGAACCCGGCGGAGCCCTGCGTCTCGACGACGAGTTCGACACCCGCCTCACGGCCCGCGTTCTCCAGGGACTCCGCCGCCATGTAGGTGTGGGCGATGCCGGTGGGGCAGGAGGTGACGGCGACGATCCGGAAGGGGCGGGCGCTCCCCGGAGCGGGGGCGATCTGGTCGGCGTCGGGGGCCGTGCCGGCGTCGGCGGAGGCCGCCGCCGACGCCGGCACGGAGTCTGCGGAGGCGTCCGCGGCCTCAGTCGCGGGGCCCCCGGGCGGGGTCGCAGAGGTTCCGGATTCCTCGGAGGTGGGGCCGGCTGCCTCGGACGGCGTGGACGCCGGGGCCTCGTCACCGCGGATCAGCGCCGCCGCGGCCGCCGGGTCTCCCGCCGCGCGCAACGCGTCGGTGAACTCCGCGTTCATCAGCTGACGGGCGAGGGACGACAGGATCGTCAGATGGGCGTCGTCGGCGCCGGCCGGGGCGGCGATGAGGAAGATCAGGTCGGCGGGGCCGTCAGCGGCGCCGAAGTCGACGCCCGCCGGGCTGCGGCCGAAGGCGAGGGTGGGCTCGGTGACGTGGGCGCTGCGGCAGTGCGGGATGCCGATGCCGCCGTCGAGGCCGGTCGGCATCTGCGCCTCGCGGGCGGCCACGTCGGCGAGGAAGCCCTCGAGGTCGGTCACCCGGCCCTGGGCCACCATGCGCTCGGCGAGGGACCGCGCCGCCGCTTCCTTCGTTTCGGCGGACAGGTCGAGATCGACCAGGTCCGCGGTGATCATGTCGCTCATCGCGGGCTCCTTCGCACGCGTATCGCCCGGGGAGTGGTGCGGTGGGCGGGAGGGGGGACGGGGAGGCGGGTGGGGGCAGGGGTTCGGTGCGCTGCGTCGGGCAGCTCGGGGAGGCCGGAGGCGGGGCCGGGGAAACCCCGCCTCCGGGGGGTCGCAGGAGGGCTGAGGTCCTGCTTCCCCCGGTGGTCGGCAGGGCGGCTCGGGATGCCCTGCCGGCCGTGGGAGGCGGCGAGGGAGGGGACGCCTCGCCGTTCACGCGCCGGTCCGCCGCGCGGCGCGGGGCGCGCGTGAGTCGTCGTCATGACACCGGCTCCTCGAGTCGGCGGTCCACCGGCACTTCCGCCGAGACCGTCACCGCCGCCGGGTCCAGGTCGGACGGGGTCGGCATCACGCTGCCGGGCAGCTGGACGGCGGCCGCGCCGTGCGCGACGGCGGAGGCGAGCGCCGCCGGGCCCCTGCCGCCGGCGACGAGGAAGCCGGCAAGGGAGGAGTCGCCGGCTCCGACGTTGCTGCGCACGACGTCCACGCGGGCGCTCGCGAACCAGGTGCCCGTGTCCTCCACGAGCAACTGCCCGTCGGCGCCCAGGCTGGCGAGCACGGCGCGGGCGCCCATCGCGCGCAGTTCCTCCGCCGCCTTCACCGCGTCGCCGACGGTCGCCAGGGGACGTCCGACGGCTTCCGCGAGCTCCTCGGCGTTCGGCTTCACCACGTCGGGCCGCTCGCGCAGCGCCTCGAGCAGGGCACGTCCCGAGGTGTCCAGCGCGATGCGCGTGCCTGCGGCGTGCGCCCGTGCGACCACCTCGGCGTACCAGGACGGCGTGAGCCCGCGGGGCAGGCTTCCGCAGCAGGCGATCCAGTCCGCGCCGCGCGACTGCCGGCGCACGGTCTCCAGCAGCCGTTCCTGTTCCTCTGCGGACAGCTCGGGGCCGGGCGCGTTGATCTTCGTCAGGACGCCGTCCGACTCGGCGAGGGCGATGTTGGAGCGGGTGGCTCCGGCGACCGGGACCGGCGCGACCTCGATGCCCTGCGTGGCGAGCAGCTCGGCGACGAGCGCGCCGGGCGCGCCGCCCAGGGGCAGCACGGCGACCGTGCGCCGCCCGGTGGCCGCGACCGCGCGCGACACGTTCACGCCCTTGCCGCCGGGGTCCATCCGCTCCCCGGTGGCGCGGATGACCTCGCCGCGGTCGAGGGCCGGAACCTCGTAGGTACGGTCGAGGGAGGGGTTGGGGGTGACGGTGAGGATCACGCCCGCACCGGCGTCGGCGCGGCGAGGGCCGGCGCTGCCGTCGGTCCCACGGGGGCCCGCGCTGCCGACGTTGCCGCTGGTGCCGCTGGTGCCGCTGGTGCCGCTCATGCTCGTATCACTTCCGTGCCGCCGCGCTCGAGGGCGGCCGTGTCGTCGTCGCTGAGCCCGCCGTCGGTGATCAGCAGGTCCACGTCGCCCAGGTCGCCGAAGCGGGCGAAATGCTCCTGGCCGTGCTTGGCGGAGTCGGCGAGCAGCACCACGCGGCGTGCCGCGGCGACGGCCGCCCGCTTCACCGCGGCCTCGGCGAGGTCGGGCGTGGTCAGCCCGTGCTCGGCGGAGAAGCCGTTGGCGGCGAGGAACAGGACGTCGGCGCGGATCTCCCCGTACGCACGCAGCGCCCAGGCGTCCACGGCGGCGCGCGTCCGGTGCCGTACGCGCCCCCCGATGAGGTGGAGCTGCATCCCGGGGTGGTCCGCGAGACGGGCCGCGATGGGCAGGCTGTGCGTGACGACGGTGAGCTCGGCCTCCAGCGGCAGGGCCGCGGCCAGCCGGGCCACCGTGGTGCCGGCGTCGAGGATCATCGTGCCCTCGGCCGGCAGTTCGGCGAGGGCCGCCTTGGCGATACGGTCCTTCTCGTCGATGGAGGTGCCCTCGCGTTCGGCGAGGTCCGGCTCGAAGTCGAGGCGTCCGACCGGTATGGCGCCGCCGTGGACGCGGCGCACCAGGCCGGCACGGTCGAGGGCCTTCAGGTCGCGGCGGACAGTCTCCGCGGTGACCTGGAACTCCTCGGCCAGTGACAGGACGTCCACCCGGCCGGCGTCGCGGGCGAGCCGCAGGATCTCCTGCTGCCGCTCCGGTGCGTACATGTCCGTTCTCCTCCGACCGCTACCACGTTTATGCCCGAACTTGTGGTTTCGTCACGGAGACTACGCCCGGATTTCCGAGAAGTAAACAAGTTCGGGCGCGATTCGGGCATGAACGGGCAGGGGCAGGCATCGATCAGCGCCGGGCCCGATGCCTCCGGTGCGCCGACGCGAAGGAGGGGCCCGTCACCGTTGTGGTGACGGGCCCCTCGCCGGGAACGCGCGCCCGGCCCACCGGGCCGAACCCGGTCCACCGAGTCGAACCCGGTCCACGGGGCCGAACCCGGCCGGCGATTCCTGCTCAGCCGGCGAACTCGCGCTCCTTGTCCCGCTCCAGCGCCTCGGAGGAGCCCGCCTCCGGGAAGTCCTCGAAGCCCTCCAGGTGCTGCGCCGACCGCTTCGGCAGAGCGAACATCAGCAGGAAGATCCCGAACATCACCAGCGCCACCCAGCCCAGCGCGTGCTGGAAGGCGTTCACGAAGGTGGGGCCGACCTCGGCCGGGGCCAGCCGGTCGCCGATCTCGCTGAAGAAGACCACGGCGACCAGTCCGAGACCGAGCGCGTTGCCCATCTGCTGCACGGTGTTGATGAGTCCCGACGCCGAGCCCGCGTGCTCGCGCGGCACCTCCGACAGCACCGCGTCGGTCAGCGGGGCGAAGATCAGGCCCATGCCCGCGCCCATCACGACCAGCGGCAGCGCCATCTGCCAGGGTGCGATGGCGAGGCCGTAGCGCTCGGACTCCCAGATGTAGAGGAGCACGCCGACGGTCATCGTCAGGGCGCCCGCCTGGAGAACCTTGCGCCCGAAGCGCGGGGTCAGCTTCTGGACGGACATCCCGGCGGCCACCGACACCGCGATCGAGAACGGGACTCCGGTCAGCCCCGCCTTGAGCGGGCTCCAGCCGAGGCCGGTCTGCATGTACAGCGTCCACACCAGGAAGAAGACGCCGAGGCCGATCCCGAAGACCGTCTGCACGGCGACGCCCGCCGCGAAGCTCCGCACCCGGAAGAGGGAGAGCTCGATCAGCGGCGAGCCGTCCCGCGCGGCCTTGCGCCGCTCGTAGGCGACCAGCGCCGCGAACACGCCCAGCGCACCCGCCATCGACACGTACCCCCACACCGGCCAGCCCAGCTCACGGCCGCGGGTGAGCGGGTAGAGGAGCATGAGCAGGCCGAGGGTCACCAGGACGACGCCCACCAGGTCCAGCTTCAGCGCCTTCGGGGCCTTGGACTCCGTGATGAACCGGCTGCCGAGGATCAGTCCCGCGATGCCGACCGGCAGGTTGATCAGGAAGATCGGCCGCCACTCCAGCCCGAACAGGTTCCACTCCGTCAGCAGCGCGCCGAGCAGCGGACCGGAGACGGCCCCCAGCCCCACGATCGCGCCGAAGAGCCCGAACACCTTCCCCCGCTCGTGGGCCGGGAAGGTGGCGTGCACGATCGACAGCACCTGCGGGACCATCATCGCCGCCATGCCGCCCTGCAGGATGCGGGAGGCGACCAGCATGTCCGGGTTCACCGCGAAGCCGCAGAGCGCGGAGGCGATGGTGAAGCCGCCGATGCCGATGAGGAACAGCCTCTTACGGCCGTGGATGTCGCCGAGCCGGCCGCCCGTGATGAGGCCGGCGGCGAAGGCGAGCGCGTAACCGGCGGTGATCCACTGGATGTGGCTCCAGGACGCTCCCGCGTCCTCCCGGATGGAGGGGATCGCGATGTTGACGATGGTGACGTCGACGAGGTCCATGAAGGCCGCGGTCATCACGATCGCGAGCGCGAACCAGCGGCGGCGGTCGCCCGGCGCCGGCGCGTCCGATGTCATGGCGGCGGTCCCGGTGCCGGTGGCCCGAGCGGCGGGCGCGGCCTCGTTCTCGTTCCCGATGGAGGTGTCCGTGTCGTTCATAGTGCGACTGTAGGACGGCATTAGGTCAGATCATGTCCTAGTGGTGCGGCATTCTCGAAGCATGACGACGGACACTCCGGCTCGGTTGCTGCAACTCCTCTCCATCCTCCAGACGCCCCGCGAATGGCCAGGCGGCGAGCTCGCGGACCGGCTCGGGGTCTCCCGACGCACGGTCCGGCGGGACATCGACCGGCTGCGCGAACTCGGATATCCCGTCGAGGCCAGCAAGGGCTCGGACGGCGGATACCGGCTGGTCGCGGGCAAGGCGATGCCACCGCTCGTGCTCGACGACGAGGAGGCCGTCGCGATCGCCGTCGGCCTGCGGGCCGGCGCGGGGCACGCGCTGGAGGGCGTCGACGAGGCCTCCGTACGGGCCCTCGCCAAACTCGAACAGGTGCTGCCGGCCAGGCTCCGGCACCGCGTCTCCACACTCCAGGCCGCGACCACGCCGTTGACCAGCGGGGACGGCGCGAGCATCGCACCCGAGACGCTGACAGTCATGGCCTCGACGGTCGCCGGGCAGGAGCGGCTGCGGTTCGCCTACCGTGCGAAGGACGGCACGGAGTCGCGGCGGCTGACCGAGCCCTACCGGCTGGTGTCGACGGGCCGGCGCTGGTACCTCGTGGCGTACGACCTCGACCGCGAGGACTGGCGGACCTTCCGCGTGGACCGGGTCCGGGACCCCTTCGCGACCGGCTCCCGTTTCGCGCCGCGCGAGCTGCCCACGGGCAGTGCGGCGGAATACCTCCGGCGGTCCATCCAGCGGCGTCCCGACACGGACGAGTACGCGTACGACGTCACCTTCGACGCACCCGCCGAGCTGGTGGCGTCCCGGCTGCCGTCCTGGCTGAGCACGTCGGTCGCACCGGAACCGTCCGGGACGGGAGACGGGGACGACGGCGGCACGGACGGCGGGACGGACGGCGGGACGCGCCGATGCCGGCTGCGGGGGACCACGAGCGATCCGGTGGAGTGGGTGGCGGTCCGGTTCGCGATGCTGGGGTACGAGTTCTCGGTCCGTGAACCACAAGAACTGGTGGACTGCGCAAGGGAGTTGAGTGGACGCCTGGGGCGTGCGGCACAAGCCGGTCCACCGAGCGACGCGGAAGCGGGAAGGGAAGAAGCGGACCCGGCGAGCCGAGCCGCGGACGGTGAGCCCGGCCACGGGCGGTGAGCCGAGCCGGGGGCCCGGAAGGGCCGGTCAGGGGGAGGCGGGCCGGGGGTCTGGCGGGGAATGGAGCAGGACCGGCGGGACCGGCCGGGCCCTGCGGGGCCGACCAGGACCAGAGAGGCCGACCGGTCGCCCCCGCCCCGGCGTCACGTCCGCTTCGCCGGTCCCGCATCCCACGCGAACCCGTGCAGAGCCCGCAGGTTGTGCAGGGCCAGCTCGGCCGGGCCCTGCGGGCCGGTCGGCGCGGCGTCGGTCGCCGCCCAGCTCTCCACCGCGACCCGGACGGCGGCACTGGCCACGGCGGCTGTGAAGCGCCGGCGCGAGGAGGCGAGGGGCGCTTCGGAAAGCACGGGCGGCTCGGAGGCGTCGGCCCGGTCCGAGGCACCGCCCCCTTCTGAAGCACCGGACCCTTCTGAAGCACCGGACCCGTCCGAAGCACCGGACCCGTCGGAACTGCCGGGCGTGTCAGGGGAGTCGGCGGTGTCCGCGGCGGTCGAGGGCGGGGCCGACGGGGAGGACCTCCCGGCCTCGGCGGCCGCCGCCCGTTCCGCCAGCACCTCCGCGATCGTGGTCTCCGAGGTGTGACAGACCTCCGCCCACACCTTGCCGAGAGCGGGGCTGGCGCCGGCCAACCGGATCAGGGTGCGGACCCATTCCCAGGACGCCGCCGACACTCCCCTGCCGGTGACGAGGGTGTGCCGCACGGCGTGTTCGAGAGCCTGCGGCACCGGCAGTTCGGCCGGGGCCTCGCGCAGCGCCTCCGCCCAGCGCTCGGCGCCGGCCGAGTAGAGGGGGGCGACCGCCTCCTCCTTCGTCGCGAAGTACCGGTAGAACGTGCGCGGAGCGATGCCCGCGGCTTGGGCGATGTCCTCGGCGCGGGTGGCCTTCAGGCCCCGGCTGACGAAGAGGCCGGCCGCCGCCCGGGCGATCTCCATCCGGGTCGCCGCTTTGCGCCGCTCGGTCAGCGAAGCCGAGCCGGCGGAGGGGGTCGAGCTGATCACGTCGGCAGGCTATGCCCATGTGGCACAATCTGCCATTCGGGCGGGCCACCCCGTGGTTCAGGTACGGGGTGCCCCGCCTCTCGACGTGCCCGCGCGCATCGGGATCGGGCGCCGGTCGTGTGCGCCCGCAACTCCCGCACGTCGCAAAGGAGCCGGGCCCCGGCGCCTGGGGGGAGAGACGCCGAAGCCCGGCTCTGGACAGTCCCGGCACCGGGGGGATGTGCGTCGGGACTTGGCTCACTCGCGTGGTGCGAAGATCTCGGGAAGAGCTACAGGGTCCAGATCGCCCGAACTCCCGTGCTCAGAAGTCTTTTTCCCCGCTCCCGTCGGTTGAAGCGGCGTTCCCGCGCCATGTTTGCGCGGGCCGCGCCCACCCGGCGCACGCGGGCGGAAACCCCACACCACAGCACGCCCACAGCATGTTCACAGAGCTCGGGCCCCCTCGCGCGACCGAAGCAAACCGGCCTACACCGCCGCCACTTGCCGATACGAGGCGAGCCGGCCGGCCTGCGTCCTCGCCCGTTTCCGATGCGAGCCGGCCCCGACCCGCCTGACGCCTCGCACCGGCGACGGGACGAACCGGCCCCCAGCCGGCCCGCGTCCGCAGCGCCTTCCGTCAGGACGACGTCGCGTCGGCGCAGCGGCCACACCGCAACGCCCGGCACCGGCGGCCGACTTGCCGCGGCGGGGCAGGCTTCCGCGTCGGCGGACGGCGGGGTGCCCGCGTCGCCGACGCCGGCCACCCCTGCCGTGCAGTACCGGATGATCTACTGCATCCGGCCTGCTACGCCGCCGCCTCGAAGCCCGTGTCGCGGGCCAGCTTCTTCAGTTCCAGCAGGGCGTGCTTCTCGATCTGACGGATGCGCTCCCTCGTCAGGCCGTGCTCCTTGCCGACCTCGGTCAGGGTGCGCTCCCGGCCGTCGTCGATGCCGTAACGCATCTTGATGATGGAGGCGGTGCGCGGGTCGAGACGGTCGATCAGGCCGTCCAACTCCTCGCTGCGCAGCAGGGTGAGGACGGACTGCTCGGGCGAGACCGCGGAGGTGTCCTCCAGCAGGTCGCCGAACTGCGTCTCGCCCTGGTCGTCGACCGACATGTTCAGCGAGACGGGGTCGCGGGCCCAGTCCAGCACGTCGGTCACGCGCTCCGGCGTCGAGCCCAGCTCGGCGGCGATCTCGGCGGGCTCCGGGTCCCGGCCGTTCTCACGGTTGAACTCGCGCTGTACGCGGCGGATCCGGCCGAGCTCCTCCACCAGGTGCACGGGCAGCCGGATCGTGCGCGACTGGTCCGCTATCGAGCGGGTGATGGCCTGACGGATCCACCAGGTGGCGTACGTGGAGAACTTGAAGCCCTTGCGGTAGTCGAACTTCTCGACCGCGCGCACCAGGCCTGCGTTGCCCTCCTGGATGAGGTCGAGGAGGGGGAGACCGCTTCGGGGGTAGCGGCGGGCGACCGCCACCACCAGCCGGAGGTTCGAACGGATGAAGATGTCCTTGGCCCGCTCGCTGTCCGCGACCAGAGCCTCGAGCTCCTCGCGGGAGGCGTCCGCCCTGGACTCCTCCTCGCCGTCGAGGACCTGCTGCGCGAACACGCCGGCCTCGATGATCTGGGACAGCTCGACTTCCTTCGCGGCGTCGAGCAGGGGTGTGCGCGCGATCTCGTCGAGGTACATGCCGACCAGGTCGCGGTCGGCGATCTCGCCGCCATGGGCGCGAACACTGCGGGCCGCGCTGCTCGTCTCGCCGGTGGCGGACTTGCGGCGGGCGACGGCACGGGTTGCCATGCGTGCTCCCTTGCGATGGAGGTTCGGCGGGTGGCCCTTCAGACGCCCGGTCACTCTCGGAACTTGCGACTCTCCTCGGGTGCCCGGCATCTGATGGAAACAACGACTGGAATCAGGACAGAATTCCCAACCCGCACCCCGAATTTGATGATCTTGCAGTACCCTGTCCGACCACGCGAGGAGGGCCGATGTCGTCGGAACGTACAGAGGTGCAGGTCAGGCCAGGAGTCGAGGGTGACCTCAAAGCCCTCACCAGCCTCTACAACCACTACGTACGTGAGACGCCCATCACATTCGACACCGCGGTCTTCAGTCCGGAAGAGCGACGTCCTTGGCTGCTCTCCCACCCTGAAGACGGGCCGTACCGCCTGATGGTTGCCACGGAAACGGACTCACAGGACATCCACGGCGTCCCACAGACGATCCTGGGTTACGCGACATCCAGTCCCTACCGGCCCAAGGCGGCCTACTCCACGTCCGTGGAGGTGACGGTCTACGTCGCTCCCGACGCCGGCCGGCGCGGCATCGGCACGCTGCTCTACAAGGCGCTCTTCGAGGCGCTCGCGGACGAGGACCTGCACCGCGCGTACGCGGGCATCGCACAGCCCAACGAAGCGTCCGTGCGGCTGCACGAACGCTTCGGGTTCCGGCACGTCGGCACCTACCGGGAGGTGGGCCGCAAGTTCGGCCGCTACTGGGACGTGGCCTGGTACGAGAAAGACCTCTGAGCACCGGCGGAGCCGTCCCCGCGCCCGGCCGCCGAGGCGGGCCGACGGCGGTCCGCCGTCCGGGGCGCTCGGACCCCTCGGCCGGCGCGGGCGGGCGGGTCAGCCGAACTGCACGGACCGCTTCGCCAGGCCCATCCAGAACCCGTCGATCACGGACTTCTGGGCGTCCAGCTCGCCGGTCACCTCCGCGGTGCCCATGGTCACGAAGAGCGGGGCGAAGTGCTCGGTGCGCGGATGGGCGTACCGGCCGGCCGGGGCCTTGTGGAGGAAGTCGAGCAGACCGTCCCAGTCACGCGTCTCCAGCGCGCGCCGGCCCCAGTCGTCGAACTCCGCGGACCAGCTGGGCACGCCCCCGCCGGGATGCCGCAGCGCGGCCAGGTTGTGGGTGAAGAACCCGGAGCCGACGATCAGGACCCCCTCGTCCCGAAGCGGTGCGAGCTTGCGGCCGATGTCCATCAGCTTCACGGGGTCGAGCGTCGGCATGGAGATCTGCAGGACCGGGATGTCGGCGGCCGGGAACATCTCGACGAGCGGGACGTAGGCGCCGTGGTCGAGTCCGCGGTCGGGGATGTCCTGTACGGGGATGCCCGGGGCGCGCAGCAGCTTGCGCACGCTCTCGGCGAGTCCGGGCGCGCCGGGGGCGTCGTACTTCACCTGGTAGTAGTGCTCGGGGAAGCCCCAGAAGTCGTAGACGAGGGGGACGGGGTCGACGGCGCCGAGGGCGAGCGGGGCCTCCTCCCAGTGGGCGGAGACCATCAGGATCGCCTTGGGGCGGGGCAGGTCCGCCGACCACGCGGCGAGCTCGCCGGGCCACACCGGGTCGTCCGCGAGCGGCGGGGCGCCATGACTGAGGTAGAGCGCGGGCATGCGCTCCTGGGGGAGGGTGAGCTCCTGAGTTGCGGCGGACATGGCAGCCACTCCTTCCCGGGGTGGGACCGAGCCGGGTCACCGGACGACATCGGTCGCGATGGTTGATTGAAATCTAAAACGTCAACGGCCATGAGCATATTCCTAAATGATTTAAATTTCAAGGAGCTGGCGTTTACAGTGGAGTACATGAAGAAGGCACCCACATCCGCCGACGAGCCGCAGCCGCGCTGGCTCACCGCAGAGGAACAGCTCGTCTGGCGCTCCTACGTGCACGCCACCACCCTCCTCGAGGACCACATGGACCGGCAGCTGCAACGTGATGCGGGCATGCCGCACGTCTACTACGGCCTCCTGGTCAAGCTCGCCGAGTGCACCCACCGGCGGCTGCGGATGACCGAACTGGCCATGCACGCCAAGATCACCCGCTCCCGCCTCTCCCACGCCATCGCGCGTCTGGAGAAGAACGGCTGGGTGCGCCGCGAGGACTGCCCCTCCGACAAGCGCGGCCAGTTCGCCGTGCTGACCGACGAGGGTCTGGACATGCTCAAGCGCGCCGCGCCGGGCCATGTCGCCGTCGTGCGCAACGCCCTGTTCGACCGGCTCTCCCCGGAACAGCAGAAGTCCCTCGGCGAGATCATGCAGATCATCGCCGAGGGACTTCAGCCGAACGAAGCGGGTGCGGACCTGCCCTGGCTCCGCTAGACCGGCGGACCCGCCCGGCTCCGCCGTACCCGTGGGCGGGTCAGCCGGCCGGGCGGGCCGGATGCCACGGGCGGGTCAGTGGACCATCACCGGGACGGTCTCCTCGGCGTCCTTCGACCCCGAGCCCGTGACCGCGCCCATGTCCGGCTTGCCGGCGTTGATGAGGGTCATGGCGATCGCGGCGGCCGCCACCAGGATGCCGACGGCGAACCAGATGGCGCTGGTGTAGCCGTGCACCATGCCCTCCAGCTGCACCAGCTGCTGCTGGGGCTTGGAGGCGGCGCCGGCGATGTGGTCCTTGATGTACGAGGTCGTCGCGGACGCGGCGATGGTGTTCAGCAGGGCGGTGCCGATCGCGCCGCCCACCTGCTGCGAGGTGTTGACCATCGCGGAGGCGACACCGGCGTCCCGCGGCTCGATGCCGTACGTGGCCAGGGACATGGCCGGCATGAACGCCGTACCCATACCGAGGCCGAGCAGCAGCATCGCCGGCATCAGCACGGCCGTGTACGAGGAGTCGATCTCCAGCCGGGTCAGCAGCAACATGCCGAGGGCGGCGACCAGGAAACCGGGACCCATCAGCAGACGCGGGGCGACCCGGGTCATCAGACGGGTGCCGATCTGGGTGGAGCCGGTGATCATGCCCGCGATCATCGGGAGGAAGGCGAACCCGGTCTTGACCGGCGTGTAGCCCTTCACGATCTGCAGGTAGTAGGTCAGGAAGAGGAACAGGCCGAACATCGCGATGATCGCGAGACCGAGGGAGAGGTAGATCCCGCCGCGGTTGCGCTCGGTGATCACGCGCAGCGGCAGCAGCGGGGCCTTGACCTTCGACTCGACGATCACGAAGGCGGCCAGCAGGACGGCTGCCGCGGCGAACATGCCGATGGTCACGGAGTCGCTCCAGCCCTCCGACTCGGCGCGGGTGAAGCCGTAGACCAGGGAGACCAGACCGAGGGTGGAGAGGATGACGCCCGGGATGTCGAGCGGCGAACGGTTGCGGCCGCCCTCCGGCTCACGGATGACGAAGTACGCGCCGGCCGCGGCGACGATCGCGAACGGGATGTTCACGAAGAACGTCCAGCGCCAGTCCAGGTACTCGGTGAGGAAGCCGCCGAGGATCAGGCCGACGGCGCCGCCGCCACCGGCGATCGCACCGTAGATGCCGAACGCCTTGGCGCGCTCCTTCGCGTCGGTGAACATCACCGCGAGCAGGGAGAGCGCGGCGGGTGCGAGCAGCGCGCCGAACGCGCCCTGGAGCGCACGGGCGCCGAACATCATCGCCTCGTTGACGGCGGCGCCGCCGAGCGCGGAGGCCGCGGCGAAACCGCCGAGGCCGACGACGAAGGCGCGCTTGCGTCCCCACAGGTCGGCTATGCGTCCGCCGAACAGCAGCAGACCGCCGAAGGCGAGGGCGTAGGCGGTGACGATCCACTGCCGGTTGCCGTCGGAGATGCCCAGGTCCTGCTGGGCGGAGGGCATCGCGATGTTCACGATGGTCGCGTCGAGGACGACCATCAGCTGGGCGAGAGCGATGAAGGCCAGCGCTTTCCAGCGGTTGGCGTCCGGCCCGCCCCCCTTGCCGGGGACCGGGGCCGAGGCCTTCTGGGCTGTTTCAGACATGGGAATACCCGCTTCGGGACTTCGTGACGGAAAAAACGGAAGGAACAGAAGTACAGGGATGGAGAGAGAAGGAAGAGGACGAGGACGAGAAGGTAGGGAGGTCGAGGAAGAAGAGGGGCGGAGTGCGGCGGCCTGCGGACCGGCCGCTCTCGGTCTGTCGTTCAGGGCCGGTCGTTCAGGGCCGGTCGTTCAGGGCCTGTCGTTGAGGGAGGATCGCTCAGGGACGGCGCAGGTCCTCCATGGTCACTGCCACCCCTGGCAGCACGGAGGGGGCGGGAGCCCGCAGTCCGTCCAGGAACAGCTGCAGATGGCGATGGAGGAAGCGGTCCGCGCTCGGGCAGGCCGTGCCGGCCGGGGGCCGGCTGAGCTGCGCCACCGCGATCATCACGTCCCCCACGCCGACGTCGGGCCTGAGCTGCCCGGCCGCCCTCGCGCGGTCCATGACCTCCTCGATGATCCGCTCGCACCGTTCGCGGGCGGCCTCGAGGTCGGGGTGGTGCTCGTCGAAGGTGCTGGAGATCATCGGGCACAGCGCGCTGATCCGCTCGTCGGCCGAGGCGTGCACGAAGCGCTCCAGCGCCTCGAACGCGTCGCCCGTCTCCGCGAGGGCGGTCCGTCCGGCCCGGACCGTTCGGTCCAGCACCGAGCAGACGACCTCGCGGACCAGCGCGTCCCGGTCGGGGAAGTTGCGGTACACCGTGGCGTTGCCCACGCCGGCCCGGCGGGCGATCTCGTCGAGCGGCACGTCGGGGCCGAACTCGGTGAACATCTCGCGGGCGGCGGAGACGATCCGCTCCCGGTTGCGCAGGGCGTCGGCGCGGGGCCGGGTCGCCTTGCGCTCTGCGGGGGTCGCGGTCGCGGTCTGCACGGCGTACTCCTGTCTGCGGTTCGTGTGACGCGCGGTGCGCCACGGACGTCTGTTGCTGCGATCCGGGGAGCCAGTCCCCGTTTCACTCGGACACCTAGCTAAACGGGGACGGCGTCCCCGGTTATTTCCCGGACCCGGAAGTTTTCGATGTGACCTGGACCACAGTCCCGTCGGCCCCGCCCCGCGCCGCTGCCGCCGCCCTCCGTACCGGCCTGACACCCGCCTCGCACCGGTCCCGTACAGCCCCGCACCAGCCCCGTACCTGCCTCGCCCCGGCCCTGTACCGGCCGGTAACCCACGATCGGTCTCCTCCAGCGCGCGCCCGCGTGCGCCCTACCAGAGGGTGATCAGGAGGTGATCAGGACGCAGCCGGCGACCGGTGGCTGCCGGAGCGAAAGGCCCCCGCATGCAGCCGCAGTCCGCGCGCACTGCCCGGGACCCACGCCGCCGCCCTATACGCACGCGCCGCGCCGCCGCCCTCGCCTCCGTCACCGTCCTGACGCTCGCCCTCAGCTCGTCCGCCGGCAGCGGTCACCTCGCCCCCGTCCCCGGCTCGACGACGGCCGGCGCCGGCCCCCTCACCGTGGCCCGCACCGCCGCCCTCGCCCCCTGCATGATCAGTGGGCGCGCGTCCGTGCAGATGTCCGAAGGCCTGCCCACCGCAGGCGGCTACTCCCGCTCCACCGGCGTCGTCCGCGCCCTCACCCTGATGATCGACTTCTCCGACGCGCCCGGCCGGGGCAGCGCACTGAGCCGCTACCGCGAGTTCTTCCCGCAGACGGAGCAGTGGTTCCGCACGGCTTCCTACGGGCGTCTCGACTACCGCGCCGAGACGCCCGTCCGGCACTGGCTGCGCATGCCCAAGTCGTTCCACGCGTACGGCATAGAGCGCGGCGCGCCGTTCGAGCCCGGCTACCGCGAACTCGTCCAGGACATCGTGGGCGCCGCCGACCCGGAGGTCGACTTCCGCCACTACGACCTGCTGAACGTGCTGATCACCCCGAACGCGGGCCCCTCCGCGCTGGACACGGTGCTGTCGGTGACGTTCGCCGGGAACGCGGAGGCGCCGGTCGCCGACGGGGTGTCGGTGGCGAACGCCTCGTTCGTGTACTCCCGCCAGGACGACGGCTCGGGCTCCTACGACCGGACCGGCTACCGGGTCCTGCCCCATGAGAACGGGCATGTCTTCGGCCTGCCCGACCTCTACACCCAGGAGGGCGGCGGCGCCGTCGGCCACTGGGACATCATGAGCGAGGACTGGGGGGCCAACAACGACCTGCTCGGCTGGCACAAGTGGAAACTCGGCTGGCTGGACGCCTCCCAGATCGCCTGCGCGGCCACACCGGGCACGACGGAGTACCCACTGACGCCCCTCGCGCGCGCGGGCGGCCCGAAACTCGTGTTCGTCCCGCTCAGCGCCCGCACCGGCTACGCCGTCGAGATGCGCGCACGCGGCGGGAACGACGAGGCGGTGTGCCGCCCGGGCGTCCTCGTCTACAAGGTGGACGCCGACGTCGACACCGGCATGGGTCCGGTGACCGTCTACGACTCCCGCCCCGACAGCGGCGGCTGCACCCGCAGCCCCAACGTCCACGCCGAGCTCTCCGACGCCCCCTTCGCCCCGGGCGAGACCTTCAAGGACGCGAAGAGGGGCATCCGGATCGCGGTCACGGAGGCGGACTCGGCGGACGGTTACCGGGTGCGGGTGACCCGACGGTAGGCACGGTCCGCCCGGACTCCGGCCCCGGTCACCACCCGACTCCCGCCTCTCCCCTCCCCCGCCCGGCCGGGCTCGCACCAAGGCCCCGGGTGGTGGCTCGAGCCGGTGCGGGGACGCCCCCGGGGCTACCGTAGGGCGGCAGCCGCAGGGCGGCAGGCACACCGCCCCGTCGACCCCGCAGTGCGCGGCGCCGGCCCCCTAGGGCGCACCCCCGTACCGCCCGTATCGGAGAATTCACCGCATGCCCGCGACCAGGACGCCCGCGCCCGCCCCGCAGCCCGGGGCCGCCGCGCCCGGCCCGCCTCCGGAAGCCGCCGCACCCGTTCCGGCGGAGGCCGTCACGCCGCTGATCCGCGGTGTCGACGTGCTGCGGCGACTGACCGCCGAGGGCGGCACGGCGAGTCCGAGCGACCTGGAGCGCGGCACCGGTCTGGCGCGTTCGACGGTCGACCGGATCGTCGCGACCCTCGCCCGCATGGGATACGTCCGCCTCGACGGCCGGAACGCCGTGCTGACCCCCCGCGTCATGGAACTGGGCAACGCCTACCTGGCCGCCCTGCGTCTGCCGGCGCTGCTGTCGTCCGCCGCGGACGCCCTGGCCGACGAACTCGACGAGTCCGTGTCCCTGGCGGTCGCCGACGGCGACGGCATCCGCTTCATCCACCAGGCGACCCGCCGCCGCGCGATGTCCCTGAGCTTCCGCATCGGCGACCTGCTCCCGGCCGAACGCACCGCGCCGGGACCGCTGTTCGCCACCGAGTGGACCGACGAGGAGTGGCGGTCCTGGCGCGCCCGCCGCACGGCGGACCCGCACGACGGGGCCTTCCCGGCCGTCCCGCCGCCCCCCTCGCTCTCGGACGACGACGGATTCGGCTTCGCCCGCAGGACGGCGCTGGCCGCGGACGAGGACTGCGCCCTGGACGACCAGTTGATCGAAGCGGGCCTGGTCGCCGTGTCCGTCCCGGTCCGCGACCCGCGCACCGCGCGGATCGCGTGCGTGGCGAGCGTCGTCAGCCACACGAGCCGGCACACGGCGGCGGATCTGCGCGCCACCCTCCTCCCTCGGCTGCGCACGGCCGTCGCCGCGATGGAGGACGAGCTGCGCCGGGCGCCGGCCGCGGAGTCCGGCCCGCCGCCCGCGGGGCTGGCCGTCTGGACGGGGGCGTCCAAGCAGGCACTGGGCCGCGAGTTCGTCGAGTCCCTCGCCCGGGGGCTGACCGTCCTGACGGCGTTCGGCGAGGGCAGGGCCGAACTCACCCTCACCGAGGTCGCGAAGGCGACGGGGCTCGCCCGGGCGACGGCCCGCCGTGCGCTGATCACCTACCAGCACCTGGGTCTGGTGACACCGGCCGCCCCCCGCACCTTCGCCCTCACGCCCCGCGTTCTCGCCCTCGGCTTCCCCCCGCTCTCGCGCACCTCGCTCCCCCGGATCGCGGCTCCGCACATGGCGGCACTGGCGGACGAGGTCCGGGAGACGACCTCGCTGGCGGTGCTGACCGGGTCCCGGGAGGAGATCCAGTACACGGCCCGTGCCGCCGCGAGCCACGTCATGAGCGTGGACGTCGGCGTCGGCACGCGGCTGCCCGCCCACTCGACGTCCCTGGGCCGGGTGCTGCTGGCGGCGCCCACCGACCCCGCGTCGTCGTACGCCCTGGCGGACGAGGAACTCGAGCAGGGGGTGCGAGCGATCGCCGTCCCGATCCACGACCGTGCGGGCCGCACCGTCGCCGCCCTGAACGCGGCCAGTCATGTCGCCCGGCGCACGGCCGAGGAGTGCGTGCGGGACGTCCTCCCGGCCCTGCGGTCGTCGGCCTCGCGCATCGAGGCCGACCTCCACACGGCAGCCCGCTTCACCCACGTCCCGCTGACCTGACAGAACCTCGCTTCCGGTCCGCTCGGTTCAGCTCAACCCGTGCGCGGGAAGCGGATCGAACCGGTTCGATGAAGTTAGCACCGGCGGCGCGGACCGACAACATCCTGGACGCCGCCCCTTCCGCACCTCCACGCACAGTTCCCCACTGGACCGGCACCGCCCCCGGTCGCCCCCGCCGCCTCCGAGGCGAGCCCCCGAGGACCATCCCGGAGCCGACCCCGGGCCGGTCCGCAGGCTCACCCCGACGCCGTCTGTTCTCCCCGGCAGGGCCTTCCACCACTGGGGACGAGGGCTTTTCCGCTCCCGCGGATCACCCGCGGCCCGACGACAGGCGGGCTCGCACCCCACCGGTTCGGGGTGGGGCGTCCGCACTCCGACGGCGTTTCCGGGACATTACGAAAATCCGGCGCGAAGCGTTGACACCCGTCCGGGTTGCTCCTACCTTCACTTCACGCGAACCGGTTCGACGATCGGCCACCCGGCCGAGGTCGTTCCCCAGAACAGTCGAACCGGTTCGATCAACCCGGCTAGGAGTCCCGTGAACATCGGTGAGATCGCCAAGCGGGCCGGTGTCTCGCGGAGCACCGTGTCGTACGCCCTCAGCGGGAAGCGCCCCGTGTCCGAGGAGACCCGCGACAAGATCCAGCGGGTCATCGACGAGCTGGGCTACCAGCCCAACGCGAGTGCGCGAGCCCTGGCCAACGGCCGGACCAACACCATCGGCCTGGTCTTCCCGCCCGCCGGCAACCATTACACCGGCATGCAGCTCGACTTCATCGGCAGCGTGACGGAGGCCGCCGCGGCCTACGACTACGACGTGCTGCTCTCACCCAGCGGCATGGACAGCGACCGCTCGTTCCAGCGGCTGCTGGGCGAACGGCGGGTCGACGGCGCGATCCTGATGGAGATCCGGCTGCAGGACGACCGGCTCGACCATCTCACCGCGCTGGACTTCCCCTCCGTCGCCATCGGCCGCACCGCGCACCCGCAGGGCAGCTGGTGGGTGGGCCTGGACCACACGGCGCTGGCGGCGGCCTGCGTGCACCACCTCGCGGACCTGGGCCATCGCAGGGTCGCCTTCGTCAACCGGCCCGAGCAGCTGCTGCGGGCCGGCTACGAATCGGCCCACCGGGGCCTCGACGGCTTCACCAAGGCCGCCGCGGAACGCGGCCTCGCCGTCAGGACGTACTGCTGCGGGGACGACGCCGCCTCGGGCCTCGCCTGCCTGGAGCGGATCCTGCACGACGATCCCGCCACCACGGCGCTCGTCACCCTGAACGAAGCCGCGCTCGGCGGCCTCTACCGGGGGCTGGCGCAGGCCGGCCGCCATGTGCCGCGCGACTTCTCCGTCACGGGGGTCGTGGCCGCCCGGTGGGCGGAGACGGTGACCCCGCAGCTCACCGCGGCCGACGTGCCGGCGGAGCAGATGGGCCGCATCGCCGTCGACCTGCTCGTCGAGCGGCTCGACCATCCCGACTCACCGGCCCGGCACCACCTCCTCGCCCCGCCGATCTCGCTGCGGGCCAGCACCGCACCCGCCGGCTCCCTCCCCGCCGGGGCCGCTCCCGCCGAACCGGGAGCGGACCCCGCGGACTCCACCCACCCCTAGCCCTCACCGGCGGGCGCCCTCCCGGCGCGCCCGCCGCTCCACCTCCCGTTCCCCCTCTCCCTCCCTCTCCGCCTCCGCCCTCCCCTCCCCCGGCACCCCCGTGCCGATCTCACGGCACACCCATGTCTGTGCCGATCCCCCGGGCACATCCGTGCCGCTCCCAGGGCACACCCGTGCCGAAATCCATGGAGGACTCGCCATGAACAGATCCGCCGGACGGCGTCTCACCGCCGCAGTCCTGACCGTCGTCGCCGTCACCGCCGGCGCCACCGCGTGCTCCTCCGCAGGGAGCGGCACGTCCACGAACGCCTCGGACGGCGGCACGTTCACCATCTGGGACCCCTACCCCCAGTTCGACAAGACGTCGGCGTGGGCCGAGCTGCTGGACGGCTGCGGCGCCAAGGCCGGCGTGAAGATCAAGCGAACCGCGTTCGACACCGGTGACCTCACGAACAAGGCGCTGCTCGCGGCGCAGCAGGGCAACTCCGCGGACGTCCTCATCGTCGACAACCCGGTGGTGTCCACCCTGGCGGAAGCGGGCGTGCTCACCTCCACCGACGACAACAAGCTGGACGTCGCGAAGGTCGACCACAACCTGCTCGCGGCCGGCCAGTCGGGCGGGAAGACCTACGGCACCCCCATCGGCGCCAACACCCTCGCCCTGTACTACAACAAGGCGGTCCTGAAGGCGGCCGGCGTGGACGTCTCCTCCGTCAAGGACTGGAAGTCGCTGACGGCGGCGCTCGCGAAGGTCAAGGGAGCGGGCAAGAAGGGCATCACGTTCTCCGCGATCGGCACGGAGGAGGGCAGTTTCCAGTTCCTGCCCTGGTTCTGGGGGTCCGGAGCCCAGCTCACCGCGCTCGACTCCGACCAGGCGGTCTCCGCGCTGTCGCTGTGGAAGAACTGGCTGGACAAGGGCTACGCCCCCAACTCGGTGATCAACAACACCCAGACGACCAGCTGGCAGGAGTTCGCGACGGGCGACTACGCGTTCGCGGAGAACGGCACCTGGCAGCTCGCCAACGCCGCGAAGGCCGGCTTCGACTACGGCGTCATCCCGGTCCCCGCCGCCACCGGGGGCAACGCCGCGGCTCCGACGGGCGGTGAGTTCGTCACCGTCCCGGTGCAGGACGACACCGGCCGCTACCCCACCACGCAGAAGCTGGTGTCCTGCCTGAGCAGCAGCCAGAACCTGCTCGCCACCGACACGACGCTGTCCTATGTGGCTCCCACCGCCGAGGTCCAGGGCCGGCAGGTCGCGGCCACCCCGGGACTCAAGCCCTGGGTCGACGCGGTGCGCGCCGCCAAGGGACGCACCAGTGACGACCTGGGCACCAAGTACCCGAAGATCTCCGAGCAGTTGTGGAAGGCCGTGCAGTCCTCCCTCAGCGGGTCCGCGTCGCCGAAGGACGCGCTGACCGCAGCCCAGTCGGCCGCCAAGTGACCAGGACGCCGGTCAACCCATGAGACACACGACAGCGCCGCCGGACCGCCGGGCGGTACGCGACCGGAACGGGGCGGCGACCACCGCCCCGCCCCCGTCCCGCACCCCCGCCCGGCGCCGTCCCGCCTCCCCGCAGTGGGCCGCCTGGGCGTTCCTCACCCCGGTGACCCTCTACCTCGTCCTCTTCTACGCCTATCCGCTCTACCGCAACATCGACCTGAGCCTGCGCCACTACACGGTGCGTTCCTTCGTCCGGGGCGACGCGCCGTTCACGGGCCTGGCCAACTACCGGATCGTCCTCGACGACCCGACGTTCGCTCCGGCGCTGCTGCACACGGCGGTGTTCACCGCCGTGTGCCTGGTCTTCCAGTACGCGATCGGTCTGGGGCTCGCCGTCTTCTTCAACCAGCACTTCCGGCTCTCCGCCACGCTGCGGGCGCTGTTCCTGGTGCCGTGGCTGCTGCCGCTCATCGTGTCGGCGTCGACCTGGTCGTGGATGCTCAACAGCGACTCCGGCATCGTCAACGCCGCCCTGCACGCCGTCGGCGTAGGTTCCGTGAACTGGCTGACCTCGCCGTCCTGGTCGCTGGCCTCGGTGATCATCGCGAACGTCTGGATCGGCGTCCCCTTCAACCTGGTCGTGCTCTACAGCGGTCTGCAGTCCATCCCCGCCGGCCTGTACGAGGCGGCCGCGCTCGACGGGGCGAACGCCTGGCAGCGCTTCTGGCGCATCACCTTCCCCCTGCTGCGTCCGGTGTCCGCGATCACCCTGCTGCTGGGCCTCGTCTACACGCTCAAGGTCTTCGACATCATCTGGATCATGACCAAGGGCGGTCCGGCCGACTCGTCCACCACCTTCGCCACCTGGTCCTACCGGCTCGGCTTCGGCAACCTGCTGCCCGCCTTCGGACCCGGAGCGGCCGTCGGCAACCTGCTGGTCGTCGCCGCCCTGGTCTTCGGCCTGATCCACGTCCGGGTCCAGCGAAAGCAGGCACTGTCATGACGCACGCACGGACGGTCCCGAACCGTCGCCGCCGCACCTGGGTGAAGACGGCCGTCGGCCTGCTGCTGACCGCGGTCATGCTGTTCCCGGTCTACTGGATGCTCAACGTGTCCTTCACCCCCGACCAGGACATGCGCAAGAGCCCGCCGGACCTGTTCCCCGCCCACGCGACCCTCGAGGGCTACCGCGCCGTCGTCGACCAGCAACTGCCCTATCTGGGCACCAGCCTCGTCATCGGCCTCGGGACGGTGGCCCTGACCGTGGCACTCGCCGCACCCGCGGGTTTCGCGCTGGCCAAGCTGCGCCCGCGCGGCCGCGGAGTCCTGGGCTTCGTCCTGCTGGCCGCCCAGATGATCCCCGGCATCATCATGGCGATGGGCTTCTACGCCGTCTACCTGCAGCTCGGCCTGCTCCAGTCCGTGCCCGGCCTGATCGTCGCCGACTCGACCCTGGCCGTCCCGTTCGCCGTCCTCATCTTCACCGCGTTCATGTCCGGCATCCCCGGCGAACTGCTGCAGGCCGCGAAGACGGACGGAGCCGGACCGCTGCGCACCTTCTGGGCGATCGTCCTGCCGATGAGCCGCAACTCCGTCGTCACGGTGTCCCTGTTCGCCTTCCTGTGGTCCTGGTCCGACTTCGTCTTCGCGAGCACCCTCGTCAACGGCGGCGCACACGAGCCGATCACCCTGGGCATCTACCACTACATCGGCAACAACAACCAGCAGTGGAACGCCATCATGGCCACCGCCGTCGTGGCCTCGCTGCCGGCCGCGGTCATCCTCGTCCTGGCCCAGCGGTACGTCGCCGCAGGCGTGACCGCCGGCGCCGTCAAGGACTGACCCCGGCTCCCCGCGCGCCGCCCCGCACCGCCCGGCTCCCCGCCCTCCCCACGAGCGGCCGCGCGAGCACCGTGACCCGTCCGGCGGACGCTAACCGCCGACCACCCCCGCACAAGAAATGAGTGCCGCCTCCATGACCGCCGCACCGGCCGGCCCGGCCTTCTCCGTCCACGACATCCCCTTCAGCACGCACGGCTCCTGGTTCGGCGTCTCCCCCGTGCTGTCGGAGCGGACCCGCGCCGAGGACCTCCACCTCGTCTCGCACCAGAACGGCATGCACGCCGTCCTGCGCCTCGTCCCCCTCGACGCGGCGACGGGCGAGCGGGCGGCGACCTCCGTCGAGGCGACGCCGGGCCTGCTCTGCTGGACCGCGGCGGCCGGGCGCGTGGACCTCGCCTACGAGTCGCCCGACACCGTGCGCGTGCACGGCGAGGGACTGCACCTGCGCATCAGCGCGGCAGCACGGGCCCTGACCCCGTTCGGCGGGACCTACTTCTACCGCGACCCGGTGGACGACGCGCACGTGTTCACCTCCTACGAGACCGGCCGCCGCTACCGGATCACCGTGCTGTCGGGCACGGTCATCGCCGTCTGCGGCTCCCAGGCGCTGGGCGCCGCCGACCGCGGCCTCACGGTCGCCGCCGGGGCCGACGGCTCGTGGGAGGTCGCGGTCGAGGAACTCGACGCCGCACGGGTGCCCTTCCGCTCCCCGGCCACGTTCGCCGGGGTCCGGGACGCGGCGCGGGAGCTGTTCGCCGGCTTCGCCGACACTGTCGCCCCCTGGCGCTCGCAGGCCACCCCGGCCGCCGGACTCGCCGCCTACGTGGTGTGGTCGGCGACCGTGTTCCCGGCCGGCCTGGTCACCCGGCCCGCCGTACTGATGTCCAAGCACTGGATGGACAAGGTGTGGAGCTGGGACCACTGCTTCAACGCCCTTGCCCTGGCCCCCGGTTGCCCCGAACTCGCCTGGGACCAGTTCTCCCTCCCCTTCGACCATCAGGACGACAGCGGCGCGCTGCCCGACTCCGTCACCCACTCCGAGGTCCTCTACAACTTCGTCAAACCGCCCATCCACGGCTGGGCCTTCGGCCACCTGCGCCGACGTCTCCCCAAGCCGCTCACCCGGGCGCAGCTGACCGAGGCGTACGACCGGCTCACCCGCTGGAGCGACTTCTGGCTCACCGCGCGGCGCGCGCCCGGCGCCGCCCTGCCGCACTACCAGCACGGCAACGACAGCGGCTGGGACAACGCCACCACCTTCGACCCGGGGCGTCTCGCCGTCACCGCCGACCTCACCGCCCTGCTGATCCTCCAGCTCGACGAACTGGCCCGGCTGGCCGACGAACTGGGCTTCTCCGACGACGCACACCGCAGGGCCGCCACCGCCGACGACCTCCAGGCGGCCCTGCTCGACGAACTGTGGGACGGCGAAAGGTTCCTGAGCCGCCCGGCCCACGGCGGTGCCCGCACCCCCAGCGCCAGCCTGCTCGACCTGATGCCGATCGTGCTCGGCGACCGCCTGCCGGCACCGGTCCGCGACCGGCTGGCCGACCGGATCGAGGCCCACCTCACCGCGTTCGGCCTGGCCACCGAACACCACGGCTCACCTCACTACGAGCCCGACGGCTACTGGCGCGGCCCCGTCTGGGCCCCCGCCACCGTCCTCGTCGAGGACGGCCTGCGGCGCGCCGGGCACGTCCGCCTCGCGGACGAGATCAGCGCCCGCTTCCGCGCCCTGTGCGAGACCTCGGGCTTCGCCGAGAACTTCGACGCCCTGACCGGCGAGGGACTGCGCGACCGCGCCTACACCTGGACCGCGAGCAGCTACCTCCTCCTCGCCCGGGACCACGCACGTCGCGGCGCGGAAGCCGGGGCGAGCGTCACCACCACCGTCGCCTGACCCTCGGGCGACACCCACCCACACGTCCGGCACGGGGGCCGGCGCAGCAACAACCAGCCCCATCCCTGAAGGGACGCAAGCACATGCCAAGACTCGGGCAGAGGCGCTCGGCCAAGAGACGCCTCCTCCACGGCATCACCAGGACGCTGCTCCCGCTGACCGTGGTGGCCGGCGTCACCACCGTGACGGCGACGCCGGCCTCCGCGGCCACCCCGACCCTCACCATCGACCTCGGCACCTCCACCGGAGCCTTCCGCGGCGGCGCGTCCGGGGCGCTGTACGGCCTGTACGGACCGGACGTGCCGACGAACAACCTCATCGAGGGAATGGGGCTGCAGACCACCAACACCAAGTACCAGGACGGCCAGCAGCACCCCGGCTCGGACGCCCTGGAGGTCGCCGAGCCGTTCGTCGACAGCGGCGGCAGGGACGTCATGATCTACATGACGGACGTGTACCGAGGGGTCTACGAACGGACCAGCTACGCGCAGTACCAGGGGTACATGAGAACCCAGGTCGAGCAGGCGAAGGCCAGCCCGTACGCGAGCCACATCGTCTTCGTGCCCTACAACGAGCCCGACATCGGCTGGTTCAACGGCATGCGCACCAACGCGACGGCGCTCGCCGACTTCAACGCCGAGTGGCGCCAGACCTACGACTTCATCAAGGGCCTCTGGCCCCAGGCGCGGCTGGCGGGACCCAACAGCGCCGGCTACAGCGACTCCTCTCTCAAGGGATTCCTCACCTACTGCAAGGCCAACAACTGCCTGCCCGACGTGGTGACCTGGCACACCCTCGGCAGCCCGGCCGGCGTCCGCGACACCGTCGACGCCTACCGGGCGGTGGAGACCGCCGCGGGGATCACCTCCCCGATCCCCGTCAACCTCAACGAGTACGCCCACCGCTACCACCTGACCGACCCCGGCCAGATGGTCCAGTGGATCTCGGCCATCGAGGACGAGAAGGTCGACGGCAACCTGCCGTACTGGAACATCAACGGCAACCTCGGCGACTCCGCCGCCGCCCAGAACACCCCCAACGCCCAGTGGTGGCTGTACAACTGGTACAGCTCCATGAAGGGCGGCAACACGGTCAAGGTCACCAGCACCGAGGCCGACGCCGCGTACACCCTCCAGGGCGTGGCGAGCCTGGACACGGCCAAGAAGCAGGCCCGCGTGATCCTCGCCGGCGGCGGCACCAGCGGCGCCTCCAGCACGGTGATCAAGAACATCGACCCCGCGGTCTTCGGCAGCACCGTGCACGTCAGCGTGTTCCAGGACCGCTACAGCGGCTACATCGGCGCGGCGGCGACCCCGACCCGGCTCTCCGACGCCGATGTCGCCGTGGGATCCGACGGCTCCATCACCGTCCCCATCGCTCTCGACCGCATGTCGGCGTACCAGGTGATCGTCTCCCCGGGCGGCACCGGCAGCGCCACCGCCTCCGACAGCACCTGGACGGGCACGTACGAGGCCGAGAACGCCACGCTCAGCGGCAGCGGCTACAACATCAACACCGAGGGAACGACCGGCAACGTCAGCAAGTTCGCCACCTCCGGCACCAAGGACGTCGGCGGTCTGCGCACCGGCTCGACCACGGTGATCTCCTTCCCCGTCTCCGTTCCCGCCACCGGCGACTACGACCTGTCGGTGTTCGGCAACAGCTACGCCAGGGACGCCGACGTCAAGGGCCCGACGAACGTGTACGCGCGCGTCGACGGCGGCGCCTCGACCAGGATCGACATACCCGTCGGCTTCCAGTGGGTGGTCTGGGGGCACGGCGACACCACCGTCCACCTCACCGCGGGCAGTCACACCATCACCCTCGCCACCACCGGTGACAACGGCGCGACGACCGTCGGCGACGCGATCATCGACAAGATCGACCTGCGGTACGAGGACGCAGCCGTCCAGGGCACCACGCTCTACGAGGCCGAGCAGGCCGTCCTCTCCGACAGCGCCACCGCCGCCTACACCTCCCAGGGCCAGTCCGGCGCGGGCGCGGTCGACCTCACCTCCGGCAAGTCGGCGACGTTCTGGGTCTACTCCGCGCAGGACGGTTACGCCGACCTGTCGGCCCGCTACCGCAACACCGGCCAGGCCGCCCTCGCCGTCAACGGCGGGACGGTCGACGACCAGACCCTCTCCGGTGCGACGACCGGCGCCTGGTCCACCTCCGCCAACCGGGTCCACCTGACCGCCGGCATCAACAAGGTCCAGGTCACCGGCGCCGGCGGCACCCTGACCCTGGACGACCTCGCCGTCACCCCGTTCGGCGCCGCCGACCCGGTCACCACCGGCAACGTCGTCACCTACCAGGCCGAGAACGGCGCCCTGACCGGCACCGCGGCCACGGACACCGGCTACACCCAGGCCGACGGAGGAGTCGTCACCGGCATCGGCAACGGCCCGGCCAACTCCCTCACTCTCGACGTCAACGCGCCCACGGCCGGCGTCTACGCCATGACCATGCGCTACGCCAACGCCGAGGAACTGCCCTCCAACCACTACAACCCCGACCTGTACGCCGAGCACGCCGACGTCAGCGTCAACGGCGGCGCCGCCACCCGCGTCAACTTCGCCAGCACGCTTCACTGGAACCAGTTCGCCACCCACACCGTCCCCGTGACCCTGGCCAAGGGCGCCAACACGGTGAAGTTCACCGCCTCCCAGCTCTACAACTACGACGGCACGACCATCGGCCTGGTCTACTCCGGCGGCGGAAGCGACATCGGCAAGCCCATGCGCTCCAGCTCCGCGCCCCACCTGGACGAGATCTCCTTCGCGCCGCGGAACCTCCACATCGGCGCCGCCACCGGCTTCTCCTCCACGGCCGTCGCCCAACACAGCCGGCTGTGCCTCGAAAACCCCGGCCAGTCCACCGCCAACGGCACCCAGTACCAGCAGAACACCTGCACCGGCGGACAGGAGCAGACCTTCGACTTCCACCCCGTCGCCGGCGCCGCCGACACCTACACCGTCGTCAACCACTCCAGCGGCAAGTGCCTGGACGTCTCCGCCCTCTCCACGGCCGACGGAGCCGCCGTCCAGCAATGGACGTGCCTCAACGGCGCCAACCAGCGCTTCACGCTCAGGCCGGTCACCGCGCTCGGCAACAGCCACGACTACCAGCTCGTCGCCGTGCACAGCGGCAAGTGCGTCGACGTCAGCACCGTCTCCACCGCGCCCGGAGCCAAGATCCACCAGTGGACCTGCGACACCGGCAGCACGCTGACCACCAAGAAGAACCAGATCTGGCGCCTCCTCGGCAGGTCATGACCGCCCGCGTGTGACGGCCCCGACTCCCGTCCCGTCCGAACCGGAGGTCCAGTGGGCCACGCCTCCGGCTCGGGAGGGCGCTCCCTCGTGGCGACACGCGTGCCACACAGCCTGGCCACCCCTCCGCTCCGATACACCAGCGCCCGTCCGAGCCTCGATCCGGTAGTCTGTTGATCGAGCGCCCCGACGGGCGCTGCGACGTGTCACGCGGGCTCCGCCCACCGCCTCGCCGCAGCTGCCGCCTCAGGTCGCTCAGGGCTTGACCGAGAGACCTGGCCGCGACTCGTGCACCGAGTCCCGCGCAAGGTTTCACCCAAGCCCCGCCTTCGTAGCTCAGGGGATAGAGCACCGCTCTCCTAAAGCGGGTGTCGCAGGTTCGAATCCTGCCGGGGGCACAGAGAAAGACCTGGTCAGGGGCCCTTCCGTCCTGCGGACGGGAGGGCCTCTGCGGTTGCAGCACACATACAGCACCGAAGCCGCGGCTCCTACAGCTGCTGCTCCCACGGATTGACCACCAGAGCCCCGGTTCGGGACATGTGCTTGATGTTGCGTGTGGCCACTGTCCAGCCGTTGGCCAGGGCGGTGGCGGCGATCAGGGCGTCCGGTGGGTCGATGCTGGTGCCGGCAAGCTTGAGCGTCCTGTGGATGGTGAGGTAGGCGGCGGCTTCCGGTTCGCCGATCGGTGCGATGCGGTCACGGAATTCTTGCCGTACCGCAGCGAGGGCTTGTGCGTAGCGGGCTTGCCTTACGGGATCCGGGGCGGCGGCAACGCCGGCCTCGATCTCAGCCACAGTGATCACGCTCAGGAAGCGGTTAGGGCGGGCCGTGGACCGAAACCAGGCAAGGACGCGCGGGTCGGGCTTCGCCCGGGTCGTGAGCTCGGCGACGACATTGGTGTCGAACAGGTAGATCACTCGGCGTCCGTCTGCGCATCGTAGGAGCGGGTGCCGAACTCCAGCCCTTCGAAGGGCCGGGAGAGCAGGAATTCCTCGAAACCATCGTTACTCAGCGTGACCCAGCGGTGCAGCATCTCGGGCAGAGCCTCGATCTCCGTGTCGGCGAGCTCAGCGTCGAAGTGCCGACGCTGGTCCTCAGGCAGGGACTCCCGGATGTCTCGGATGGTCCGCAGCGGATGCGAGGACGGGCGCGGCGGGTGAGGGTCACCGCTCGGAGCTGTGGTCATCGGCATCCCCTCCGCGTGCATCGGGCTGCGTACTGCTGCTGGTACCAGGCTACGGGTTTCCGCCTGCCCGCTCACAACCTTGGGACGAGAGCGGGGCATGCGTCATGCCTGGCCGCCGAACGACAGCCGCAGTTCTTCGGCGTGCCCCTGGTCGTCCTCCTCAGCGAGTACCGCCCCCAACCAAGTGGCTGGCCGGAACGGATACGGCACACATGAGGCCGGGAATGGCTGAGAACTCGCAAAGACCGTGGAGGGGTGATTTCCCAGCTCAGGCGCACTGGAGACTACGGTTCCGCAGGTCACAGCCCCGCCCAGGGAAAACTCCTGAAGCGGGTGTCGCAGGTTCGAATCCTGCCGGGGGCGCAACGCATTGCCGCTCTGACCTGGGATTTCTCCCCCAGTGGGGGCTCCTACTCGGCCTCGGACTCCTCGTCCGGGGCCGTTTGCGTGAGCGGTGCGGGCGGGCAACCGTTCAGGCCGGGACCCGACCGCATCCGAGCGGGCGAGCGTGAGCAGATCAAGCCCCGGGCCGGCAGCCCACGGCGGAGCCGAAGCCCGGACCCGCCGCCACTGCCGGAAGACAGGCCCTTCCGACAGGGTCGGCATTCGGCGGACGAGGTCTCGGCGTTCGCGGCAGAGCTGTTGGAGGCCGGCTTCTCGGTGTCGGTACGGCCGAAGCGGTAGCGGAGCCGGCGGCTCGGCTACCGTGGGCCGCTGCATCGGTCCCACCCCGCCGAGCGCACTACGCCGTGGCGCGTGCTTCCTGCCAGCGAGCCGCGTTCGTCTTGTCGAGACGGTAGAACGCCTCAGCCGGGTAGGTGGAGTCGGGGTCGGTAGCCCACTCGAACTTCATCGGCCGGTTGCCGCGCCCGTAGTGCGCGTGCAGGTGCCGGGTGAAGGCAGCCAGGGCGCCTTTGATCTGACCACGGTCGAGGTTGATGCGCTCGACGAGGGCGGTGGTGCTGTACGCGCGCTCCGGCTCAGCGGCGAGAAGGTCCAGCATGGCCGCAACGCGCTGGATCGACGGCAGATCCGTGGCGATGAGCGACCTGAAGTTCTCAACGGTCCACTCCTCCACCGGCCAGGTTCCGTCCGGCTCGTCCCTCTGGGTCCCGCCGGGCAGCGGGCTGCTCATCTCGCTCTCCTTCAGGTCCAGTTCGGCAAGCAGGGCGTAAGACACGAGTGACGTACTGAGCAGGGACGGGCACGGAGATGAACACTTCTTACGGGCTCGGTCTCCTTTTCTGGCACTCGAAGCAGACCGGCGAGCGGGGACACCGCCGAACCAAAGTGCACAAGATCCGGCGAGCCCGTCCCGCCTGACGAGCACGGAATGCCGCGATACCGCTGCGGACGCTGCGGCGTCCTCGCCTTCGCCGATACCGAACCCACCCGCGGCACCGCCCGGACCGGCCTCTCCGCCCACGCCACGACAACCAGCACTACCCCCTGAACCGCCCGGGCTGCGGTCACCGCGGCGTCCACCAGAGCGTCCCGCCCCCGCCCCGGATTACTCGCGCTGCTACGAGTACTGCGGCTGTCGGGGCTACCTCGCGCCCACCCACAAAGCTGCGCGACGGGACTGTTCCCGTGGCGCCCAACGAATCGGCGCCGTCCGGCACGTGCTCCGGGGCCGGGCACACAGCCACCGACGAGAGGGGGCGACGGCGTGCGGTACAAGCCTGGCGGCGGTCTCAGCGATCGCCCGATCCGCCTTGGGCAGCAGACGCGTACCGAACGGTACAAGGTCCCCGCCGGGCCGTATCCTCGCCAGCGGTACCGCGGCGGCTGCCGCACCGGGTCAGTGGTGCCGCTGGCCTGTTCCGGTCCCCTGGTGACGAGGCCACGGTGCCGGTTCCTCACTCTTACCGTGGGCGCGCTGGTCGGATGGCGGCCGATGGGGAGGGTGCGCGAGCGGGACGAGCGTGCCGGACGGACGGCAGACAGTACGCTGAATCCAGCGGGATCGGGCCCGCAGCACAGTGTCCGGGAGGTGCTTCATGACGGCCGAGATGGTGGCCCCGGCATGGATGCATGAACAGATCACGGCAGAGGAGTACGCGTCCTGGTCCGAGGAGCAGTGCGCCGGCATCGAGATCGTGGACGGGATGGTCGTCGTGAGTCCGAGCGCGTCCAAGCGGCACAACCGGCTCGCCCGGATTCTGGCGAACGCCCTGGATGCCGCCGCGGGCCCGGAGTGGAACGCCGACACGGACTTCGACGTCCGGCTTCAGGACGTCCCCCTCACCAATCGCCGCCCGGACGTCATCGTGTACCGCGCAGATACGATCGACATCACCCCCACCCGCCCTGAGCACGTGCTGCTTGTCGCGGAGGTGGTGTCGCCGGGCTCGGAGACCACCGACCGGATCGTGAAGGTCGACCAGTACGCCAAGGCGGGCATCGGCTTCTACTGGAGGATCGAGCAGGCTGCGACAGGCGTTCCCCTCGTGTACACCTACGTTCTCGACCCCGCGACGAAGACCTACCGGGACGGAGACGTGTTCACCGGCGTCCTCAAGGTAGCGGCCCCCTTCCCCGTGCAGATCGACCTCGGCCAGGTCTGACCCACGCGCTGCTCAGCAGCCGGCAGCGCGTGAGCGATGCGTGAGCGGACTGCCCGAGACAGCGCGGCATGATCCGGATCAAGTGGCTCGCCGCGCGGTCCTGACCAGGAGAAACAGCACCGCGCGGCAGCGCCAGGCATCCCCCGGCAAGGATTCGATCCCACTCCCGAAGCGGGTGTCGCAGGTTCGAATCCTGCCGGGGGCACAGAGAAAGGGCCGGCTCAGGAGGGTTTCCTCCCAGGCTGGCCCTTCGTCGTGTTCGGGGTGTCAGTCGGTGACGGGGTTCGGCTGGACGACGGGGGCCGAGGTCTCGGCGGGCCGTACGGGGATGTCGGGTCGGAAGGGCTTCAGCGCGGGCAGCTCGGGCACCAGGTGGGCCGTCTCCCGGCAGACGTCGGCGGCGTCGCCGAGGGAGAGGTAGGGGGTGCGGATGCGGGACCAGCCGCCGGAGGTGTCGCCCGCGACGGCGAGGCCGGGACGCTCAGGGGCGATGGTGCAGGCGGCCGGCACCGCTTCCGCGGTAGTCGCGTACGAAGGGCATGGCGTCCTCCCGCAGCGCGACCGGCACTTTCCAACGGG
The DNA here is from genome assembly GCF_044335095.1 of Streptomyces sp. NPDC020597. Taxonomy (NCBI): domain Bacteria; kingdom Bacillati; phylum Actinomycetota; class Actinomycetes; order Kitasatosporales; family Streptomycetaceae; genus Streptomyces; species Streptomyces sp. NPDC020597. Next base: position 312,677 of record NZ_JBIRUL010000003.1, on the reverse strand, counting down.
CCGTGCACCTCGGTCAGCTGGACTCAGTACTCGACCGCGCCGGCACCGGGGACGTCCGTCACCCGGTACGAGGTCTCACGGTTGCACTCCTCCCAGGCACGCCTGGCCGGGTCGCGGGTCTCGAACACCGGGTGGCCGCCGGGGCGCAGGGCCTCGTGGGCGCCTCGCAGGGTCCGGCGCCAGGTCTACGGATCCACGATGGCCTGGGCGACGTTCGCCGTCATGGTCGCCAGGTCCATCCGGAGCGGCGGAAGTGCCGTCGCGTCGCCGCGGATCCAGCGGACCCGCTCGGCGCCCGGCTTGCCCCGGGCCACGTCGAGAAAGGCTCCGGCGAGGTCGACGCCGACGACCTCGATGCCGCGGTCGGCCAGCAGCAGCGCGAGGACACCGGTCCCGCAGCCGATGTGCAGAACGCGGCGAGCCCCGACCCCCTCCGCCATCCGGAGGTAGGGGTCGAGGTCGCCGCGATCGGGGTCGAGGGTGTCGTGGATCTCGGCGAGGCGTGGATTCCCCGAGCATTCGTCAGGTTCGTCAGCCATGCCGTGGAACCTACGGGAGGACGTGTGTCAGGAGGTATGCCTTCAGGATCGTCACCGTGTACGTATTGCCGGTGGTGTCGGTCAGAGTGGCCTTGAAGGAGACCGACCTGGCCGTCTTCGGGTGGGTCAGGGTGAGGGTCCTCTTGCCGTTCCTGGTGGTGACGGGGGCGTCGGACCAGGTCGTTCCGCCGTTGTAGGAGACCTTCACCGCGAGGGACTTGAGGTGGGTGGCGGCCGGGCCCTCGATGGAGAGGGGGACCGTGGTGCGGTGGCCGGCGCGGGCCGTGCCGGCCGGGGTCAGCTTCGGGTGGAAGCGGACGGTGGAGAGTGGCATCGCCTTCGAGTCGGACGGCTGGGCGGGCTGCTTCGAGGTGAAGGTCCAGGCCGCGGTCAGACGGCTGGTGGTGCCGGCGACCGTGGCCGGCCGGGTCAGGTCCGTGCGGATCGTGTAGCGGGTGGACGCCGCCGGGAGGTTCTCCACCGTCTGGCAGAGGTCGCCGTCGTTGTCGAGCAGGGTACGGCCGCCCGCGGTGACCGTCGTGTGCCGTGCGGCGACGGAGGACGCGGGGTGTCCGGCGGCGTCGACGAGGTCGGGGACACACAGGTCGAGGGTGTCGCCGACCCGCTGCGCGCCCCACCCCTCGCCGACCATGGGGCTGAAGACGCCGACGTTGTACGTCGACTCGTACGTCCGGCCCGCCCGGTAGGACACCCGTTGGTCGTCGTAGAACACGTCGGTCTCTTCACCGGCGGCGTTCAGCTGGCCGACGTTGACCGTCCACCGGAAGCCCTTGGGCGTGGTGACGTACGTCTTCGCCGTCGTCGGCAGCGGGAACGGGTCGCTGATCGTGCCCAGCCCCAGATCGGGGCCGTACCACAGGGCGTTGACGGAACCCTTGCGGTGCGCGACGGAGGAGCCGATGTTCCGCTTCAGCAGGGCCAGTTCACTCGTCCGCGCCGTGTGCTGGTAGCCGGTGGGGAAGCGGTCGGGCAGGTTGTAGAGCAGGTTGTAGGTGGTGCTGCCCTTCTGCCACAGGCCGCTGAGCTGGGTGCTGAGCCTCCCCGCGGCGGGCGCCGGGCCCAGGCTCGCGGTGCGCAGGTCGGTGAAGGAGTCCGAGAACAGGAGGGTGGTGTTGTAGAGGGTGCCGCCGGTGTCCATGCGGTAGTTGAGGTAGCCGGCCGACATCTTCGCGCCGCCGGGGGCGGTGATCCGGACCGGCTTGGTCTTACGGGCGTCGAAGGTGACCGTGGTGTCCTTGGTGAGCGAGAGCTTCGGCCGGACGAGCGCCGAGGTGCCCTCGCTGCCGCCGTCGCCGATCAGCGTGTCCAGGACGTAGTCGCCGCGCGGGACGCGCACCTTGTAGACGCCCTTGGCGATCTGCTGGGAGTCCTCCAGGACATTGGTCTCGTACTCACCCGAGTAGCCGATGATCTCGGTCAGCGGCGAGCTGACGGGCTTGCCGCCACGGTCGAGGAACTTCAGGGTGAGCTCGTACGCCTCCGCCTCGCGGATCACGCCGAAGGAGGTCCGCACGGACCTGCCGTCGCCGTCGCCCTGCGCGGTGGCGGCGACCGTGCCCGAGTACGCGCCGTCCGCCGCCTCGGTGCGGGTGTCCGAGGTGAGGTCGACGCTTGCGGTGCCGCCCGCGGGGACGGTGAGCTGCCGTGTGCTGAGCGTGAACATGCCGTCGGGGGCGGTGCTGCCCCCGGGGCCGGTCGCGGTGGCCGTCAGGTCCAGGATGACGGGGCGGTCGCCGTCGTTGCGGTAGGTGACCCGGCGGGTGGCCGGCCGGTCGTCGGTGTGGGGCCACAGCTGCTTGCCGAAGGACACCGACATCTGCTCGCCGACCACGCTCTGGCCGAGCGCCCGGGCCACGTCGAGCCTGCCGGTGCCCTGCTGATAGCCGGTCAGGCCGGCGGTCGGCGTGGTGGACGCGGTGAGAGCCTGCTTGATCCGCGCCCCCGTCCAGTCCGGGTGCCGTTGCGCCAGGATCGCGGCGGCGCCCGCGGCATGCGGTGTCGCCATCGACGTACCGGACATGGAGACGTAGCCGTCGGCGGCCGGGTCGCCCAGAACGCCGTTCGCCGCCTTCGCCGCGACGATGTCGACGCCCGGCGCGGTGAGGTCCGGCTTCAGCGCGCTGTCGGCGGTCGGGCCGACGCTGGAGAACTCGGCGATCCGGTCCTCGCCGTCGACCGCTCCCACGGTGAGCGCCGACTCCGCGTCGCCCGGGGAGCCGACGGTCCCGGCGCCCGGGCCCTCGTTGCCGGCCGCGGCGACGGTGAGCATGCCGGTGCTCTCGGAGAGGGCGTTCACGGCCGCCTCCACCGGGTCTGCCCCCGGGGCGTCCGTCTGGCCGAGGCTGAGGTTGGCCACCTCGGCGCCCTGCGCGGCGGCCCACTCCAGGCCGGCGATGACGCTGGAGTCGGTGCCCTCGCCGTCGTCGTTCAGCACCTTGGCGTTGAGGAGCCGCGCGCCCGGTGCGACGCCCTTGTGGAGGCCGTCGGATCTGGCACCCGAGCCGGCCACCGTCGCCGCGACGTGCGTGCCGTGGCCGACCCTGTCGTCCGTGCTGCCGGTGCCGCTGAAGTCCTTCGACTCCGTCACCACCGAGGCGAGGTCCGGGTGCGTGGTGTCGATGCCGGTGTCCAGGACGGCGACCTTGACGCCCTTGCCGTCGTACCCGGCGTTCCAGGCGGTCGGCGCGCCGATCCGCGTGACGTTGTCGCTGACCTTGTCACTGTCGCCCTGAACGGCAGCCGCTTTGAACCGGCCGTCCAGCCAGACCCGTTCCACGCCCGGTGCGGATGTGAGGGCCTGCCAGGTGTCCTCGGCCTCCTCCTTGCGGACGCTGAGCGCGGCGCCGTCCACGCTGGGCAGTTCACGGCGGACGGTGACGGCCCCCTGTCCGTGCGCGAGCAGCGACCTCTGGGTGTTCCTGCGCTGGGCGGCCTTCCCCTCGTACGACACGATCAGGGGGAGTGTGCCGCGCCGGGTGTCGTCGTAGCCGGCCCGTATCAGACCGCTGACGTCGAACAGCCGCTTGTCCAGGACGCCTTGGCCGATGAGGGCGGCGGCGTCGGCGGGGATGACGTACTGGTCGTCGCCGAGGCGGCGAACGGACAACGGGACGTGTCCACGGCCAGGGGCCCGCCGGACGCCGGTCACCCGGCCCCCGGCGTCCAGTTGGACCCGGTCGCCGGTGACGAGGGTGACGTACCGGGCCGGGGAGCCGGTGGCCGGCCGGGCGGCGGTGTCCGCCGCCGCGGACCGCACGCCGAGGCCGGAGCCGGTGGCCGACACCGAGACGCCCGTCATCACTCCCGCGACCAGCAGGGCGGCCAGCGCCGCCGAGGAGGAACCGAGGCGCACGTCAGCTCGCCTTCCCGGGGACCTGCTTGTTGGCGTCGACGACCGCGCGCTGGGTGATCGCGGAGGTGAACAGGACGGTGCCGGGCTTGAACTCCCCGTCCTTTTCGGCCTTGACCTGGACGGTGCGGTCGCCGAGCAACTGGAGGGTCTTCTTGTCGAAGATCCACTCGGTGCGCTGGCCGTCGGTGTCGTTCTGCCGCGCGATGGCGACCCCGTGGCGGCCCAAGGCGTCGACCGCGTCGTCCACCGCGACGACCCCCGGGATCTTGGCGGCGGCCTTGTACAGGGCGACGGCCACGTCCGCGGGCGGGTAGCTCTCGTTCAGCAGATCGCCGATGGCGACGAAGGCCGCCTGGTCGCGGGGGACTTCGGGGTCCCGGACGGCGTCCGACTCCTTGTAGATCTGCTTCAGCAGCACGTCGGGGTCGGTGGGCAGCTTGACCAGGCTGTCGTACGCCCCGGTGAGCGGGGTGGACCCGGCCAGGGTGATGTCCTCCTCGCCCGCTTCGATCAGCCAGCCGTCCTTCCCGTCGGTGGACATCCAGACCTGGCGGGAGTGCAGTTCCTTGCTGACGATCGTGGTCTTGTCGCCGACGGTCTTGGAATAGGTGCTGGCCACCTTCGAGGCGATGTAGATGTACTGGCCGTCGTGCGCCGTCGGTCCGGAGGTGTCGGCGGCGGCGAGCGAGATGCGGTCGAGCAACTGGGGGGCGCCCTTGGTGTCGACGGCGCCGATCTGGGTGGTCAGGGCGGGGCCGGTGGCCACGGCGGTCCTGCCGCCGTCTCCGTCGCCGCCGGACAGGGCGAGGCCGGCCACGACCGCGCCGGCCACGGCGAAGGCGGCGGCGGGTACCAGGATCGCGCGGCGCAGGAACGGGTTGCGCTGCCGCTGCGGGGCGGGGGTGCGGCTGCCGCGGAGGTCTTCGTGGATCTGGGCCATCATGTGCTCCTTGTGGAACTGGTGGCGGCCCGCCGGCAGATCCCGCTCGACGGAGGGCAGGAGGTCCTGGGTCTCCGTCCACTCAGCCGGGTGCGGCTGGGAGGGGCTGGCGTTCATCGGCTTCCTTCCTGTGCGGACCGGATCACGTATCCGCGATCACCTGTTATCTGCCGGTCTGTGCGGGTGGGTTCCGTTTTTTTCCTGCCGAGTTCGCTTTTTTTTCGGAGCAGTTCCGCGTCGGCGAGTTTTCGCAGCTTGCCGCGGGCGCGGGACAGCCGGGAGCGGACGGTGCCGACGGGGATGCCGAGGGCGCGGGCGGCCTCGGCGTACTCCATGCCCTCGCACAGGCACAGGGTCAGGACCTCGCGTTCGGGGCGCTTGAGCGAACTGAGGGCGGTGAGCGTGGCGCTGATGCGGCGCCGGTCGTCCAGCCGGCCTGCGGTCTCCTCGGCGTGGTCCTCGACGTGCTCGTCCGCGGCGTTCGCGGCGGCTGCCGCGCTCGCGGCGTTCCGGTAGCGCCGGTTGCTGCGGTACTGGGCGCGGGCCACGTTGGTGGCGATACCCAGCAGCCAGGGCCGCAGCGAACCCCCTTCGGGCACGACCGACGCACGGCGCCGCCAGGCCTCCATGAACGTCGTCGACATGACGTCCTCGGCCGCGGACCAGTCGGCGGTCAGCCTGAAGGCGTGGTTGTACACGGCGCGGGCATGGTCGTCGAAGAGTTCCGCAAACGCGTTCGGATCTCCGGTTCGCACCCGGGTTCGCATATCTGTGGTCACGTTATGAACTGACGGTCGGAGCAGGCGAGTTCCGGTGACCTACGTCACATCAGCCCCGGGCGTCCCGTACGTCACCAGGGAAGCGCGCGAGCGTGGACCACGTCCAGCCGGGACACCGCGCGGGTCAGGACGACGCACAGCCGGTTCAGGCCGCGCGGCTCGGCCTCCGCGATAGCCGCCGGTTCGACGGCGACAACCTGGTCGCCGACTTCGACCTCATGGACTTGCTGCGCCTGCTGACCGACCGCTGCGTGGGCATGCTCGACGCGAGCGCCGCGACGACGAAGGCCCCTGCCTCGAGAGCTCCGTCCAGGGCGTGGTGGTGGGCGGTGCGGAGACGGGGAAGTGTGCCGTATCCGCGTTTCGGCGTCGGGCATGACTGCCGTTCTCTGATGGGCAGACGAGGTCAGAGGGAGTGAAGCAGGGCGAGAGTTCGCCTGAGCTCGTCCCGCAGCGCGTTTCCGGCTGCCTCGGCGTCCCCCTGCACGACAGCGTTGATCAGTACGGTGTGCCCCTCGTCGCCGTGGTTCGGATTGTCGGAGCGCAGGTCGAGCAGTTCGACCAGATCGAGAAGCCGTCGTTGCAGCACGGGTACGAACTCGGTGAACAATCCTGTGAGCACGGGGTTGTGCGCTGCGGCGACCACGGCCTCGTGCAAGGCGATGTCGGCCTCGACGAATTCGGCGTTGCCTGCGTCCGCAGCGTCCCGGCGCCTGGCCAGGGCGCCGTGCAGGGCGGTGACGTCGTCGTCGGTGCGGCGCTGCGCGGCCAACTGCGCGGCTTCGACTTCCACGAGCATCCGGACCTCGTAGACATCGGTGATGGCCGCCTGGCGGAGCTGGACGGCCCAGTCCTCCTTGGGCTTGGTCGCGATGACGAAGACGCCGGCTCCCTGGCGTGCCTGCACCAGCCCGGCGCCGGCCAGCGCCCGCAGAGCTTCGCGAACGGTCGAGCGCCCCACACCAAGGGACTTGGCCAGAGTGGTCTCGCCGGGGAGCTTCGTCCCCACGGCCCATTCGCCCCCGGTGATCTGTTCGCGCAGGCGCTCCGTGGCCTGCTCGACCAAGGGGGACGGCCGCAAGGCACCTAGTGGCATGTGAGGTTCACCCTCCCGCACCTCTCAGGTTGTCTGAGGAGCTGAGTTGTCGTTACTGTACCCGCATGCTGCTGCACGAGCTTCTTCTTCTCGGCTGCCGCTGCGGGGCCTGACGCGACCGGCACCCCGCAGCGGGGTACCGGGCTGCGCCGGTCAACCTGTGGCCGACCGAAAGAAGTTCCGCACGATGGCTCCCTCCTTCCAGAGCGCGGCGTTCCCCACCCTGCGCACTCCCAACGGTGACATCCCGGCGGATGCACCCCACTGGAATCCCCAGCGCCCGAGCGCGATGCCCCATCACCGCTACCAGCCTGCGCACCAGCGCGTCGCACTGCCCCTGACGGACAGGACCTGGCCGTCGCACCGGCTCGAGCGGGCCCCGCTGTGGGTGCCGGTCGACCTGCGCGACGGCAACCAGGCGCTGGCCGAGCCGATGGACACCGGGCGCAAGCGCCGGATGTTCGACCTCCTGGTCACCATGGGCTTCAAGGAGATCGAGGTGGGTTACCCCTCCGCCAGCCAGACCGACTTCGACTTCGTGCGTCACCTGGCCCACAGCGGCGCCGTCCCCGACGACGTGACCGTCTCCGTGTTCACCGCGGCCCGCCAGGACCTGATCGACCGGACCATCGCCTCCGTCGAAGGACTGCCCCGCACCCTCGTGCACCTCTACACCGCGACCGCGCCCACGTGGCGGGACGTGGTCCTGGGCCGTTCACGCGTCGAAGTGTACGAGCTGATCCGGGACGCCGCCGCCTACCTGATGCGCCGTGCCGAAGAACGGCCGGGCGCCGACATCCGCTTCGAGTTCTCCCCGGAGGTCTTCAACCTCACAGAGCCGGACTTCGTCCTGGAGGTGTGCAACAGCCTGACCGAGCTGTGGGAAGCGAGCCCGGACCGGCCCGTGGTGCACAACCTGCCCGCGACGGTGGAGATCGCTACTCCCAATGTCTACGCGGACCAGATCGAGTACATGAACCGCCATCTGGCGCGCCGCGAGTCCGTGATTCTGTCGGTCCACCCGCACAACGACCGGGGCACCGGCGTCGCCTGTGCCGAACTCGCCGTCCTGGCAGGGGCGCAGCGCGTGGAGGGCTGCCTGTTCGGCAACGGCGAGCGCACCGGGAACGTCGACCTGGTGACCCTGGCCCTGAACCTGTACGCGCAGGGCGTGAACCCCATGATCGACTTCTCGGACATCGACGCGGTTCGCGAGGCCGTGGAGTACTGCAACCGGCTGCCGGTCCACCCGCGCCACCCCTACGGGGGCGACCTCGTTCACACGGCCTTCTCCGGCACCCACCAGGACGCCATCGCCAAGGGAATGGCCCACCATGCCAAGCAGGCCGCCGAGACCGGCCACCCTGTCGAGGAAGCCCCGTGGGCCGTGCCGTATCTGCCCGTCGACCCGGGCGACATCGGCCGCACGTACGAGGAAGTCATCCGCATCAACTCTCAGTCCGGCAAGGGAGGCATCGCCCATCTCCTCCACACCCACCACGGCCTGGACCTGCCCCAGAGCATGCGCCCGGACTTCTCCCGCGCGGTCCAGCGCGTCACCGACGCCACCGGCCAGGAGCTGTCGCACCAGGACCTGTGGGACCTCTTCCGCACCACCTACATCACTTCGGCTCTGGACGGCCCCGTCGCACTGACATCCTGGAGCGCCACGGAACCGCTTCCCGGCGAGCACCGGTTCACCTGCACGCTGCACGTCAGCGGACAGGAGCACACCTGCCAGGGCACCGGAAACGGGCCGCTGTCCGCCCTCGCCGATGTGCTCCGAAGTGTCGGAATCACCGTCGACATCCTCGGCTACACCGAGCACTCCACCGGCACGGGGCCGGGCAGCCCCGCCGTCGCGTACGCCGAGTGCCGCGTGAACGAGGTGACCTGCTGGGGGGCCGGCCGGGATACCTCGGTTCTGACCGCATCGGTCCACGCCGTCATGTCCGCCGTCAACCGCTCACTGGAGTGATGCTCTCGAGCAGCTCGAGAGGGCCTGCCGACCGAGGTCGTCCCTCCCCGGTGACCGTCCTGCCGTGGCTGCGACCGTACGCGCGGCACGATCACCCGCCCGGCTGGATCACATCAGCGCTCTTGTCGGCGCCGTGCACCCATCCTGGCCGCGCAGCGGGCGCAGCGTATGAGTACGCGTACTCAACTCCCGCCTGAGTGAACGCCCTTCGGTCAGTGTGTTCACACGCCCGTCCACCGCACCAGGCTGCTCCTGGTACGTACTCCGGAGGGGGCGAGCCACCCGGCAGGAGAGAGGCCGGCGTTCGCGGCACACTCCCGCAGCCGCCCTGGGGTGCGGGCCGTACCTAAGAGGAGCCGTCGGTGCGGACTCCGGTCGTGACGCGCAGGAACTCCAGTTTCTCCGCGTCGGCGGAGCCTGCGGCCACCGTGTAGACGACGAGGCGGATGTCGCAGCCCGGGACGGTGAGCACGTCGCAGTCGCAGGTCACCTCGCCGACCTGGGGGTGCACCACGGTCTTGCGGGCCGAGACGTGGCGCCCGACCGCACCCTCGTCCCACAGTCGGGTGAACTCCGCGCTGGCGGACCGCAGTTCCTCGATGAGGTCGTTCAGTCCTCGGTCACGGGGGTAGGTGACGAGAGCCGTGCGCAGATCGGCGACCAGGGCGGGGCGCAGGGCGTCGCCCTCCTGGAGCACGGGCCAGGCCGCGAGCCCCGAGGGGCCCGCGGCGAAGACCGCGCGCGCCAGGTTCCGCTGGGCGGGCGTGCGTGCGACGGGGTCGCCGAGCAGCACCGCCCATCCGGGGGTCCAGGACAACAGGGTCCAGTCGGCGCTGAACACGCCTACGGGGAACTCCCCGAGGCGGGCCAGCATCCGCTGGACCCCCGCCGGAACGTGCGTGGAGATCGTCCCCTCCTGGGGAGGCAGGAGGCCGGCCAGGCGGTAGGCGTAATCGCGCTCCACGGGCTGCAGCTGCAGCGCCCTGGCCAGGCTCTCGACGACCTGCGCCGACGGGCTCTTGGCGCGTCCCTGCTCCAGGCGCACCACGTAGTCGACCGACAGCCCTGCGAGCTCGGCCAGTTCCTCGCGCCGCAACCCCACCGCACGTCGGCCGGGTCGTGCCGGCCGCCCGACGTCGAGGGGTGACAGCCGGTCGCGCCAGCGGCGCAACGCCGTGCCAAGGGTCTCGTCCACCCGGCCATTGTGTCCGCCGGACCGCCGTTGTGCCTGGTACTGGCCGTCCTACCGTCGCAGGGGGCACTGGTTGCCCTCTCGTCGCGGGCCGAGAGTGAGCGCATGACGACAACATTCATCACCGGAGCCAACAAGTCCCTCGGCTATGAGACCGCCCGCCGATTGATCGACGCCGGTCACACCGTCGTCGTCGGCGCTCGTGATCCGGAGCGCGGCCGGGCGGCCGCCGACGCACTCGGCGCCCGTTTCGTCCAGATCGACGTGACCGACGACGCGTCGGTGGCTGCGGCCGCCGCCGACATCGAGGCCCGCGAGGGCGGCATCGACGTCCTGATCAACAATGCCGGCGTCTTCGGAACGCACCATCCCGCCGACGAGATCACGGCTGCCGACGCCGCCGAGGTGTTCGAGGTCAACGTGGTCGGGATCGTCCGGGTGACGCACGCGTTCCTGCCCCTGCTGCGCAGGTCCGCGAACCCGGTCGTCGTCAACGTGTCCAGCGGCATGGGGTCCTTCGCGGCCACCCATGACACCGGGCGCGCCGAGGGCCGGGCGGTCGCGCCGCTCTACACGGCGTCGAAGGCCGCCGTGACCATGCTGACCACGCAGTACGCGAAGTCCTGGCCGGACGTGAAGGTGAACGCGGCCGACCCGGGCTACACCGCCACCGACTTCAACGGGCACAGCGGCCCGCAGACGGTGACCGAGGGGACCGACGCGATCGTCGAACTCGCCACCATCGGCGTGGACGGGCCGACCGGAGCCTTCCGTGACCGTCACGGCGAGATGCCCTGGTGATCCGCGCCCACTGGCTATAACGGTCGTCATATTCTACTGTGGCCTTTCGCTATAACGATCGTCATAGCGAAAGGCCGTCGTAGAACGAAGGAGCCGCCATGCCCATGATCCGGCTGACCGCCCCGACCGGTTCCCTGAGCGAGGAGGGCCGCACTTCCGTCCAGCGGGACCTCGCCGCCGTGCTGCTGCGCTGGGAGGGCGCGCCCGACACCGCCTTCTTCCGCGCCCAGGCGTGGAGCTACCTGGTGGAGCTGCCCGCGGGCGCGCAGATCACGGGGGAGGACGACGCCCCGCGATTCCTCGTGGAGGTCACCGTCCCCCAGGGGGCCCTGTCCGAGCGCCGCAGGGCCGGCCTGGTGGAGGAGGCGACGAAGACCGTCCTGTCCGCCGCCGGCCTCGGTCCGGACGACGCCCTTCGGGTGTGGGTGCTGGTGAACGAACAGCCCGACGGCGCCTGGGGTGCGGGCGGCTCCGTCGTCCGCTACGCCGACCTGGTGGCGCTGGCGAAGGAGAAGCGCAGCGATGCGTGAACTGGCCTACGTCGCCCGCCGCACCGTCGAGTGGCGCGAAGTGCCCGACCCCGAGCTCCGGGCGGACTGCGAGGCGATCGTCGCACCGGTCGCCGCGACCTCGTGCGACGTGGACTCCGCGATCCTGGCCGGGCACGGCTTCCTGGACCCGCCGTTCGCCCTCGGCCACGAGTGCGTGGCCCGGGTCGTCGAGACCGGCGACGCCGTCGTCGCCGTCGCCCCGGGCGACCTCGTCGTCGTGCCCTGGTCCATCAGCTGCGGCGCCTGCGCCCACTGCCGCAGGGGACTCACCGCGCACTGCACCTCGGTCCCGTACATGGCCATGTACGGCGCACCCATCGGCGGCAGTTGGGGCGGTCTCTTCTCCGACCTGGTCCGCGTCCCGTACGCGGACGCCATGCTGGTCCCGCTCCCCGCCGGCGCCGACCCGGTCGCCATGGCCTCGGCGAGCGACAACTGGTCCCTGTCCTGGCGCCTGATCGCCCCCCACCTCGAAGCCCGGCCCGGAGCCAGGGTCCTGGTCGTCGCGCGCGGCAGCATCGGCCTGTACGTGTGCGACATCGCCCGCGCGCTCGGCGCCGGCGACGTCCTCTACGTCGACCCCGACCCCGAACACCGCAGGATCGCGGAGGGCTTCGGCGCCCGCACCGCCGAGACGATCGAGCCGATCGGCACGGCTTCGACATCGCCGTCGAAGCCACCGGCCGCGTCGACCAACTCGCCCTCGCGCTCAACTCCCTGGCCCCCGAAGGAATCTGCGAATCGGCGGGCAACCACTTCCGGCCCGGCGAACTGCCGCTGCTCGACATGTACCTCACCGGAGTCACCCTGCGCATCGCCCGCGACAACGTACGCCACCACCTTCCCGACGCCCTCGGCCTCGCCGCGTCCGGGAAGGTCGCCCCCGAGCGGGTCGTCTCCCACGTCCTGGACTGGGAGCGACTTCCCCAGGCCCTGCCCGAGAAGCACCTCAAACCCGTGTTCGTACGCGACACCGCGGCGCCGCAAGCCGCCGGGCCGCAAGCCGCCGGGCCGCGAAAAGCCCGCTGACTGCCGCTGGGCGCCGAAACCGCGAGGCGGTCCACATCCCCCTGACACTGACATTGACATGACATGACATAAATGCCGACAGCGACGTCGAGAGCGACAGGCGAAGCTCCGTGGTCGCTGCGGCTGGACGGGTGTAGTTCGGCGCCTGCGTCAGACGCCCTGCGCCCGGAGCGGCGTGCCGCGGGATTACATGGGCGTGCGCCTCGGCGCGGGGCGTGCCGGCGTCGTTCGCGGCTCCGGACCCGACGAACGAAAGAGCGCAATGGCAGAGCGCGACCCTCGCAACCGCACTGGCCGCGGCCCGCTACTTCGCGGGCTCGCCGCTGCCGTGCTCGCGGCCGGCATGCTGGTGGCCTCGGCGGGACAAGGACAGGCAACCGGCCCGGCCGCTCCGGCGCCCGAGGCACAGTTCACGCCGTTGACGGCGGCAGTGCTGACCAAACCGACGCCGTTCGCCGCCACGGACGGCAGGACGCACATCTCGTACGAGCTGCTCACCACGAGTGCGCTGCCCAGCAGCACGCCGCTGCGGCTCGACCGCGTCGACGTCCGGGACGCCCGCACCCACCGGGTCATCGGCTCGCTGAGCGGGCAGGCGCTGGCCGACGCCGCCAACCCGGTGGGTGACCCGCTGCCGGGTGCGGACGGGTACACCCCGGCGCCTCCGGGGCCGACGCCGACCGTCGTCCAGGGCTCCCAGCAGTGGATCGTCTGGCTCGACCTGGTCCTCGACCGCGGCCGGCCGGCGCCCAGGGTCCTCGAGCACCGTCTCTCGGGCGCCGTCCTGGCCCCCTCCGGCCCCTCCCCCTTCGAGGAGACGGTGCAGGCCACCCGGATCTCCGGCAGGCCGCCGCTGAACCTGAACCCGCCGGTCCGTCCCGGTACCTGGTACTCCAGCGAGTCCTGCTGCGGCAACACCCACCACCGGCGCGGCCTCGCCCCGATCAACGGCCGCTTCTACGTGCCGCAGCGCTTCGCGATCGACTGGTACCGGGTCGGCAGGCAGGGGCAGACCTGGGAAGGCGACCCCGCACGGCTCACCAGCTACCTGAGCTACGGTCAGCCGATCGTCGCCTCGGCCGGCGGCAGAGTGGTGGAGGTGCAGGACGGAGTAGCGGAGAACACGCCGCCTCTCACGCCGCCCGTCCCGCCGATCGAGGACACCGTCGGCAACCACGTCACCGTGCAGGTCGCGCCCGGCCGCTATCTTCTCTACGCCCACATGAAGCCCGGCTCGCTCAGGGTCCGCAAGGGCGACCGGGTCGCAACGGGACAGGTCCTCGGGCTGATCGGCAACAGCGGCAACTCCACCACGCCGCACCTGCACTTCCAGGTGATGACCACAGCGCACTTCTTCCCGACCGACAGTCCGCCGTTCACCTTCCGGCGCTTCCGCGTCGTCGGGCATGTCGAACCCCGGATCTGGGACGACAACCTGGGCCTGCAGCCGACCGGCGTCCTGCCGATCACGCCCTCGCCGTACGACGGCCCTCACCGTGACCGGTATCCGCTCGACCGCGAGATCCTGAAGTTCTGACCGGACGCCGGCCGGGCCGACGGCCGAGCGCAGCGTGAAGATCCACGACTGACGTGGGCGACGCCGGACGGGGGCGCACACCGGCGCCCGCGTCCGGCCTTCGCGCCCGTCGAAGGCCTTCCCCCTCCCGCCACGGGCTGCGTGCGCCGTGCGCCGAGGGCATCGCGCGTGCGCACACGCTCACCCGTGCCGGGTGAGGCCGGGGCGGCTTCGGCGTGCGCACGCTGTAGCCGGGCGTCGAACACAGCGCCCGGGCCGCCGGGCGAGCGCCCGGAACGGAGGCGACATGGGCGACATCGGTCAGCACAGCGCGCAGACCTCTCTGGCGTACGACTTTCCCCTGCTGGGAGCTTTCTGGAGCGTGCTCTGGCTCTTCCTGTGGATCATGTGGTTCGTTCTGCTCTTCCGGATCGTCGGCGACATCTTCCGCGACGACGAACTGAGCGGCTGGGCGAAGGCCGGCTGGCTGGCGTTCTGCATCGTCCTGCCCTTCCTGGGCGTGTTCGTGTACGTGATGGCCCGCGGCAGGAACATGGGCCGCCGGGAGATCGCGCAGGCACGTGCGCAGCAGGAGGACTTCAACGCCTACATCAGGCAGGCCGCGGCCGGCGGCGGGACCGGCAGCGTCGACGAGCTCGCCCGGCTGTCCGAGATCCGCGCCCGCGGCGACCTCACGGACGAGGAGTTCCGCAGGGCCAAGAACCTGGTTCTGAGCGGCCACGGCCCGGCGGAGCGTCCGGGCTCCACCACCCTCCCCGCCTCCGGTCGCTGAGCGGCTCAACGACGCCGGGGGCCGGCGGCTGGGACGACGAAAGGGCCGCAGGTGGGACGACACGTAGGGCACGCCGAGGAAGCCGGAGGGGCAGGGAGCGGGACCGGACGCGCGCGAGGCGGCAGCGGCGCCGGATGGGCTCGCCTGGCCCTGCTGGCCCTGCTGGGCAGCGTCCTGGTACCGCTCGTCGCCGCCGGTCTGCGGAGCGTGCTGTGGGCCCTGGCCGGCGTCGCCGGGCTGACGCTCGCCGCCGTCGGCACGTGGTGGGCGCTGGCGCACACCGGGGTGGTCCGTGGCCTCGGGGCGGCCCTGGCGGTGGTCGCTCCGGTCACCGTGCTCGCCCTGTACGCCGCGTTCGACATGCTGGGGCCTGCGCTGCTCTCCGTGGCCCTGTGGATGCTGGCCCTGACAGCGGCACGGGCGTCCTCTGCACGGGCGTCCTCGGCACGGGCGTCCTCTGCACGGGCGTCCTCTGCACGGGCGTCCTCTGCACGGGCGTCCTCTGCACGTGGCCGCGCCGACTTCGAGGGGGAGGTCGCGGAAGCGCCCCACGCCCCCTGGATCCTCATGAATCCGCGCTCGGGCGGCGGCAAGGTGGGCCGGTTCCATCTCGTGGAGAAGGCCCGGGACGCGGGCTGCCGGGTGGTGCTGCTCGACGGGCGCCAGGACGTCGCCGAGCTGGCCCGGCGGGCCGTCGCCGAGGGAGCCGACCTTCTCGCGGTGGCGGGCGGCGACGGCACCCAGGCCCTGGTGGCCGAAGTCGCGGCCCGCAACGATCTGCCCTTCATGGTGATTCCCGTGGGCACCCGCAACCACTTCGCCCTCGACCTCGGCCTCGACCGCGGGGACCCGGCGGCGGCTCTCGAGGCCCTGTCCGACGGCGTCGAACTCCGCGTCGACCTCGGGTTCGCGGCGAACCGGGTCTTCGTCAACAATGCCTCCTTCGGGACGTACGCGGCCGTGGTCGCCGACCCCGCCTACCGGGACGCGAAGGCGCACACCGTCCTCCAGGCGCTCCCCGGCCTCCTCACCGCCGAGGACGCACCCAGGCTGCGCATGAGGGCCGCCAAGGCCCGGGGGCACGGTCCGGCCGGACCGTCCGGTCCGGCCGCGACCGGGGTCGAGGCCGCGGTCGAGGCTGAGGCTGAGGGGGCCGAGGGGGCTGAGGCGGCCGAGGGGGCCGCCCGGGCCGACGGTCTTCAGGCGCTGCTCGTCAGCAACAACCCCTACGGGCGGGCCGTGGAAGCGGCCAATCCGGGACGCAGACAGCGGCTGGACTCGGGTGAGCTGGGCGTGGTGGGCGTGCGGGTGGACAACGCCGCTGACGCGGCGCGCCTGGTACGCGGTCCCCGTGCGCCGGGAGTCATGCGGCTGAGTGCGGGGGAAGTCGTCGTCGAGGGCGACACGGCGACCCTCCCCGTCGGTATCGACGGGGAGCACACGGTGCTGCCGTCACCCGTCGTGTGCCGCAGCGCGCCCGGTGCGCTGCGGGTCCGCGTGCCGCGCCGCCGTCCCGGGGCGCCCGGGGCGACCGCCGCAGTGGTGGACTGGCCGCGCGTGGCGCGCCTGGCGCTCGGCCGTCCGCGCCGCCGTCCGGCACCGGGCGCAGGGACCGGGACGCCGTCCTGAGTCACCGAGCCGGCCCGTCCCGTCGTTCAGGACGAGCCGGCAGGGCGACGACGGTCACCGTCAGGAGCCATCCGCAGCCGGCCACGACGAGATCCGCCGCGTCCGGCACCTGGCGCCGATCCCTGTCCACCCGATCCCCCCGTCCCCGTGGCCCCTCCCCCTGCCCCGTCGCCCGGCCGGTGAGCACCGAGGTGTGCGCCGAGGTGTGCTCGTACGGCTACTTGAGTTCGGCGGCGGTGTAGTAACCGCCCGCGACCAGGACGTAGTTGTAGTTGGTCTTGTCGACGCTGGTCGGCTGCAGCAGGTAGGCGGAGACGGCCTTGACGCCGTTCTTGTAGCCCAGCCTGTTGTTCACCTTCGGCGTCTTGCCGGTGAGGATGTCGTTCGCCATGTCGGCGGCCGCGGAGGCGAGTTGGCGGACATCCTTGTACACCGTCTGCGACTGCTCGTCCGCGATGATCGACTTGACCGACGCCAGTTCGGCGTCCTGACCGGTGATGATCGGCAGGGGCTTGCTGTTGGAACCGTAGCCGTCGCCCTTCAGCGCGTTCAGGACGCCGATGGAGATGCCGTCGTACGGCGACAGGACCGCGTCGACCTTCTTGGTCCGGTAGAAGTCGGAGAGGAGACCGTTCATGCGCTTCTGCGCGGTGGGGCCGTCCCAGCGCAGGGTGGTGACCTCCTTCAGAGCGGTCTGGCCGGACCGGACGACCAACTGCTTGTTGTCCAGGTAGGGCTGCAGAAGGTGCATCGCGCCCTCGAAGAAGTACTGGGTGTTGTTGTCGTCCGGAGAACCGGCGAAAAGCTCGATGTTGAACGGTCCCTTTCCGTCCTCCAGGCCGAGCTTGTCGATGATGTAAAGCGCCTGCAGCCGTCCGACCTGCTCGTTGTCGAAGGAGACGTAGTAGTCGACGTTGGCGGTGCCGAGGATGAGCCGGTCGTAGGAGATCACCGGTATTTTCGCGGCGGCGGCCTCCTCGAGTACGCCGTTCAGCGACTTGTTGTCGATGGCCGCGATGATCAGCGCGTCCACACCCTGCTTGATCAGGGCCTGGATCTGGGAGACCTGCGTCTTGGGGTTGTCCTGCCCGTAGACCAGCTGGGTCTGGTATCCGTAACCCTTCAGGTCCTTGACCACGCTCTTGCCGTCGGTCAGCCAGCGCTCGGAGGCCTGGGTCGGCATCGCGATGCCGATGGTGCCGCCCTTGGCCTTGTCCCCGCTGCTGTTGGTCTCGCCGCAGGCGGACAGGGTGAGGGACAGAGAAGCGACTCCCGTGAGGGCGGCGAGGAAGGCTCTTCGGTTACGCATGGCGATGGTTCCTAGTTTCTCGTCGTTGAGGGGGGTGGGTGACGGAGTGTCAGCCGTCGGTGGGGAAGAAGCAGTGGGGCGGCGGGCCGGAGACAGGCCGGGCGCGTGCGGGAGCGGTGTGCACAGCCGAGGCGCCGCACGGGCCGGCGGAGGGGTTTGCGGCGGCGCGGAGCGACGGGGGCGAGGCGCCCGCCGCCCTCGCGGGCGCACGCGGCCGCCGAGGTCGTCGGGGATCGTGGTGCGCCGGGCCCCTCGGCCGTGAACGGTCGGCGGATCTCGTAGAGGTCGACCGCGTGGCACGAGGTCCGAGAGGAGCGTGATGGGTCTGAGGGGCCTGAGGGGTGCGAACGGAGAGTGGGATGTGAGGGGCCGCTCGCCCGGCGGATCGCCGGGGTCGAATTTCGGACACCTCGGTGGCCCTCAGGTCACCGAAAAACGTCCCGGCGCGGCCGCGTGCGCGGATTTCGCCCACCCCACCGACCGGTTTGCCGGTACGCACCTGTAAATACCCAAGGTTGCGCCACCGGTTTCCGGTCACGGGTGTGCTGACTCCGGTGATGCGCAGGGCACTTGCCTCTCAAACGTTCGAAATCTCGTCACCTGGTCAGAATGCTGGCGTGACCTTAAAAGGGGGTGCGCAAGGTGTCAACGGGGCGAACGAAACCGTTTTCTGAAGGTGTTTAAAATCGCTTTGGGTCGCCCTTGGAACCCCGGAGGAAGGCATTCCGGTGGCGCCGCTCCCGATTTGACCAGGAGTCAATCCCGTCACGCCCTGCGCGGCCCCGGCGATGCGCTCACATCGGAAAGCCCGGCGCGCCCCCGATTCCATCGCCCACTGCAAAGCCCACTGCGAAGGCCGCCGTGAAGGCCGCCGCGCGCCGAACGGCCGACCGCGTTCGCGGCGGATTCCCGGCGGCCGGCCGTCGCCCGTCAGCCATCACCCGTCGCCCCTCAGCCATCACCCGTCACCCGTCACCCGTCACCCGTCACCCGTCACCCGTCACCCGTGAAGAAGTGCGTCACCGCTTGCCCTGTATACCCCCCAGGGGTATACAGGAGGCATGTCTCACGACCAGCACGCGGAGTCCGACCAGCCCCAGCAACCCCAGGAAACCCATCAGCTCCATCAGCCTCACCAGCACCATCAGCCCGAGCGGCCCGAGCGGCCCCATCGGGCCGACCGCTCCGGGGGTCAGGAGCACCACGGCGGTCTCGGGGCGTCCGGCCGGCACGAACAGCACGACGGCCACGCCTCATGGGCCATGGCCGTCACGGCGACGCTGCACTGCCTCACCGGGTGCGCCATCGGCGAGATCCTCGGCATGGTCATCGGCACCGCCCTCGGCTGGGGCAACGTGCCGACCATGGTCGTCGCGATCGTGCTCGCGTTCCTCTTCGGTTACTCCCTCACCCTGCTCTCGGTGCGCAGGGCGGGTCTGAGCCTCCGCGCCGCCGTCAAGGTGGCGCTGGCCGCCGACACCGTCTCGATCGCCGTGATGGAACTGGTCGACAACGCGATCGTCGCCTTCACGCCGGGAGCGATGGACGCCCAGCTGTCGGACGGGCTGTTCTGGGCGGCCCTCCTCGGCGGCTTCGCGGTGGCCTTTCTGATCACGACGCCGGTGAACAAGTGGATGATCGCCCGCGGCAAGGGCCACGCCGTCGCCCACACACACGCCCACGGCTGAGGGCGTTCACTCGGCCGTGCCCGTCCCCGTGCGCGCCGTGGGTCGTGCTCCGGTTCGTCCCGCGGAGTGCAGCGCCACAGTCACCGCGACCGACGTCAGGGCCATCGCCGTCATCGCCGCTGCCGGCGAGGTGAGTTGGGCCGCCATGCCCGCGAGGGCAGCGCTCGCGCCCTGCATGGCGAGCATCCCCGACGAGTGCAGCCCCAGCGCGTGGCCGCTGAGTTCGGGCGGGGTGAGCGCCATCAGCCGTTCCTGCTGGACCAGGCTCGCGCCGAAGCCGACGGAGGCGAGGGCGGCGCAGACCGCGGCGAGCGGAAGCGCGGGGCGCAGGACGAACAGGGCGTAGGGCGCGGCCAGCAGAAGCAGGAGCGGAGTCGCCAGCCGGGTGCGCGCCGCCGGCGGCACCAGCCTGCCGATCGTCACGTCGCCGACGAGCATGCCCAGCGCCGCGCAGGCGAACAGCGTGCCCGCCGCGTCCGGGGCGTACGGCACGAACAGGGCCTCGCAGCCGACGACCAGACCGTTGGGAAGCCACAGCCCCAGGTAGGTGAGGCGACGGGGGCGCGAGGACCACAGGACGGCGTTGGTGCGCCGGGTCGCGGCGGCGGAGGGGCGGCCCGCGGCGCGCGGCGGGCGGGCGGTCAGCCCCAGCCGGGCGACCGCGGCGGCGACGGCGTACAGCAGGGCCGCGAGCAGCAGGGTCCGACGTGCGGAGAGCGCCGCCACCAGGACGCCGCCGGCGGCGTATCCGGCGATCTGCATCAGTCCGTGCAGGATGTTGAACAGCGAACGCCCGGGCAGATAGCCGTCCTTGGTGAGGATCTCGTTCAGCAGTCCCCAGCGGACCCCGCCGCCGAGCGAGGCGATCAGCCCCTGCAGCAGGACGACGCCGAGGACGCCGAGGACCGGCAGGCCGGGGGCGGCCAGAACGACGGTGGTGACGGCGAAGCCGAGCGAGATCCCCGCCAGCGTCGCCCTCGGGGGCAGCCGGTCGGCGCCGGAGAGGAGCAGGGTCGCGCCCAGCACCTGCGTGAGCGAGGGACCGAACATGCTCGTCGCCGAGAGCAGCGGGGAGCCGGTGGCCCGGTAGACCAGCGTGCCGAGCGCCAGGGCGCCCACCGTCGAGGCGGCGGTGTGCGCGGCGGAGGAGAGGAAGAGGGGAGTGAATTCCGGGGTGCGGAACAGCGGTCGGTAACGAGGCATGCGCGGAGTCTCGGACGGCCTCGAGCGGCCCGGTTATTGTTTCGCGGTCGTGCGAAAGGTCGTCCGGGCACGGCACGGCGGCACGGCGGCACAGCGGAACGGCCGTGCGGCGGCACACGGGCATCGGCACGGCGGCGTCGGCACGGCGGCGGGGACGGAGGGGCAGACGTGGGCTGGTGGCAGGTGAACGCGGACACCCTGGCGGGCAGCCGGTTCGTGATCTCGCCGCTCACCGAGACCTTCGCGACGCTGAAGCTGCTGCACGCGGGGGTGGGCCACCATCCCGGCGAGCGGGAGTGGCTGCACGCCCGCCTCCCCGGCTACCGGGCCGTGCTCGCCGCGGACCCGGTGACGGCCCTGCTGGTGAGGGCGGGGCTCGGGAGGAGCTGGATCGCCGACTTCCTGACGCCCACGCCGAGGGACGGCGAGAGCTTCGAGGACGGCGTGGCCCGGGTGCGGTCGGCCGATCCCGCGGACGCGAGGGCGCATCTGCGGACGTCCCTGGCCGGGCCGCTGCCCGCGGCCCTGGACCGGGACGACCTGCCCGAGCGGGCTGCGGCGCTCATGGAGCACGTGTGGGAGACGGCCGTGCGGCCGGACTGGGAGCGCCGCCGGCGCGTCCTGGAGGCGGACGTCGTCGCGCGGACGGCGCAGGTCAGCCGGGGCGGCTGGGCGGCCGTGCTGGACTCGCTGCGGCCGGGGACGCGCTGGCTCGGCGAGAGCCGCTTCCAGGTGAACCCGCACGAGTATCCACCGCGCGAGATCTCCGGGGCCGAGCTGCTGTTCGTGCCGGTCACGCCGAAGGCCGGCTGGGTGTCGTGGGAGGGACGGGAGCGGTACGCCGTCGTCTACCCGTGCACCGGCGTGCTCGCCGGGGACGGCCGCGGCCGCGCCGCTTCGGCCCCGGCGGCGCTCGGCGCGCTGCTGGGGCCGGGCCGGGCCGCGGTGCTGGTGCTGCTCGCCCGTCCCGCGAGCACCACCCAGCTGGTCGCCCTGACGGGCCAGGGCCTCGGTTCCGTGGGCCGCCATGTGCGGGTGCTGCTGGACGCGGGCCTGGTGCGGCGGCGGCGCGCGGGGCGGTCGGTGCTGTATTCGCGGACGGCGGCCGGGGACGCCCTGGCGGAGGCGGCCGGAGCCGGAGGCGCTGCCCGGAGTTAGCATCCGGAGCATGACTACTGATGCCGGCACCTCCCCCCTCGACGTCCAGATCGACGCCCTCAAGGGCGGCTCCGCGGAGCTTTCGCAGTACACCGGCCAGGTCGTGCTGGTGGTGAACGTGGCCTCCAAGTGCGGCCTCACCCCGCAGTACACCGGCCTGGAGCGGCTCCAGGAGCGCTACGCCGGGCAGGGCTTCACGGTCCTCGGCGTGCCCTGCAACCAGTTCCTCGGGCAGGAGCCCGGCAGCGCCGAGGAGATCGCGGAGTTCTGCTCGGCCACCTACGGCGTGAGCTTCCCGCTGACCGAGAAGGTCGAGGTCAACGGTGACGGCCGGCACCCGCTGTACGAGCGGCTCGTCGGGTTCGCGGACGGCGAGGGCCACACCGGCGACGTCCGCTGGAACTTCGAGAAGTTCCTGATCGGCCGGGACGGCTCGGTCGTCGCCCGGTTCTCGCCGCAGACCGAGCCGGAGGCCCCCGAGGTGGTCGCGGCGATCGAGAGCCGTCTGGGCTGAGCAGGCGGGCGGCTCGGCCGCCGGGCATGCGACGGGCCCCCTCGGCTAGGACGGCGATCTGGACGAGAGGGCCCGTGGGTGGTTCTTCCGCAGTGGTGTTCGGTATCCGGCTGAGGGTCAGGAAGTCCTCCGCCCTATGCCTTGACCGACGCCACGAAGTCGCTCCACGCGTCGGCGGGGAAGACCAGGGTCGGGCCGTCCTGGACCTTGGAGTCGCGGACGAACAGAGCCTGTACGGCCGGCGACTTGACCTCGACGCACGCACCGTTGCCCGTGGAGTAGGAGGACTTGGTCCACGTGTGCGCGCTGCCCTGACGAATTGCCATTTTTGCTCCGGAGTGCAGTTGTTGAGTTGCTGTCTTCACGCCAACCTTGTTGCTTGATGGCGTGATCGACGCTACTCGCCAACATCGACTGACGAAGCGACTATTCACTCGACCGGATGACATATTCCAGTGGAAACTTCCATACCGGTGGGGTTAACGCGTATCATGCGCAACTTCCCGCCGGACCTCACCGCACGTAGCCCTTGGCGATGTCGGCGATCAACTGGCGGGACTGCTCCACGTTGAGGGCCTGGGCGCGCAGGTGCTCGTACATCACGCTGTACTTCTGCACGTCGTTCGGCTTCTCCAGATAGAGGTCGCTGGTGACTCCCTCGATGTAGACGACGCTGGAGTCGGCCGTGTCGGGGAACTCGAGGATCGCGTACTGGCCGTTGAGGCCCGGATGCGCTCCCATCTCGAACGGGATCACCTGGACCGTCACATGCGGCAGCTGGGACTGCTCGACGAGGTGTTCCAGCTGGTCCCGCATCAACTCACGGCCGCCGACGACGCGCCGCAGCGCGGACTCGTCCATGACGCTCCACAGCCGCAGCGGGTTCTCGCCCGACGAGACCCGCTCCTGGCGGCGCATGCGCACCTGCACCCGCTTGTCGATCTCCGCCTGCGCGGTCTCCGGCAGCGCGCCCGAGATCAGCGCCTCCGCGTACTGACGGGTCTGGAGCAGTCCGGGCACCACCTGCGGGTCGTACACGCGCAGGCTCGCCGCGTCCGTCTCCAGACCGATGTAGACGCTGTACGGGACGTCACCGAAGGCATGCCACCAGCCCTGCTGGCGGGAGTCCTTGGCCATCTCCATCAGCGAGTCGACCATCCGCTGGTCCTCGACCTCGTACACCCCGCACAGGTCGCGGACGTCGCGCTGGCTGATGCTGCGCCGGCCGTTCTCCAGACGGCTGATCTTCGACTGGGACACCAGCAGGCGCTCGGCGACCTCTTCGGCCGTCATGCCCTTGAGCTCACGGAGCCTGCGCAGCTCCTGGCCCAACCGGCGTCGTCTGACGGTGGGATTGACATTGGACGCCACGGGACGTGCACCTCCGGCTGCGTGTCTGTCTCAAACACTTTGCGTATCTGCTGTTCAGCAGACTGCCACCAAGGCGCTTTCCACCGCTGGAAAACGGTGGATATGCGGCCGCTGCGCGCCAGTTCGGGCCGAACCCGGCAGGGCTCCCGACACACGTCCGCGCGGGGCGGCAGATGCACCGCCCCGCGCGGGCCGCGTCGGCTCCCGAACAGGTCTCAGGTCTGTGGGCTCAGAGGGCCACCACACGCGCCATGGGGTTGCGGTGCGGCTGCGCCGGAACGCCACGGGCGGGCTCCGGAGCGGGCCTGGCTCCCGGTCCGGCCTGCCGGCCGGGGGGCGCCTGGTTGCGGCGCGGCTGTGCCACCGCGCCGTTCTGGACGTCCATCACGGCGTGCGCCACGAGGCCGCCCATGGGGTCGTGCCTGATCAGGTCCCGCAGCCGGGAGCGGGACGAGCGTCCCTCGTTGCCCGGATACAGGTGCTTGCCGAGGCCGACCGCGTGCGCCAGGGCGGCGAGCGCCGCGGTCCGCGGGTCCGGCGGCACGCCGGTGCGGATCGCGGAGTCCAGCCGGGCCTTGATCTCCCGGCTGATGTCGGTGTCCGTCGCCTGGTAGCGAGTCGTCGGCAGCACTCCGCACATCTGACCCGCCACGGCATGCACCATGCCGCACCGCTCCAGATGCGAGAGGTAGGTCTGGCGTAGCCCGAGACGCGGCCCGCCGATCCAGTGGACGGCCCGTACGGGAGCGCCGCGCCTTCGCAGCAACTCCAACGCGCAGTCCAGCGTTGGGTCTCCAGTCGGCCGTGGGGACACCACGGCGATACGATCCCCGTCAGGGGCTATCCGCCCGGCCAGCGCCAGCTCCACTAGCTGTGCTCCGGCCAGACCAAGGTCGAGCGACTGCGGCTGTGCGGTGGTACCCGTGGTCGGGTCCAACGCCAGCAGAAGAAGCTCTTCCGGAATCGTTCTGCGGCTCCTGCCCATCCATGCCTCCCCGCGTGGATGAATGACAGGGTGACCCCTCTCACATTCATCTGTCGAGGGTGCGTGACCTGTTTGTAGTGGAACCAGTAGGTATGTCGTTCTCGTCTACCGCAGGAGCCAAGCCCTCTACACAGGACACTGGTACATGGTTCGGACAGCGCCGCGAGGCGGGTCCCGGGCGGGCGGTTCACGGTTCGGCAGGCGCGCGGACGGCGTGCGGCACAGGAGGAGGCATCGGTGGCGGGCGAGTCCCCCGACAGGTCGAAGCAGCGCGAGTCGTCGGCAGAACCGACGTCGGGGAGCGCGGGCACGGTTCCCGAGGCACGGGATTCTCGCGAGATCCGCGATCCGCGGGTCGCGGTGGCGCGGGACAGCGATCCCTCGCCGGCCCGCGGCGGCGTGGACACGGCGACGCGGGTGTTCTCGGTACGGGATCTGAAGACCGAGGAGGCCGAGGAGCCCGGCGCCGAGGGGTCCGGCGCAGACGCCGCCGGGACCGGGTCCGCCGGGGCCGGGTCCGCGCAGAGCGAGCCGGCCGGGGAGCCGGAGGCGCAGGAGGAGCCGGAGGCCGCCGAGGAGACCCCGGCGGCCGCGTCGGACGACTCCGAGGACGCGAGCGACGCCGGGACGGCTCCAGCGGCCGGACAGAGCGCCGGCGACGACGCCGGGGACGGCCCTGAGGGCGGCGACGAGACCGTCGGCGAGGCCGGGACCCCCGGCGAGGCTCCCGAGGGCGAGGAGGACCGTCTGCGAGCGGCCGTCGCCCAGTGGGTCGCCACGGCGGACGACGAGAGCCCCGAGGACGGCCCCGCAGCCGACGCGACCGACGCGACCGACCCGGCCGGCGAGGAGGCGGGAGAGCCCGCGGACGCCGCCCCCGACGACGACGCACGTTCGGAGCGCGCCGACGCGAAGGCCGAAGAGCGGGCCGACGCCACCGCCGAGCCCGAGGACGCGCGGCCCGAGAACGCGAACCGGTCCGCCGAGTCCGCCGAGCCGCAGGCCGAGGCCGACGCCGGGCCGGCCGCCAAGCGCGCGCCGAAGTGGGCGTCGGACGCCGCCGGGACCGAGAAGCCGGAGAAGCCCGAGAAGCCGGAGAAGTCCGACGCCGAGCCCGACGTCGAGCCGGACGCCGAGGACGAGCCCGAGGACGCCAAGGCCGACCGCACGCCCGTCGACCAGCCCACCGCCGTCTTCAAGACCCCCCGCCCCAAGCCCGCCGTCGACCAGCCGACCACGATGCTGAAGCTCGGCGACGTCAAGCCCCGGCCGGGCGGCGAGAAGGCCGACGCGGCCGCGGCCGACGCACCCGGCACGGCCGACGCGACGGACGGGGCCGACACCGCCGCGAAGACCGACGGGGCCGACAAGGCGGACGACGAGCCCGGGACGCCGGCCGAGCGGACGAGCAGGTTCGTCGCGCTCAAGCCGCTGGACGAGCCCCGTCCGCCGAAGCCGGCCGCCCAGGCGCCCGCCGACGTCACCGCGTTCGTCCCGCAGGTCGGCCCCGAGCGGACCACGCAGCAGCCGCTGCCGCCGAAGCCGCCGCTGGACCTGCTGGCCGAGCTGACGAACACCCCGCCGCCCCCGCCGACCCCGCTGCGCACCCTCGGCCGGCGGCTGAAGATCTGGACGCCGCTGGTCCTCCTGCTGGTCATCGTGTTTGCGATCGTGCAGGCCATGCGGCCGCTGCCGGCGACCGCGCTCACGCTGACCGCGAAGGACTCCTACACGTTCGAGGGCGGCAAGACGCAGCTGCCCTGGCCGAACGAGGGGCAGGGCTGGATGGACGCCGACGGCGTCGGCACGATGGGCAGCTTCGGCAAGCAGACGCCCGTGGCCATCGGCTCCGTCGCCAAGACCATGACCGCGTACATCATCGCCAAGGACCACCCGATGAAGGCCGGGGAGGAAGGCCCGGAGATCGAGGTCGACGCGACGGCGGCGAAGGAGGGCGGCTACGACGTCACCCTCGACGAGTCGACGCTCAACACCGTCAAGGCCGGCGACAAACTCACCGAGAAGCAGGCCCTGTCGGCCGTCATCATCCCCTCCGCCAACAACATCGCGCGGCTGCTCGCCCGCTGGGACGCGGGCTCGGTGGAGGCGTTCGTGAAGAAGATGAACGCCACCGCCAGGGAACTGGGGATGACGCACACGACGTACACCGACCCCTCTGGCCTGAAGGAGACCACCGTCTCCACGGCGGAGGACCAGGTCAAGCTCGGCCGGGCGTTCGTGAAGGTGCCCGCCCTGGTCGCCATCTCCAGTGCGGCGAGCTGGACCGACCCGACCGGCAAGTACTGGAACAACTACAACGAGCTGCCGCTCAGGATCGGCGCGATCGGCATCAAGACGGGCAGCACGAGCGCTGCCGGCGGCAACCTGCTGTTCGCCTCCCGCAAGAAGGTCGACGGGAAGTCGGTGACCCTCGTCGGGGCGATCCTCGGGCAGCACAAGCGCGAGATCCTCAAGACGGCCAACGTGGTCAGCCAGGCGGCGCTGGTCGCCGCCGAGGACGCGCTGACCTCGGCGAAGATCCTGAAGAAGGGCGACGTCGTCGGGTACGTGGACGACAAGCTCGGCGGCCACACGCCCGTCGTCATCACCCAGGACGTCTCGGCGGCCGGCTGGGCGGGCATGACGGTGAAGCTGTCGTTCACCTCCGGCGAGGTGCCGCACACGGCCAAGGCCGGCACCCAGGTGGGCACGCTCACCGTCGGCGACGGCACCAGCAGCGCGGTGAAGGTGCCGGTCGCCCTGCAGACGGACCTGGCCGAGCCGGGCTTCTCGGACAAGCTGACCCGCGTCGGCTGACCGCCACGCCCGTCCGCACGCCTTCCGCACCCCGTCGGGCAGCCGCCCGGCGGGGTGCGTGCTAGCGTCGCGAAACGGGACAGGCCGCCGGTCGCAAGGGCGTAGCCGTGAAGCGGACGCGAACGGTACGCGGCCGAGAACAGAAGACGGGACACGGGGAGTGCCTTCAGGTGGCCACTGCGGAGCCGACACGCGCCGACGAAGCCGGTCCGGACCGGGACGCCGGCCCGCGCACCAGGGTGCCCGCACCCCAGTCGGGCGAGCACGACCGTGACCCGGCCGGCGGCGCGATGGTAGACGTCGGGCAGGACCGGGGCCGGGACAGCGCCCGGGAGAGCCGTACGGAGTCCGCGCGCGGGACGTCCCGGGTGCGCGGCGCCCTCGACCGGGTCGGCGGGCCTCTCGGCCGCCATCTCGTCCTCACCATGACGGCGCTGTCGGGCGTCCTGCACCTCGTCTGGTTCTTCACGTTCGCGAACAGCGGCGGCGACCTCGCCGCGCAGGACGCCTGGGCCGAGTTCGTCGGCCGGCATCCCGACTCGGCGTACAACCTCGCCTGGTACGGCGGCATGCACCCGGTGTCGTACAGCATGGTGTCGCCGTACCTGATGTCACTGCTCGGCGTCCGGACGACGATGATGGTCGCCGGGACGCTGTCGGCGGGGCTGCTCACCCTGATCCTGCTGCGCTGTCGGCCGGTGAAGAACCCCGTGTGGCCGGCGCTCGCGGGGATCTTCGCGCTGCTGTGCAACGCCGCCTCGGGCCGGGTGACCTTCGGCCTCGGCAACATGTTCGCGCTGGGCGCGGTCGCCGTCGTGTTCTGCTGGCCGCACCGCTGGCGCTACAAACGGTGGGCGAAGGCGCTGTGCGCGGCTCCGCTCGCCGCGCTCGCCACCATGGGGTCGCCGGTGGCCGGGCTCTTCGTCGGGATAGTCGCCGTGGCGATGTTCCTGCAGAAGCGGCGGCCGGGCGCTTGGGCGCTCGGGCTGGCCCCGACGGTGGTCGTCGCCCTCTCCGCCTGGCTGTTCCCGTTCTCCGGCACCCAGCCGATGTCCTTCGGCTCGGCGTCGCTGCCGCTGCTGTCGGCGCTGGTCGTCTTCGCCGTCGTCCCGCGCGACTGGAAGACGGTGCGGATCACGGCGGCCGTGTACGGGCTCGGGGTGCTGATGGTGTGGCTGATCAGCTCGCAGATCGGGTCCAACATCACCCGGCTCGCGATGATGTTCACGGGCGTCGTGCTGATGGCGGCGCTGCCGTTCGCCGTGCCGCGCAGCCGCAAGTGGTACGTGATCGTCCTGTCGTCGCTCACGTTCGTGGGCTGGATCGGCTTCAAGTCGGTCGACGACGTCGTGCGGACGACCCCGGCGGCCTCCTGGGCGCGCGAGCTGGCGCCGCTCGTCAACGAACTTCAGGGGGTCGGCGCGGAGAAGGGCCGGGTGGAGGTCGTCCCGGCGCGTTCGCATCGCGAGGCGTCCGCGCTCGCGCCGTACGTCAACCTCGCCCGCGGCTGGAACCGCCAGGCCGACATGGAGCGCAACCCGCTCTTCTACGACGACACCCTCAACTCGGCGAACTACCACGACTGGCTGAAGCGGTGGGCGGTGCACTTCGTCGTCGTCCCCAAGGAGGCGCTGGACGGGGACGGCGGTGAGCGGGAGCGGCAGCTGGTGCAGCGGGGCCTGCCGTATCTGGAGCAGATCTGGGGCGACGCCAACTGGCAGCTGTTCAAGGTCGTCGATCCCGCCCCGCTGGCCGAGCCGAACGCGGTGGTGCAGCGGGCCGAGCAGGGCGAGATGACGATCGACGTGAAGAAGGCGGGACGGATCCTGATCCGGATCCCGTACTCGCCTTGGCTGAGTGTGGTGGACGCGAAGGGCAAGAGCCTGAAGCCGCCGCAGGAGACGCAGGAGTCCAAGGACCGGTCCGACGGCGAGCCGAAGACGTTCGACAACGTCAACGGCTGCCTGTTCGAGACGGCGGAGGACGCGGACGGCGACAAGTGGACGGTGCTGCTCGCGCCGAAGGCGGGCACGTACCGGCTGGCGGCGCCCTACCAGCTGCCCCGGGGGACGCCGTGCCCGGACGAGCTGAAGGACAAGCGGTGATCAGCGCAGCCGGTCCACGTACCGGTCGGTGCCCGGGATCGTGGGGATGAACGGCGCGACCAGTTCCACGCGTCCGAGACCGGACTCCGCGACCGCCTCCTCCAGGCCGGTGAAGCAGGGGTCCCAGCAGTCACCGGGGGCCGCCTCCAGGAACCACAGGAGGGTCAGCCGGGTGTCGACGCCCTCGACCTGCTTGACGTAGGTCATGCGGTCGCCGGGGAGCGGGGTGGGGCGGAAGACGGTGACCATGGCGGCCGGGGAGCCGGCCAGCCGCCGGGGGAGGTGGCGGGCGCGCAGCCAGTGCAGGAGCTCGGCGCGCTGCTGCGTCGAGTCGGCGTCGATCACCTCGACGACGAGGCCCGCGTAGGGGTGGTCGAGGGCGTGGAAGTCCCTCGGTCCCGCCGCGCCGTCCCGGTAGACGGTCGTCGCGTGGTCCTGGAACGCGGTGAACACGTGGGTGCGGTCGTGGTAGACGCGGGCGTCCCGGTTGAGGCGCTTGTTGATGGCGACCGTCCACTTCATGTGGTCGCCGTGGCGTCCGTCGGTGATCCAGTAGGTGGAGAGGTAGCAGCCGGCGGTGACGGGCTGGGCGACCGCCGACTTCTCGGGGTAGCGCAGCAGTTGCAGGTCGCGGGTGGCCACCCATCTGCGGCCGGCGTACATCCACGGCATGGCCATCGCGCCGGCGTAGTAGTGGTCGTCCTCGTACCAGCGGTTGTAGGCGTACTCGTGGCCCGGGTGCGGTTCGACCATGGTGATCAGGGCGTGCCCGGGGTGGACCCCGTAGGGGCCGACGGCGGCCAGTTCCGCGTACGTCCCGCTGTGCGTGTCGCCGTGCGTCTCCTCGCTCATGCTCTTCCCCATCCTCGGTGACTGGCCCATACTCTGACGCTCCGTCAGATAGAGCGGAAGAGGCAGGGAGGACCTATGTCATCGCTGGAGGGCAGGACGGTCGTCGTGTCGGGGGTCGGCGCCGGACTCGGTCACCAGGTCGCCGCCGCGGTCGTGCGGGACGGCGGCAACGCCGTGCTCGGGGCGCGGACCGAGGCGAACCTCGCGAAGAGCGCGGCCGAGATCGACCCGGCGGGGGCGCGCACCGCGTACCGGGCCGCCGACATCACCGACGAGCGGAGTTGCGAGGCGCTGGCCGGTCTGGCGCGGGAGCGGTTCGGCGGGATCGACGCGGTGGTTCACGTGGCGGCCTGGGACTCCTACTTCGGAGGGGTCGAGGACGCCGACTTCACGACGTGGCAGGCGGTGCTGGACGTCAATCTGCTGGGCACGCTGCGGATGACGCGGGCCTGCCTGCCGGCGCTGAAGGAGCGGGGCGGGTCGGTCGTGTTCATCGGGACGCAGTCGGCCGTGGCGGCGCCCTCGCAGGTGCGGCAGGCGGCGTACGCAGCTTCCAAGGGGGCGCTGACGAGCGCGATGTACTCGCTCGCACGGGAGCTCGGGCCGCACCGGATCCGGGTCAACACGGTGCTGCCGGGGTGGATGTGGGGGCCGCCGGTGCAGGCGTACGTGCGGTTCACCGCGCAGACCGAGGGGACGCCCGAGGAGGAGGTGCTGGGGAGGCTCACGGGACGGATGGCGTTGCCCGAGCTCGCCACGGACGGGGATGTGGCGAATGCGGCGGTGTTCCTGGCGTCGGACCGGGCGCGGGCCATCACCGGACAGTCGTTGCTGGTCAACGCCGGGGAGCTGATGCATTGAGTTCACATGGGTGAACGCAAGTCATCATACCGAATTCTTTTACCTCTCCTTGACCTCGCGGTTACTTGCCGTGTCCACGCGTGAGCGCCCACGATGAGCGCCGGGCTGATCCCTGGGAGGGCGCACATGAACGGTCTCGACTGGGCCGTGCTCATCGGCTATTTCGGCGTGATGATCGCGATCGGCGTCTGGTCGCACAAACGCGTCGACGACGTGAGCGACTTCTTCACCGCCGGCGGCAGGATGCCCTGGTGGCTGTCGGGCATCTCGCACCACATGTCGGGCTACAGCGCGGTGATGTTCACCGGGTACGCGGGCATCGCCTACACCTACGGCGTCACCTCCTTCGTCACCTGGTCCTTCCCCATCGCCCTCGGCATCGCGATCGGCTCGAAGCTGTTCGCGCCGCGCATCAACCGGCTGCGGTCGCGGCTCCATGTGGCTTCCCCGCTGGAGTACCTGAAGAACCGTTACGACCTGAAGACCCAGCAGGCGCTCGCCTGGTCCGGGATGCTGCTGAAGATCGTGGACGTGGGCGCCAAGTGGGCCGCCATCGCGACCCTGTTGTCCGTCTTCACCGGCATCTCCCTCAACCAGGGCATCCTCATCACGGGCGCGATCACCGCCGTCTACTGCACCATCGGCGGCCTGTGGGCGGACGCGCTGACCGAACTCGGCCAGTTCGTCATCCAGTTGCTGGCCGGCGTCGCGATGTTCGTGGCCGTCGTGCTGAAGCTGAACGACAAGGGCATCGGGTTCCTGGACGCCTGGGACCAGCCGGCGCTCCAGGGCCACGACAAACCGCTCGTCGCCCAGTACGGCACGGTGTTCCTGCTCGCGTTCCTCTTCATCAAGCTCTTCGAGTACAACGGCGGCATGCTGAACCAGGCCCAGCGGTACATGGCCACCTCCGGCCCGAAGGAGGCCGAGCGCTCCGCCCGGCTGTCGGCGGTGCTGTGGCTGGTCTGGCCGCTGGTGCTGTTCTTCCCGATGTGGATGTCCCCGCTGCTGGTGACGTCGAACAAGCCGGACGGCTCCGACTCCTACGCCCTGATGACCGAACAGCTGCTGCCGCACGGCCTGCTGGGCCTCGTCATCGTCGGCTTCTTCTCCCACACGATGGCGATGTGCTCCTCCGACGCCAACGCCATCGCCGCGGTCTTCACCCGGGACTGCGCGCCCGTGATCTGGGCCAGGGCAAGGGAGTGGAACCAGCGCTCGGGACTGATCGCGGCGCGCGTGACGACCGTCGTGTTCCTCGGTCTGTCCATGGCGGCGGCCACGCAGGTCAACTCCCCCGCCTTCAAGGACATCATCACCGTCGTCATCAAATGGGTCGCCGGCCTGATGGGCCCGATGGCGATCCCGATGATGCTGGGTCTGCTCCGCCCCTTCCGCCGTTCCGGTCCCACGGCGGCGCTGGGCAGCTGGTCGATGGGTCTGCTGGCCTTCTGGCTGGTCAACTACCCGATCAACTGGAACGTCGACGGCGGCGTGCCGCTCCAGTACCAGGTGTCGATCCCGCTGGCCGTGTCGCTGGTCCTCTACGTCGTCATCGGGTTCGTCAAGCCCGAGGACACCCCGGAGCGCCTCGCCGTCATCGAGACCATCAACACCGACGGGGACGGGGGCTCGGCGGGAGCGGCGGCGGCGCCGGAACCGCGGGACACGGTGGACGGCAAGCTCATCAGCCCGTCCGGGAGCGCCCCCTCCGGAGGAGTCTGAGCAGCCGGCGCCTGCCGGCCGGGGTGTGGCCCCGCCTCAACTCGGCAGGCCCCTCGGATACCTCGCCAGCCATCCCGGCGAAGCCCCGGAGGGGCCGTGCAGGGCGGGTCCCTGGGTCATCTCCATGGCGAAGTCGTCGGCGAGTTCCAGGATCGTGGGACGGCCCTCCAGCTCGGCCAGCCAGGCCGGCGGGAGGGCCGTCTCGCCGTGCAGGGCGCCGAGCAGACCGCCGGCGAGGGCCGCGGTCGGGCCCGAGGGGGCGCCGTGGTTCACGGCGAGCCGCAGCCCGTGCCGGACGTCCTCGGCGACCAGCGCGCAGTAGACGGCGCCCGACAGCACCGCGTCCGCGGTCCCCGCCCGCGCCAGCTCCTCCACCCGCGCCGGCTCCGGCGGCCCCTCCCGCACGGCGCCCAGCGCGCCGTGCAGCGCCTGGGACACCGGCTCGTGTCCCGGCCGCGCCGCCAGCAGCGCGAGCGCCAGTCGCACCGCGCCGTCCAGGCTCTCGCCGCGCGCCAGCGCGTGCACGGTGACGGCGTACGCGCCCGCCGCCAGATACGCCGTGGGGTGACCGTGGGTCTGGGCCGCGCACTCGACGGCGAGCTGCGCGACGAGCTGCGGCTCCCAGCCGACGAGCAGCCCGATCGGCACCGAGCGGGGGACGACCTCCGGACCGGCCGCGCCGGGGCTCTTGGGTGATTCGAGGGTGCCCATCACGTCGTCGCCCAGGCCGAGCAGCAGGGTGCGGGTCGGGTCCCGGCGGGCGTACAGCCACTCCTCGCGGGCGAGCCAGCCGTCGTCCTTGCGCCGCAGGTCTGGGCCCCAGTCGCGCTGGGTGGCCGCCCACCGCAGATACGCCCGGTGCAGATCCGTCGGCGGGTGCCAGGCGCCGGTGTCCCGCCGCACATGGGCGCGGATCAGACCGTCCACCGTGAACAGGGTCAGCTGGGTGAGGTGGGTGACCGCGCCGCGCCGCCCGTGGGCGGGCGCCAGGTCGACCACGCCCTCGGGCCCGTGTCCCTGCCGGATCTCCTCGAGATCCAGCCCGTCGACGGGCGCGCCCAGCGCGTCGCCGACGGCCGCGCCCAGCAGCGTGCCGCGCACCCTGCTGCGGAAGTCCTGCTGTTCGGTGCGGCCCCAGACGGGACCGGCAGTCGCAGCCACCAAGCCCTCCCGGCCACCGTCCGTGTGTACGACGTCCGTCACTGTAATCGAACGCCGCGCGGATTCCGGCCGGTGCGCCGGCCGACGGGTGAAGGGGTGGCGCAGACTCGGTGGGGTGGTGGACCGCCGGCGGTCGACCGCGCACGAGTGCGTCCGGGCGGGAGCGCCACCGCGGGCGGCCGGGGGCTCCGGGGACCCGTTCTACTCGACGACCCTGACCTTCGTCCCCGTCTCGCCGAACGCCCACAGCGCCGTCCCGTCCGCCTTGGCCATCCGGATGCCGCCGGTCTGCGCGCCGGCGGCGGCCGGGGGCGGGGAGGAGCCGTCGACGGCGTTGGAGAAGGCGATGTTGACGCCCGAGGCGACAGTGAAGTACATGACGTGCTCGATCTGCACGCCGTCGGATCCCTTGAGGGCGTCCTTGCGGAGCGACACCGTGTAGCTGCCGACGGCCGGATTCACCGTGCCGGGCCAGACCGTGAAGCTGCGCCGGGCGGTGTCGTCGGCGTCGACCAGCCAGACGCGGTGCTGCGCCAGGGAGTAGACGACCCTGCGGCCCGTGCCCGACTTCGCGGGCGCCCCGGCCGCCTGTGACGAGGCGGACGGCTTCGGCGAGGCCTGCGGTCTCGCGGTCGCGGACGCCGAGGCGTGCGGCTTCCTCGCCGCCGGCGCCTTCGGGTGCGGGCCGTTCTCGGCCTGCGCCGTCAGCACGACGACCGCGGCGATCGCACCGGCGGTCAGGCCGGTGACCCAGGCCCAGGAGGGAAGCCGTCGGGCAGGCACGGGCACGCATCTCCTCAGCTACGGGACCCCTCGGCCACGAGGGGTCCGATCATCGTACTGTGGGGATGCCCCAGGACTGTCCTCAGTCCAGCACCGGGAGCAGTTCCGGCAGATGCCCGTCCGACGCCGCCGCGGCCCGCTGCCGCTCCTCGGACACCTCGCCGTACAGCGTCGTGCGCGGCTTCGCCGGACGGCCCGCCGCCCCGGCGACGGCGATCAGGTCCTTGACGGCCTTGTACGAGCCGTAGGACGAGCCCGCCATCCGCGAGATCGTCTCCTCCATCAGCGTGCCGCCCAGGTCGTTCGCCCCCGAGCGCAGCATCTCGGCCGCGCCCTCCGTGCCCAGCTTCACCCAGCTGGTCTGGATGTTGGGGATGTGCGGGTGCAGAAGCAGCCGGGCCATCGCCGTGACCGCCCGGTTGTCCCGCATGGTCGGGCCGGGACGGGAGATGCCCGCCAGGTACACCGGCGCGTTGGTGTGGATGAACGGCAGTGTGACGAACTCCGTGAACCCGCCGGTCCGTTGCTGGATGCCGGCGAGGGTCCGCAGATGTCCCAGCCAGTGCCGGGGCTGGTCGACATGGCCGTACATCATCGTCGAGGACGACCGGATGCCGAGCTCGTGGGCCGTGGTGACGACGTCGATCCAGGTCGCCGCCGGCAGCTTGCCCTTGGTCAGGATCCAGCGGACCTCGTCGTCGAGGATCTCCGCCGCCGTGCCGGGGATCGAGTCGAGGCCCGCCTCCTTCGCCGCCGTCAGCCACTCGCGGACCGAAAGACCGGTGCGGGTCGCGCCGTTGACCACCTCCATCGGCGAGAAGGCGTGCACATGCATGCCGGGGACGCGGGACTTGACCGCCTTCGCGATGTCGAAGTACGCCGTGCCGGGCAGGTCCGGGTGGATGCCGCCCTGCATGCAGACCTCCACCGCGCCCAGCTCCCAGGCCTGCTGGGCGCGGTCCGCGACCTGGTCGAGGGAGAGCGTGTACGCGTCGGCGTCGGTGCGGCGCTGCGCGAACGCGCAGAAACGGCAGCCGGTGTAGCAGACGTTGGTGAAGTTGATGTTCCGCGTGACGATGTAGGTGACGTCGTCGCCGACCGCTGAGCGGCGGACGTCGTCCGCGATGCGGCAGACGGCGTCCAGGGCCGGGCCGTCCGCGTGCAGCAGGGCGAGCGCCTCGGCGTCGGTGAGCTTCTCCGGGTCGTCGGCGGCGGTGCGCAGGGCCTCGCGCACGTCGGTGTCGATGCGCTCGGGCGCCATGCCGGGGGCGGCGGCCTCGCGCAGCGCGCCCCAGTCGCCGTACACCTCGTCGAAGTCGTCGCGGCGGTCGGAGGTGCGGCCCTCGGTGTCGATCGAGGCGTGCAGGTCCGTACGCCCGGACGACACGAACACCTCCTCCGGCTCCTGCCACGGGTGTCCTTCGACGACGGCGTCCGGCAGGGCGAGCCCGGTCTCCGGGTCGGCCAGCGCGCGCACGTGCGGAAGCAGCCGCGGATCCAGCCAGGGCTCGCCGCGCCGCACGAACTCCGGGTAGGCACAGAGGCGTTCGCGCAGCGTGAAGCCGGCCGCCGCGGACTTCGCGGCCAGCTCCTCGATCTGCGGCCAGGGCCGCTCCGGGTTGACATGGTCGATGGTGAGCGGCGAGACCCCGCCCCAGTCGTCGATGCCCGCGCCGATCAGCCGCCCGTACTCGCTGTCGACGAGGTTGGGCGGGGCCTGGAGGCAGGCGGACGGGCCCATGATGTGCCGGGCCACGGCCACCGTGGCGACCAGCTCGTCGAGTTCGGCGTCCGGCATGCCGCGCATCGCGGTGTCCGGCTTGGCGCGGAAGTTCTGGATGATCAGTTCCTGGATGCCGTGGTAGGCGCGGGAGACCTTGCGCAGCGCGAACAGCGACTCGGCCCGCTCCTCGTACGTCTCCCCGATGCCGATCAGGATCCCGGACGTGAAGGGGACGGAGGAACGGCCCGCGTCCTCCAGCACGCGCAGCCGGACCGCCGGTTCCTTGTCCGGGGAGCCGTGGTGCGGCCCGCCGGGCTCGGACCACAGCCGGGTGGCGGTGGTCTCCAGCATCATGCCCATGGAGGGCGCGACGGGCTTGAGCCGCTGGAAGTCGGTCCAGGACATGACGCCCGGGTTGAGGTGCGGGAGCAGCCCGGTCTCCTCGAGGATGCGGATGGAGACGGCGCGCACGTAGGCGATGGTGTCGTCGTAGCCGTGCGCGTCGAGCCATTCCCGGGCCTCGGGCCACCGCTCCTCCGGCTTGTCGCCGAGGGTGATGAGGGCTTCCTTGCAGCCGAGGGCCGCGCCCTTGCGGGCGATGTCGAGCACCTCGTCCGGGGACATGAACATGCCGTGCCCGGCGCGGCGGAGCTTGCCCGGGACGGTGACGAACGTGCAGTAGTGGCACTTGTCCCGGCACAGCCGGGTCAGCGGGATGAAGACGCTCTTCGAGTACGTGATGACCCCGGGCCGGCCGGCCGCCTCCAGGCCGGCGTCCCGCACCCGGGCGGCCGACGCGGCGAGGTCCTCGAGGGCCTCGCCGCGCGCCTGGAGCAGGACGGCCGCCTCACCGACGTCGAGGGCGACACCGTCCCGGGCGCGTTTGAGGGCGCGACGCAGGGAGTTCTCGGTGGGGCCGGGGTGCGTGCCAGGAATCGGGCCGGGGCCGGTACCGGAGCTCTCGGGAGTCGTCATCCTTTGAGCATACGTTCGGGCTGATCAGAGCCGACGGGTCGCCCGGCCCGTCCCTCGCGCGAGGTCATTGCGCGGTGCCACTGGCGTCGGCGAGGTACGTGCTGTACCCGTCGAGGAGGCCGAGCACCTCCGCCTCGCCGGCGGGCGGGAGCTGGACGACGACCTCGTCGATGCCGAGCTCCGCGTAGTGGGCGAGCTTGCCCGGGGACGGGTGGACGGCGTACGGCACGACCTGGAGTGCGGACGGCTCGCGGCCGGCGTCGGCCCAGGCCGCCCGCAGGACGGGCAGCGACTCGGACAGGCCGCGGCCGCCGATCGGCAGCCAGCCGTCGGCGTACTCGCAGATGTGCGAGAACAGCTTCGGCCCGGCGGCCCCGCCGACGAGCGTGCGCGGTCCGGCGACCGGGCCGCGCGGCTTCTGCACGGGCTTGGGATACGCCGAGCTGGCCCGCACGCTCCCGTACTCGCCCTCGTACGCCGTCGGCTCGTCCGCCCACAGCGCCTGCATCAGCCGCATCCGGTCCCGGACCAGCTCGCGCCGCGTCCGCCACTGCACCCCGTGGTCGGCGGCCTCCTCGACGTTCCAGCCGTAGCCGAGGCCCAGGGTGAACCGGCCGCCGGAGAGGTGGTCGACGGTGGCGATCTGCTTGGCCAGGTCGATCGGATCGTGCTGGGCGACGAGCGTGATGCCGGTGCCCAGGCCCAGCCTCTCCGTCACCGCCGCCGCCTGCCCGAGCGCGACGAAGGGATCGAGGGTGCGGCCGTACTCGCGGGGCAGGTCGCCGCCGGCGGGGTAGGGGGTGGTGCGCTCGACGGGGATGTGCGTGTGCTCGGGCAGGTAGAGCCCGGCGAACCCGCGCTGCTCCAGTTCACGGGCGAGGCGGACGGGCGTGATCGTCTCGTCGGTGAGGAAGATCGTGACGGCGATGCGCATGGGCGGGCCTTTCGCTGCGTGCGGCTCGGTCGACGGCGTCGTCGCGGGGTGGTGACCCCGGGAGTGCGGGTGCGATCCCCATCTGTACCGGGCGACACGGCACCTGTCCATACCGACTGGTCGGCATTACCGCTGCGAGCCCACAGCGCCGTGCGCGCCCGAGGCCCAGGGAGCCTCGGGCGGGCGCGGGCTCGGACGTCAGCGCTTGGCCGTGGCCTCGTACTGGCCGACCTCCAGGAAGTAGCGCAGTTCCTCCGGCGTGCCGTTGATGGCCTTCTGGGCCGCGGCGCGCAGGGCCTTGCTGATCTTCGGGTCGGCCAGGATGCGCGCGACGGCGACCCGGTCGTCCTCCGCCCGCGCGAGACGGAACCCGGTCTCCAGGAACGTGCGCAGCGCTTCCGGGGTATTCGCGTCCAGCGCCTTGTTGGCCTCCCGGACCACCGCCTTGCCGGAGGTCTTGTCGCCGAGGATGCGCGCGATCGCGACCCGGTCGTCCTCCGCCCGCGCGAGACGGAACCCAGTCTCCAGGAACGTGCGCAGCGCCTCCGGGGTACCGGCGTCCAGCGCCTTGTTGGCCTCCCGGACCACCGCCTTGCCGGAGGTCTTGTCCCCCAGGATGCGGAAGACGGCGACCCGGTCGTCCTCGGCCTGCGCGAGACGGAACCCGGTCTTCAGGAACGCGCGCAGGGCGTCCGCCGTGCCGGCGTCCAGCGCCTTGTTGGCCTCGCGTACGACGGCCTTGCCGGAGGTCTTGTCCCCGAGGATGCGTGCGACCGCGACGCGGAGGTCGTCCAGCGACATCTCGTCCACGGGCGTGTCGGTCGCCGTCGCCGCGGTCGCCGTCGTCGCCGTCGCCGCGGTCGCGGTCGCCGCGCCGCCGGTGGCGAACGCCGGGGAGGCGAAGAGCAGGGCCGGGCCCAGGGCGGTGGCGGTGACGAGCAGGGCAACGCGATGCTGTCGCATGAGTGTGTTCCTCCGTGATGTGGCGGTCGCTGCGAGGATCTTCACCCCCGTGCGCCACCTGATGCACTGCCGGAAACCGGCAGTCCCCGTCGGCATTCGATGCCTTGTTCGTACATCATCGAACCCCACAGGGGGATTCTCAACTCCCTTTGCCTCCAGCTCGGTTACGCGCGCAGACAGGCCCCGGCCCGCACCTGTCCGGCGGGCCGGGGGCTCAGCCCGGCCAGACGATGGCCTGCACCTCGCTGTAGGCGTGCAGCGCGTACGAGCCGACGTCGCGGCCCACCCCGCTCTTCTTGAACCCGCCGAACGGGGCCTCCATGTTGCGGCCGACGGTGTTGACGCCGACGCCGCCCGCCCGCAGCCGGCGGGCCACGCGGAAGGCGCGGGCCACGTCCGCCGACCAGACGTAGTCGATGAGGCCGTAGTCGCTGTCGTTGGCGAGGGCGACGCCCTCCTCCTCGTCGTCGAACGGCACGACCGCCACGACGGGGCCGAAGATCTCCTCCCGCACCGCCCGCATGTCGTTGGTGCAGTCGGCGAGGACGGTCGGGGCGACGTAGAACCCGCGTTCCGAAGGCGGGCGTTCGCCGCCGGTGACGACCACCGCGCCCTCCTTGCGCGCCAGTTCGACGTACGACTCCACCCGGTCCCGGTGCGCCGCCGAGATCACCGGGCCGACCACCGTGTCCGGCTCCCTCGGATCGCCGACCTTCAACCGGCGTGCGTACATCGTGAGTTGCTCCACCAGCCGGTCGTACACCCCGCGCTGCGCCAGCACCCGTGTGGGGGCCGTGCAGATCTGGCCGCTGTAGAAGGAGAAGGTGGTGCCGATGCCGGCCACCGCCGACGCGAGGTCCGCGTCGTCGAGGACGACCGCGGCGCCCTTCCCGCCCAGTTCCATCAGCTGACGCCGCATGTCCCGGCCGCACGCCTCGGCGATGCGCTGTCCGACGGCCGTCGAGCCGGTGAAGCTCACCATGTCGACGTCCGGCGAGGACACCGCCGTCTCGCCGACCGCGACCGCGCGTCCGGACAGGACGTTGACGACGCCGCGCGGGACGCCCGCCTCCTGGAGCGCCTCCGCCATCCGGTAGACGGACAGGGGGTCCTGCGGGGCGGGTTTCACCACCACCGTGTTGCCCATGGCGAGAGCGGGCGCGACCTTGCCCGCGGGATTCGCCCACGGGTTGTTGTACGAGGTGACGCAGGCGACGACGCCGACCGGCTGGCGCACGGCCAGCGCGCCCATGACGCCCGCCTTCCCCATCGGCCCGGCCTCGTTGACCTGCGGTGCGATCGGCCACTCGGCGGGCTCCACGCGCGCGTACCGGCGGAAGCGGGCCGCGGCCACCCCGACCTGCATCGCGCGCGCGGTCGCGGTGGTGGCGCCGGTCTCCGCCTGCGCGAGTTCCGCGTACGGCACGAGCCGGCCCCGGATGAGGTCGGCCGCCCGGGCCAGCACGGCCGCCCGCTCCTCCGGCGGGGTGCGCGACCACGGGCCGAGGGCGTCGCGGGCCGCCGCGCAGGCCTCGCGCATCTGATCCGGCGAAGCCTCCGGCGCCCGGCCGACGGTCCTCTCGGTCGCCGGGTCGACGACGTCGTAGTGTCCGCCGTCGGGCTCCACCCAGTCCCCGCCGA
This sequence comes from Streptomyces sp. NPDC020597, assembly GCF_044335095.1. NCBI lineage: Bacteria > Bacillati > Actinomycetota > Actinomycetes > Kitasatosporales > Streptomycetaceae > Streptomyces > Streptomyces sp. NPDC020597. The sequence continues at coordinate 271,693 of NZ_JBIRUL010000003.1, read as the reverse complement.
GGAACAGCCGCTGCGCGTCACCGGCGACCGGCCGCTGAGCGTCGTTCACCTGGTGCTCACCGTCCTGGTGTCCCGCCCCGAGCGCAGCACCCGTCCCGGCACGGCGCCCGTCACCACGTCGTCGCGGATGGCGGCGACGCCGTTCACCCACACCGCGCGCACCCCGACGGCCTTGGAGTCCAGCCGCGGACCGTCACCCGGCAGGTCGTGCACCAGGGTGGCCTTGCCCGCGTCGATCCGCTCCGGGTCGAACAGGACGAGGTCGGCATGGAAGCCCTCCTGGATCCGGCCCCGCTCCCGCAGCCCGAACAGCCTCGCCGGGTCGTCCGTCAGCATCTTCACCGCCTGCTCCAGGCCGGCCAGCTTCCGGCCGCGCAGGCAGTCGCCGAGGAAGCGGGTGGTGTAGGGCGCGCCGCACATGCGGTCCAGGTGGGCGCCCGCGTCGGACCCGCCGAGCAGGACGTCCTCGTGGTTCCAGACCTCCGCCCGCAGGGCCCACGAGTCGGGGTCGTTGTCCGTGGGCATCGGCCACAGGACGGTGCGCAGTCCGTCGGCGGCGCAGATCTCGACCAGGCAGGCGAAGGGGTCCAGGCCGCGTTCGGCGGCGATGTCCCGTACCACCCGGCCGGTGAGGCCCGCGTTGGCCGCGCTGTAGGTGTCGCCGATGACGTACCGCCCGAAGTCGGTCAGCCGCCGGAAGACGCCCGCCTCCTTCGAGTCCGCCCGCCGCAGCATCTCCGCCCGGACGGCCGGGTCGCGCAGCCGCTCGATGCGCTGCGGGACCGGCAGGGCGAGGACCGGGCCCCACCCGGGGATCAGGTTCAGCGCGCAGAAGGTGCCCAGCGACATGTTCATCGGCGTGAGGATCGGCATGGTCAGCGCCACCACCCTGCCGCCGGCCTTGCGCGCGCGTTCGCTCGCCATGAGCTGCCGGGGCACCCGTTCCGGCACGGCCGCGTCGACGGTGAGGACGTTCCAGTTCAGGGGGCGTCCGGCGGCTGCGCTCATCTCCGCGAACAGATCGATCTCGGCGTCGCTGAACTGGTCGAGGCAGCCCGCCACGATCGCCTCGATCTGCGTGCCCTCGTGCTCGCCCACCGCCCGGGACATCGCCAGCAGCTCCGCGGGCCGGGCGTGCCGGGAGGCGACCGGCTGTCCGTCTCCGTCGGAGTGGGTCGAGGACTGCGTGGTGGAGAATCCCCAGGCGCCGGCGTCCATGGCGTCGTGCAGCAGCCGGACGATCTCCGCCAGCTGCGCCTCGTCGGGCTGCCCGCCCACCGCGTCCGGGCCCATCACGTACCGCCGCAGCGCGCAGTGCCCCACCATGAAGCCGGCGTTGACGGCGATCCGCCCCTCCAGGGCGTCCAGGTACTCCCCGAAGCCGTTCCAGTTCCAGGGCGCGCCCTCCTCGAGGGCGACCAGCGACATGCCCTCCACCTTGGACATCATGCGGCGGGTGTAGTCGGCGTCCTCGGGGCGGTCCGGGTGCAGCGGCGCGAGGGTGAAGCCGCAGTTCCCGGCCGCGACCGTGGTCACCCCGTGGTTCAGGGACGGGGTGGCGTACGGATCCCAGAACAGCTGGGCGTCGTAGTGGGTGTGCGGATCGACGAAGCCGGGCGCGAGGACGAGGCCGGCGGCGTCCTCGGACGTCCGGGCCTCCTCGGTGACCGTGCCGACGACGGCGATCCGCCCGTCCCGGATGCCGACGTCGGCCGTGAAGGCGGGCACACCGGTCCCGTCGACGACGGTCGCCCCCTTGATGACGTGATCGAGCATGAGAGCTCCTCCTCAACTCCGTTGCCGGCAGCACCGCTCAGGGGGCGCGGGACTGTATCGATGTGCGGCTCCGCCCCGGGCGCGACCGGCCACGACGGGCTCGCGGCCGCCGAACGGCCCGCACGCCTGCGGCGCGTGCACGCCCCGCCGGTCCGCGACAGCGGCTACGCGCCCTGCCGGAACCGCGTGGTGCGGTGGACGGGGTCCGTGTCGATCTTCGGGATGACGTGCTCCCCGATCAGCCGGATCGTCTGCAGCGTCTCCTCCTTCGGCACCCCCACCGGGAGCCCGAACGACAGCTGGTCCGCGCCCGCCTGTTCCCACCGCTTGCACTGCCGCGTCACCTCGTCGGGGTCGCCGCAGATCAGCAGCTCCTCCTCGATGAGCAGTTCGACGAACTCGGCGTTGTACTCGGGCAGGGTCTCCGGCCAGACCGGGAAGCCCTCGGGGCGCGGGAAGGTGTCGTGGTAGCGGAACACCAGCGAGGGCAGGTAGTGCAGTTCGCCCTCGACGGCGATGCGGATCGCTTCGTCGTGCGTGGGCGCGCAGATCGCGGTCGTCGTCACCATCACGTTGTCGTTGACGAAGTCCCCGATCGGCTCGGCGTTCACGACGGCCGTCTTGTACTGCTCCAGCACCCACTCCATGTCGGAGACCTTCTGGATGCTGAAGCCCAGCACGCCGAGGCCCTTGCGGGCGGCCATCGCGTACGAGGGCGGCGACCCGGCCGCGTACCACATCGCCGGGTGCGACCTCCCGTACGGCTTCGGCAGGATCTTGCGCGGCGGCAGTTGCCAGTGCTTGCCCTGGAAGCCGGCGTACTCGTCCTGGAGCCACATCTTGGGGAACTCGGCGATGGTCTCCTCCCATATCTCCTTCGTGTGGTTCATGTCGGTGATGCCGGGGAGGAAGCCGAGGATCTCGTGCGAGCCGGCGCCGCGCCCGCTGCCGAACTCGAAGCGGTTCCCGGTGAGGTGGTCGAGCATGGCGACCTTCTCGGCGACCTTCACCGGGTGGTTGACCTGCGCCAGCGGGTTGAAGATGCCCGAGCCGAGGTGGATGCGGTCGGTCGCGTGGGCGAGGTAGCCGAGGAAGACGTCGTTGGCGGAGAGGTGCGAGTACTCCTCCAGGAAGTGGTGCTCGGACGCCCAGGCGTACTTGAACCCGGACTTGTCCGCCTGGATGACGTACTCGGTCTCCTCCATCAGCGCCTTGTGCTCGGCGAGCGGATCGGTCTCGGCGCGCTTGCCCACGTATCCCTGTACAAAGAGCCCGAATTCCAAGGAGGTTCACCGTCCCCGGTTCTGATGTCCACGAATCTGATTCTGACGGACCGTCAGATCAGCTGGCCCGACTGTCGCACCACCCGCAAGGAGGGTCAATAGCTGACGTACAGTCAGATGATGGCGACGCCCGCGAGCCATCCCCCGTCGATCACGAACGGCTGCCCGGTGATGTAGGAGGAGTCCTCCGAGGTGAGGAACAGCGCCAGACGGGCCACCTCCTCCGGGCGGCCGATCCGGCCCAGGGGCACGAGCTTGCGGTACAGCCCGTCGACGGCCTTCGCGCTCTCCTCCCGGTCGGCGTCCGGGTCCAGCAGCGAGGGGTTGGACATCGCGGTGTCGACCGCGCCCGGACACACGGCGTTGACCCGGATGCCGCGCGGCGCGAGCTCCAGCGCGGCGACCCGGGTGAGCCCGAGGATCGCGTGCTTGGACGCGGCGTACGCGCCCACCGCCGCCATCCCGGTCACCGCGGTGTACGAGGCGGTGTTGACGATCGTGCCCCCGTCGGCCATCACCGGCGCGACCGTCTTGACGCCGAGGAAGCAACCGACCTGGTTGACCTTGACGACCTGCATGAACTCGTCGAGAGGCGTGTCGGTGAGCGCGTTGAAGCGCAGGATGCCCGCGTTGTTGACGAGGCCGTCGACGTGCCCGTACGCCTGCTGCGCGGCACGCACGGCCGACTGCCAGGACTCCTCGCTGGCGACGTCGAGCGGGACGTACAGCGCGCCGATCTCCTCGGCCAGCGCCCGGCCCTGCTCCTGGAGGACGTCGGCGACGACCACCCGCGCGCCCTCCTCCGCGAAGAGCCGCGCCTCCTGCTCGCCCTGGCCGCGTGCGGCTCCGGTGACGATGACGACACGACCGTCCAGCTTGCCCATGACTGTCCTCCCTGACGCGGGGTTCACAGGTGCGGGGCGACCTCGGCCCCGAACGCGTTGATCTGGTCGATGAGTTCGGAGCGGCTCCGGCAGCGGAACCGGACCTGGATCTGGCCGACGCCCATCGCCGGGTAGGCGCGCAGGGACGCGGCGAGGGCCTGCGGGGGCCCGCTGAGGGTGCGGCGGCCGACGTTCCAGGAGGGCGTGCCGACGTACAGGGGCTCCGTGATGGCGCCGACGGTGAACGGCTCCTCGGCGCCGGCCTCCGCGCGCAGCCGCCCGATCCGTTCGATCTGCGCGGGGAGCCGCTCCCTCGGATCGCCCTGCGGCAGCCAGCCGTCGCCCTTGAGCGCGGCCCGGCGCACGGCGGCCGGGGAGGAGCCGCCGACCCACACGGGGACGCGGGCCTGGGCCGGGCGGGGCCGCTGCCCGAGCCCCTCGAAGTCGTACGCCTTCCCGTGGTGGGAGGGGAACTCGTCCGGGCCGAGGGCGGCGCGCAGGGCGTCGATCGTCTCGTCCAGGACCGTGCCGCGCCGTTCGAAGTCGGCGCCCAGCGCCTCGAACTCCTCCCGCACGTGCCCCGCGCCGACCCCGAGGATCAGCCGGCCCCCGCTGAGATGGTCGAGGGTCGCGTACTGCTTGGCCGTGACGAGGGGGTGGCGCAGGCCGACGACGGCGACGTGGCTGAGCAGCCGGACGCGCGTCGTCACGGCCGCGAGGTGGGCGAGGGTCGCCACGGGGTCGTACCAGACCGTGCTCATGGCCTCGGCCAGCCGGCGCGGGATCGCCACGTGGTCGCAGGCGGCGAGGTAGGCGAAGCCGGCCCGGTCGGCGGCCCGGGCGATCTCGACGAGGTCGGCGGGTCCGGCGTCGGCCTCCCACGGTTCGGCGAACATCGTCGACTGGGACTGGACCGGCAGCTGGATGCCGTACGCGAGGCTCACCGGGGGCTCCACAGGCCGTCCTCGGTCAGTCCCAGCAGCCTGATCGCGTTGCCCCGCACGATCCGCTCCACCACGTCCGGGGCCAGATGCCCCATCTGCGCCTCGCCGACCTCACGCGACTTCGGCCAGGTGGAGTCGGAGTGCGGGTAGTCGGTCTCGTAGAGGACGTTTCCGGCACCGACGGAGTCGAGGTTGCGCAGACCGAAGGCGTCGTCGAAGAAGCAGCCGAAGACATGGTCGGCGAACAGCTCGGACGGCGGCCGGTGGACCTTGTCGGCGACCCCGCCCCAGCCGCGGTTCTCCTCCCACACCACGTCGGCGCGCTCCAGGATGTAGGGGATCCAGCCGATCTGGCCCTCCGCGTACATCACCTTCAGGTTCGGGAAGCGCTCGAACTTGCCGCTCATCAGCCAGTCGACCATCGAGAAGCAGCAGTTGGCGAAGGTGATGGTGGATCCGACGGCGGGCGGGGCGTCCTCCGAGGTGGACGGCATACGGCTGCTGGAGCCGATGTGCATGGCGACGACGGTGCCGGTCTCGTCGCAGGCGGCGAGGAAGGGGTCCCAGTAGTCGGTGTGCACGGAGGGCAGGCCGAGGTGCGGGGGTATCTCGGAGAAGGCGACCGCGCGCACCCCGCGGGCCGCGTTGCGCCGGACCTCCGCGGCCGCCAGCTCGGCGTCCCACAGCGGGACGAGGGTGAGCGGGATCAGCCGCCCCGCGGCCTGCGGACCGCACCACTCCTCCACCGTCCAGTCGTTGTAGGCGCGCACGCACAGCAGGCCCAGCTCACGGTCGGCGGCCTCGGTGAAGGTCTGTCCGCAAAAACGCGGGAACGTGGGGAAGCAGAGGGCGGACTGGACGTGGTTGACGTCCATGTCGGCGAGCCGGGAGGGGACGTCGTAGGAGCCCGGGCGCATCTGCTCGTAGGTGATGACCTCCAGCTTGATCTCGTCGCGGCTGAAGCCGACGGCGGTGTCGAGGCGGGTGAGCGGGCGGTGCAGGTCCTCGTAGACCCACCAGTCGCCGATCGGTCCGTCGTCGCCGGGCTCGCCCATGACGGGCTTGAAGCGGCCGCCGAGGAACGTCATCTCCTTCAGCGGGGCCCGGACGACGCGGGGTCCGGTGTCGAGGTACTTCTTCGGCAGGCGGTCCTGCCAGACGGTGCTCGGCTCCACGGTGTGGTCGTCGACGGAGATGATCGGCGGAAGCGGGACGGCGGCGGGCGGCGCGACGCCGGCGGGTGAGGTGTCCATGGAAGGCACGGTAGCGCCGATCTGACGGTGCGTCAGCTATCGTGCGGCCGCCGCTGCCGGCCGGCGGTGGCCGGATGTGTGCGCGCGGACTGTGTGGGCTCTGTGGACTCCCGTGCGCCTGTCTGTGATCGGCGTCTCGCGCGACTGACGGTTCCGGCATGGACAGGGCAAACTGGGCCTCGGTACTTCGAATGCCTAAGGGGAGCCCTGATGGACGACCGCGCAGAGCACGACGAGCCGCGTGTGCCGCAGCAGAGGCGCTCCGGCTCGGCCGGGGAGCCGGCCGCGCTGCGCTTCGATGTGCTCGGCCCGGTGCGCGCCCGGCGCGGGGAGGAGCAGCTGCCCACCGGCAGCCCCCAGCAACGCGCGCTGCTGGCCGCCCTGTTGCTGCGCGAGGGCCGTACCGCGACGGCCGGCGAGCTGATCGACGCGCTGTGGGGCGAGGACCCGCCCTCGCAGGCGCTGGCGGCGGTGCGGACGTACGCGTCCCGGCTGCGCAAGGCGCTGGACCCGGGCGTCCTGGTGACCGAGTCCGGCGGATACGCCGTGCGCGGGCTGGGCGAGGGCGCCCTGGACCTGGCGGCGGCGCAGGAGTTCGCCGCGGAGGCGGACAAGGCGCGGGCGGCCGGCGACCTGGGGCGGGCCCGGGAGACGCTGAACCGGGCGCTCGCCCTGTGGGACGGCGAGGCGCTGGCCGGCGTCCCCGGACCGTATGCGGAGGCGCAGCGCGTCCGTCTGGAGGAGTGGCGGCTGGGGCTGCTGGAATCCCGCCTGGACATGGACCTGGAGCAGGGCTGCCACGCGGACGCCGTGTCGGAGCTGACCGCGCTGACGGCGGCCTACCCGTTGCGCGAGCGGCTGCGCGAACTGCTCATGCTGGCGCTGTACCGCAGCGGTCGGCAGGCGGAGGCGCTGGCCGTGTACGCGGACACCCGGCGGCTGCTGGCCGAGGAGCTGGGCGTGGATCCCCGGGCGGGGCTGCGGGAGTTGCAGCGCCGCATCCTGCAGGCCGACCCGGAGCTGGCGGAGCCTTCCGCGCCCGCGGCGGAACCGGCCGTGGTACGGGTGCGTCCCGCACAGCTCCCGGCGACCGTGCCGGACTTCACCGGCCGGGCGGCCTTCGTGGCGGAGCTCAGCGAGGTGCTGGCGGCGGCCGGCGGCGGCGGCGCCGGCGGGGTGATGGCCGTGTCGGCGCTGGCGGGCATCGGGGGCGTCGGCAAGACGACCCTCGCGGTGCACGTGGCGCACCAGGCCCGCCCGGTCTTCCCCGACGGGCAGCTGTACGTCGACCTGCAGGGCGCCGGCGCACGGGCGGCCGAGCCGGAGACCGTCCTCGGCGCGTTCCTGCGCGCCCTCGGCGCCGCGGAGTCGGCGATACCGGACTCCCTGGAGGAACGGGCGGCGCTGTACCGCTCGCTGCTGGACGGACGCCGGATCCTGGTGCTGCTGGACAACGCGCGGGACGCCGCCCAGGTACGTCCGCTGCTGCCGGGCACGGAGGGCTGCGCGGCGCTGGTCACCTCACGGGTGCGGATGGTGGACCTGGCCGGGGCCCACCTGGTCGACCTGGACGTGATGTCCCCGGACGAGGCGCTGGCCCTGTTCACCCGGATCGTCGGCGAGGAACGGGTGGCATCGGAACGCGAGGCCGCCCTGGACGTGGTCGCGGCCTGCGGCTTCCTGCCGCTGGCGATCCGCATCGCCGCGTCCCGGCTGGCGTCCCGCCGCACCTGGACGGTCTCGGTGCTCGCCGCCAAGCTGGCCGACGAGCGGCGGCGGCTGGACGAGCTCCAGGCGGGCGACCTCGCCGTGAAGGCGACGTTCGAGCTGGGCTACGGGGCGCTGGACGCGGCCCAGGCCCGTGCGTTCCGCCTGCTGGGCCTCGCGGACGGCCCGGACGTCTCCCTGCGGGCGGCCGCGGCGGTCCTGGACCTGCCGCCGGAGGACACCGAGGACCTGCTGGAGTCCCTGGTGGACACCTCCCTGCTGGAATCGGCGGCGCCCGGCCGCTACCGGTACCACGATCTGGTCCGGCTGTACGCCCGGGCATGCGCGGAACGGGACGAACAGGCGGCCGGCGAGCGGGAGGTGGCGATGTCGCGGCTGCTGGACTTCTATCTGGCGACCGCGACGGGCGTCTACGCCATCGAGCGGCCCGGGGAGCGGGTACTGGACCATCTGAGCCGCGCCGACTACCCCGGACTGGCCTTCGCCGACCGGGGCCAGGCGCTGGACTGGCTGTTCACCGAGGCGAGCGGACTGCTCGCGGCGGTGCAGCAGACGGGGACAGCGGGCGCGCTGCGGAGGGCGGCCGATCTGCTCCTCGCGGCCGTCGACCTCGGCGAGTCGGGGATCAGCTCACGCCAGTACGTGCTGGCCGCCACCGCGGTGGTCGCGGCCGCCCAGCGGGCCCGGGACCCCTACGCGGAGGGCCGCGCACGACTGATGCACAGTCATATCCTCGGCGTGTCCGGCCAGTTCGCGGACTCGGACCGCGAGGCGGGCGCGGCGCTGACGCTGGGCCTCGCCGCCGGGGACCCCGTGGTCTGCGCCCAGGCTCCCAACCAGCAGGGCATCATCGCCCTCTACAACGGGCGGCACGACGAGGCCGAGCAGCACCTCACCAGGGCGCTGGCCGCCTTCCGCGCCGACCGGAACACCCCGGGCGAGGCGAGCGCCCTGTGCAACCTGTCCCGGGTCCACCTGGCGACCGGCCGCACGGAGAGCGCCGTGTCCCTGGCCCGGCAGGGCGTCACCATCTACGAGCGCGACGACACCGGCATGGCGCTGCGGCTGGCCAACGGGAAGTACGCGCTGGGGCTGGCCCTGACCAGCGCGGGCGAGATCACGCTGGCGCTGCGCACGCTCACCGACGCGCTCGGCATGTTCCAGGACGCCCGGCAGCAGCTGTGGCACGGCATGACCCTGTTCCGGCTCGCCGAGCTGCATCTCGCCGATCACGGCCCGGCCCGCGCCGCGGCCTGCGCCGAACAGGCCCTCGCCGTCCTGCACGGCATCGGCGGTGACTGGCGGCGCGCCAACGTGCTCACGGCCCTCGGCCGCGGCCTGCACGGCGTCGGCCAGCTCGACCGGGCGAGGGTGTGCTGGCAGGAGGCGCTGTCCGTGTTCGAGACGCTGGGGTCCCCGGAGGCGGCGGACGTGCGCGCGCTGCTGGCCTCGGCGCCGGTGGGATGAGCGGCGGGCGCGCCGGACCCCCGCACGGCCGGGCCGAACCGGGCCGGGACCGAACGGGCGGGCGGGCGGGACCGGGCGACCCGAAGGCGCGTCCGGCGGCCCGGCACGGCGCACGGCCGGCGACGCGGCACGGCGCACGAGCGGCGACCGGGCGGTGGTGCGCGAGCGGCGACCGGCGTGGAGCTCGGCCGACGGTCCCGAGGGGATCCGGCCGACGGTCCCGAGGGGGTCCGGCCGGTGGTCCCGAGGGGGTCCGGCCGGTGGTTCCGAAACGCGTTCATCGTTTGTTTATCGCCGTCCGGCACTGTCAGTTGGGCCGGACCGTCGCGTCGGGGGGCAGACGGCTCGGCACGACGGCCGTGCCAGTGGGCGGGGGTCCCGTGAATCAGGCCACGGGACACCCCCTAGGGTGAACGGCCTTGCGAGACCCGCCCGGCAATCCACGGGGGAACTGCCGGGTGGGTCCCGCCCCACTCCGTTCCATCCCGCTTCACGTTCCTAGGAGTCACCTCATGGCCGACAACACCGGCACCGTCAAGCCCGCCGACTTCCACGCGACGAGCGAGAAGGCCGAGGCCCCGGCGGTCGTCGCCGACTCGAAGCCGGCGCAGGCCGCGGGCGAGGAGATCACCACCCAGGACTTCCACGCCACGACCGAGCCGCTGAACAAGCCGGCCGACTTCCACGCGACCGACGAGACGGCCTGACACAGAGCCACATCGCACGGGGATCGGCCGCGGCGGCGCGGAGGGGAGCCGCCGCGGCCGAGGCGTGTCCGGAGCCGGCCGGCTGCCCGCGGCAGGTCACGCCACCGTGTAGTGCGTGTCCCCGAAGTCCGCGACGATCCTGAGTTCGCCGCCCAGGGCCCGCACATAGGAGCGCAGGGTGGCGACCTCCGTGCGATCGATCTCCCCGTGCTCGATCGCCGAGATCCGGGGGGCGGAGACCCCCATGGAGTCGGCGATGTCACGCTGGGTGAGATCCTGCTCCCGGCGGAGCTCCGCGAGCTTGTAGGCCCGGACCTCGGCGAGCAGGCGGTCTTTGGCCTCCTGTTTCTCCTCCGGTGTCATCACCGGGATTCCGGCGGCCCGCTGCTGCTCGTGGACCCGACGCTTGACTTCCTCCCAGCCGACGGTGCTCATTCGTACTCCCTCGTTTCCAGCTCGCTGATGTGGTCCTGGTAACGCTTCTCGGCGATCGGGATGTTGACCTCGTACCAGCTGGACCAGCCTCCGGCTTTGTCTCCCGCGAGCAGGAGAACGGCTCGGCGAACCGGGTCGAAGGCGAAGAGGATGCGGATCTCCGTGTGACCCGACGAACCGGGTCTCAGCTCCTTCATGTGATGCCACTCAGAGCCCTTGATCCGATCGACGAGAGGGCGGCCGAGAGCCGGACCTTCATCCGCCAGCGTGTCCACAGCGACTTCGATCTGCCTCGCACCGGCCGGGTCCGACTGCGCCAGCGCCTCGAACCAGGTCACCACTTCGGCGACCAGAACCACTTCCCATTGAGCCATGCCCCGGAAATTAATGCAAGCATTAAGTCTGCCGGGCGGGTTCTGTGCCCGTTCACTCCACCGGGGGACGTCGGCGCAGTCGCCGCAGTTCGCCCTTCAGGACCTTGCCGCTGGCGTTGCGCGGGAGCGTGCTCACGAACTCCACCGACCTCGGCACCTTGTAGTTCGCCATTTCCCGCCGGGACCAGGCGATCAGGTCGTCCGACGTGGACACCGCGCCCGGCCGCCGCACCACATAGGCCCTGCCCACCTCGCCCAGGCGGGAGTCGGGCACGCCGATCACGGCGACGTCGGCCACGTCCGGGTGCAGGCCGAGCAGCTGCTCGATCTCCGCCGGGTAGGCGTTGAAGCCGCCGACGATGAACATGTCCTTGATCCGGTCGGTGATGCGCAGGTTGCCCTCCGCGTCCAGGACGCCGACGTCTCCGGTGCGCAGCCAGCCGTCCGGGGTCAGCGCCTCCGCCGTCGCCGCCGGGTCCTCGTAGTAGCCGCGCATCACGTGGAAGCCCCGGACCAGCACCTCTCCGGGCTCCCCCGGCGCCGCGTCCACCCGTATCTCGGTGCCCGGGATCGCGCGGCCCGAGGTGGCGGCGACGACCGTCGGGTCGTCGCTGCGGCGGCACATCGTGACGACGCCGCTCGCCTCCGAGAGGCCGTACGCGGTGAGGACCGTCTCCACGCCCAGTTCGCCCCGCAGCCGTTCCACGAGCCGCAGCGGCACCACCGCCGCGCCCGTCACCACCAGCCGCAGCGCCGAGAGGTCGTGCTTGTCCCGGGACGCGTGGTCCAGGAGCGACTGGTGCAGGGTCGGCGGCCCGGGGAGCACCGACACCCGTTCCGCGGCCACGTTCGCCAGCACCGTGTCCACGTTGAACACCGGCTGCGGGATCATCGTCGCGCCCCGCATCAGGCAGGCGATCACGCCGGCCTTGTAGCCGAAGGTGTGGAAGAACGGGTTGACGACGAGGTAGCGGTCGCCGTGCCGTAGCCCGGCCAGGTCGGCCCAGATCCCGTACGCCCGCAAGGTCTGCGCGTGCGTGATCACCGCGCCCTTGGGGCGGCCCGTGGTGCCCGAGGTGAAGACGATGTCCGACGGATCCTCCCCGCGCACCGCGTCCGCCCGCTCCCGCACCCGCGCCCGCCCGACCGTCTCGCCGCTCGCCAGGAAGTCCTTCCAGGCCCGGAAGTCGGCCGGGGCGTCGTCGGAGAGGACGACGACCTGTTCCAGGGCCGGCAGTCCGGGCAGCGGGCCGGGCCCGGCGGGCTCTCCCTCGCCCGCCGCCCGCCGCAGCGACGCCACGTACGACGTGCCGAGGAAGGCGCCCGTCACGAACAGCAGCCGCGCGCCGCTCCTGCGCAGCACGTCCGCCGCCTCGGCGCCCTTGAAGCGGGTGTTGACCGGGACCAGCACGGCCCCCGCCGACACCGCGCCCAGCGCCGCGACGATCCAGTCGAGCGAGTTCGGCGCCCATACGCCGACCCGGTCGCCCGCCTCGACCCCGTTCGCCATGCAGGCCGCCGCCGCCCGCTCGATCCGTGCGCCGAGCTCCGCGTAGCCGATCCTGGTGCGGCCCTCCACCACCGCCTCGGCGTCGGCGTACCGCTCGGCCGCCGCGCGCACCAGGCCCGGGATGCTGCCCCACTCCACGTCCGCGCGCATCACGTCCGCGTCTTCGCGCATCACGGCCTCCCGCCCATTAGCTGACTACCCGTCAGATTAGCTGTAGCCTGACGACCTGTCAGCCGCCATTTCGCATCGCGGAGGTGCGTGCAGCGTGACCCTCAAGGACGCCACCGCCATCGTCGGCATCGGCCAGACCGTGTTCGCCAAGCACCTCCCCGAGTCGGAGCGCGCCCTCGCCTGCCGGGCCGTTCTCGCCGCCCTCGACGACGCCGGGATCGACCCGGGCGAGGTCGACGCCCTGGCCTCCTACACCATGGAGGAGACCGACGAGGTCGAGCTGGCGAAGGCCGTCGGCTTCGGGGACCTGACCTACTTCAGCAAGGTCGGCTTCGGCGGCGGCGGTTCCTGCGCCACCGTCGCGCACCTCGCCGGCGCCATCGCCGCCGGGCAGGCCACCGTGGGCGTCGCCTGGCGCTCGCGCAAGCGGGGCAGCGGGCCGCGCCCGTGGACCAACACGTCCGTCCAACTGCCCACCCCGGCCCAGTGGACGCGCCCCTTCGGTCTGCTGCGGCCGGCCGACGAGATAGCCATGCTGGCCCGCCGCTACCTGCACGAGTACGGCGCCACCCGCGACCACCTCTTCAACGTCGCGCTCGCCTGCCGCAACCGGGCCAACCGGAACCCGGACGCGATCATGTACGACCGGCCGCTCACCCGCGAGATGTACATGACCGCCCGGTGGATCAGCGAACCGCTCTGCCTCTACGACAACTGCCTGGAGACCGACGGCGCGCTGGCCTGCGTGATCGTCGGCCGGGAGAGGGCGCGCGACTGCCGCCGCACCCCGGTCTTCGTCCACTCCGCCGCCCAGGGCCTGCCCGCCCAGCACCACGGGATGGTCAACTACTGGAACGACGACCCGCTCACCGGGCCCGCCTGGGCAGCCGCACGACACCTGTGGAAGCACGCCGACTTCACCCCCTCCGACGTCGACGTCGCCCAGATCTACGACGCGTTCACCCCCCTGGTCCCGCTCTCCCTGGAGGGCTACGGGTTCTGCGGCCGGGGCGAGGGAGGGGCGTTCACCGAAGGGGGCGCGCTGGAGATCGGCGGACGGCTGCCCCTGAACACCGGCGGCGGCGGGCTCAGCGAGGCCTACGTGCACGGCTTCAACCTCATCAACGAGGGCGTCAAGCAGTTGCGCGGCACCAGCACCTCCCAGGTCCCCGGCGCCGCCACCTGCCTCGTCACCGCCGGCGAAGGCGTCCCGACGTCCGCCCTGCTGCTTCGCAACTGAACGCGCCGAGGAGGCGATCCACGATGCTCACCCCCGTCCCCGACGCCGACGGCGCCCCCTTCTGGGAGTACGCCGCACGAGGCGAACTGCGGGTCCAGGCCTGCGCCGACTGCGGCGAGGCCCGCTTCCCGCCCCGCCCCTGCTGTCCGCACTGCCGGTCGTTCGCGAGCGAGTGGCGGGCCACCTCCGGACGCGGGCGGATCTGGTCCTACGTCGTCCCGCATCCGCCCCTGCTGCCCGACTACGCCGCGCACGCCCCCTACGTCGTGCTCCTCGTCGAGCTGGCCGAGGCGCCGCGGATCCGGCTGGTCGGCAACCTGGTGAGCGAGCCCGGGGCGGCCCTCGGCTCCGTCCCGCCCGACCGGGTGCGCATCGGCGCCCGGGTGCAGGCCGTGTTCGACGCGGACGGGCTTGTGCAGTGGGTCCTGGAGCGCCCGTGAGCGTGCGTCTGGACGTCGACGAGAAGACCGCGGTCGCCGTCGTCACCCTCGACCGGCCGGAGCGGCTCAACGCCGTCGATCTCGAGACGGCCGACGAGCTGCGGCGGATCTGGCGCGCGCTGCGCTTCGACGACTCCGTGCGGGCCGTCGTCCTCACCGGTGCGGGCGGCCGGGCGTTCTCCACCGGGATCGACCGGGACGCCGTGGTGCCGCAGCCCGGCTCGCCCTTCATGCAGGACGATCCCCTGCTCACCGTCGGCCCCAAGGCGAACGACCTGTGGAAGCCGGTCGTCGCCGCGGTGGAGGGGATGGCCTGCGGGGGCGCCTACTACCTGCTCGGGGAGTGCGAGTTCGTCGTCGCGGGGGCCGACGCCGCGTTCTTCGACCCGCACACCGCCTACGGGATGGTCAGCGCGTACGAGTCGGTGCTGCTCGCGCAGCGCATGCCGTACGGGGAGGTCGCCCGGATGATGCTGATGGGCACCGCGGAACGGATGTCCGCCCGGCGCGCGTACGAGGTCGGCCTCGTCTGCGAACTCACGGAGTCCGGAGGCGCGTTGACGGCCGCCGTGGCCTGCGCCGCGGTCGTCGCCGGATATCCGCCGGGCGGCGTCCAGGGCACCGTGCGGGCCCTGTGGTCGGCGAGGGAGGCGGCCCGCGCGACGGCGTTCGCGCAGGCCCCGCACCTCATCGCCCTCGGCAACCTGCCCGCCGAGCGGCAGGCGGAGCTGTTCGCCGGCCGGCGGGCTGCGGGGTTCCGGGTGCGGTGAGCGGCGTCAGGCGGCCGGTGCGTACGGCTCCGGCTCGCAGTGGTCGACCTCGGCGGCGGCGGAGCCGGACAGGTCCACCCGGACCGTCGTCGTCTCGTTGCCCGCCACGTACTGCTGCGCCGTCTGCTTCGTCAGCCGGTCGGAACCAGCGTCGAGGAAGTCGACCGCCACGGTGAAGCGGCCGCCGGTCGCGTTCGGGTTGGTGATCTCGACCACGGCGTAGGGCTGGTTCTGCGAGGCGCAGCTCAGCAGCTTCACCGTGGCGTCCCGCAGCGTCGCGGACGGGGCGGACGGGGCGGAGCCGCCGGACGTGCCGCCCGTGTCGTCGTCGTCGTCATCGTCGTAGTCGCGGTAGCGCGAGCCCGAGGTGCCGCCACTCGACGACGAGGACGAGCTGTCGTGGTCCTGGCCGGAGCTGCTGCATCCGCCGCCGCTGCCGTGACCGCTGCTGTGCCCGTGCCCGTGACCCCGGCTGGTGGAGAAGCCGGTCAGCGCCAGCACCACCAGCACCGCGACCGCTGTGAACCTGAGTTTGCGCCCCCGTCGATCCATCCCGCCAGCCTAGGGGGACGCTGTCACGGTCATGTCACCGCATGGCGACCGACCGGTCTCCGGCGTAGCGTCCGGGGTGAGAGCGACCGGCGGGCCGCTCCCCGCAGCGACGGCCGCCGTCCGGACCCCTTCCGCACCCCCGGCACGACGGCCGTCCCGGACGCGGGTCGAATCGGCCTGCCGGGGCCGGGGCCGGGCGGGGCGCCGAGGTCAGGCCGTGCGGGCCGTGCCCGTGCCCTTCTCGGCGTCCAGCGCGTACACGCAGCGGTCCTTGCTGCACGCGTACACGACGCCGTCGCGGACCACCGGGGAACCGGTGATCTCGCCGCCGGTCGCCAGCTTCCAGCGCAGCCGCCCGTCGTCGGCCTTCAGGGTGTACAGCAGA
Source organism: Streptomyces sp. NPDC020597 (assembly GCF_044335095.1). Lineage (NCBI taxonomy): Bacteria > Bacillati > Actinomycetota > Actinomycetes > Kitasatosporales > Streptomycetaceae > Streptomyces > Streptomyces sp. NPDC020597. The sequence goes on along the minus strand of NZ_JBIRUL010000003.1, from coordinate 255,774 downwards.
TGGTCGGTGGAGCCGAAGTGGATGCGGCCCTCCGCGACGGCCGGGGCGCCCACGATGTCGCCGCCCGCCTGGAAGCGCCACTTGGGGGTGCCCGTCACCGCGTCCAGGGTGTAGAGGCCCTTGCCGCTGCCGACGTGGACATGGCCGGCGGCCACCAGCACGGGGTCGACGGAGGACCGGGCCTCGGTGGCGATGCGCCAGCGGTCGCGGCCGTCCACCGCGTCGATCGCATACACCGTGCCCAGGTAGTCGGCGAGGTAGACGCCGCCGCCGGTGACCGCCGGCCCGGGCACGAAGGTCGGCGCGGACAGGAACACCGCCGGGGCCTCGAAGTGCCAGCGCACCATGCCGCTCGCCACGTCGACGGCGAGCACCCGGGTGCCGGCGGAGAGATACACGTACCCGTCGGGGGCGGGGGTGACACGGACCGGGACGCCGCCGCAGGAGGCGGTGTCGCCGATCGGGTAGGACCAGCGCTCCTCGCCGGTGCGGGCGTCCAGGGCTCTGAGCCGGGCGTCCTGCCACACGTAGACCGTGCCGTCGTGCAGCGCCGGACCGGCCTCCGGCGACTCGAAGTCGGTCTGGCAGCCGGTGATCTCCCAGAGCTTGTGGCCGCTGGACGCCTCCCAGCCCTGCACGCCGCCGCCGCGCGTGCCCGTGACGAGCGTGCCCCGGTCGGCCTTGAGCGAGTACACCCAGGCGTCCGTCGACAGCCGCCACAGGTCGCCGCCCTCACGGGCGTCCAGGGCGAACAGGGTGGGGCCGTCGGAGGCGTGCACCCGGCCGTCGGCCACCGCCATCGACCAGGCGACGTCGCGCGTCTTGAAGCGGCGGCGGCCGGTCGCCACGTCCAGGGCGTGCACCTCGAAGGAGGTGACGTAGACGAGGTCCCCGGCGACGGACGGCGTGCCCCACACGTCGTTCGACATGCGGAACCGCCAGGGCCGCCAGCCCGCCGGGGTCTCCGCGGGCGCGGTCTGCGGTGCCGGCATGGTCGTGTCGGCGCCGTTGACCCCGGGACGCGGGCGGGACCAGCCGGCGACCAGGCCGGGCTCGGCCACCGGCGCCTTCACGGCGGCCGTGGCGCGGACGTCGGCGACCCGCGGACCGGGCCCGATCGGCACCGCCGCGCCCGCCAGCCGGACGGGGCCGGTGTCGGGGGCCCCGACAGGCGCCGGACGGGACAGGACCACGGGGTCGTGGGAGGGCGGGGGCGGCACGGGCGGAACGACCGGCCGGGTCATGCCGACGCCCTGGCCGCTGCGGGGGCTCGGGGGCGCGGGCTTCACCTGGGGACGGCCGCCGCGGCGCGTCTCGATGAGGGCCACGGCCTTCTCGGGCAGCCACGCCGACGCCGTGCCGCTGTCGTCCGAGCCGGAGCCGAAGAGGTGGGGGGCCAGCTGGGCCTGGAGGTCGGCCGGGTTGGGGCGGGCCGTCGCCTCCATCTGCATACAGGACTCGATGAGCGGGCGCAGCTCGTCGGGCAGGCCTTCCAGGTCGGGGCCCTCGCGCAGCAGCATGAAGACGGTCTCGACCGGGTTGGCGCCGTGGAAAGGCGGATGGCCGGTGGCGGCGAAGACGAGCATCGAGCCCAGCGAGAAGACGTCGCTCGCGCCGGTCACGCTCCGCGAGTCCTTGGCCTGCTCGGGCGACATGTAGGCGGGGGTGCCGACGGCCACGTTCGTCATCGTCAAACGCGTGTTCGAGACGCCGGACGCGATGCCGAAGTCGATCACCCGGGGACCGTCCTCGACCACGAGCACGTTCGACGGTTTCAGGTCACGGTGGACCAGCCCGGCGCCGTGGATCGACTGGAGCGCCTCGGCGACGCCCGCCGCCAGCCAGCGCACCGCCTGGGCCGGCATCGGGCCGCAGTCGTTCACTATCTCCTCGAGGGAGGGCGCGGGCACGTACGCGGTGGCCAGCCAGGGCACGGCGGCACGCGGATCGGCGTCGACGACGGCGGCCGTGTAGAACCCCGAGACCGCCCGGGCCGCCTCCACCTCACGCGTGAAGCGCACGCGGAAGAGCTGGTCCTCGGCGAGCTCCGTGCGGACCGTCTTGATCGCCACGCGCCGGCCCGAGGCCGAACGTGCCAGATAGACCAGCCCCATGCCGCCGGCACCCAGCCGTCCCAGCACCTCGAACGGCCCGATCCGCCGAGGATCGTGCTGCGTCAGCTGATCCACCACTTGCCTGCCACCTCCCCGTACGAGCCGCGCCACCCACGTGTGCGCACGGCCCCGTGCAGCGTCTCACCACCGCACCGCCATGGCGGCACGCACCCTGATTCTTCCTGGCCGGGCGGCCGGTTGCGAACCCAGGTGCAATCGGGGTGTCTCATGTCATATCCGAGCAAAAAACACGGCTCAACGCTGGAGCAGCGCGAACGATGCCCCTTGATTGTCTGTGACGACGGCCACGATTCCGTACGAAGCGGTGAACGGACCCGCCTGCACCCGCCCGCCGAGCCGGCTCACCGCGCCCAGAGCGGCCTCGCAGTCCCGCACACCGAAATGGACGAGGAAGTGCGCCGGCATGATCTCCGGGAAGACGTCGCCGACCGGCGCCCGGCCGAAGTCGGGCTCGGCCTGCGGGCCGAACAGCGCCTCGTGGAAGAGATGCCCGTAGAAGGTGTTGGCGGCCTCGGTGTCACGGGCGTAGAGCTGCGCCCACGCGAACGCGCCGGGCCGGTGCCGCACGCCGAAGCCGGGGTGGCCGGCCGCCTGCCACAGGCCGAAGACCGCGCCCTCGGGGTCGGCGGCCAGCGCGGCGGCGCCCCCGTCGACCGGGAGCGGCGCCGTCACCATCTGGCCGCCGGCCCGCTGGATGCGGCGGGCGGTCGCCTCCGCGTCCGGGGTGGCGAAATAGACCGTCCAGACGGTGGGCATCCGCCCGTCCGTCTTGTGGGCGAGCCCGGCGACCCGTGCCCCGTCCAGGCTGGCCCACACCGAGGAGCCGTAGGCGTCCTCGAAGTCCCATCCGAAAAGTTCACCGTAGAACCGCTTGCCCGCGTCCACATCGGGGAGCTGCGCGTCCACCCAGCAGGGGACGCCCTCTGCGTACACCGATGCCCTGTTTTCGGCCATGCAGCCAAACTAACGGCGCTTCACGCAAGCCGCAGACCAGGCACAGCCGCCCCCGCACCCCCGCGCACCCCATTTGCAGTCGGCCGAATCGCGCTCCGATCACCCCTCGGTAAGCTGACGGCATGACAGGACAAGTGCGTACCGTCGACGGCCGCGTGGCCGGTCGACGCGGGCAGGCGACGCGGCAGAAGCTGCTCGACTGCCTCAGCGAGATGCTCAGCTCCTCTCCGTACCGGGACGTCAAGGTCATCGACGTCGCCCGGAAGGCAGGCACTTCGCCCGCGACGTTCTACCAGTACTTCCCCGACGTCGAGGGCGCCGTCCTGGAGATCGCCGAGCAAATGGCCGCCGAGGGCGCCGAGTTGACCGCTCTGGTCGAGGGACGTTCCTGGGTCGGCAAGACGGGCTGGCAGACGGCCCAGGAACTCGTCGAAGGCTTCCTGGAGTTCTGGCGCAAGAACGACGCGATCCTCAGGGTCGTCGACCTCGGCGCGGCCGAAGGCGACAAGCGTTTCTACAAGCTCCGGATGAAGATCCTCAACTCGGTGAACAACTCCCTGTCGGACGCGGTCGCCGAACTCCAGTCCAAGGGCAGGGTGGACAAGGACGTCAACCCGGCGGCGGTGGCCGGCGCGCTCGTCGCGATGCTCGCGGCGGTCGCCTCGCACCAGAAGGGCTTCCAGTCGTGGGGTGTGAAGCAGGCTGAACTCAAGCCGAACCTGGCCCTGTTGGTGCACCTCGGCATCACCGGGAAGAAGCCGACGAAGTAGCCGGCCGGCCTCTGTTCTCCACGTCACGTCCTGTCTGCCGGGCGGCGGTTCACCCAGGTGAGCTGCCGCCTGCCGCACTCCGCGGCACACTCCGGCCGCCGGCGCCCGGCCGGACGTGCGCGACGAAGCCCCTAGGCGGGCAGCGCCCGTCCCTTCACCACATGCTTCATCACCAGCGTCGACGTCAGCCGCTGCACCCCCGGCAGCGTCGCGAGCCGCTCGTCGTAGAGCCGCTGGAAGGCCGCGAGATCGGCGGTGGCCACCCGCAGCAGGTAGTCCGGCTCCCCGAACAGCCGCTGCGCGTCCAGGACGTGCTCCACCTCGCCCACCGCCCGCTCGAACTCGGCGACCGTGTCCCGGTCCTCCTGCCGCATGGACACGAAGACCAGCGCCTCGAAGGTCAGTCCCACGGCGGACGGCTCCACCACGGCCCGGTAGCCGCTGATCGCCCCGGACCGCTCCAGCTCCCGCAGCCGCCGGTGACACGGCGAGACGCTCAGCCGCACCCGTGCGGCCAGCTCGGTCACCGTCAGCCGCCCGTCCTGTTGCAGCTCCGCAAGAATCTTCCGGTCCACGTCGTCCATGGGGCAGATCTTCCCCCATTGTGCGAGAGGCCGCGAAAACATCGGGAACACTTTCGGCCGCATCGCGCCTAATGTCCCCACCATGGACTCGGGAACCCTCCTCTCTTTCCTCGCCGTGGACCTGCTGCTGGTGTGCGTGCCGGGCGCCGACTGGGCGTATGTGATCTCCGCCGGGCTGCGCGGCCGCTCGGTGGGCGCGGCGGTGGGCGGGCTGGTGAGCGGCTACGCGCTGCACACGGCGCTGGCCGCGGCGGGCCTGGCGGTCCTGGTCGCGGGGTCGCCCGCGGTGCTGACCGGGCTGACGGCGGCGGGGGCCGCCTATCTGGTCTGGCTGGGCTGGAGCGTGCTGCGCCGGCCGGGGACGCCGGGCGCCGGCGAGGAGCTCGCGGCGGCCGGACCGCGGGTGTTCCTGCGCGGGGCGACGATCAGCGGCCTGAACCCCAAGGGGCTGCTGCTCTACCTCTCGGTCCTGCCGCAGTTCCTCGGCCCCGGTCCCGGACGCCTGCCGGTGGCCGCGCAGACGACCCTCCTCGGCCTGCTGCACATGGCGTGCTGCGCGGCCGTCTACCTCACGGTGGGCGTCCTGGCCCGCAGGCTGCTGAGCGCCCGCCCGGCGGCCGCCCGCGCGGTGACCCGCACCTCGGGGGCGGCGATGCTCGGGATCGGCGCGTTCCTGCTCGTACAGCGCCTGGCCACACTGTGAACCGGCCCGCGGGCGGCCCGTCGGTCAGGAGGACGGCCGGGGCGTGATCCGGAACAGCCGGATCTCCCGCTCCACCCGCTCCTGGTAGGCGGCGTACGGCGGCCAGAACGTCAGCAGCGTCTTCCACACCGCCGCCCGCTCCTCCCCCGCCAGCAGCACGGCCGTGACCGGGATGTCCGTGCCCTTCCAGCTGATCTCGGCGTCGGGGTGGGCGAGCAGGTTGGCGGTCCAGGCCGGATGCCCGGTGCGGCCGAAGTTGGAGCCGACCAGGATCCAGCTCCCGCCGCCCTCCTCGGGCATGCAGGCGAGCGGAGTGCGCCGTGGCAGTCCGCTCCGAGCCCCGGTGGCCGTCAGGATCACACCGGGCAGCAACTGGGCGCTGAGCAGCACCTTTCCCCGGGTGAGACGGTGCACGGCCCGGTCGAGGGCCGGTATGACGTGCGGGGCCACCTTCGCGAAGGCCCGTGTCGAGGACACCTTCTGCACCGCTCTGACGCCGATCACACCGTCACCTCCGTGTCCGCGAACAGTCCGGCCCGCTCGGCCGCGTGGGCGCGCAACCGGTGCACGGGCCCGAACAGCAGCTCGTCCCCGGAGGCCCGCTTGAAGTACAGGTGCGCCTGGTGCTCCCAGGTGAAACCGATGCCACCGTGCAGTTGGACGCCCTCGGCGGCGGCCCGGCGCAGCGCCTCCAGCGCCTGGGCGAGCGCGAGCCCGCCGACCCGCTCCCGCCGGCCGGCTCCGCCCTCCGCGCCACCCCCGGCGCCGTGGGCGTCCCCGCCTGCCGCCCAGGCGGCGTAGTACGCGGCGGAGCGGGCCGCCTGGAGCTGCACGTACACATCGGCGAGCCGGTGCTGCACCGCCTGGAAGGAACCGATCGGCCGCCCGAACTGCTCCCGCTGCCCGAGGTACTCGACGGTCCGCTCCAGCGCCCGTCCGGCCGTGCCCACGGCCTCGCAGGCGAGGAAGGCGGCGGCGAAGTCCCCCGTGTCGGCAAGGGCCTCGGGCACGTCGCCCTCCTCCGTGCCCAGCAACTCGGCAGCGACGTCCCGCAGTTGTACCCGCGCCTGCGGCCGGGTGGCGTCGAGGGCCGTCTGCCGCGTCCGTACGACGCCGTCGGCGTCCCCCGGCACCAGGAACAGCAGGGTCCGCGACCGTACGAAGCCCCCGGTGTGCGCGGCGACGAGCAGCAGGCCGGCGCTGTGCCCGTCGAGCACCTGCGCGGCCTCCCCGTACAGCCGCCAGCCGTCCCCCGACCGGCGGGCCTGCACACCGCCCGCCCTCCCTCCGCCGGACCAGTCGCCGCCGCCCGGTCCGGTCAGGGCGAGGGCCGCGGCGAGGGCGGACGCGGGCACGGCGAGCGCGGCGGTGAGCGTGCCGTCGGCGATCCGGGGCAGCAGGCCGGCCCGCTGGGCATCGGCGCCGAGGGCGAGGATCAGGGGTGCGACGAGCACGGAGGTCGCGAGCAGCGGGCTCGGGGCGAGGGCCCGGCCGGTCTCCTCGGCGGCGAGGGCGAGATCGGTGCGCAGGCAGCCGACACCGCCGTACGCCTCCGGAAGCGCGAGTCCGGGCAGCCCGAGCTGTTCGGCGAGGGCGGCCCACAGGGCGGGGTCGTGCCCGGCCGGGGCGTCGAGGGCGGCCCGGAGTTCCGCGGGGCCGCAGCGTTTGTGGAGCAGTTCGCGCAGCGTGCGGCGGATCTCGTCCTGCTCGGCGGTGAAGCCGGGGTCCATGGCCGCCCCTTCCTACAGATCTGACGGTCCGTCATATTAAAAGCTCGGCAGCGAGTTGCCCAGAGGAAGGTGGCCCCTCATGACCGTGCGGACCCGGAACGTGGCCGTCGTCGGCGTCGCACTCTCCGACTGCGGCCGGGTCGACGAGGCGACCCCGCACGCCCTGCACGCCCAGGCGGCCCGCCGGGCGCTGGCGGACGCGGGGCTCGGGCGGGAGACGGTGGACGGCTTCGCCTCCGCCGGCCTGGGCACGCTCGCCCCGGTCGAGCTGGCCGACTACCTGGGCCTGCGGCCCACCTGGGTCGACTCCACGTCGGTCGGCGGCGCGACCTGGGAGGTGATGGCGGCGCACGCCGCCGACGCGATCGCCGCCGGCCACGCGAACGCCGTCCTGCTGGCGTACGGCGCGACGCCCCGGGCCGACATCAGGGCGGGCCGCCGCGCCGGCACGTTCGCCTTCGGCGCACGCGGCCCGCTCCAGTTCGAGGCGCCCTACGGGCACACCCTGATCGCCAAGTACGCGATGGCCGCCCGCCGCCACATGCACGAGTACGGCACGACGATCGAGCAGCTGGCGGAGGTCGCCGTACAGGCGAGGGCGAACGCGGCGCTGAACCCGGAGGCGATGTTCCGCACCCCGGTCACGGTCGACGAGGTGCTCGCCGGGCCCGTGATCGCCGACCCCTTCACCAAGCTGCACTGCTGTGTCCGCTCCGACGGGGGCGCGGCGGTGCTGCTGGCCGCCGAGGAGTACGTGCGGGACTGCCGCACGGCGCCGGTGTGGATCCTGGGCACGGGAGAGCACGTCTCGCACGCCTCGATGTCCGAGTGGGAGGACTTCACGGTCTCCCCGGCCGCGACCTCGGGCCGGCTGGCCTTCGCCCGGGCGGGGGTGCGTCCGGACGAGATGGACTTCGCCCAGATCTACGACGCGTTCACCTACATGACGCTGGTGACCCTCGAGGACCTGGGCTTCTGCGCGAAGGGCGAGGGCGGCCCGTTCGTGGAGAAGGGCCGGCTGCGGGTCGAGGGCGGCGCCCTGCCCGTCAACACGGACGGAGGCGGCCTGTCGGCCCAACACCCGGGAATGCGCGGCCTGTTCCTGCTGGTGGAAGCGGTACGGCAGTTGCGGGGCGAGGCGGGCCCGCGTCAGGTGCACGCCCGTGACGGCGGTCTGCCCCGTCTGGGCGTGGCCTGCGGCACCGGTGGCTGGTTCTGCTCCTCGGGCACGGTGGTGCTGGGCCGGGAGTGACCGTGCGGCGAGACCGCGCAGAAGCGCAACTGCGGCCGCCGTCCGGGACGGCCGGAACGCCGAAGCCGACGGCGGCGCGGGAACCCGCGCGGCCGGGGCGGGAGCGCGGGCCGGGGGACGAATCGGGAGCGCGGGCCGGGGCGAGTCGGGGGCGGCGATCTTTTTCGGGAGGGGCGGCAACCTTTCGTGGGGCGGCGGCCACTGAGGGGACGGAGGCCTTCGTGTCCGGGGGTCTCCGCGTCCGGGAGGGTCGTCTGCCGGACGGGCTCCGCCGAAACGCGTAAGGACTTCTCCCGTGGCAGCTTCCCCGCACCGCCGTTCCCACCGCCCCGAACGGCGCAAGGCCCGCGTCCCCGTGATCACCGTGGTGGCCGTGGCCGCCGTCGCGCTCGTCGTGTCCCTGGCCGTGGCCTTCCGCCCGGGCGGCGGCAGCGACGACGTGCGGGAGGCGGCCGCGCCCGTCGCCGGCGCCCGGGTGAGCGGGTCGGCGACGCCGTCGTCGGCGGGGACGTCCGCCTCGCCGTCGCCGTCCACGTCGTCCTCGGCGTCCGCGAGCCCGAGCCCGACCGCGAGCGGGACGACGACTGCCTCCGCCACCCCGTCCAAGCGGGCCTCGGCGAAGGCCCCCGCGCCCGCCGCACGGGCGGCCTCCGGCGCGGGGCCGCTCGCCGGACGGATCCGGCCCGGCGCCTCCTACTCCGGCGTCGCCACCTCCTACGACGCCGCCGACGGCAACGGCGCCTGCCTCTTCGGCCCGACCTCCGACGTGATGACCGCGGCGATGAACACCGCCGACTACGAGACGTCGAAGGCGTGCGGCGCGTACGTGGCCGTCCGCGCGGCGGGCGGGGCGTCCATCACGGTCCGGATCACCAACGAGTGCCCGGCGCCCTGCGCCCCCGGTCAGCTCGACCTCAGCCGGCAGGCCTTCGCCAAGCTCGCCCCGCTCTCGGCGGGCCGCATCCCGATCACCTGGAGCCTGGTGAGCCCGGCCACGTCGGACACCATCTCGATCCGCTACAAGATCGGCTCCAGCCGGTACTGGTGCGGCATCCAGGCGATCGGCCACCGCAACCCGCTGGCCCGGCTCGAGGTCCGCAGCGGCGGCTCCTGGATCCGGCTGGCGCGCACCGACTACAACTACTTCCTCTCCGAGCACGGCACCGGCTGCGGCGGCGCGATCCGGCTCACCGACATCTACGGGGAGCGGCTGACCGTCGACGGGATCTCGGTCCGGCCGGACGCGGTGCAGCCGACCCGGGTCCAGTTCGCCCGGCACTGACCGGATACTCGGTGCATGACCGAGGATCTTCATGAACTGCTGAGGACGCTGCGGGTGTGGGACCCGGAGGTGACGGAGCTGCCGCCGTTCGACGCGTCGGCGGCCCCCGCCGACCCGGTGTCCCTCTTCACGCGGTGGTTCGCGCAGGCGAGCGCGGCAGGCGAGCGCGAACCGCACACGATGACCCTGTCCACCTCGGACGGGGAGGGGCTGCCCGACGCCCGGATCGTCATGCTGCACGGCGCGGACGCGGCCGGCTGGTCCTTCGCCACCCACGCCACCAGCAGCAAGGGCCGTCAGCTCGCCGCCCGCCCGTACGCGGCCCTCACCTTCTACTGGCCGGTGCTGGGCCGCCAGGTCCGGGTCCGCGGCCCGGTCACCTCCGCCCCCTCCGAGGAGGCCCAGGCCGACCTGCACGCCCGCTCCACCGGCGCGCTGGCCGCCGCCCTGACCGGACGGCAGAGCGACGTCCTGGCCTCGGCGGAGGAGCTGACGGCGGCGTCGGAGGCGGCCTGGGAGCACGCCCGCGCCCACCCGACGGCCAAGTCCCCGACGTGGACGCTGTACCGGCTGCGCCCGGACGAGGCGGAGTTCTTCCAGGGCGACGCCGCCCGCCGCCACACCCGCCTGCGCTACCGCCGCACGGGCGACGCCTGGTCCACCGACCGGCTGTGGCCCTGAGGCCGCCCTCAGGGCCGGTCGGTGGCACGCGGGTGCCCGGTCCCGGCGAAAGTGATCCAGCAGGTGTCGCGGGATGTGTCGAGGAGGCACCAGACGCGCCCGGCCCCGGTCACCTCTATCTACGCTTGATGGCAGGTCCGCCCTCGGTGGGTGCCGTGCGCCAGGCTGCCCTTGAGACGGTGATGGCGGGGTGTCTCGACGGCAGGTACGGGTTCGGTGCGCATGACGGTCCATGCGCGAAAGGTGTTCTCGCGCGGCTGCTGCGCCGGGTTCTCCCAGCCCTTCGCCGAGGCCGCGTCGGCGAAGCGAACCTCCCAGTGGCCGTCAGGCGCTGACGCTGCGACGCGGTCTCCAGGGCCCGCGCTCAAAGGCCCGCCCCCTCCACCCGAACGGAGGAGGGAACGCGAGTCGCCCACGGCCCCTACCCGAACGCGTGCACCGCGAAGTCCGTCACCGGGCGGTAGCCGATGCGCTGGTAGAGGCCGTTGCTCGTCGGGTTGGCGAGGTCGGTGAAAAGAAGGATCTCCGCCGCGCCGGAGGCCTGCGCCGCGCGGCTCACCTCGACGGTCGCCGCGCCCGCGTAGCCGCGGCCGCGCAGTGCGGGCGGGGTGTAGACGGGGGCGACCCGCACCTGGCCGGCCACTTCCGGGGTGACGCCGGACATGGCGACGGGGGTGCCGTCGGGCGTCTCCCAGAGGGTGATCCCGCCGTAGGCGATCCGGGAGTCGGCCCAGGCGCCGGCGTCCTGGCCGTTGTGCGCGCCCGTGTCCTCCATGAACGCGTCGTGCCAACGCGTCAGCAGGTCGCGGTCGGCTGCTGCGGCGACCCGCGCACGGCCTTCCGGAACCGGTCCCGGGGAGGTCAACTCACCCAGCCGGTAGAGGCGTTGCCGCTCGACCGGCCGCGACTCGACGCCGGTCCTGCGTCCCCAGGCCGCCGCGAAGAGGGCGGCGGTGTCGCGGTCCGCGGACACCCCGGGGAAGCGGTGCCCGTCGGCGGCCAGCCGCTCGGCGAGGGCTTCGGCCCCCTCCTCGGTCAGAGACGTGAGGTTGAGCCGGTGCGGGGGCGTGCGGAAGAAGACCCCCGTGACGCCGTCGCCCGTGTCGAGCGCGCCGAACAGGGGGTCTTCCGTGCCGTACACGTGCGGGCCCCTGCGGCGCAGGCTGTCGACGACGGTCAGCGGGACCGTGTGCAGCGCGGGGCGGGAGCGCAGGAAGTCGCCGGCGCGCTCGAGGAACGCGTCGAGGTCGTGGGTGAGGTGCCAGTCGTCAGGGCGCATGGCCCATCGTGACGCGCGAGGGCCGCTCCCCGCCTGCCAATTACCTCGCCGTCAGGGGGACTCGGGCTCGGGGTCGGTCGCCAGCCGGCCGTGCGCGTGGACGTCCCGGAAGGCGTCCCGGCGGCCGGCCTCCCACATCGCCCCGCGCAGGGTTCCCTCGTAACGGAACCCGCAGCGCTCGGCGATCCGGCAGGAGGCGTCGTGGCCGAGGGCGTGGCCCAGCTCCAGCCGGTGCAGTCCGATCTCGGCGAACGCCCACCGGGCCGCGAGCAGCAGCGAGCGGGTGGCGACGTGCCGGCCCCGCGCCTTTGGAAGCACCCAGTAGCCGACGCTGGCGTGGCTCGGCACGCGTTCGATCGCGCTGACGCCGACCTGCCCGAGAATCGTGCCGTCGGCCGCGTCCGTGACGCAGAACGTCATCGAGCGTCCGGCGGCGGCATCCGCCGTCTTGCTCTCCAGTGACTCCCGCGCACTGGCGGCGTCCGAAACCATCCGCAGCGGAGTGTTCCAGCGCAGGAACTCCGGATCGGTGAGCCCGCACAGCCAGGCGTCCACGTCGGCTGCGGACTCCGGGTCCCAGACCCGCAGCCGCAGCCCGTGGCCGTCGACGACGGGCGCGGCGGGCAGCGCGGGCGGCGAAGAGGGCGCGGGCGTCGTCGAGGGCGTGGCGGAGGGCTGACGGATATCGGTCACCCGATCATTGAACACCGGTCCGAACCTGCGCGGGCGGCCCTTCAGCGCGCGGGCGACCCCTCGGCCACCGCCCGGAACACCGGCGCCCCGTCCCGGAAGGCCACCGTCAGCGCCATGCCCGCGCGCGGCTCGGCTCCTCCGACCAGCTCCGTCGACATGCGCGGCCCCTCCGCGAGATCGACCATGGCCGCGACGTACGGCGTGCGCTCCCCGAAGGGCGGCAGGTCGTTGCGGTGGACGACGGACCAGGTGTAAAGGGTGGCCCGGCCGCTCGCGTCCTCCCAGGTGACGTCCTCGCTCCAGCAGTGCGGGCAGAACTCGCGGGGGTAGTGGTGGGCCCGCGCGCAGGCGCCGCAGCGCCGGATCAGCAGCCGTCCCTCGGCGGCGGCGTCCCAGTAGGTGCGGGTGAAGGCGTCTGCCTCGGGCAGGTCGTACCGGGCGGGCGTGCTCATCGGAACCACCCCAGCGCGCTGTCCAGGGACCATGTCTGCCAGGCCATCCCGCCCAGCCCGACCGCCGAGATCAGCGCCATCATCGAGTTCTGCCCCTGCTCGGCCCAGTCATGGATCATGAGAACGAGGTAGAGCAGGTTGAGCAGCAGGCCCCCGGCGAGGGCGACCGGGGTGAGGAACCCGAGGACCAGGCCGAGACCGAGCGATAACTCGGCGTAGACCACGACGTACGCCATGAGGCGCGGGCGGGGCTGCACCACCGCGGCGAACCCGGAACGGACAGCGCCCCAGCGGTGCTTCGCGGCCACGTCCGCCGCCCAGCCGATGCCGGCGCCGCTCTCGAACCAGGCCTTCTTGTCCTTGTGCCGCCAGCTCTCCAGCCACCACAGCCCGAGCCCGATCCGCAGCACCGCCAGCCACTCGGCCCCGCCGAGCCAGATAGCATCCATAAATCTGACGGTACGTCAGATGCCGATGCACGGGAACCCCACGAGAAGCCGCGGGGCGCGGCACTGCCAAGGGACGGCCAAGAGGCAACGCCTCTTTCTCCGTTCACACACAAGCGAGTGGTCTACGTCACCGGCTCCACCCGCATCTCACGCATGCGTGATCGATCCGCAACCAATTCCGGTCTTGACCGAGACCCATCAACGTCCTGCGTGAATACGCTCGCGCTTATGGAAGACTCCGCACCGCGCCCGGCCCCCCAGGCGATCACTGCCGCGAACCCGGCCGACCGCCCCGTCTACGTCATCGGCGGCGGCCCCGGCGGACTTGCCACCGCGTACGCACTGCGTGCCCAGGGCATACGGGCCGTCGTCGTGGAGAAGGCCGACACGGTGGGCGCGTCCTGGCGCCGCCACTACGACCGGCTGCATCTGCACACCACCCGGCGCCTTTCGGCCCTGCCCGGACTGGCGATACCGCGCCGTTTCGGGCGGTGGGTGGCCCGCGACGACCTGGTGCGCTACCTCGAGAAGTACGCGGAGGTCCATGAGCTGGAGATCGTCACCGGCGTCGAGGTCTCCCGCGTCGAGCGCACCCCCGACGGCGACGGCTGGCTGCTGCGCGCCACCGGCGGGCGTGAGCTCGTCGGCTCGGCGGTCGTCGTCGCCACCGGCTACAACCACACCCCGCACCTGCCCCGGTGGCCCGGCCGCGACGCGTTCACGGGCGACCTGACGCACGCCGCCGACTACCGCAGCGGCAAGGAGTACGCCGGCCGGGACGTCCTCGTCGTCGGCGTGGGCAACACCGGCGCGGAGATCGCCGTCGACCTGGTGGAGAACGGCGCGGGACGGGTGCGGCTGGCGGTGCGCACGGTCCCGCACATCGTGCGCCGCTCGACCGCCGGCTGGGCCGCCCAGTACAGCGGCATCATGATCCGGCGGCTCCCGGTCGCCCTCGTCGACCGGATCTCGCGGGTGATGGCGAAGGCGAGCATTCCCGACCTGTCCGCGCACGGACTGCCGCGTCCCGACACCGGCCTGTACACCCGGGCCCGGCAGGGCGCGATCCCGGTGCAGGACGTCGGCCTGATCGACGCCGTGCGCAAGGGGCGGGTGGAGATCGTGGCCGCCGTCGAGGGCTTCGCGGACGGCGGCGAGGTGCTGCTCGCCGACGGCTCCCGGATCTCCCCGGACGCCGTCGTCGCGGCCACCGGGTACGTCCGTGCCCTGGAGGGCCTGGTCGGCCACCTCGGCGTGCTCGACGACGAGGGCAGACCCGTGGCGCACGGCCCCCGGACCCCGGCCGACGCCCCCGGCCTGTTCTTCACCGGCTACACCACCCCCATCAGCGGCACGCTCCGCGAGCTGGCGAGGGACGCGGAGCGGATCGCCAAGGCGGTGCGCCGCCGGAGCCGGTGACTCCGCGCAATCTTTGCGACCACTGGTGTAACCACCGGTAACTCCCCTGCATCACCTGCTCGTTACACCTGTGCCAGATGTGGCGAGAACGTTGTCGCGCGCCCTCTCGCGGAGCCAGAATGTGAGACCTGTTCATCTTTCAGGTTCCACCCTCTTCCAGCCCCTCTCGCTCCCCAAGCTCGTCGGAGGACGCACGTGGCAAGTGAAAGCCAGTCGACCGCCAGAATGTCCCGCCGCTCCCTGCTCGGCCGCACGGCCGCCGTGGCCGCCGGCGCGACCGCTCTCACCGCGACCGCCGGCGGTCCGGCCGCCGCGGCCACCCGCGACGTCGACGTCGCGATCGTCGGCGCCGGACTGGCCGGCCTCACCGCGGCCCGCGACCTGGTGGCCGCGGGCCGCACGGTCGTCGTCCTGGAGGCCCGCGACCGCGTGGGCGGCCGGGTGGTCAACCTGCCCCTGGCGAACGGCGGGGTGACCGAGGGCGGCGGCGAGTTCATCGGCCCGACCCAGGACCGCATCAAGGCGCTCGCCGACTCCCTGGGCGTGGCCACCTTCCCCACCTACAACACCGGCAAGAACCTGCTCTACAAGGACGGCAAGAAGACCCCGTACGCCACGGACGGCCCGCTCGGCTCGGTCCCGCCGGTCGACGTCGCGGGCCTCGCCAACGCGGCGATCGTGCAGGCCTCGCTGGACGACATGGCCAAGACGGTCCCGGTCGACGCGCCCTGGACCGCGGCCAAGGCCGAGGAATGGGACCGGCAGACCTTCGAGAGCTGGCTGCGCGCCAACGCCGTCGTCCCGTCCGCCAAGTTCCTGCTGGACGTGGCCTGCACGTCGATCTTCTCGGCCGAGCCCCGTGAACTGTCGCTGCTCTTCGTGCTCTTCTACATCGCCGCCGCCGGCAACGAGTCGACCCCCGGCACCCTCGAGCGCCTCACCGAGACCGCGAACGGCGCCCAGGAGCTGCGCTTCGTCGGCGGCTCCCAGCTGGTGCCGGTCAAGCTCGCGGCGACGCTCGGCGACCGGGTGGCGCTGAACGCGCCCGTGCGCACGATCAGCCGGTCCGGCGGCAAGTACGTCGTCACGGCCGACGGCCTCACCGTCACCGCCAAGCGCGTCGTCGTCGCCGTGCCGCCGCCGCTCGCCGCGCGCATCACGTACGACCCGCTGCTGCCCGCCGACCGCGACCAGCTCACCCAGCGCCTCCCGATGGCCTCGGTGGGCAAGGCGATCGCGATCTACGACACCCCCTTCTGGCGCGCGGACGGCCTCAACGGCCAGGTGGTCAGCGACACCGGCGTGATCAGCTCGACCTTCGACAACTCCCCGCCGGACGCCTCGTACGGCGCGCTGATGGGCTTCATCGAGGCCGACGAGGCCCGCAAGCTGGACGCGGCGAGCGAGGCCGAGGTCAAGGCCGCGGTCCTGAAGGACTACGTGACGTACTTCGGCGCGAAAGCGGCCTCCCCGACCTCCTTCGTGCTGCAACGCTGGAACAACGAGGCCTACACCCGCGGCGGCCCCGTCTCCATCGGCGCGCCCGGCGTGCTGACCCAGTACGGTCCGGCCCTGCGCCGGCCCGTCGGCGGCATCCACTGGGCCGGCACGGAGACCTCCGTCCACTGGATGGGCTTCATGGACGGCGCGGTGCGGTCGGGCGAGCGGGTGGCCAGGGAGGTGCTGGCGGCGCTGTAGGCGGAGTACCCGCAGGGTGTCGGCGGGGTGCGCCGACGGCACGGCGGGGACGGTCCGGTCCGGCCGCCTCCGTTCGTTTCGGTGTGGACGACTGTGTGCACGACCATTCCTGACGGTCCGTCAGGAATGTAACCTGACAGAGCGTCAGTTACTTGACAGTCACCCATGGCAGTCACACAGGAGCGGGCGGACCGATGCTTGGATCAACCCACGGCACCCTCACCACCGACTCCCGCCGGGCCCGGGTCATCGCGTGCGGCGAGCAACCCGGGCCCGCCGTCCACGGCAGGCCGGCCCAGGCGGACGACCTCGACGTCAGCGGCCGTCCGCTCTACGCGGACGTCCCCGACCTGGACCGGTTCTTCCGGCCTGAGTCGGTCGCGGTCGTCGGCGCCTCGGACGCCGAAGGCCGCCCGAACACCGGTGTCACCCGGCAACTGGTGGACTGGGCCGAGCGGGTGGGGGCGCGGCTGCATCCCGTGCACCCCACCCGGGCCACCGTCTTCGGCATCCCCTGCTTCCCCTCCGTCGCGGAGCTGCCCGAACAGGTCGATCTGGCCGTCCTGCTGGTCGCCGACCCGGTGCCGGTGATCGAAGGGCTCGCGGAGACGAAGGTGAAGTTCGCCGTCGTCTTCGCCTCCGGCTTCGCGGAGACGGGCGAGGCGGGGGCGGCCGAGCAGGAGCGGCTGGCAGCGGCCGTGGAGCGGTCCGGCATCCGCCTTCTCGGCCCGAACACCAACCTCAACGCCTTCGAGCGGTTCCGCGACGATCTCACCGGACCGTCGATCGCGCTCATCACCCAGTCCGGGCACCAGGGCCGCCCGGTCTTCGCACTGCAGGAGCTCGGTGTACGTCTCTCCCACTGGGCGCCGACCGGCAACGAGGCAGACCTGGAGACCGCGGACTTCCTCTCCTACTTCGCCGAGCGCCCGGAGGTCGGCGCGATCGCCTGCTACGTCGAGGGCCTGAAGGACGGCCGCTCCTTCCTCCTCGCCGCCGACCGCGCCGCCCGGCGCGGGGTGCCGGTCGTCGCGGTCAAGGTGGGCCGCACCGAGACCGGCGCCCGCACCGCCGCCACCCACACCGGAAAGCTGACCGGCGCGGACGAGGTCGTCGACGCGGCGATGCGGCAGTACGGCGTGATCCGCGTCGACGGCCTGGACGAACTCCAGGACACGGCGGCCCTGCTGGCGCGCGCCCGGCCGCCGCGGGCGTCCGGCGTGGTGATCTACTCCATCTCGGGCGGCACCGGCGCCCACGCGGCCGACCTGGCGACGACGGCCGGCCTCGAGCTGCCCACCCTGTCGGCCGCGAAGCAGGCCGAGCTGCACCAGTGGATCCCCGAGTACCTGAACGTGGCCAACCCGGTCGACAACGGCGGCCATCCGGTCGGCGACGAACGCGGCCGGAAGATCATCGACGCGATTCTCGACGACCCCGGGGTGGGCGTTCTGATCTGCCCGATCACCGGCCCGTTCCCGCCGCTGAGCGACCGTCTCGTGCGGGATCTGGTGGACGCCGCCGAGCACACCGACAAGCTGGTGTGCGTGGTCTGGGGATCCCCGGTGGGCACCGAACCGGCCTACCGCGACGTGCTGCTCGGGTCCTCCCGGGTGGCGACCTTCCGTACCCTGGCCAACTGCATCACGGCCGTCCGCGCCCATCTGCGGCACCACCGTTTCGTGAGCGACTACCGCTCGCCCTTCGACGAGGCCCCCCGCACCCTGTCGCCGTCCTACCGCAAGGCGCAGCTGCTGATGCGGCCCGGGCAGCAGCTGAGCGAGCACGCGGCGAAGCAGCTGCTGCGCGCGTACGGCATCCGGGTCCCCCGCGAGCAGCTGGTGACCAGTGCGGCGGCTGCCGTGCGGGCCGCGGGGCTGGTCGGCTACCCGGTGGTGATGAAGGCGTCCGGCGCGCAGATCGCCCACAAGACGGAGCTGGGCCTGGTGAAGATCGGCCTGACCTCGGCGAGCCAGGTCCGCGACGCCTACCGCGAGCTGACCGACATCGCCCGCTACGAGGGCGTCTCGCTGGACGGCGTCCTGGTGTGCCAGATGGTCGAGCGGGGCGTGGAGACGGTGGTCGGCGTCACCCATGACGAGCTGTTCGGCCCGACGGTGACGGTCGGCCTGGGCGGAGTGCTGGTGGAGGTCCTGCGGGACGCCGCCGTACGGGTGCCGCCGTTCGGCGAGGACCAGGCCCGCGCGATGCTCGACGACCTGCGCGGACGGGCGCTGCTGAACGGCGTCCGCGGCCGTCCGCCGGCCGACGTGGACGCATTGGTCGAGGTCGTGCTTCGGGTGCAGCGCATGGCCCTGGAGCTCGGCGGCGACCTCGCCGAGCTCGACATCAACCCGCTGGTGGTGCTGCCGTGCGGGCAGGGCGCGGTGGCGCTGGACGCGCTGGCGGTGTGCCGGTGAGGTCCGCCGCGCGGCCGAGGCCCGGGACCCGTCACGGTCGGTGCCGGGACGAGGGGCGGGGCCGCCCCCCCGGCTGTTCGCCCCAGCGGAAACGGAGGACACGCATGCCCGCCCCCTCGATCCTGACCACGACGGACGACCACGTCACCCGCCTCACCCTCAACCGCCCCGAGGCGCTCAACGCCCTCGCCCCGGAGCAGCGCGACCGACTGATCGCGCTGCTCGCGGAGGCGTCCGCCGACCCCGAGGTGCGGGCGGTGGTCCTCACCGGCACGGGCCGCGGGTTCTGCGCGGGGGCGGACCTGCGGGGCGGGGCGACGGCCGGCGAGCGGGTCGCGGGGGACGTGGCGCGCACCCTCCGGGTGGGCGCCCAGC
Organism: Streptomyces sp. NPDC020597; assembly: GCF_044335095.1. Classification (NCBI taxonomy): domain Bacteria; kingdom Bacillati; phylum Actinomycetota; class Actinomycetes; order Kitasatosporales; family Streptomycetaceae; genus Streptomyces; species Streptomyces sp. NPDC020597. The sequence goes on along the minus strand of NZ_JBIRUL010000003.1, from coordinate 236,898 downwards.
GCCTGGTCGCCGCGGTGCTGGACTGCGAGAAGCCGGTCGTCGCCGCCGTGAACGGCACGGCCGCCGGCCTGGGCGCGCACCTCGCGCTCGCCTGCGATCTGGTGCTGGCCGCCGAGTCGGCCCGTTTCATCGAGGTGTTCGTCCGCCGCGGCCTGGTCCCCGACGGCGGCGGCGCCTATCTGCTCCCCCGCCTGGTGGGCCCGCAACGCGCCAAGGAGCTGATGTTCTTCGGCGACGCGCTCACCGCGGCCGACGCGGAACGCCTCGGCCTGGTCAACCGGGTCGTCCCGGACGGCGAACTGGACAAGACGGCCCGCGAGTGGGCGGCCCGGCTGGCCGCCGGCCCGACCCGCGCCCTGGCCCTGACCAAGCAGCTCGTCAACGCCTCCCTCGACGCCGACCGCGCGACCGCCTTCGCCGCGGAGGCCGCCGCCCAGGAGATCAACATGACGACGGCGGACGCCCAGGAGGGCGTGCGCAGCTTCGCGGAACGCCGCGCGGCGGCCTTCCGGGGCCGCTGACGCCGCTGACCGCGGGGGACCCGGGACCTGCGCGCCCTGGTCTCGCACACCCCTTCCTATCTGACGAATCGTCAGCTTCAATGGGGATGTGATGGGACATGCGGGAATGGCGGCCGCGGCCGTGCGGTATCTGCGGGCGGAGGGCCGGCCGGTCGAACCGCTGCCGCGGCCCGAGCTGCGCTGTGTCCGGGAGGACGAGCGGGCGCCGGTGGACGCGGGCGAGTTCCGCCGTGTGCTCGGGAGCTTCGCCTCGGGCGTGACGGTCGTGACGGCGCCGGCCGCCGCCGAGGAGGGCTCCCCCGCCGGCTTCGCCTGCCAGTCGTTCTCCTCGCTCTCCCTCGACCCGCCCCTGGTCGCCTTCATGGTCGCCCGGACGTCCACGACCTGGCCGCGGATCGCCCGCGCGGGCGTCTTCTGCGTCAACGTCCTCGGCGCGGGCCAGCAGGCGCTGTGCCGCGCCTTCGCGGCGAGCGGCACGGACAAGTTCGCGGGCGTCGACCACGATCCGGCGCCGGTCTCCGGCGCGCCCCGCCTCGCCGGCGCCCTCGCGTGGATCGACTGCACGATCCACGCCGTGCACACGGGCGGCGACCACCTCATCGTCGTCGGCCGGGTGAACGCCCTCGGCACGGCCGACGGCGCGGACGAGGCGCCCCTGCTGTTCCACCGGGGCCGGTTCCGCTGACCGCCGGCGCACTGCCGCCGGCGGGCGGGCGGCCGGCGCGCGGGCCGCTCAGCGCACGTACTCGACGATCTGCATCATGCCCTCGTCGCCGTGCTGGAGCTGGTGGCAGTGCAGCATCGAACGTCCCGTGAAGTCCTCTGCCCGCAGCCGGAGGGTGATCGAACCGTTCGGCGGGACGGCGACGGTGTCGTGCCAGACCGGCGTGGCCAGCTCCCGGTTGTCGACGGCCGTGAGGAGGAAGTGGTTGGTGTGCAGGTGGAAGGGGTGATGGCTGTGGGCGTGGGAGTCGTTGACGATCGTCCACTCCTCGACCTCGCCCAGCCGCACGCGCTGGTTGACGTAGTCGGCGGAGAGGCGTCCCCAGGCGGAGTCGTCACGGCCGGCCCGGGCGTCGGCGGGCGGCGTCTCGCCGTCGCCCAGGATCCGGTAGGCGTTCGGGAAGGCGCCTGAGAAGACTTTCTCGTAGCTGCGGAAGATCAGCGTCCGGGTGCGGGTCGGCTCGGGCAGCTCGGTGCGCCGGCCCGGCAGGGCGGCCGGCAGCGACATCTTGCGGGGGGCGCCGGTGACGACGAGCGTCAGCAGGTGCTGGGAGGGCCCTCCGCCGGTCACCTTGTAGGTGCCGGGCCGGCCGCCGCGGACCAGCAGGTCCACCCGTCCGCCCATGGGAAGGGTCACCCCGGTGGTGGCGACCGGTTTCGTGAAGGTGACGCCGTCACAGGCGATCTGGTGCACCTCCTGGCCGGCCACGCTGAGGAAGTGAGCGGTGAGGGCTCCGGCGTTGACGACCCGCCAGCGCTGGATCTCGCCGGGGGCGATGGTCAGGACGGGGTTCTTCGCCCCGTTGACCAGGAACGTCGAGGTGATGTCGTCCCAGACGCCGTGCGAGGTCAGGTCCGGCACGCGTCCGCCGGACAGTTTGAGCTCGCTGACGCAGACGACGACCTCCTTGGCCGCGGCGATCTCGGGCACCTCGTCCACGTCCCCCTCGACGACGAGCACGCCCGCCATCCCGCTGAGCAGCTGGCTCGCCGTGGATCCGTGGAGGTGGGGGTGGTACCAGAAGGTCCCCGCCGGATGGCCCTCCGGGACGTCGACGACGCTGCGGTGGGCGGTCGTGCCCCCCGGAGCGTCGGCGGGTTCGAACGCGCGGAAGACGTTGTCCGACTCGCCCGAGGGGTCCACGTGCATGCCGTGGGTGTGCAGGTTGAAGGTGTTGAAGTGATGCGGGACGTTCATGTCCTCGTGCCCTGCCCGCCTCGCATCGGCGTTCGGCGGCAGCGCGTTGACCTGCGTGATGTCCAGGGTCTCGCCGGGCCGCACCCGCAGCGTCGGCCCCGGGACCGACCCCTCGTAGGTGCGGGTGAGCACACTGCCCGCGCCGGGTACCGCCAGCTCGGTGAACGCGACGGTCAGTCCGGTGACCAGCCGCCCCGTGTCCGGGTCCGCCCGGCGCGTCTCCGGCTGCGGGAACCCGGCGCCTGCCGCCGGCCGGGCGACCGCACGCGAGGGGACCGCGCCGGCCGCCGCCGTCCCGGTCGTCACGGCCGTCCCGGTCACGGCCGCGCCGGCCACGACCGGCAGGCACTTCAGCACGTCACGACGGGCCAACGACGTCATCAATCGCCTCCACGGACAGCGGACGGCGGGACGACGCTCAGCAGCCCGGCCGCCCGTCACTGAATGTAGTCACACAGTACGCGGAGTGTCCGGCCGGGAGCGGTTGCGCAGCGCGGGCGACCCGACGCAACGCCCGTACGCGCGACACAACGCCCGTACGCCCGGGCCGGGGCCGTACGCCCCGGCCGTCACCGTGCGCTCAGGCTGCCGCGGGCGCGAGGGCCGCCGTGGCCGGCCGGCGGCGGATCACGAGGGCCATCAGCGCCGCCGCCGCGCACAGCGCGCCCGACCCGTACCAGACGACGTCGTACGAGCCGAAGGCGTCCCGCGCCGCACCGCCCAGGAAGGCCACCACGGCCGCGCCCAGCTGGTGGGAGGCCAGCACCCAGCCGAAGACGATGGCGCTGTCCTCGCCGTAGTGCTCGCGGCACAGGGCGAGGGTGGGCGGCACGGTGGCGACCCAGTCGAGGCCGTAGAAGACGATGAAGAAGACCATCGGCGGATGCACGGACGGTCCCAGCAGCATCGGGAGGAACAACAGCGACAGGCCGCGCAGCGCGTAGTACACCGCCAGCAGCCGGCGCGGCTCGAAGCGGTCCGTGAACCAGCCGGAGGCGATCGTGCCGACCACGTCGAAGACGCCGATCACTGCCAGCAGCGAGGCGGCGGCCGTCACCGGCATGCCGTGGTCGTGCGCCGCGGGCACGAAGTGGGTCTGCACCAGGCCGTTCGTCGAGGCGCCGCAGATCGCGAAGGTGCCGGCCAGCAGCCAGAACGGGCCGGTGCGCACCGCCGAGGACAGGACGCGCAGCGTGCGCCGTGCCGCGCCCCGCACCGGCGGCGGCTTCGGCGTGAACTCCCTTGCGCCGTACGCCTTCTGGCCCACGTCCGCCGGATGGTCGCGCAGCAGCAGCCACACGAAGGGGACGACGGTGAGCGCGGCCAGCGCGACGGTGACGGCCGCGGGGCGCCACTCGTAGCGGGTGACCGTCCAGGACAGCACCGGCAGGAAGATCAGCTGGCCGGAGGCGGAGGCGGCGGTCAGGATGCCGGTGACCAGTCCCCGGCGTTCGGTGAACCAGCGGTTGGTGACGGTCGCGGCGAAGGCCAGCGCCATCGACCCCGAGCCGAGGCCGACCAGCAGGCCCCAGTACAGCAGCAGCTGCCAGGCCGCCGTCATCCACACCGTGAGCAGCGAGCCGGCCGAGATCAGGGTCAGCGCCGCGGCGACCACCCGGCGGATGCCGAACCGGTCCATCAGGGCGGCCGCGAACGGGGCGGTGAGGCCGTACAGGGCCAGGTTGATCGAGACCGCCGCGCCGATCGTGCCGTGCGACCAGCCGAACTCCGCGTGCAGAGGGTCGATGAGCAGGCCGGGCAGCGAGCGGAAGGCCGCCGCGCCGATGATCGTGACGAAGGTGACGGCGGCGACGAACCAGGCGCGATGGATCTGTCCGCGGCGACGGCCGGGGACGCGGTCGGACACGGGCTGCTGTTCCCCGGCGGATTCCCGGGTCTCGGTCGACTGAGGCACGCCACCGAGCTTCGGACATCCGGGCGGGACGGACGAGTGGCCCGAAGGTCAGCGTTCGCTAGGATCGGGCCATGCCCGTCGAGCACGCCCCCCGCCCCCATCGCGTCGTCGTCCTCGCCCTGGACGGCCTGCTGCCCTTCGAGCTGGGCATCCCGCACCGCATCTTCGGCCGCCCCAGGGACGCCCGCGGACGGCTGCTGTACGAGGTCGTCACCTGCTCCGTGCGCCCGCCCGGCCCCGTCGAGACGGACGCCGACTTCGCGATCATGGTCGAGCACGGTCCCGAGGCCCTGGCCACCGCCGACACCGTGATCGTCCCGGCCAGCTACGAGCTCGGCCCGGTCTTCGAGGAGGGCGTCCTCACTCCCGAACTCGCCGCCGCCCTCGCCCACATCAGGCCCGGCGCCCGGCTCGCCTCCATCTGCACCGGCGTGTACGTGCTGGCCGCGGCCGGCTTCCTCGACGGGCGTCCCGCGACCACGCACTGGGCCGACGCCGAACACCTCCAGCGGCTCTTCCCGCAGATCAGGGTCGATCCGGACGTGCTGTTCGTCGACGACGGCGACGTGCTCACCTCGGCCGGCGTCGCCGCCGGCGTCGACCTGTGCCTGCACATGGTCCGCCGCGACCACGGCACCGCCGTCGCCAACGACGTGGCCCGCCGCACGGTCGTGCCGCCGCACCGCGACGGCGGCCAGGCCCAGTACATCGCACGGCCGGTGCCCGACCCGCAGCAGGCCACCACGACCGCCGCCCGCGCCTGGGCGCTCGGCCGCCTGCACGAGCCGATCCAGTTGCGCGACATGGCCGAACGGGAGGCCATGTCGGTGCGCACGTTCACCCGCCGCTTCCGCGAGGAGGTCGGCATCAGCCCCGGCCAGTGGCTCACCCAGCAGCGGGTCGAACGGGCCCGGCACCTGCTGGAGTCCAGCGGCCTGTCCGTCGACCGGATCGCCCGGGACGCCGGTTTCGGCACCGCCCAGTCGATGCGCCAGCACCTGCAGGCGGCGCTCGGCGTCACCCCGACCGCCTACCGCCGCACCTTCCGCACCGCCGACACCACCCGACCCGACACCACCCGACCCGCCCCCACCCGAACCGACGCCGTCCGCTGACCCCGGCCCGCACACCGCCTCCCCGCCTTTACCTCGCCCGCTGCCTCCGCCTGCCCCGCCCGCGCCCCCAGCTACCCACAGCCCTCCACGCCCCGCGCCCCCATGCCCTCCACACCGGCGGCGGGACCCGTGACCTCCGCCTCGGCGAAGTCCGCGGCCCGGCGGGCATCCCGCGAGGCCCGTGCGGCCGCACGGGCCTCGCCCCACCAGCCGACCGCGGTGAGCGCCAGGGTCAGCCCCACCCCCGCCAGCATCGCCGTGGACGGCGCTACCGCCCGCAGCAGCCCGCCGGCCAGCGAGCCCGTCGCCGCGTAACCCGCGCCCGCGGCCGCGTACATGACCGAGTAGCCCGCGGCCAGGGCATCGGGCGGCAGGGCGTCGCGCAGCGAAAGATTGCGGGTGAGCATCGCACCCGACTGGAGCGTGCCCCCCACCACCAGCGCCGCGGCCATCGCCAGGGCGGACGGCGACAGGGCGGCCGTCGTCACGCACACCGACACCCCGGCCATCAGCACCACGCTGCGGGTGCGCAGCAGCCCGGGCCAGACCCGCAGGCCGTGGACGAAGCCGCCGATGCCCCCGCCCACCGCCATGCCGGTCAGCAGCGGGCCGGACCAGCCCACGCCGATGCCGCGCTGCTCGAGCAGGGCCGGCAGCACGAGTTCGGCCAGCCCGAGCAGGGCGAGGCTCGCCGCGCCCGTGACGTACACCGGCCAGACTTCGGTCAGCACCCGCAGCAGCGGCATTCCGGCCGCCCGGCCACTCCCCGTGCCGCTCTCCCCGCCCCAGCCGGCCGGAAGCAGCCACAGACCCGCGACCGACGACACCATCAACGCGGCGGCCAGCAGCAACGGGACACGCGGAGCGACGCCGAGGGCCAGACCGGCGACGGCGGCCGGAGACACGGCCCAGACCCCGGCCATGAGCATCGACTCCAGCGACAGCGCCTGGCTCGCCGCCCGCTCCGGCACCAGCGCGGTGAGCAGGGTGCGCAGCGCGCCCGTGGCGGCGGCGGGAGCGGCCCCGGCCAGAACCGCGAAACCGCACAGCACCGCCGGAGGCGCGTCCGGCGCCGCCCCCGGTCCCGCGAAGCCGACGGCGCCGCAGACCAGCCCCCCGGCCAGGTGCAGGCGGGCCCGGTCGGGGCGCAGCCGCAGCCCGAGCACGGGAGCGCCCACGATCTCACCGATGACGTAGGCCGCCGCGAGGGCCGCTCCCAGCGAGTAGCCGCCGGGACGTTCGCGCACCAGGAACACCAGGGCCAGCGGGGCCATGGCCACCGGCATGCGGGCGCCGACGGCGGTGCAGGCCCAGACCAGGACCTGCCGGGAGGCAACATCGCGGTAGCTCATGGGACGACCGTAGGGGCCGGTGCCGACACCGTCCCGGACTTTTTCCGCAGCCTGTGGGCAACCCTCACCCCCGGCCCCGCCGCTCGTCAGAAGGTGAGCACGGCTCGTGCCACCCGTCCCTCCTCGGCGTCCGCCGCGGCCTTCTCGAAGTCCTCTACCGGGTAGGTCCGGGTGACGAGTTCGTCGAGCAGCAGCCGGCCCTCGCGGTACAGCTCCGCGTACAGGGCGACGTCCCGCTGGGGGCGCGAGGCGCCGTAGCGGCAGCCCAGGATCGACTTGTCCAGGAACAGCGAGGAGACGAGGAAGGACGCCTCGGCCGTAGCCGGCGGCACCCCGAGCAGCACCGCCTGCCCGTGCCGGTCGAGCAGGTCGACGGCCGTCCGGATCAGCTCGACGCGGCCCACGCACTCGAAGACGTGGTCCGCGCCCGTCGGCAGCACCTCCCGCACGCCGTCGGCCGACGTCAGGAAGTGCGTGGCCCCGAACTGTCGGGCCGCCGTCTCCTTCGCCGGGTTCGCGTCGACGGCGACGATCCGCAGGGCGCCCGCGATCCGCGCGCCCTGCAGCACGTTGAGCCCGATCCCGCCCGTTCCGATGACGACGACGCTCTCGCCGTGGCCCACGCGCGCGCGGTTCAGCACGGCGCCGACGCCGGTCAGCACCCCGCACCCGATCAGCGCGGCGGACGTCAGCGGGACGTCCTTCGGGATCGGCACCGCCTGCACGGCCTTGACCACCGTCCGTTCGGCGAAGGCGGAGTTGGCCGCGAACTGGAAGAGGGGGCGTCCCGCGCGCGTGAACGGTCTCCCGGGCCGCCCGATCGCCTGCCGGCACATCGTGGGGCGGCCCCGGTCGCACTCCGCGCAGGCGCCGCAGTTGGCGAGCGTGGACAGCGCTACATGGTCTCCGGGCACGACGTGCGTGACCCCGGCGCCCACCGCCGCGACCTCGCCGGCGCCCTCGTGGCCGAGGACGACGGGCGCCGGGAACGGGATCGTCCCGTCGACGACCGACAGGTCGCTGTGGCACAGCCCCGCCGCGGCGACCGCGACGAGCACCTCCCCCGGGCCCGGGTCCCGCACCTCCAGGTCGTCGACGACCTCGACCCGCTTCCCGTCGAACACCACGCCTCGCATCACGCTGCTCCCCTCTGCCTCATCCCTTGGGCTGCCTGGGCAGGCCGAGCACGCGCTCGGCGATGATCGTGCGCTGGATCTGGTCCGAGCCGCCGTAGATCGTGTCGGCCCGGGAGAACAGGAAGAGGTGCTGGGCGTCGTCGAGTTCGTACGGCGCGGCAGGCGTCCAGTCGGCCGGTCCGACGCTCGCGGCCGCGCCCCGCACCTGCACGGCGACCTCTCCGAGCCGCTGGTGCCAGCCCGCCCACAGCAGCTTGGCCACGCTCGGCGCGCCCGGCCCGCCCGTGCCGCCCAGCGTCCGCAGCGCGTTCCACCGCATGGTCCGCAGCTCCGCCCACAGACGCACCAGCCGCTCGCGCACGACGGGGTCGCCGGCCGCGCCCGTCTCCACGGCGGCGCGCACGACGCGCCCCAGTTCCTGGGCGAAGCCGATCTGCTGGGCGAGGGTCGACACGCCGCGCTCGAAGCCGAGCAGGCTCATCGCGACCCGCCAGCCGTCTCCCGGCGCGCCGACGACGTGCTCCGCGCGCGCGTGCGCCCCGTCGAAGAAGACCTCGTTGAAGTCGCTGGTTCCGGTCAGCTGCCGGATCGGCCGTACCTCGATCCGGCCCGGCTGGTCCATGGGCACGAGGAGGAACGTCAGGCCGTGGTGCCGCCGCGACTGCGGGTCGGTGCGTGCGAGGACGAAGCACCAGTCGGCCTCGTGGGCGAGGGAGGTCCAGATCTTCTGGCCGGTGACGCGGTACGACCCTGCGCCGGGGTTGGGTTCGGCGCGCGTGCGGACGCCGGCGAGGTCGGAACCGGCGCCGGGCTCGCTGTATCCCTGGCACCACAGCTCCTCGCCGGCGGCGACCGGCGGCAGGAAGCGGGCCTTCTGCTCGGCGGTGCCGTGCGCGAGCAGGGTGGGCGCGAGCAGGTTCTCCCCGATGTGCCCGGAGCGCGGCGGCGCGCCCGACCTGGCGTACTCCTCGGCCCAGGCGACCTGCTGGGTGAGGCTCCCGGTCCGGTTCCCGTACCCGCCCTGCGGCCAGCCTAGGCCGATCCACCCCGCCGTCCCGAGCATCCGCTCCCAGGCCCGCCGGCCGGCGGCCTGCGGCGCGTGTGCGGCCAACCAGTCCCGTGCTTCGACGCGGAAGGAGTCGTCCGCCGAGCTGAATCCGAAATCCACGCTGACCTCCTCGAGAAGGGGCGACCGCACGCCGGCCCCGGTTGCGCGCTCGCGCCCGCCGGTCCGGGCGCGTCCCCGGGCCGGTCACCGGGCGTTGGGCCGGCTTCCCTCCCGTGCGGCGCGGGCCATCTCCTCCAGCCGCGCCAGCATCGGCATGGGATCGACCCCCACGGACGCGGGCAGGGACTGTGCGATCCGTTCGGGCGTCCAGGAGCCCCCCTCCGCGTAGACCGAGCGGAGTTCCCTGGGCTGCGCCCACACCGCGATCTTCGGGCCGGCGACGGTGTACACCTGCCCAGTGATCCCGGCGTCCCGCGCGCGGTCCGACAGCAGGTAGACCACGAACGCGGCCACGTCCTCCGGTTCGCCGATCTCCGACAGTTCCGTCGGCACCCCGGCCGACATGCGCGTACGGGCCACGGGGGCGACCGCGTTGGCGGTCACCCCGTACTTGTGCAGGCCGAGCGCGGCGCTGCGCACCAGGGAGATGATGCCGCCCTTGGCCGCGCTGTAGTTGGCCTGCGACACGGATCCCTGGTGGTTTCCGCTGGTGAAGCCGATCAGTGTGCCGCCGCGCTGTTCGCGCATCACCGCGGAGGCGGCGCGGAACACGGTGAACGTGCCCTTCAGATGGGTGGCGACGACCGGGTCCCACTCCTCCTCGGACATGTTGAACAGCATCCGCTCGCGCAGGATGCCGGCCACGCACACGACTCCGTCGAGCCGCCCGTACGACTTCACCGCCACGTCGACCAGCCGGCGGCCGCCGGCCATGGTGGAGATGTCGTCGGCGACGGCCACGGCTTCGCCGCCGGCCGCCTCGATCTCCTTGACGACGGCTTCGGCGACCTCACTCGTGGGCGCGGCCCCGTCCACCGCCACGCCGTAGTCGTTGACGACGACCCGTGCGCCCTCCGCGGCGGCGGCGAGCGCCACCGCCCGCCCGATGCCTCGTCCCGCACCCGTGACGGCGATGGTCCTGCCGGCCAGGAAGTTCGCCATGCCCAGCCCCCTCCCACAGTTTCTGACGGTCCGTTAGATTCTAGACGCGAGGACCAGATTGACCTGTCGGACAGTCGGGGACAAGCCCCGGGGAGGCATGGAATGACACTGCCGGCCGAGTTCCACGACATCGCCAAGCGCGTCAACAACTGGGGGCGCTGGGGGGCGGGCGACGAGATCGGCACGCTGAACCTCGTCACCGACGACGTCGTCCGCGCGGCGGCGGCCGAGGTCCGCTCCGGACGTCGCGTCCCGCTCGCCCTCCCGCTGCGGGAGGACGGGGTGCAGACGGGTCTGATCCCGGGACGGATCAACCCGCTGCACACGATGGTGCAGATCAACCAGGAGATCTTCGGCCCGGGGACGGTGGCGTGCAGCGACGACGCCGTGACGATGGGCCTGCAGGCGGGCACGCACTGGGACGCGCTGACCCATGTGTCGCACTCGGGAAAGGTCTACAACGGCCGCCCGGCGGCCAGTGTCACCGCGCACGGCGGAGCCGAGTTCAGCGGCATCGACAAGGCGCGGCACGTCGTCTCGCGCGGAGTGCTGCTGGACGTGGCACGCGCGCGTGGCGTCGACCGGCTGGCGGGCGGCCACGCGGTGACGCCAAAGGACCTGGAGGCGGCCGAGGAGTTCGCCGGCACGCGCGTGCGCGCCGGGGACATCGTGCTGGTGCGGACGGGGCAGGTCCAGGTCTACCTGGCGGGCGACCGGCAGGGGTACGGGTTCCCGTCGCCGGGACTGTCGGTGCGTACGCCGGAGTGGTTCCACGCGCGCGACGTGGCGGCCGTCGCCAACGACACCCTCACGTTCGAGGTCTTCCCACCGGAGATCGACGATCTGTGGCTGCCCGTGCACGCGCTCCACCTGGTCGAGATGGGGATGCTGCAGGGCCAGAACTGGAATCTCGAAGAGTTGTCCACAGCCTGTGGAGAAGCGGGCCGCTACGCGTTCCTGCTGTCGGCGATGCCCGAGCCGTTCGTCGGCGGGACGGGGACGCCGGTGGCCCCGGTGGCGGTTCTCTGACGGCCCGGGGCCCGCCGCCCGGACGAGGTCGGCCGGCGGCGCGCGGCCGTCCGCCCCGAGCACGGCACCGCGCACCGCCATCCGACTTCGGCGTGCCTCCCCGCCCTCGACCCACCGGGCGGGGGGACCCTCGTCGACTCCCCTCGCCCCTGAGGGATCCGACGCCGAATCACGATCCGCGCCCGGCAAGGACCTCCGTCACCGAGGCCCTCGCCGTCCCCTCACGGCGAATCGCTGACCACAAGCGTGATCAAACGGACAACGGACGTCAACACCCGGAAGGGGATTTATTACTTACGCCCGATTCATGATGGGCGCGCACGGAAGCACGGCCGGGCGCACCGATCCCGCGGCCGGCCCGGACCGGCAGCGCTTTCCGCGCCCGCGCCCCACGACTGCCGGGGCTTCCGCACCTGTGCGCCGTGCACCCGCCGGCCGACCCGTCAGACCGCCTCGTAGGCCAGTCCGCCGTAGGCCGGCCGGGGCTCCTTCCGAACGCCCGCCGCACGGTCGGCCATGCCTGCGCACTCGGCCGCGCCGCCCCGGTCCACCGAGACCTCGGCCGGGGCCGCACAGCGGTCCAGCTCGCACCAGATGCGCTTGCCCGCGCCCTCGACGCTCCATCCCCAGCGGTCCGCGAGTCCGTCGACCAGGGCCAGGCCGCGCCCGCCGGTCGCCTCGTCGCCCGCGCAGCGGGGCACCGGGGCCCGGTCGCTGGAGTCGGCCACCTCCAGCCGGACGATGGACGGCCCGACCGCCCCGCCCGGCAGGGAGAGCCGCAGCACGGCCGGACAGCCGGTGTGCACCACGGCGTTGGTGACCAGCTCGGAGACGAGCAGGATCAACGTCTCGGCGAGCGGCTCCTCGTCCCCTATCCCGGACCCGACGAGGCGCGAACGGGCCCACCTGCGGGCGCGCCCCACCTCAGCGGGGTCGGGCCGGATCTCCAGCTGCACTTGAAGCACCTGCACCGCTCACACCATCCGAACCGGCGGACACATGGCCGTACGCCACGCCGGCCACGCTGATCGCGTGTGCGCCATGACGACGGGGGCCACGATCGTAGCCATTTTCTGCATGACCAGAACAACGGTCAGAGGCAGGGTGACGGAACGTGAATCCCTTACGAGACAGCTTGGTTGACGTACAGTCACCCCAACAAGCGCTTCGGGCATATTCCAGCGCGAAGGAGTACCCGTGCGGCATACTGTGCGACGCTCGTTGCGGGGAGTCGAACAGGCGGGGGCCATACGCCCGTCCGCCCAGCGAGCGGCGGCGCGCACCGCCGGATCCGGCATCGCCCCAGGGGCACCGCCGGCATGGCTCATGCTCGGAACCACTCGCATCCCACAGAAGGTACCGGAGCGGCCCGCCGACTCCGGGCCGTGACGGGTCACGCATCGGACACAACCCGATATCAACGCTCCGTGATTCCGGTATGCCACGATCCGCGACACCCGGGCGGCCGACCGCCCGTCACCCCGCCCGTCCGCGCAGGCGGGAACCGCTAACGGTCCGCCTCGGCCAGCAGATCGGCCGCGAGCAGCTCCTCACTCTCCGTGACACCGCCCGCACGCCGGGTGCGCACCCAGGCCCGTTTCAGCAGCAGGTGGACGTCCGCCTCCCAGGTGAACCCCATGCCGCCGTGCACCTGGAGACAGTCGCGCGCGCCGCGCACGGCAGCCTCGTCGGCCAGCAGCCGGGCCGCCGCGATGTCGGCGGGGTCGGCGGTGACGGCGGCCGCGTAGACGGCGGCACGGGCCGTCTCGACCCGCACGAGCAGCTCCGCGCAGAGATGCTTGATCGCCTGGAAGCCCCCGATCGGCCGTCCGAACTGCTCCCGCGCCCGGGCGTGTTGCACCGCCAGTTCGCACGCGCGTGTGGCGGTGCCGAGCTGCTCCGCCGCGGTGAGGAGGACGGCGGCGGGATCGGCGCTCCCGCGCGCGGGCACGGCGTGCAGCGGCGTCAGCGGGTCCACCGACCGCAGGGGCACGGCCTCTTCGACGTCGCCGAGCACGACGTCCGCCTGCGCCAGCCATTCCACCAGCCCGCCGCCGTCGGCGGCCGCCACGACCGTCTCGCCCTCGGCCGCGCCCGGCACACGCCCGGCCGCCAGGTGCGTGGCCGCCAACGGGCCCGGCAGCAGCACCCGGCCCGCCTCCTCGAAGACCAGCACCGCCTCGGGCAGCCCGAGTCCGACCCCGCCGTCCGCCTCCGGCAGCCGCAGCGCGAAGAATCCGGCCGCGCCCAGCTCCCGCCACAGGGCCCGGTCCAGCACGCCCGGCCGGTCCACGGCCGCCCGCAGCGCCACCCGGTCGAACCGGCGCGCCAGCAGCTCCCGCACCCCGGCGCGCAGCGCCCGCTGGTCCTCCGTCAGTCGAAAACGCACGGACCGTTCACCTCCCCTTCGGCAGACCCAGGATCCGCTCGGCCACGATGTCGCGCTGGATCTGCGAGGTGCCGGCCGCGATGGTGTACGACAGCGACGAGAGCCGGTCGGCCGTCCACGGCCGGTCGGCGTCCAGGGCGGCGTCGCCCAGGACCTCGGCGGCGGCGTCGTACAGCTCCTGGCGCGCCTGCGAGTACCGCAGTTTGAACACCGAGCCGCCGACGCCGGGCACCCCGCCGTGCGCGGCCTCCGCCGCGCTCACGTTCCACTGCGTCAGCCGCCACAGCGCCCGGAACTCGGCGTTGAGGGACCCCAGCCGGCGCCGCAGGACGGGGTCGTCCCAGCGTCCGGTGCGCCGGGCCCGGCGCGCGATTTCGCCCAGCACCCGCCGGCAGGCGACGACCTCGCCGACGAAGGCGGTGCCGCGTTCGAAGGACAGCGTCACCATCGTGACGCGCCAGCCGTCGTTCTCGGCCCCCACCCGGTTGCCGACCGGCACCCGCACCTCGTCGAGGAACACCTCGGCGAACTCGGCGGTCCCGGCGAGGGTGCGCAGCGGCCGGACCGTCACGCCCGGCGCGTCCATGGGCATGGCCAGCCAGCTGATGCCCCGGTGCTTCGGCGCGTCCGGATCGGTGCGGACCAACAGCTCGCACCAGTCGGCGACTTCCGCGTGCGAGGTCCAGATCTTGGACCCGCTCACCACGTAGGCGTCGCCGTCGCGCCACGCGCGCGTGCGCAGCGCCGCGAGATCGGACCCGGCGTCGGGCTCGCTGAAGCCCTGGCACCACACCTCCTCGCCGCGCAGGATGGGCGGCAGCCAGCGGGCCCGCTGCTCGGCCGTCCCCTCGGCGGCGATCGTCGGGCCGGCGTGCAGCAGCCCGACGAAGCCCGCGCCCACGTACGGCGCGCCCGCCTTCTCGGTCTCCTCCAGGAAGATCAGGCGGACGCCCGGCGAGGCCTGCCAGTGCACGTCGGCGTATCCGGCGTCGTGCAGCGCCCGCTGCCAGCCGAGGTCGTAGGCGCGGCGGCCCGGCCAGTCGTCCGGCGACGGCTTCGGTGGGAGCGTGGGCAGCACCTTGCCCAGCCACTCCCGCAGCCGGGCCCGGAACTCCGCGTCCTCGGGGCTGTCCGAGAGGTCCATGTCCTGATCCCCCTGCCTGGTCCTGATCCCTGCCCGGGTCCGTACCGGCTACTTGTCGAGGTCCAGGTCCAGCATGCGGATCGCGTTGCCGCGCATCAGCTTGTAGACCGTCTCGTCGTCGAGGCCCTTGACGTGGTCGAGGGCGACCTCCTTGGTGTGCGGGAAGGTGGAGTCCACGTGCGGGTAGTCGGTCTCGAAGGTCGCGTTGTCGCGGCCCACCGCGTCCAGGGACGCCACGCCGTGCTTGTCGCGGAAGAAGCAGCAGAAGATCTGCCGGTAGTAGTAGGTCGACGGCGGCTCGGGGACGAGGTCGCGCACGCCGCCCCACGCGCGGTGCTCCTCCCAGACGTCGTCGGCGCGTTCCAGGGCGTACGGGATCCACCCCATCTGTCCCTCGGAGTAGGCCAGCTTGAGGCGCGGGAACCGCACCAAGACGCCGCTGAAGAGGTAGTCCATCATCGAGGCCATCGCGTTGTTGAACGACAGGGACGCCTGGACGGCCGGGGGCGCGTCGGGTGAGGCGGCCGGCATCTGCGAGGACGAGCCGATGTGCATGTTGACGACCGTGCCCGTCTCCTCGCACACGGCGAAGAACGGGTCCCAGTAGCCCGAGTGGATCGACGGCAGCCCGAGGTGGCTCGGGATCTCGGAGAACGTCACGGCGCGCACCCCGCGGGCCGCGTTGCGCCGGATCTCGGCGACCGCCAGGCCGACGTCCCACAGGGGGATCAGGCACAGCGGGATCAGCCGGCCGCCGCTGCCGCCGCACCACTCCTCGACCATCCAGTCGTTGTAGGCGCGCACGCAGGCGAGCGCGACCTCCTTGTCGTGCGCCTCGGCGAAGGTCTGCCCGCAGAAGCGCGGGAAGGACGGGAAGCACAGCGAGGCCTCGACGTGGTTGAGGTCCATGTCCGCCAGCCGGGCCTTCGGGTCCCAGCAGCCGCGCCGCATCTCCGCGCGGGTGATGCCTTCCAGGGTCATCTCGTCGCGGTCGAAGCCGACGGCGGCGATGTTGCGCTTGTACGGGAACTTCAGGTCCTCGTAGATCCACCAGTCGGTGGGCGGGCCGTCCGGGTCCATCGTGATCCGGTACTTCCCGGCGACGTAGGCGAGCTCGCCGATCCCGGCGGTGAGGGGCTGCGGTCCCCGGTCCCGGTACTTCTTCGGCAGCCAGGTGGCGAAGAGGTGCGCGGGCTCGATCACATGGTCGTCCACGCTGACGATGCGCGGCAGTTCGGTGCTCATGGATTCCCCTCCGCCTGGCGGAACGCGGCGGTCCGGTGGACGGCCCGGCGCGTCATCTGATGGGTCGTCAGATCTGCTCTCCCCTGCAGGCTAGCCCGCACCCCCTGGACCGACAAGGCGACCGGCCCTACGCTCTGCCCAGATCTGACTGTCCGTCAGCTACGTCAGGGGGCCGACGTGAACGACACCGACACCGCACACCGGCTGAGCGCCTCCCGCACCCTCTGGGAGCTGCTCGCCCGCCGCGCCGACCTCACCCCCGGCCGCCGGGTCCTCCTTCAGGGCGACCGCTCCCTGACCTTCAGCGAGCTGCGCGAGCGCGCCGAACGGACGGCGGCCGGGCTCCACGACATGGGCGTACGCCCCGGCACCGTCGTCGCCTGGCAGCTGCCGACCCGCCTCGAGACGGCCGTGCTCTCCTTCGCCCTGGCGCGCCTCGGGGCCGTGCAGACCCCGGTGATCCCCTTCTACCGCGACCGCGAGGTCGGCTTCGCGCTGCGCGAGTCGAAGGCGGAGTTCTTCGCCACGCCGGGCGTCTGGCGCGGCTTCGACCACACCGAGATGGCCCGGCGGCTCGGCGCGAAGGGCGTCTTCGAGGCCTACGACGACCTGCCCGAGGGCGATCCCGCAGGGCTCCCCGCCCCGCCCGCCGAGGGCGGCTCGGTCCGCTGGATCTACTGGACCTCGGGCACCACGTCCGACCCCAAGGGCGTCCTGCACACCGACCGTTCGCTGATCGCGGGCGGCTCCTGCCTCGCCCACGCGCTGCGCCTCACGGCGGACGACGTCGGCTCCATGGCCTTCCCGTACGCCCACATCGCCGGCCCCGACTACACCGTCATGCTGCTGCTCTACGGCTTCCCGGCGGTGATGTTCGAGCACTTCGCGCTGCCGGACGCGCTGGAGGAGTACCGGCGGCACGGTGTGACGGTGGCGGGCGGGTCGACGGCCTTCTACTCGATGTTCCTCGCCGAGCAGCGCAGACAGCCGGGCGTTCCCGTGATCCCGACGCTGCGGCTGCTCGCGGGCGGCGGCGCGCCCAAGCCTCCGGAGGTGTACCACGCCGTCGTGCGCGAGATGGGCGTGCAGCTCACCCACGGCTACGGGATGACCGAGGTGCCGATGATCACCATGGGCGCGCCGGACGACACGGCGGAGAACCTCGCGACGACGGAGGGACGGCCGCCCAAGGGCATGGAGATACGCGTCGCCGAAGACGGGGAGGTGCGGCTGCGCGGCGAGGCCGTGTGCCGGGGCTACCTGGATCCCGGCCAGAGCGCCGAGGCGTTCGACGCGGACGGCTTCCTGCGCACGGGCGACCTCGGGCGGCTGACCGGCAGCGGGCACCTGGTGCTCACCGGACGGCTGAAGGACGTCATCATCCGCAAGGGGGAGAACGTCTCCGCCAAGGAGATCGAGGACCTGCTGGCCGCCCATCCCGGCGTCGGGGACGTCGCCGTGATCGGGCTGCCCGACGCCGAGCGCGGGGAGCGGGTGTGCGCGGTCGTCGAACAGCCTCCCGGGGCGGAGGCGCTGACCCTGGAGTCGGTCACGGCGCATCTGCGCGCGGCGGGACTCTCCGTGCACAAGCTGCCCGAGCAGCTGGAGCTGGTGGACGCCCTGCCGCGCAACGACACGCTCCGCAAGGTCCTCAAGTACAAGCTGCGCGAACGCTACTCGGGGACCGTGAAGTAGCGGGCGAACGCCGGGACGATCTCCGCCTCGCCGACCTTGCCGTCGGCGTCGGCGTCCAGCACCGCGGCGGCTCCCCGGGCGACCTCCTCGGGCGCGCCGAGGGCGCGGAGCACCCGCACGGTGTCCTCCACCGTCGCTCGGCCGTCGCCGTCGGCGTCGGCCACGTCGAGCGCCGCGTGCAGGAAGGGGCGGGCGATCTCGGCGAACCGCTCCGGGTTGTCGCGCAGTCGCTTGACCGCGCCGGTCACGAACTCCTCGCGGGTGATGCGCTGGTCGCCGTCGCGGTCGGCGATGCCGGCCATGCCCTGCCAGAACGCCTCGGCTCCCGCGTAGACGGCCTGCCCCTTGTCGGAGCGGGCGGCGACGCCGAACTCGGCGAGGACCGCCTTGGCGGCCGCGGCGAAGTCCGCACGGTCGATGTAGCCGTTGCCGTCCTGGTCGAAGGTGGCGAACCGGGCGGCGATCCTGCGTTCGTACTCGCTGTTGACCATGTCTTCTCGGGCCGCCTTACGTCGTCGCGGAGGTGCTGTGGGAGATGCGGTGGCAGGCGCTGCGAAGAGTGCCTCCGGCAGGGAGCGTACGACGCGGACGGCGTCCGGGCGGCGGGAAGGGGACGCCTGTGCCCGGACCGGGGGCGATTCGGGACGAACGTGTGGCGAAACGGCGGCTTCACGCCGACAGCGGTTCCGTCCCCTCGTCCAGCGCGTCCGCGAGATCGGCGTACACGTCGAAGAGGCGGCGCACGCCGAGCGCGCCCAGCACCCGGTTGACGTGGGAGCCCTCGGCCGCACCGCGCGCGGGGAGGATCAGCCGCAGCCGTCCCCGGCAGGAGCGGATGAGGCGGCGGGCCGCGATGAGCACGCCGACTCCGCTGGAGTCGCAGAAGTACACGTCGGAGAGGTCGAGGACGAGACTGTGGCGGCCCTCGGCCACCTCGTCGTGCACCCGCTGCCGCAGCACCGGCGACGTCACCAGGTCCAGCTCGCCCGACACCCGGAGCACGGCCCATCCGCCCTGCTCGCCGCTGGTCACTTTGAAGGCCACCACCACGCCTTTCGCTCGCTGTCGCCGGCCCTGGGTCCGCAGTAAACGGAAGCTTTTCCTTCGCTTCCTTGCAGCGCGGCTGCCCAGCGGCCGTGCCCCGAAACGCCGAAGCAAAAACAGAAACCGAGAGAAAGAGGCTTGTTTCTGTCATATGCGGTCCGGTTCGATCCATGTCTGTCGGGTAGGTGCGGGCCCATACCACCCTCACGCGGACAGGGGGCGCACATTGAAACAAAGGGGCGTGCGTCGTCCTGCCTGCCGACTACATTCGAGGTGACGACGGACGCACGCTGAACACGATCACGGACACGAGCACGCAGGTACAGGACGCGCACGGGTGAGGGGGACGCATGGCGAAGAGGGACGCACCGCCCCGCTGGGACCGCAGGATGCAGCAGCGGCTCGCGCGCGGTGAGGCGGCCGCCCTCGGCGAGCTCTACGACCGGTTCGCTTCACTCGTGCACGGTCTCGCCCACCGTGTGCTCGAAGACGAACGGGCGGCGGACGGCGTCACCCGCGAGGTCTTCGCCCACCTCTGGGAACACCCGGACGCCTACGACCCCGGACAGGGCCCGCTGCGCACCTGGGTCGCCACGGTGACCCACCGTCTCGCCGTGCAGCGGCTGCGCGCCACCGAGACCGCCGCGCTGGCCGAGACGGGCCACGGTTCCGCCGAGGCGACCGAGGAACTCGAGCGCAGGGTGCGGCACGCCTCCGTCGCCGCCCGCGCCGACTACATCGTCCAGGCCATGCCGGCCCCGCTGCGCGCCGCCCTGGAGCTGGCCTACTTCCAGCGCCGCGACTACCGCCAGACCGCGGCCGACCTCGGCGTCACCGAGGACGAGGCCCGCCGCAGGCTCCGCCTCGGCCTGCAACTTCTCTCCACCGCCCACGACACCGCGGCCCCCGGAGCGCCCCCGGGCTACGGAGGTGCGGCGTGAGCGACGCGGACGGCCTGGACGGCGTCCAGCCGCACGGCGGCGAGGACGAGAACGCCTACGGCAAGGACCGGGACAAGCACGGGGACGGGGGCGGGGGCGGAAACAGGGACGGGGGCGGGGAAGCGGAAGGCACCGACGGCACGGAGAAGACGGGCACGGGCAGCGGCACGGGGAGCACGCAGAACGTGGGGAACACACCGGACGCGGAGAGCGCAGGCGGCGCGGCCGGAGAGCCGAGCGCCGAGGCCGCGCCCCCGCACGCCCCTCGCATCCCGCTGCCCCGCGTCTCCGTGGAGGACGGCGGGAGGCCGCTGCCCGCCCTGGAGGAGCCGGCCGGACGGCAACCGGTCAGGCTCGAGCATCCGATCCTCAAGTCGCTGCTCGGCGCATGGGCGCTCGCCGCCTGCTCGGCCGAGGAGACGGACGCCGTCGAGGTGCACCTCGGCGACTGCGGCGCGTGCGCGGACGAGGCGCGGCGACTGCGCGAGGCCGTCGGGCTGCTCCACCGCTCGGAGTCCCTCGACCTCGACCCCGCCCTGCGCACCCGCGTCCTCGAAGGCTGCCTGGAGCGACGTCCGCCGCATGTCCCGGTGCCCGACTGGGCGGCGTCGTACGACGCCGAGACCGCGCGACTGGACGCCCTGCTCCAGGACTTCGGGGACGCCGAGTGGCACGCGCCCGTACGGCTGCGCTGGTTCCGCGGCGAGAGCGCGACCAGCCGCCGGACCACCGTCGCCGGGGTCATCGCCCACCTGCTGGCGGTCGACGGGCTGATCGCCGTCGCCCTGGGCCTGGACGACCCCCTGGACCCGGACACGGGCGACGCCACGGGCCGGCCGGACGCGACGGGCGTGCCGAAGAGCGGGACGCGGACGCCGGCCCAGCGCACCGAGGCCCTCTGGGCAGGCGCGCACTTCCCGCCCACCCGCTCGGTGCGCGGCCCGTGGCGCGAGCAGACCCACGCCCTGGTG
Source organism: Streptomyces sp. NPDC020597 (assembly GCF_044335095.1). Lineage (NCBI taxonomy): Bacteria > Bacillati > Actinomycetota > Actinomycetes > Kitasatosporales > Streptomycetaceae > Streptomyces > Streptomyces sp. NPDC020597. The sequence continues at coordinate 216,310 of NZ_JBIRUL010000003.1, read as the reverse complement.
CGCACGGTGTCCTTCACCGGCCCGGGCCCCGGCGGCACGCCGGTGTCGTACGGCGGCTTCGAACTCCCCCTGCAGGACGCGATGCTGGACCGGGCCTTCGAGTGCTGGGTGCACGCCGAGGACATCGCGGAAGCCGTCGACTACCCCTACGCGCCACCCGCGCCGCGCCACCTCCACGGCATGATCGACCTGGCCGCGCGGATGCTGCCGGAGACGCTCGCCGCCCGCCGTCGCGCCGGACTCGCCTCGCCTGCCCGCACCCGCCGCCTGATGGCCGCCGGCCGGCCCGGCCGCAGTCTGCGCCTGGAGATCGAGGGCTCGGGCGGCGGCCAGTGGCTGATCCCGCTGGACTCCCCCGCGCCGGCGGTCCCGCCCGGACCCGGGGGCCCCGGCGGCGCGGCGGTCCCCGCCGACGACGAGGTGGCCCACGTGGCCATGGACGACGTGGAGTTCTGCCGGCTGGCGGCCGGCCACGTGTCTCCGGAGGAGGCCGCGGCGGGACAGGTCGGCGACCGGGACGCGATCAGGGACGTGCTGTTCGCGGCGGCGAGCCTCAGCCGGATGTAGCGGGGGCACGGCGGCAGCGCCCCCGCGGCGTCCCCGCCGAGATCTTCACGGGCCCTCTAGGGGAAGACGACCGTCCGCCGCCCGTTGAGCAGGATCCGGCGCTCCGCGTGCCACTTGACGGCTCGCGCCAGTGCCTGGCACTCCACGTCCCGTCCGATCGCGACGAGCTGGTCCGGTGTGACGCCGTGCCCGACCCGCTCGACCTCCTGCTCGATGATCGGCCCCTCGTCGAGGTCGGCGGTCACATAGTGCGCCGTCGCCCCGATCAGCTTCACGCCCCGCGCGTGTGCCTGGTGGTACGGCTTCGCGCCCTTGAAGCTCGGCAGGAACGAGTGGTGGATGTTGATGATCCGGCCGCTGAGCTGCTTGCACAGGTCGTCGGAGAGGACCTGCATGTAGCGCGCCAGGACGACGAGTTCGACGTCCTGGTCCCGGACCAGCTCCAGCAGCTGCGTCTCGGCCTGCTGCTTGTTCTCCTTCGTCACCGGAATGTGGTGGAAGGGAATGTTGTACGAGCCCACCAGCTCGGCGAAGTCGGTGTGGTTGGACACCACGGCCGCGATCTCCACCGGCAGCGCGCCGATGCTGGCGCGGAACAGCAGGTCGTTCAGACAGTGCCCGAACTTGCTGACCATGAGGACGATGCGCATCTTCTCGTCGGCTCGGTTGATCTGCCAGTCCATGTGGAACGAGTCGCCGATCGCCGCGAAGCTCGCCCGCAGCTTGTCCACCGTCACCGGGGGCTCTGCCGAGAAGTGCACGCGCAGGAAGAACAGCCCCGTGTCGTGGTCGCCGAACTGCTGGCTGTCCTCGATGTTGCAGCCGGTCATGAAGAGGTAGCTCGACACGGCGTGCACGATGCCCTGCTTGTCGGGACACGACAGGGTGAGGACGTACTGGTCGGCGGGGGTCGCCGCGGCTCGGGCGGGCTGCGCGTTCATGCCCGACAGGGTCGCACACCGCCTCCCGCCCTTGGCAATCGTTCCGCGGACCGGAACGCGCAGATCAAGACATGCGGACCGGAGCACGCAGGACGAAGCCTCCGGACCGCAGGACTCATGCCGGAGCACCCGGGTCGGAGCGGGCCGGCGGCGCCCGCCGCCGCGGCTACGCCGCCCGCGTCATGATCCGGAGAACCTCGAGGGTGCGGGGCGGCGCGTCCGGGTCGTCCCCGTCGCTCGCCGCCATCCGCACGTGCGCGTCCCGCGCCGCCCGCACCGCGTCCGGCCAGCCCTGGTTGTCGACGTAAGCGGAGACCGGGGCGTCCGGCCCGACCTGGTGCATGATCCGCAGGACCCGCAGCACCGCGGTGTCGACGAGGGCGGCCTCCTGCGAGTCGCGGAAGATCGTGCCGACGTACTTCTCGGCGGACCAGTTGTCGAGCCAGGTGTCCTCGACGAGGCGGTACACGGCGTCGGTGACGTCCCCGTACCCCTCGACGCCGGCCAGCCAGACGTTCTGCTGGAACGCCGGATCGGAGAGCATGTGCAGCGCGGAGCGCACATTGCTGCGCCAGCGCCACCACGGCATGTCGTTGAGTGGCATGCCGCCCATGGTGGGGGAGCGACGGCCGCGACGGGAAGAGTTCTCCGAACCTTGCACGGTCACCGATCGTACGTTTCCGCGCCTCACGAGCGTCACGGACCCCCGCAATTCACCTGCCGGTCACCCAGCGTTGAACGAGGGTCACGCCGAGGTTGGCCATGTGACGGAATCGTGCGTGTCCATGACCGGCAGGCGACGCACGTCCACGCGAAGCACCTTCCTCCCCCGATCGCTCCGCTTCACCAGGTCCGCCAGAGCGGGAACCCCGTCCGCGAGAACCGTGTCCGCGAGGGCCCTGTCCGCGGGGGCCCTCGCCGCCTGCGCGTCGCTCGCGGTCGCCTGCGGGGTGGTCCCCGGCACCGCCGAGGGCTCCGGGGACGGCCCGATCATCGTGATGACCTGGGCCCCCGAGGGGACGTCCGCGACCAACAAACCCGGAATGCCCGCCTTCGCCCGCGCCTACGCCCGCTGGCTCAACGCGAACGGCGGCCTGGGCGGCCGCGACCTCAAGGTGCTGACCTGCAACGACCGCGACGACACCGTCGCCGCCGCGCAGTGCGCCCGGCGGGCCGTCAAAGAGGGCGCAGTCGCCGTGGTCGGCTCCTACAGCCAGCACTCCGACGCCTTCTTCCCGCATCTGGAGGGCGCCGGCATCCCGTACATAGGGGGCTTCGGCGTGACGAACGCCGAGTTCACCAGCCCCCTGTCCTACCCCGTCAACGGAGGCCGCTCGAGTCTCCTCGCGGGTCTCGGCAAGGAACTGGCCCCGCAGTGCGGCCGGGTCTCCCTCGTCCGCCCCGACACCATCGCGGGCGACTCCCTGCCCGTGATGCTCGACGCCGGGCTGACGGCGGGCGGCCACGACGCGTCCGCGGACCAGCCGGCCCCGGAGGACGCCACCGAGTACGCGGCCCAGGCCGAGAACGCCCTGAGGACGGCGACCAAGGGCGAGAGCCGGTCCGAGAAGGGCCGCAAGGGCCGGGGATGCGTGGTGACCGCGCTCGGGGACCGCACCGGCACCTTCATGGACTCCTTCCGGCGCAGCCGCGAGGACTACCCCGGCGTGCGCACCGCCACCATCCTCGGCAGCGTCGACCAGACGGTGATCAACGCCGCGGGCGCCGGTTCGGGACCGTTCGAAGGGGCGTACATCACCGGCTGGTACCCGGTGGCGAGCGACCCCGCCTGGGCCCCGATGAAGAAGGTGATCAGCGAGCAGGCGTTCTCCGACACCCGCGTCGACCCGGCCGACACGGGCGTGCAGACCACCTGGATCGCCTACAACGTGCTCCGGCAGGCCGTGGAGTCACTGGACGGCGGCCCGGTGACCGCCGACACCGTGCGGCACGCACTGGACAACGGACTGCAGGTCGACACCGGCGGGCTCACGCCGAACCTGCGCTGGCGGTTCACCGACCGCCTCGCCTCCATCGGCTTCCCCCGCCTGGTCAACGCCGACGTCACCCTGCAGACCGTGCGCAAGGGACGTCTGGTGGCCGCCGAGCGGGGTTTCGTCGACGTGACGGGAACCCTGGAGAAGGCGCACGTGGACTGAGGAGTCCCGCCCCGGGGCGAGATGCGGCTCAGAGCTGGGTGGGCTGGCGCTCGGTCAGTCCGTACTTGCGGGCGATCGCGTTCCACAGCTTCGCGGCCTGCGCCTTCTGCGCGCTCGCGGTGCCGCTCGCCCGGTTGCCGGCCTGCGTCTCGCCGGTGGTGCGGGCCGAGCCCCTCTTGCAGTTCTTCTTCTTGTTCCCGGCGACCTGGTCGGCCCAGGCCGCGTAGTGGTCGTCGGCGGACGCGGACGCCTGCCACGCCTTGGTGAGCGCGGCGGTCAGCGCGGCGTGGTCCTGGAGCCGGTCGACCTTCAGCGCGGACAGCCGGGTGACCAGGTCGGTGCGCTGCTTCGCCGCGTCCCGCAGATCCGTGGCCGCCCGGGCGAGGTCGCCGCACGCCTTGACGTCGGCGACCGCGCTGATCACGCTGGCCCGGCTGCTGCCGCTGTCCGCCAGCAGCTTGTCCAGTTCCGCGGCCTGTCCCCGGGCCCCGTCCGAGGACGCCGAGCCGGACTGACCGGTCACCGGCGCCGACGCGGCCACCGTCTTGTTGTCGTCGCCCTTGTCCGAGCCCCCGCCGCCGAGCAGCGCGCCCGCGGCGACGCCGACGACCGCGAGCGCCACGCCGATCGCCGCGAACAACGGCACCCGTGAGCCGGTGCCGTCTCCCCGGCCGCGCCGGCCGCCGCCGCCGTCGTCCCGCGTCCCTCTCCGGCCGCCCGCAGACGGGTCGCCGGGCGGGGCGTAGGAGGGCTCGGCGTACGAGGGCTGGGCGTACGAGGGCCGGGCGTAGCCGGACCGGGCGGCGGGACCGCCGCCGTGGCCCGGACCGCCGACGTGCACGGGGGCGTCGGGCTCGTCGAAACGCGGCAGCAGCTGGGTCGAGCCGGCCGGTCCGTCGCCGGCCGGCTCGTCGCGGAAGAGGCTCTCGAACCCGGCGGGCGGCTGCTGGCGGTCACCGCCGTCCTGTGCGGCGACGGGCGGGATGTACTGGGTGGCCTCGGCGTCGGGATGCCCGCCCGGCACCGGGCCGGGAGCGCCCTGCGGGTGCCGGGGGCCCGGATTCTGCGGCGTGCGGCCGAGAAAGTGGGTCGACTCGGCCGGGACTTCGGGCGGCAGCGCGCCCGGCACCACGGGCGGTATGTACTGGGTGGCGCCCTCGTCGGCGGGCACGGCCGGGACCGGCGGCAGGTACTGGGTGGCGCCCTCGTCGACGGGCACGGCCGCGACCGGCGGTATGTACTGCGTGGCGCCCTCGTCGGCCGGGGCGGGGGCGGCCGCGACCGGCGGCAGGGGTGCGCCGGGTCTGCCCTGGCCGTACGCCGGGGCGGCCGGATCCGGTGCGCTCTCGGGCGGGAGCGGGCCGGCGCCGGTCTGCCGGCCGCCGTCCCAGGGGTCCTGCTGCGGGGCGCCCCACTGGTTCTGCTGCTGCGCCCGGTGCTGCTCGGGCCGGTGCTGCGGCGGTGCCTGGTCCGGGGGCAGCGGCCAGCCCTGGTCCGGCTGCTGCGCCGGCGACTGCTGGTCCGCGCCCCAGGGCTGCTCCCAGGTCTGTCCACCGGCCGCCGGCTGCCCGTAGTCCGGCTGCTGCCCGTAGTCCGGCGGTCCGTAGCCCTGCGATCCGTACGGCTGCTGCCCGTCGGGCTGCCCGTAGAGCTGCTGCCCGTCGGGCTGCCCGTACGGCTGGTGCGGCTGCTGCGGCTGCTGCGGCTGGTGGCCGTAGGGCTGCTGTCCCTCCGCCCGGTCGTAGGCCCGGCCCTCCGCAGGCTGTCCGTACGGCCCGGCTTCGTACCCGCCGGGGTGGGGCGCAGGCGCCGCGCCCGGCTGCGGCCGCGGCCGGGCCGACGGGCGTCGCACGTCCGGCGTCATTCCCGGCAGCAGGGGCTCCCCGCCGTCGGAGGGCAGCACGATGCCTTCGCGCGCGGGCTGCGCCGAGGGCTCCTCGCCCTGTCCACTCTGCGTCACCGGGACTCCTGCTGATGGGGGACCTTCGGAATCGTCGGTTCACGCTACCGGGTCCCCGGAACCCCGTGCCACGCAGCTCGAGAACGTGATCTCCCTCCCCCGGGGCCGCCGGTGACGTCCGTCACGGATCCGGCGCGCCGCGCGCCCTGTTCGACGCCTCCCGTGCGCGACCTGGCCTTTTCCCGTGTGTTCATGCGGCGGCGACCCCGTGTTCACGCCCTCGTTCACGCCGCGGTCTGCAGCTCCAGCCGCGCTCCGAACTCCCTTACCACCGATTCGTCGCGGAACGGCTCCAGCCGCTGCTGGAGGTCGTCGAGGTACTCCGCGCCCCGGTTGGAGCGGAGCGTCTCCAGCAACTCGACCGCTTTCATACCTGTGTTGCAGGCCTGCTCGATCTCGCGTTGCTGCACCTGTGCGGTGGCGAGGAGCACGTAGCCGATCGCGCGCCGGCGCGCACGGCCCGGCGGATGCCCGGCCAGGGACTCCTCGGCGCAGCGCGCCGCCGCCTCGGGCTGGCCGAGGTCGCGGTGGCAGTGCGCCAACTCGTCGGCCAGATAGGCCTCGTCGAAGTGCGCGATCCACGTCGGGTCGTCCCCGGCGGACGGGTCGGCGGCGTCCAGCGCGGACACCGCCCGTCCGGCCGCCGCCTGCGTGCTCCGGACGTCGCCCAGCAGGGCGTGTCCGCGGGCCTCCGCGGCGAGGAACATCGCCTCCGCGCGCGGTGTCACCCGGCCCCGCGCGCCTTCCTGCGCGGCCCGCGCCAACTGCGCGATCTCGCGCGGGTTTCCGAGCTGTGCCGCGAGATGGCTCATGGAGGCCGCGAGCACGTATCCGCCGTATCCCCGGTCGCCCGCCGCCTGGGCCAGCCGCAGGGCCTGGATGTAGTAGCGCTGGGCGAGGCCGGGTTGGCCGGTGTCGACGGCCATGTACCCGGCGAGCTCCGTCAGCCTCGCGACCGCGGCGAAGAGTTCGCGGCCCACGGCCTCCCGGTAGGAGCCCGCGAGGAGCCCGGAGACGACGCTGTTGAGGTAGTGCACGACGACCGGGCGCACATGGCCGCTGCCGTACTGGTGGTCGAGGTCGACCAGGGCCTGCGTCATGGCCTTGACGGCCGCCACGTCGGACAGCCCCACCCGGGGCCCCGCGGACCGCGCCACCTGCGCGTCGGGCGAGGAGATCAGCCAGTCACGGCTCGGCTCGACCAGCGCCGAGGCGGCCACGGACGAACCGGAAAGGAAGTCCCGCCGGCCCACGTCGCTGCGCCACAGCTCGCAGACCTGCTCGATGGCCCCCAGTACCGTCGGCGAGAACTGGAGGCCCACGCCCGAGGCGAGGTTCTTGCCGTTGGCCATGCCGATCTCGTCGATCGTGACCGTGCGGCCGAGCTTGCGGCCCAGCGCCTCCGCGATGATCGCCGGGGCGCGCCCCCGCGGCTGCTGTCCGCGCAGCCAGCGCGCCACGGACGTCTTGTCGTAGCGCAGGTCGAGGCCGTGTTCGGCGCCGCACATGTTGACGCGGCGGGCGAGCCCGGCGTTCGAGCACGCCGCCTCCTGGATGAGCGCCTGCAGCCGTTCGTTCGGCTGCCGCGCGACTAGCGGCCTTGCGGCCATGGGCACTACCCCCTGTGGCTGCGGTGACCGGGGCGGCGGGTGCCTGCCCACACACCGGTTGACGTGTCTTCCACCGAAAAGTTCCGGCCGAGAAGATCGATGCCCCACGGTCGCACCGAAAATGCGAGGCATGAGCGGATTGCTGATGTTTGCCGAGCAATACGGGAATTGCCGGGTTACTGGCGGAAGCCGCCCCCCTCACCCTGGTTACCCGTTCCCGCGCCCGTTCCTCCCGCGCGCCCCCATCGATGCACCCATGCGCCCCGGACGCGGAATCGATGCTCCTCCCCCGCGCATTCTGGCGGGCGTAACCCCTGGTGACCGCTAGAGTTGTGTTCATCGTGGAAGAGACCATCGCGGGCGCCGACGCCACTCAAATCCCGAAGCAGCGCGGGGAATCGCTGCTCGAGACCGCTGTTCGCTACGCCGAGGAGCGTCATTGGGACGTGTTCCCGGGCGCTTGGCTGGAAGCCGTCGGCGGGATGCAGCGCTGCTCCTGCGGCGAAGCGGCCTGCGAGGCTCCGGGCGCGCACGCCACCCGGCCCGACTGGGCGACGCAGGCCACCGGCAGCGCGACCGTCGCACGCCGGATGTGGCAGAACCAGCCGAACGCCTCGATCCTGCTGCCGACCGGGCGGGCGTTCGACGCGATCTCCGTGCCGGAGACGGCCGGGTTCCTCGCGCTGGCGCGGATGGAGCGGATGGAACTGACGCTCGGTCCGGTCACGTTGACGCCCGACCGCCGGATGCAGTTCTTCGTGCTGCCGGGCGCCTCGGCGAAGGTGCCGGACCTGGTGCGCAAGCTGGGCTGGTCGCCCGCCGCCCTCGACCTGGTGACGCTCGGGGACGGCACGTACGTCGCCGCGCCGCCCACCCGGTTCGGATCCCGCGGGGCCGTGCAGTGGGCCTGCCGGCCGACGGCAGCGAACCGCTGGCTGCCGGACGCGGAGGAGCTGATCTCGCCGCTCGCATACGCCTGCGGACGGGACCGGTAGCCCGCGGCCTCCCGCCCCTGCTCGGCCGCCCCCGCCCACCGTAGGGTTCGGGCATGACGTCCGTACGCGTACGCAACCTGTGGAAGCGGTTCGGTCAGCAAGTCGCCGTCGCCGGGATCGATCTCGACCTGCCCTCGGGGAAGTTCATCGGCCTCGTCGGCCCCAACGGGGCGGGTAAGACGACGACGTTGTCCATGGTGACCGGGCTGCTGCGGCCCGACCAGGGGTCGGTCGAGATCGCCGGGCGCGACGTGTGGCAGGACCCGGTCGAGGTGAAGGCCCGGATCGGGGTGCTGCCGGAGGGGCTGCGGCTGTTCGAGCGGCTGTCGGGACGTGAACTGCTCGGCTACAGCGGGCGGTTGCGGGGACTGCCGGGCGCCGAGGTCGACAAGCGGGCCGCACAGCTGCTCGACGTCCTCGATCTGGCCGGCGCCCAGCACAAGCTCGTGGTCGACTACTCGACCGGCATGCGCAAGAAGATCGGCCTCGCCGCCGCTCTGCTCCACAACCCCGAAGTGCTCTTCCTCGACGAGCCGTTCGAGGGCGTCGATCCGGTCTCCGCGCAGATCATCCGGGGTGTGCTGGAGCGGTACACGGCGTCCGGGGCGACGGTCGTCTTCTCCTCACACGTCATGGAGCTCGTGGAGTCGCTGTGCGACTGGGTGGCGGTGATGGCGGCGGGGCGGATCCGCGCGCACGGCACGCTGGAGGAGGTGCGCGGCCGGGCGCCCTCGTTGCAGCAGGCGTTCCTCGAACTCGTCGGGGCGCAGGGCCGGGACACCGGCTCCGACCTCGACTGGCTGGGCGGCGGGGCGGCCCGGTGAGCGAGCCGACCCCCGCACCGGCCCCGGCCGCGACCGCCCCGGCCCCGGGCGCCTCCGCTGCGGACCTCGTCGCCACCGTCGTACGGCTGAAGCTGTCGCTGCTGCGCAACGGGCTGCGGCAGTCGGGCGGGCGGCGGGCCGCGTATGTCGCCTCCGCCGTCGTCACCCTGCTGTTCGCCGCGTTGCAGCTGCTCGGGCTGATCGCGTTGCGGGGGCACGACCACGCGGTCTCCCTGGTCGTGCTGCTGGTGGCGGTGCTGGGGCTCGGGTGGGCGGTGATGCCGCTGTTCTTCCCCGGCGGCGACGAGACGCTGGACCCGACCCGGCTGGTGATGCTGCCGCTGCGGCCCCGTCCACTGGTGCGGGCGCTGCTGGCGGCCTCACTGGTGGGCATCGGACCGCTGTTCACGCTGCTGCTGCTGGCGGGGTCGGTGATCTCCGTGGCGCACGGGGCGGCCGCCTGGGCGGTCGGGGTGCTCGCCGTCGCGCTGGCGCTGCTGGTGTGCGTGGCGTTCGCGCGAGCGGTGGCCGCCGCCAACATCCGGCTGCTGAGCAGCCGCAAGGGACGCGATCTGGCGGTGCTGAGCGGCCTGGTGATCGCGATCGGGGCGCAGGCGGTGAACTTCGGGGCGCAGCGGCTCGGCACGTCCGGGCTGGGGCAGCTCGAACCGGTCGGGGACGTGCTGCGGTGGCTGCCGCCCGCCTCGGCGCTCGGCGCGGTCGACTCGGTGAGCGAGGGCGCCTACGGGGTCGCCGCGGCGCAGCTCGCCGTGAGCGGGGTGGCGCTGGTGCTGCTGGTGGCGGCGTGGTCGCGCACCCTGACGCGGCTGATGACCTCGCCGGACGGCTCCACCCTGCAGGCCGCCGAGCCGGCCGCGCGCGAGCGGCGCAACTCGGCGGGGCTGGTGCGGCTGCTGCCCGGCGGGCGTACCGGCACGGTGATGGAACGCACCCTGCGCTACGTCTGGCGCGACCCGAAGACGAAGGCCGCGTGGGTGACCTCGCTGGCCATCGGGTTGATCGTGCCCGTCTTCAACGCGCTTCAGGGCACCGGCTCGATCTACTTCGCCTGCTTCGCCGCGGGCATGCTCGGCATCCAGATGTACAACCAGTTCGGGCAGGACACCTCGGCGTTCTGGATGGTGGCGATGACCATCTCCTCACGCCGGGACGCCTACGAGGAGCTGCGCGCGCGTGCGCTGGCCCTGCTGACGATCACGCTGCCCTACGCGACGCTGGTGACCGTGCTGACCACGGCGATGCTCGGCGACTGGCCGAAGCTCCCCGAGGCGCTCGGCCTGTCGTTCGCGCTGCTCGGCGCGATGCTGGCGACGGGCGCCTGGACCTCGGCGCGCTTCCCCTACTCGATCCCTCAGGAGGGGTACAAGAACGTCGCCCCCGGTCAGGCCGGCCTCGCCTGGATCGCGATCTTCGGCGGGATGGTCTCGGCCGCACTGCTGTGCGCGCCCGTCCTCACGGTGACGATCTGGCTGCACGTCACCGAGGGCGGCGACGCGTGGACCTGGCTGCTGCTGCCGGGCGGTACGGCCTACGGCGCGGCCGTCACGCTGCTGGGCCTGCGGCTGGCGGCGCCGCGCACCGCGTCGCGCCTGCCGGAGATCCTGACGGCCGTGAGCAAGGGCTGACGGCGGGAGGCCGCGGGCGGCGGCGCGGTCAGCCCGACTCGGCGAGCACGGCGTCCAGGAACGGCTCGATGGCCGCGCGCCACCCCTCCGGCTGGTCGTAGTGGACGAGGTGCCCCGCGTCGGGCACCTCGGCGTACTCGCCGCGGGGCAGTACCCGGACCATCTCCTGGGCCTCGGCCCGGCCGAGCTCGCCGTCGAGGCCGCGGACGACGAGAACCGGGCAGCGGACCTGCGTCAGCTCCTCCCAGTGCGCGTCGTAGACCCAGGTCTCGCGGGACTTGAGCATCTGCTCGGGCTCGAAGACGGGACGCCACCCGTCGGACGACTCCTGCATCACCTCGGCGTAGAACTCGCCCCGGGAGGGGTTGGGGCGCTCCACCCAGGGGTCGTCCTCGCCGAACCACTTGCGGACGTCGGCGAGCGTGGCGAAGGGGACGGGCCAGGAGGCGAACCAGTCGCCCCATTCGCGCTGCGAGGCCGCGCCGAGCGCGGAGGCCCGCATGTCGCAGACGACGAGGCCGCGCACCAGGTCGGGACGCTTGGCGGCGAGCTGCCATCCGGTGAGTGCTCCCATGGCGTGCCCGACGAGGACGGCCGGGGCGAGTCCGAGCTGCTCGAGGGCCGCCTCCGCGTCCTCGACGTAGGCCTCGCGGGTGAAGGCGGCCCGCGGCGGCTTCTCGCTCTGCCCGTGGCCCCGCTGGTCCAGGGCGACCGCGCGGTGCCGTTCGGAGAGCCAGCGGGCGGTGGACGCCCAGTGCGAGGCCCTGCCCATCAGGCCGTGCAGTAACAGCACGCCGGAGGGCTGCTCGGACTCGGTCCGCTCCTCCCGCCCGCCGGTGGACTGCGTCGGGATCCCCTTGGGCGGGTCGCCGAACTCCCAGGCCGCCAGACGTACGCCGCCCGCCCCGGTCACGTCGATGCGTCGCGCCATACGTCCTGGCACCCCCCTAGCCGTCGTACCGCTGCGCTGCCGATGCCTTCGTACTGCCTTCAATCACCTCAGGCTATCGAATACCCTTTCGAGAATTGCACTCTCCGCGCACAACACCGCTCGTTCGAGTGACCGTCCTCAGGGAATGATCCCCGCTGCCGAGGGGAGATTCTCACCGGGAGGCGGACCGCTCGGGGAAAACGGTCCGAGGGGAATGACCCTGGGAGCTCGGGGCTCCGGGTCAGCACAGGGGAGGACAGGCCCCGGCGCCGCACGGCGCCGGGGCCCTCCGCTGTTCCGCGGCACACCATCCCGCCCCCTCAGGTCATATGCCTCACGCGACAGCCTGGCACGGGATGCGTCGAAGCGCTGCGATTCGACACAGGCGATCTCCGATTCGGCGAGATCGCCGCCACGCCGCAACTGCCCCACACGTCTCAGGAGTTGGCCAAAGGTCGCCGTTTGCGCGACGATCACCGGCCGCACCCGGCCACGCCCGGCCGCCTCGACGGCTGCGGCGCTCGGCTCAGCGCTTGGCGACGAACACGTGGGACGCGACCTCCGCCTTCAGCTCGGCCGCCTCGCCGCCGCTGCCGACCAGCACCCCGCCCGCCGACTCCGTCACGCTCACCACCGAGCCGGGCTGGACGCCCGCGCGGCGCAGCGTGTACATCAGCTGGGCGTCCGTCTGGATCGGCTCGCCGATCCGGCGCACGACGACCGTCTTGCCCTCCGCGCCGGGGTCGAGGTCGGCCAGCGAGACCATGCCCGCGTCCAGGAACGGGTCGGCGCCGTCCTTCTCGCCCAGCTCCTCCAGACCCGGGATCGGGTTGCCGTACGGCGACTCCGTGGGGTGCCGCAGCAGCTCCAGCACGCGTCGCTCGACGGCCTCGCTCATCACGTGCTCCCAGCGGCAGGCCTCGGCGTGCACCTGCTCCCACTCCAGGCCGATCACGTCGACCAGCAGGCACTCGGCCAGGCGGTGCTTGCGCATGACGCGCGTGGCGAGCCGCCGGCCCTCGTCCGTCAGCTCCAGGTGCCGGTCGCTGGCGACCGAGACCAGGCCGTCGCGCTCCATGCGCGCCACCGTCTGGCTGACCGTGGGCCCGCTCTGGTCGAGGCGCTCGGCGATCCGGGCACGCATGGGGACCACACCTTCCTCCTCCAGCTCGAGGATGGTGCGGAGATACATCTCCGTGGTGTCGATCAGTCCGGACATCGATGCCCCTCGATTAGCTCTGCCGAAGGCTCCACGGCACATCGGCGCGTGCGCTGGCCCTGAACCCAATTCTGCCGGATACCACTGACAAGCGTGCCGCGCCGTCGAAACCGGACGGTTGCCTCCGGACGCGCGACGCCGCGCGGAGCCGGGCCCCGGGCCCCGCCGAACGCCGTCACCCGCGCCGTCACCCGCCGTATTGACACCGCACTGGTCCAGACCGCACCGTGATCCGCGGCACGGACATCCACCTGGACAGCGACCCGGACACCCACCCGGGCGCCGACACGGCAAAGGGGCCCCTCGGATGAGCGACCGCAAGCTCGCCGCCCAGTTCTTCGACGCCGCGATCACCCTGCTGCAGCGGGCCCGCGACGAGGAGGCCGACGCCGTCGAGGCGGCCGGCGCGCTGCTCGCCGACACCGTGGCCGCCGGCGGCCGGCTCTTCGCCTACGGCGCCGGCCACTCCGCGCTCGCCGCGCAGGACGTCGTCTACCGCGCGGGCGGCCTCGCCCTGATGAACCTTCTCGAGGTGCCCGGCGTCGAGGTCGCGTCCGGCCCGCTCGGCTCCACCCTGGAGCGCGTCGACGGCCTCGCGCGCGCCGTCCTGGACAACTCGCCCCTGCGCGCGGGCGACACGCTCGTCATCGTCTCCCTGTCCGGACGCAACGCGCTGCCGGTGGAGATGGCCCGCGAGGCCCGCGCCCGGGGAGTACGGGTCATCGGCGTGACGTCGGTCGCCTACGCCGCACGGACGGGGTCCCGCGACGTCTCCGGCACGTTCCTGAAGGACCACTGCGACCTCGTCCTGGACTCGAAGATCGCGGTCGGCGACGCCGAGCTCACCCTGGACGCCGTTCCCGTGCCGTTCGCCCCCGCCTCGACCGTGGTCACCTCGGCGCTCCTGCAGGCCGTCATGGCCACCGCGGCCGGCGCCCTCGCCGAGCGCGGCGTCGAGCCGCCGCTGCTGCGTTCCGGCAACGTCGACGGCGGCCTCGACTGGAACGCCCGGATCATGGAGAAGTACCGGGACCGGATCTTCTACGGCTGACTTCCCATGGGCGGCGCACGGCCCGCGCGCGGGGGTTCAGCCGCCGGCCGTGTCCGCCCGGGCCTCGCGCCCCGCCCCGGCGGCGGCCAGGTCCGCCAGGTCCAGGGCCGCCGCCATCCGGCCGGCGACGTCCTCGGCGTACGTCGCGTCGATGCGCTCGAACGCGGAGCGGCCCGCGCCGCGCAGGAACGTCACGACGCCCAGGGTGCGGCCACGGCTGCGCAGCACCGCGCACAGGGCGTGCACCGTGCCCTCCGGCCACTGGCGGGCCCTGGCCCATTCCCGCGCCTCGTCGGCCGGCGCCGAACCCGCGCCCGCCCGCACCGAACCGGCCCGGGCGACGCACTGCAGCGCGGGGTGGCCCTCGGCGTAGCGCAGCGGCAGGCCCGCGTGCCCGGTGAGGACGCTGGGGCCGGGACCGCCCGTCGGCGTGGCCGCGACCCGCATCAGCCGCAGCCGCCCGGCGGACGCCGGATCGGCGGACGCGCCGCCCATCAGCCGGTCCACCAGCGCGTGGTCGGCGAACCCGGCCAGCGCGAAGTCGAGATGGACGGTCGCCGCCTCGGACGGGTCCTCGCACTCGGCGGCCGCGCGGGCCGCCCGGTGCAGCTGGTTGGCGCGGAAGCGCAGCTGCGAGGCCTCCTGCTCGCCCTGCTTGGCCTCCGTGACGTCCTGGAAGATCCAGCCCACCCCGAGCGGCACCGGCTCCTCGGCGAGCGGCGAGGCCAGCCTGAGGAAGCCGCTGCGCCAGCAGCGCCGCCGTTCGCCGTCCGCGGTGCGCACCCCGACCCACAGCTCCGCGGGTGCGGGCGGGGCGCCCTCGGCGAGGACGTGCGTCAGCGCGTTCTCCAGCTCCTCCACACCCCGGGTGAGGAGTTCGCCCAGCGGGCGGCCCAGGACCGCCGTGCGTCCGGCGCCGAGGGCGTGGGCGGCGTGCGCGTTGACGACGGCGGGGCGCAGGTCGGCGTCGACCAGGACGACGCCCCAGGAGGCGTCGTCGAAGAGCGCCTCGCTGAGCGCGATGGAGCGTTCCAGGTCGATCTGGGCGTGCACCTCGCTGAAGGCGCAGTACAGCCCGGCGGGCTTGCCGTCGGGGCCGGGCACGGCGGCGGACTGGGTGCGCACGAGGACCCGGCCGCCGTCCTTCGTCACCAGGGCGAACTCGTGCACCTGGCGGCCCGGCGCGTGCATGGCCGACAGCAGCCGGCCCTCGATGTCGGCGGCGTCGGCCTCGCGCACCGCCCAGCCGGCGAAGCCGTGCCGGCCGACGGCCTCGGCGGCGCTCCAGCCGAGGATGCGTTCCGCCTCGCGGTTCCAGTGCGTGACGATCCCGTCGCCGTCGAAGGCGCACAGCGCCGCGTCCATGCCGTCCAGCAGCGCGGCGAGCAGATCGGCGCCGTCCGGGCCGACCGGGGCGTTCTCGGCGGCAGGCGTGCCGTCGGGGGGCTTCGGGCCGTCCTCGCCCGGCCGACCGGGCCGCTCGGGCTCGTCCGGCCCCAGCTCGTCGGTGGTCCCACTACGCCGGGAAGCACTCACCTGGACCCCCTGCAGGTTCGCTCACTTGCCCTCATTGAACTGGAACGTGACGCAGCCCACATATGATTCCCGCAAGATTGCCGGGGAATCGTCGCACCGCCCCCCGGTCACGCCGGGGCAGGTGCCGCAGGTCCGCCCATTCCGCCCCCAGGACCGGCCGCGTCGCCGCCGTCCCGAAAAACAGTTGAGCCGGCCGGGCGGGCTTCCTAGAGTGGCGGCACTTCGGAAAGGAGGTGGTTCGGCAGATGTATGGATACCGGACGGAAGAGGTGACTGCGGGCTAGCAGCCCGTCGTCGTACTCGGTTCGGCGCCGGACGCGCGTGTGCACGATGCACGCAGCCGGCCAGACCAACGCAGTCACCCGACCCGCGAGTCGCCGGTACGTCCGGCCGGCCCCTCCTCGGAGAGGACCAGACTCGCGGGTCGCCTGCGTTCACGCCTTGTCCGGAACGGGTCGGCGCCTTCGACCCTCGTTCCCGTAGGTCCTTCGGCGTGTGATCCAGGCCACGCACGGATTTCCCGTCGCGCAGTACTCTGGCGGCATGCTTTCGCTCGTACGACGCCGCCACGTGGACTACGTCCGCGTCACGAGCATGGGCTGTCGACGCTCCCGCTGAGCCTTCCGGCCCCCGCCGCGGTTCTCACCGCCGCCCGCGTTCCCGCGTTCCCCCGCCTCTCCGCGGATTCCGCGTTCCCCCCGTCTCTGCCCACCTGGCACCCATGGGCCGGCCCACCCCACGCCGGCCGCGGGCCCCGTACACCCACGGACGCACCATGACGAGCGTGACCCACCTCCCGGCCGAACCGTCCTACCGGCAACTGCCGATCATCGACCTCTCCGCCGCCGACCGCGGACCCCAGGCGCGGAAGCTGCTGCACGCGCAGCTGCACAGCGCCGCACACGACGTGGGCTTCTTCCAGCTGGTCGGCCACGGCGTCGGCCGGCGGGAGACCGAGGACCTGCTGACCGCCATGCGGGCCTTCTTCGCACTGCCCGAGGCCGAGCGGCTCGCGATCGACAACGTGAACTCGCCGCACTTCCGCGGATACACGCGGACCGGCGACGAGCGGACCGGCGGCCGGCAGGACTGGCGGGACCAGCTCGACATCGGGGCGGAGCGGCCCGCGCGGACGCCGGGACCGGACGAGCCCGCGTACTGGTGGCTCCAGGGACCCAACCAGTGGCCCGGCGGGCTGCCCGAGCTGCGCACGGCCGCGCTCGCCTGGATCGAACGGCTGAGCGCCGTCGCCGAGAAGCTGCTGCACGAACTGCTCGACGCCATCGGGGCGCCCGCGGACTTCTACGACCCGGTCTTCGGGGAGCGCGCGCATCCGCACCTGAAGCTCGTGCGGTACCCCGGGAGCGCGGGGGACGGGGCCGGTCAGGGGGTGGGGGCCCACAAGGACTACGGGTTCCTGACCCTGCTCCTCCAGGACCGGGTGGGCGGGCTCCAGGTGCAGCGGGAGGACGGGCTGTTCCATGACGTGCCGCCGCTGGACGGGGCCTTCGTGGTGAACCTCGGAGAGCTGCTGGAGGTCGCGACCAACGGCTACCTCCTGGCCACCAACCACCGGGTGGTGTCGCCGCCGAGCGCGGTCGAGCGGTACTCCGTGCCGTTCTTCTACAACCCGCGCCTGGACGCCCGCGTCGAGCCGCTGCCCTTCCCGCACGCCTCCGCCGCGCCCGGAGTGACCGACGACCCCGCCAACGTGCTGTTCGCCGAGTACGGCTTCAACGAGCTGAAGGGCAAGCTGCGCGCCCATCCGCTCGTGGCCGGGCGGCATCACGCGGAGCTGCTCAGCCCCGCGTGATCACCGGCCCGGGTCAGTTCGCGATGTCGCCGTAGCCCTCGATCTCCCGCGGGTTGCGCGATCCCGGGCCGACGTAGCGGGCCGACGGACGGACCAGGCGGCCGGTGCGCTTCTGCTCCAGGATGTGCGCCGACCAGCCGGCCGTGCGGGCGCAGGTGAACATCGACGTGAACATGTGCGCCGGGACTTCGGCGAAGTCCAGCACGATGGCCGCCCAGAACTCGACGTTCGTCGCGAGGACCCGGTCCGGGCGGCGGGCGTGGAGCTCGGCGAGCGCCGCCTTCTCCAGTGCTTCGGCGATCTCGAAGCGGGGTGCGCCGAGCTCACGGGCGGTGCGGCGCAGCACGCGCGCGCGGGGGTCCTCGGCGCGGTAGACGCGGTGGCCGAAGCCCATCAGGCGCTCGCCCCTGTCGAGGGCCTGCCTGACGTAGGCGTCGGCGTCGCCGGTCCGTTCGATCTCCTCGATCATGCCGAGCACGCGGGAGGGGGCGCCGCCGTGCAGCGGGCCGGACATGGCGCCCACGGCGCCGGAGAGCGCGGCGGCGACGTCGGCGCCGGTCGAGGCGATCACCCGGGCGGTGAAGGTGGACGCGTTCATGCCGTGCTCGGCCGCGGACGTCCAGTACGCGTCGACCGCCTTCACGTGCTTGGGGTCGGGCTCGCCCCGCCAGCGGATCATGAAGCGTTCGACGACGGAGCGGGCCTTGTCGATCTCCCGCTGCGGGACCATGGGCGTGCCCTGGCCGCGCGCCGACTGGGCGACGTAGGAGAGGGCCATGACGGCGGCGCGGGCGAGGTCCTCGCGGGCCTGCTCGGCGTCGATGTCGAGGAGCGGCTTGAGGCCCCAGACCGGCGCGAGCATGGCGAGCGCGGACTGGACGTCGACGCGGATGTCACCGGAGTGGACGGGGATCGGGAACGGCTCGGCGGGCGGCAGGCCGGGGTTGAAGGCGCCGTCCACGAGCAGGCCCCAGACGTTGCCGAAGGAGACGTGGCCGACCAGGTCCTCGATGTCGACGCCCCGGTACCGCAGGGCGCCGCCCTCCTTGTCGGGTTCGGCGATCTCCGTCTCGAACGCGACGACTCCTTCGAGTCCGGGTACGAAGTCGGACATGAGGCGGCTCCTCGTGAGTGTGCGACGGACGGGCCGGAGGCTCCGCGGTCCGGTGCACGTCGATCCGGATCGACGCGCGGGGACTCGCGGTCCTGGCGCTCTCCCCAGTGATGCCCCGTAGGGCCGGCGGTCACCCGACCGGGGTGGCATCTCACCCTATCCGTGAGTGCCACCTTTGGGGAGTGCCAGCGGCACTGAGTGCCATTCGATGCGGCCCGGGTGGGTCGTCCGCGTCGGAGGGCCATGCGGCAGGATGGCGGTGTGACCGACGCAGACGCCGCCTCCCCCGGACCGGGCCTCGGTGCCGGTCCCGGTCCCGCGCTCGACCCCGCCGCCATGCGCAAGCAGTACCGGGTCGAGGGGCTCGCCGAGAGCGAGCTGGCCGCGACGCCCGTGGAGCAGTTCGCCCGCTGGTTCAAGGACGCGGCCGTGGAGGCCCACCTCTTCGAGCCGAACGCCATGGTCGTCTCCACCGCGGACGCCGAGGGCCGGCCCAGCTCCCGCACGGTGCTGCTGAAGCAGTTCGACGAGCAGGGCTTCGTCTTCTACACCAACTACGAATCCCGCAAGGCCCGCGACCTCGCCGGGAACCCGCACGTCTCGCTGCTCTTCCCGTGGCATCCGATGGCCCGGCAGGTCATCGTGCGGGGCGTGGCGCGGCGCACCGGGCGCGACGAGACGGCTGCGTACTTCCGCACCCGGCCGCACGGCTCACAACTGGGCGCGTGGGCCAGCGCCCAGTCCTCGGTGATCGCCTCGCGCGACGGTCTCGACGCCGCCTACGCCGAGCTGGCGGCCCGCTACCCGGAGGGCGAGCAGGTGCCGGTGCCGCCGCACTGGGGCGGTTTCCGGGTGGCGCCGCGGTCGGTGGAGTTCTGGCAGGGCCGTCTGAACCGCCTGCACGACCGTCTGCGGTACGTGGCGGAACCGGACGGCAGCTGGCGCGTGGAGCGGCTCAGCCCCTGAGCGGACGCCCCGCCCGCCGACCACGTGGGCCGGCCGCTCAGACCTTGCCCGCGAGGAACGCGATGCGGTGCCCGGACAGGAGCTCCGCCGTCCGGGCGCGGAACGCCTCGCTGAGCCGTGGCCAGTTCCAGAACTGGAACCCCAGGCAGGCGAGGGCCAGGTGGTCCTCCGACCAGTTCCAGGCGGGCAGCGGGAAGTCCTCGCCGCAGGCGTGGCAGCGAAACTCGGCCTCACCGGTCCTGTGCCACCGCTCGACCGCCTCCGAGATGAGCAGCGGGTCCGCGGCGACTGCCGCACAGCGCGGGCAGCTCGTCGACGGCTCGCGGGCGAGGAACGTGCTGTGGAAGACGCGGCGCTCGCTGTGCACGACCACGCCTTCCGGGGCGCCTCCGTAGGCGTCGTCGACCGCCTTGTGCCACCGCGGTCCGGGCGGATGGGCCGGCAGCTCGCCGAGGCCCCAGCCCGCCTCCGCGTCGGCGAGCACGATGCCCTCGGCCACCCACAGGTCCACCACGGACCGCGCGAGTCGCCGCGCGTCCTGCGGTGCGGCGTCGCGGTCGACGATCGTCTGGAACGTGTCACCCATGCCCGACGCCGTAGGGCCCCGGGTCGGTCCCGGGGGACGGCGCCGCTCTCAGCCGAGCGCTTCGTCCAGCAGGGCCGCCCACTGCGTCACCACCCGCTCGCGGCGCGGTCCGTCGTCGGTGAGGAGGTTGGCGAGGCCGAGGCCGCGGGCCATGTCGAGGAGTCCCTGGACCCTCTCGCGGACCCCGGGCACGGACTCGTCGGCGTCGAGGAGCTCCACGGCTATGCGGTGGGTCTCGCGGCCCACCCGGGCCTCCAGCTCGGTGACCCTCGGGCGCAGCTGCTCCTCGTTGGAGGCGGCCACCCACAGGTGCAGGGCGGCCCGGAAGAGGGGGCCCGTGTAGAGGTCGACGAGGGCGCTGACGACCGCGCGCCGGTCACCGGCCGCGCCCTGCGGGAACAGCGCGCGCAACGCGGTCGAGCGTTCCTCGGCGACGTACTCGACGGCCGCGGTGAACAGGTCCTCGCGGGTGGGGAAGTGGTGCTGGGCGGCGCCGCGGGAGACGCCCGCGCGTTCGGCGACGACGGACACCGTGGAGCCCGCCCAGCCGTGCTCGCCGAGGCAGGCCACGGCTGCCTCCAGCAGCCGCTGCCGGGTGGCCCGGCTGCGGTCCTGCTTGGGGACGCGGTCGCGGTCGACCGCGCTCACAGCGCCCATGCGGGATCCCGTCGTTCGAGGAAGGCCGTCATCCCCTCGCGGGCCTCGGCGGTGGCGAACAGCCGGGCCGAGAGTGCGGTGAGATCGGCGGCATCCCGGTCGAATGCCTCCAGCACCCTAGCCGTGAGCAGCCGTTTCGTCTCGGCCAGGCCTTGCGGCGCGGATCTGCGGAACCCGTCGAGGACAGGGGCGAGGACGGCGTCGACGTCGTCGCCGGACGCGGTCAGCAGACCGATGCGGGCCGCCTCGGGGGCGTCGAAGCGCTCGCCGGTGAGGTAGTAGCGGGCGAGGGCCCGCGGGTCGGTGCGCGGGAGCAGCGGCAGGGAGATCACCGCCGGCGCCACCCCGATCCGCACCTCCGTGAACGCGAAGGTCGCCGCGGCGGAGGCGGCCGTGACGTCGCAGGCGGCGAGCAGGCCGAGCCCGCCGGCGCGTACGTGCCCGGTGACGCGGGCGACGACCGGCTTGGGCAGGGCGACGATCCGGCGCAGCAGTCCCACGAACGCGTCCGGGCCGGGCGGGTCGCGCAGATCGGCGCCGGCGCAGAACGTGCCGCCGGTGTGGGTGAGGACCACCGCGCGGACGCCCGGGTCCCCGGCGCAGTCCGCGAGGGCGTCTGCGAGGGCGTCGACGAGCGCCGAGGAGAGGGCGTTGCGGGTGGCGGGCGCGTCGAGACTGAGCGTCTCGACGCCCCGCGCGCGGGTGCGTCCGACGAGGGGCGCCGTGGGCGTGGTCATGTGCGCTCCCTGAGACGGCGGCGGAGGATCTTGCCCGAGGCGGCTCTGGGCACGGCGTCGACGAAGGTGACGTGACGGACGCGCTTGTAGGGGGCGACCCGCTCGGCGACGTACATGGCGACCTCCCCCGCGGCGAGCTCGGGGGCGGTGGGACGGCGGACCACGAAGGCGTGCGGGACCTCGTTGCCGTCGTCGTCGTAGACGCCGACGACGGCGGCGTCCGCGATCTGCGGGTGGGTGAGCAGCAGCGCCTCGAGTTCGGCGGGGGCCACCTGGAAGCCCTTGTACTTGATGAGTTCCTTGACGCGGTCGACGACGAACAGCCAGCCGCCCTCGTCGACCCGCCCGACGTCGCCGGTGTGCAGCCAGCCGGCGTCGTCGATCATGGCGGCGGTGGCGTCGGGGCGGCCCAGGTAGCCCTTCATGACCTGCGGCCCCCGGATGAGGATCTCGCCGGCCTCGCCGGCGCCGAGATCCTTTCCGGGGTCGTCGAGGGAGACGATGCGCATCTCGGTGCCGGCGATGAGCCGGCCGACGGTGCCGCCGGGGGCCTCGCGCATGGCGGACAGGGGGACGACGTGGGTGCCCGGCGACAGTTCCGTCATGCCGTAGGCCTGGCCCACGGGCGGGAGGTTCAGGCGCTCGGCGCAGGCCGCGGCGAGGTCGGCGTCCAGCGGTGCGGCCGCGCTGATCACGTACTTCAGCGACGTCAGGTCGTAGGCGGCGACCGCCGGGTGCTTGGCGAGGGCGAGGACGATCGGCGGGGCCACGTACAGGCCGGTGATGCGGTGCTCCTGGATGGCGGCGAGGAACGTCTCGAGGTCGAAGCGGGGCAGGACGACGACCGTGGCGCCCTGCCGCAGCGGCGCGTTCATCAGCGCGGTGAGTCCGTAGATGTGGAAGAAGGGCAGCACGGCGAGGATGCGGTCGCCGGGGCCCGCGGAGACCGCCGGTTCGAGCTGGGCGAGGTTGGTGGCGATCTGCCGGTGGGTGAGCATCACGCCCTTGGGGACGCCCGTGGTGCCGGAGGAGTACGGCAGGGCCGCGACGTCCGCCGCCGGGTCGATGACGATCTGCGGCTCGGGGGCCGCCGAGCCGAGCATGTCGATCAGCGAGCGGTGTCCGGGGGCGGTGTCGCAGACGAAGATCTCCTCGACGCCGCCCGCGAGTTCGGCGGCCCGCCGGGCCGCCTGCAGCAGCGGCGAGACGGTGACGATCCAGCGGGCGGCCGAGTCGCCGAGCTGTTTGGCGAACTCCTCGGCGGTGGCGAGCGGATGCACCGTGGTGACGGTGGCGCCGGCGCGGGTGGCCGCGTAGAAGGCGATCGGGAACGCGACGGTGTTCGGGCTGTGCAGCGCCAGCACGTCGCCCTTGGCGACCCCGGCCTCGGCGAGGGCGGCCGCGACCCGCCGGTGGAACCGGTCCAGCTGGTCGTACGTGAGGGTGGTGCCGTCCGTGCCGTCGACGAGGGCGGGCAGCTCGCCGAACTCGGCGGCGCGGCCCAGCACGGCCTCGTGGATGGGGAGTTCTATGGGCGGGACGTCTGCGTACTCGCTGCGGAACATGGTCCTCCTCGGACGCCGGGCACGCGCTGTGCGGCCGGGCGCTTCGGGCCGGTGCGGCCGGTGAGACGGTTCAGTACGACTTGGGCAGGCCCAGGGTCTGGTGGGAGACGTAGTTGAGAATCATCTCCCGGCTCACCGGGGCGATACGAGCCACGCGGGAGGCCGTTATCAACCGGGCGAGGCCGTACTCGCGCGTGAGGCCGTTGCCGCCGAGGGTGTGCACGGCCTGGTCGACCGCCTTCACGCAGGCCTCCCCCGCCGCGTACTTGGCCATGTTGGCGGCCTCGCCCGCGCCCGCGTCGTCGCCCGCGTCGTACAGCCGGGCCGCCTTCTGCATCATCAGGCGGGCCAGTTCGAGGTCGATGTGGGCCTGTGCGAGGGGGTGGGCGACGGCCTGGTGGGCGCCGATGGGGGTGTCCCAGACGGTGCGTTCGCGCGCGTACTCGACCGCGCGGGCCAGGGCGTGCCGGCCCATGCCGATCGCGAACGCGGCCGTCATGACGCGCTCCGGGTTCAGACCGGCGAAGAGCTGCAGCAGTCCGGCATCCTCGTCGCCCACCAGCGCGTCGGCCGGGAGCCGCACGTCGTCCAGGACCAGCTCGAACTGTTTCTCCGCACTGGTCAGTTCCATGTCGATCCGGCGGCGGGAGAAGCCGGGCGCGTCGCGCGGGACGATGAACAGGCAGGGCTTGAGGCGGCCCGTGCGCGCGTCCTCGGTGCGGCCGACGATCAGGGTGGCGTCGGCGATGTCCACGCCGGAGACGAAGACCTTGCGGCCGGTGAGCAGCCAGTCCCCGCTCGCGCTGTCGCGGCGGGCGGTGGTGGTGATGCGGTGGCTGTTGGAGCCGGCGTCGGGCTCGGTGATGCCGAACGCCATGAGGCGGCTGCCGTCGGCCAGCGCCGGGAGCCACGTCTGCTTCTGGGCCTCGGTGCCGAAGCGGGCGATGACCGTGCCGCAGATCGCCGGGGAGACGATCATCATCAGCAGTGGGTTGCCGGCGGCGCCCATCTCCTCGAGGACGAGGGAGAGTTCGGTGATGCCGCCGCCTCCTCCGCCGTAGCTCTCGGGGAGGTTGACGCCGATGTAGCCGAGTTCGGCGGCCGCCCGCCAGAGGTCGGCGGTGTCGGTGTGGGCCTTGGCGAAGGAGGCCACGGCTGCGCGCAGTGCCTTGTGCTCGTCGGATTCGATCAGGGTCGTCACTGTGGCTCCTCTGGCTGCGGGTTCGTCGTGGTCGGTCGCGCTCACGCGGCGGAGCCGCATGTCGATGCAGCCCCGCGCCCTGACGCCGTGACCGGGACTAGGCGTCGTGCACTACTGCCAGCAGGGCGCCGACCTGCACCTGCTGTCCTTCCGTCACCTGGACCGCCGTCACCGTCCCCGTCGCCGGGGCGGAGATGACGTGTTGCATCTTCATCGCTTCGAGCCACACCAGCGGTTCACCCGCTTCGACACTCGATCCGGTGATGAGACCCGGCGCGAGCTTGACGACCGTGCCCGGCATCGGGGCCAGGAGGGAGCCGGGGGCGTGCTGGGCCTGCGGGGCCGGGAAGCGCGGGAGGGCCGTGAGGGTCTCGCCGTTGACGTGGACCTGGTCGCCGTAGCGGGCGATCTCGTAGCGGCGGCGTACGCCCTCGGACTCCAGGACGACCAGGGACGGGGTCGCGTGGACGACCTGGACGCCCTCGGCCATGAGCCCGGCCCGGCCGTGTGTGTACGCCGCCTCGATCTCCTCGCCGCCCACCGCGTACCGCTTCGTCTGCGGCTGGGACGGCACGTTGCGCCAGCCGCCGAACGGTGAGCGGGTGCGGGCGTCGGCGAGGGCGGCGGCCAGCGGGGCGTACGGGTCGCGCGCCGGAGCGGTGAGGGCGCCGAGGTGCCGGTCGTAGAAGCCGGTGTCCATGCGGGCGGACGTGAACTCCGGGTGCCGCAGGGAGCGGACCAGCAGGTCGCGGTTGGTGACCGGCCCGTGCAGGACCGCGCGTTCCAGGGCGCCCGCGAGCCTGCGGATCGCCTCCGCGCGCGTGGGGGCGTGGGCGACCACCTTGGCGAGCATCGGGTCGTAGTGGACGCCGATGTCGTCGCCGTCGCCGTAGCCGGTGTCCAGCCGGACGCCTTCGGGCACGGACAGCCGGTGCAGGACGCCGGTCTGCGGGGTCCAGTCGGCTGCCGGATCCTCGGCGTAGAGGCGGGCCTCGACGGCGTGACCGCGCGCGGGCGGCGGCTCGGGGGCGAGGGCGGCGCCCTCCGCGACCCGGATCTGCTCGGCCACCAGGTCGAGCCCGAAGACAGCCTCCGTGACGGGGTGTTCGACCTGGAGCCGGGTGTTCATCTCCAGGAAGTGCGGGCGGCCGTCCGCGACCAGGAACTCGACGGTGCCGGCGCCGACGTAGGAGACGGCCCGCGCGGCGCGCACGGCCAGCGCCCGCAGTTCCTCCGTCAGGGGCTCGGACAGACCGGGCGCCGGCGCCTCCTCGATCACCTTCTGGTGGCGCCGCTGGAGCGAGCAGTCGCGGGTGCCGAGCGCCCACACCGTGCCGTGCGCGTCGGCGAGGATCTGCACCTCGACGTGACGGCCGTTCTCCACGTACGGCTCGACGAACACCTCGCCGTCGCCGAAGGCGCTCGCGGCCTCGGCGCGCGCGGCCTCCAGCGCGGGGCCCAGTTCTGTCAGGCGGCGCACGACCCGCATGCCGCGGCCGCCGCCGCCCGCCGCCGCCTTCACCAGCACGGGCAGGTCGGCCTGCGTCACCTCGTCCGGGGCCGGGGCGGTGAGGCCCATCAGCTGTTTGGCGCGGGTCTTGGACGCCATGGCCTCGATCGCCTCGGGCGGCGGCCCGATCCAGACGAGGCCCGCGTCCAGGACGGCGCGCGCGAAGTCGGCGTTCTCCGACAGGAAGCCGTAGCCGGGGTGCACGGCGTCCGCGCCCGCGGCGACGGCGGCCTTGACCACGAGGTCGGCGCGCAGATAGGTGTCCGCGGGCGAGCTGCCGGGCAGCCGTACGGCCGCGTCGGCCACGCGCGTGTGGAGCGCGCCGGCGTCGGCGTCCGAGTGCACGGCGACGGTGCGCACGCCCGCCTCGCGGCAGGTGCGGAAGACGCGGCAGGCGATCTCGCCGCGGTTGGCCACCAGAACGGAAGTAATCATGAGCCTCACATCCGGAAGACGCCGAAGCCGCCGCGGGCGCCCTCGTACGGGGCCGTGTGCACGGCCGACAGGCACAGACCGAGGACGGTGCGGGTGTCGCGCGGGTCGATGACGCCGTCGTCGTACAGCCGACCCGACAGGAACATGGGCAGCGACTCGGACTCGATCTGCTGCTCCACCATGGCGCGCAGGGCGGCGTCGGCGTCCTCGTCGTAGGGGTGGCCCTTCGCCGCCGCCGACTGCCGGGCGACGATCGACAGGACGCCGGCGAGCTGTTGCGGTCCCATCACGGCCGACTTGGCGCTCGGCCAGGCGAACAGGAACCGGGGGTCGTAGGCGCGTCCGCACATGCCGTAGTGGCCGGCGCCGTACGACGCGCCCATGAGCACCGACAGGTGCGGGACCCTCGAGTTGGACACCGCGTTGATCATCATCGCGCCGTGCTTGATGATGCCGCCCTGCTCGTACTCCTTGCCGACCATGTAGCCGGTGGTGTTGTGCAGGAAGAGCAGCGGGATGTCGCGCTGGTTGGCGAGCTGGACGAACTGGGCGGCCTTCTGCGACTCGGCGCTGAACAGGACGCCCTGGGCGTTCGCCAGGATGCCGACGGGGTAGCCGTGCAGGGTCGCCCAGCCGGTCGTCAGGCTCGTCCCGTACAGCGGCTTGAACTCGTCGAAGTCGGAGTCGTCGACGATCCGGGCGATGACCTCGCGCGGATCGAAAGGGGTCCGCAGATCCCCGGGCACTATGCCCAGGAGCTCTTCCTCGTCATACCTGGGAGGGACGGCCGGGCCCGGGTCCGGGTACGCCCTGCGGTGGTTGAGGCGGGCCACCACGCGCCGCGCCTGGCGCAGCGCGTCCCGCTCGTCGACGGCGAAGTGGTCGGCGAGACCGGACACGCGCGCGTGCATCTCCGCGCCGCCCAGGGACTCGTCGTCGCTCTCCTCCCCGGTGGCCATCTTCACCAGCGGCGGTCCACCGAGGAACACCTTCGCCCGCTCCTTGACCATGATCACGTGGTCGGACATGCCGGGGACGTACGCGCCGCCCGCGGTGGAGTTCCCGAAGACCACGGCGACGGTCGGGATGCCGGCAGCGGAGAGCCGGGTCAGGTCGCGGAAGACGGCGCCTCCCGGGATGAAGATCTCCTTCTGGGACGGCAGGTCGGCGCCGCCCGACTCCACCAGGCTGATGCAGGGCAGCCGGTTGGCGAGCGCGATGTCGTTGGCGCGCAGGGCCTTCTTCAGCGACCACGGGTTGCTGGCGCCGCCCCGCACGGTGGGGTCGTTGGCGGTGATCAGGCACTGGACGCCCTCGACGACCCCGATGCCGGTGACGAGGGAGGCGCCCACGGCGTGGTCGCTGCCCCAGGCGGCCAGCGGCGACAGTTCCAGGAACGGGGTGTCGGGGTCGAGGAGCAGCTCGATGCGCTCGCGGGCGAGGAGCTTGCCGCGCGCGCGGTGCCGGGCGACGTACTTCTCGCCTCCCCCCGCCAGCGCCTTCGCGTGCTCCGCGTCGAGGCCGGCCAGCTTGCCGAGCATCGCCTCGCGGTGGGCGCGGTAGTCGGCGCCGTGGGTGTCCAGGGCGGACGTGATGACCGTCAAAGGAGGGCCTCCGGGATGTCCAGGCAGCGGGAGCGCAGCCATTCGCCGAGCGCCTTGGCCTGTGGGTCGAAGCGGTGCCGGTCGGCCACGCCGGCGCCGAGGACGCCCTCGACGACGAAGTTCAGGGCGCGCAGCCGCGGCAGGACGTGCCGGGTGACGGTCAGGGGGCGGCACTCGGGGAGGAGTTCGCGCAGCCGGTCGGTCGTCAGCTCGTGGGCGAGCCAGCGCCAGGCGTCGTCCGTCCGCGCCCAGACGCCGACGTTGGCGTCGCCGCCCTTGTCGCCGCTGCGGGCGCCGGCGACCAGTCCGAGGGGTGCGCGCCGCACGGGGCCGGGCGGCAGCGGTTCGGGCAGGCCGGGTTCCGGCGCCGCCTCGAGCGGACGGGTGTCCTCGGCCGGCGGCGCGGGGACGGTCAGACGGCGGCCGTCGTGCAGGACGGCGACGTGCTCGACGTCCGCCTGCGGGACGGACGACGCCTCGAACACGCCGTACGGGGATCCCTTGCCCGGGGGTGCGAGGAGATGGAAGCCGGGGTAGCTGCCGAGTGCGAGCTCCACGGCAGCCCCGCTCAAGGACCGCCCGACGAGCGCCTGTTCGGGGTCCCGCACGACGAGCCGCAGCAGCGCGCCGGCGGTCTCCTCGGTGTCGGCGTCTGGCCGGTCCGTGCGGACGAGTTCCCAACGGACCTCTGCCGGGGGCGACTTGGCGAGTGCGTCGGTCATCTGCTCGCGCACCAGCGCCGCCTTGGCCTCGATGTCGAGGCCGGTGAGCACGAAGACGACCTCGTTGCGGAAGCCGCCGAGGCGGGTGCGGCCGACCTTGAGGTCGGGCGGCGGGGCCTCGCCCCGCACGCCGTCGATCCGCACCCGGTCCGGGCCGTCCTCGGTGAGCCGCACCGTGTCCAGCCGGGCGGTGACGTCGGGGCCGGCGTACCGGGCGCCGCCCGTCTCGTACAGCAGCTGGGCGGTCACCGTGCCGATGTCCACGAAGCCGCCCGTGCCGGGGTGCTTGGTGATGACGCAGCTGCCGTCCTCGTGGATCTCGGCGAGCGGGAAGCCGGGCCGCCGCAGGTCACGTCCGGCGCCGCCGTCGGCGAAGAACGCGTAGTTGCCGCCCGTCGCCTGCGTCCCGCACTCCAGTACGTGACCGGCGACGACCGCGCCCGCAAGGCGGTCGTAGTCCCGCGGCCCCCAGCCGAAACGGGCGGCGGCGGGACCGGTGACCAGGGCCGCGTCGGTGACCCGCCCGGTGACGACGACGTCCGCGCCCTCGCGCAGACAGGCGGCGATGCCGAAGCCGCCGAGGTAGGCGTGGGCGGTGAGGCTGCCGGGGAACGCGGGGCCGAGGTCGTCGCCCTCGACGTGCGCGACGCGCACCGGGATGCCGAGCCGTCGCGCCGTCTCCCGCACGGCGTCGGCGAGTCCGGCCGGGTTGAGGCCGCCGGCGTTGGCGACGATCCGCACCCCGCGCTCGTGGGCGAGGCCGAGGCACTCCTCGAGCTGCCGCAGGAAGGTGCGGGCGTAACCGGCGGCGGGATCCTTCAGCCGGTCGCGGCCGAGGATCAGCATGGTCAGCTCGGCGAGGTAGTCACCGGTGACGACGTCCAGCTCGCCGCCAGTGAGCATCTCGCGCAGGGCGTCGAAGCGGTCGCCGTAGAAGCCGGAGGCGTTGCCCACGCGCAGCACGCTCATGAGTCCGTCCCCTTGGGCGGACGGCCGCTGCCGGGCGGCCCCGCGAAGGCCTGGGCGACGTCCAGCCAGCGGTCGGCGTCGGCGCCCTCGGCGCGCAGACCGAGGTCGGCGCGGTGGGCGCGCTGGGTCACCAGGAGGCAGAAGTCGAAGGCGGAGCCGGTGACCCGGTCGTCGGCGTCCTCGGGACCGAACGTCCACAACTGACCCGAGGGGCTGCGCAGTTCCACGCGGAACTCCTCGAAGGGCGTGGGCAGTCCGTGCACGCCGAACGCGAAGTCACGGGTGCGCACGCCGAGGCGCACGATGTGCCGCAGCCGATCGGTCGGCAGGGGTTCCACGCCGAGCGCGTCCGCCACGTCCAGGCCGTGGGCCCAGGTCTCCATGAGCCGCGCGGTGGCCATCGAGGCGACGGCCATCGGCGGGCCGTACCAGGGGAAGCGCGCACCCGGCGGGGCGGCGCGCAACGCCTCCTGCAAGGCCTCGCGTCCGGCCCGCCAGTCCGCGAGGAGCTGCTCGGGGGGCTGCGCGGCCCCCTCCTCGGCGCCGTTGTCCACGAAGTCGCCGGGCGCGGTGAGCGCCTTCTCGACCTCACGGGAGAAGGCGCCCTCGTCGGTCACGGCCAGCACGGAGGATCGGTCGGTCCAGGCGAGATGGGCGATCTGGTGCGCGACGGTCCAGCCGGGGGCGGGCGTCGGCAGCGCCCACTGCGCTGCTCCCAACCCGGCCACCCGGCGGTCGAGTTCGTCGCTTTCGGCACGGAGGTCGTCGAGCACGGGGGTGGGGTCGGCCATGGGTGGAGCATGGCAGCGGCACCAAAAACAATCAAGCATGCTTGCATGAATTAATGCACCGTCCGCACCCCGGCCGCTCCGTGACGCGCCGCACGGAGAACGCGCGGCGGGGTCACATGGAGAACTCGCAGTAGAGGTGGTGCCCCGCGGCGCGCGCCGGGACGGCCACCTCCGCCAGATCCGTCAGGAACGCGACCAGGTCCTCCGGGTACCAGCCGGGCGAGAACTCCTCGATGCGCGACCAGGGCTCGGCGACCTCGCGGAAGCGGTCGGGCGTCGCCGTCGCCACAGCGTCCCGCAGCTCGTCGGTCACGGTCACCAGCGCCTGCTCCGACGCCTCGTCGGTGAGGAACCGGCAGAAGCGCGGCAGCCGGATGACCTCGCCGTACGGCACACCGGTGAGCAGGCTCTGCCCCTGGCCCAGTTCGACATAGGGGCCGAGGCCCTTCACGGACAGGGGCGACAGGGGACGCTTCTCGACCTGCCGCCAGAACAAGTCCGTGAACGCCGCCTCGTCGTCGGCGGCGCTGAAGTATTCGTAGAACGTGCCCATGGGCGCATGCTGCCACCCGCGCCGAAGGCCTCCGCCAGGCCCGCGTCAAGCCGCCGTCAAGCCTTGCCCAACGCCCGCCCGCGCCTTTCGCGCACAGCCCGCCCGCACCCTTCGCCCACAGCCCGCGCCTGCCGCTCAGGCCTCCGGAACGGCTGCCTTCCGCCGCCCGACCTGCGTCCGCACGGCGCCCATGCTCGCCGCCACGACCAGGGCGATCGCGGCCGCCTGGACCGTGGTCAGGGCCTGGTCGAGGATGAGGAAGCCCGCGGCGGCGGCGATGGCGGGCTCCAGGCTCATCAGGATGGCGAAGGTGGACGCGGGCATGCGCCGCAGGGCGAGCAGTTCGAGGGTGTAGGGCAGGACCGAGGACAGCATCGCCACCGCCGCGCCCAGGCCCAGCGTCACCGGGTCGGCGAGCTTCGCGCCCGACTCGACGAGCCCCAGCGGGAGGAAGAGCAGCGCGCCCACCGCCATCGCCAGGGCGAGCCCGTCCGCCTGCGGGAACCGCCGGCCGGTGCGCGCACTGAAGACGATGTACGCGGCCCACATCGCGCCGGCGCCCAGCGCGAACGCGACGCCCGCCGGGTCGAGCGCGCCGAAGCCCCCGCCGCCCTCGCCGTGACCGCCACCGCCGCCGCCGCTGAGCAGGAACACGCCCGCGAGAGCCAGCGCGGCCCACACCAGGTTCAGCGCACGGCGCGAGGCGACGACCGACAGGGCCAGCGGGCCGAGGACCTCCAGCGTCACCGCCGGGCCGAGCGGGATGCGGTCCAGCGACTGGTAGAACAGGCCGTTCATCGCGGCCATCGCGACGCCGAAGACGACGACCGTCCCCCAGTCGGCGCGCGAGTGGCCGCGCAGCCGCGGCCGGCAGACGACCAGCAGCACCACGGCCGCCACCAGCAGCCGCAGCGCCACCACGCCCAGGGCGCCCGCCCTCGGCATCAGCGTCACCGCGAGCGCGCCGCCGAACTGCACCGAGATCCCGCCGGCGAGCACCAGCCCGACGGGACCGAGGGAGCCGAACCGGCCCGGGGTCTCGCCCGGAAGCCGGGGGGCCGCGATGCTCGCGGTCGCGGTCGCGGGGGCGGTGTCGGGGGTCGTCACGGGCGGTCCTGGTGCTCGGCTCGGGCTCGTTCATCACGATGCACTGTCGAGTTCAGGCTAATGGACCAGGTCAGGCGTGTGAACCCTTTATGCCACTGTCTCGGGCTCTGAGACGACCGAGCGGCCGGGAAGCCGTCAAGTGGACGGGGAAGCCGTCAGCGGCGGGCCAGGTACAGGTTCAGCGCCCGGTGCAGCAGCTTGTTGAGAGGGAAGTCCCACTCGCCCAGGTACTCGACCGCCTCCCCGCCCGCGCCCACCTTGAAGCGGAGCAGGCCGAGCAGGTGATCGGACTCGTCCAGCGTGTCGGTGATCCCCCGCAGGTCGTAGACGACCGCGCCCTGCTCGTGCGCGTCCGCCATCATGCGCCACTGCACGGCGGTGCTGGGCTGCACCTCGCGTCGGCGGACGGTGGAGGCGCCGTAGGAGTACCAGACGTGCTCGCCGACGGTCAGCATGGTGGCCGCGGCGAGGACCTCGCCGTCGTGGTGCGCGAGGTAGAGCCGCATGCGGTCGGGATGCTCGGCATTGAGCGCGTCCCACATACGCCGGAAGTAGGACAGCGGGCGCGGGAGGAAGCGGTCGCGCTCGGCGGTCTCGAGGTACAGCCCATAGAACGCCGGCAAGTCCTCGGCCCCGCCCCGGACCACCTTCACGCCCGCGTTCTCCGCCTTCTTGATGTTGCGCCGCCACTGCTGGTTCAGGCCGCTGTGGACGTCGTCCAGCGAGCGTCCCGCCAGCGGCACCTGGAAGACGTGGCGCGGCTGGCCCGCCGCGAAGCCCTCCTCGCCGCCCCGCGCGGCCGGCCGCCAACCGGCCCCGCGCAGCCGGTCGGCGACGTCCTGGGCGCCCTGTTCGCACGACGTCGGCTCGGCGTCCCCCAGCCGGTGGGCGTCCGGGTCGGCGATCGCCGCCTTGACGGCGTCCGCGCTCCAGCGCCGTACGACGACCGGCGGGCCCATCTTCACCGAGAACGCCCCCCGCCCCTTCAGGTGCGCGAGCATCGGCGCCAGCCAGCGCTCGGCGAGATCCGGCGCCTGCCAGTCGACGACCGGCCCCTCGGGCAGGTACGCCAGATACCTGCGCAGCCTCGGCACCGGCCGCAGCAGCACCAGCCCGGCCCCCACGAGCGCACCCGCCCCGTCGGACCAGCCCAGGCTCTCGGCCCGCCAGTCCGGCTTCACATCCCCCCACGAGGGGATCTGCATATGACTGACGGAGGGGCGTCCCGCGACGAACGCCAGGTGCTCGTCACGGCTGATGGACTGGACACGCAGGCTCATGGCGGGGCCCCTTCGAACGGCCGTTTACGGCCACCCTAGGAGCTCAACAGCCCCGGTCCGAGGCCCAAAGGCTCCAACCGCCCGCGTGTCCGCCACACGATGCAAGACGAGCGTCCGCCAGCTGGGCGATCCGGTACTCGATCTCTTACGCGGGGGTTTCGGGGGCTTCGGGAAACGGCGGCAGGGAGTCGGCCACGAACGTCCCCAGCCCGACCTCGCCCCGCGTCCAGCCCTGTGTCCGTACGTGCCGCATGGCCTTCGCCGCCGTCGCGTTCACCACGCCGAACTCCTGGGCGATTTCCAACGTGGAAGGCACGCGGCTGCCCGGAGGATACGTGCCGTCCTCGATGCGCCGGATGATTTCCGCTGCGATCTGCCGCCACAGGGGGCGCGTACGGTCAAGCTCCATGATTCTCAGCGTGGGTGACTACGGCATTCTGCGCATCCGTGGTTGTCTACGGTTATCCACGGTATGGTGAGCTCCGAACACAGAACGGCCCCGGCGGGAAGCGGCTACTTCCTCACCAGGGCCTGAGCCGACTGAATGGGAGTCGACCTATGCGCAGCCTACTGGCCGCGATCCTGAGCCTCTTTCTGCCGCCTCGCGGAGCTCACCGCGCCGCCGACGTGCCACCGTTCCTCGGCGTCCGTCCACCCGTTCTCACGCTTCGGCCACCGCACGGCGACGACGTCATCACCGCCGACGGCCTGCCCCTGGTCCGGCCGTACGTCGCCCTATGGGAACGCGAGCGGGATGCACGCCGGGCAGCCGTCCTCGCCCCCTTTGGACAGGACCACGTGCGGCCGGAGGCCGCTGCATGAGCGGGAGGCGTTTCCGCAGCGTCGGCGTCGACCCTGCGACCGGCAAGGAGGGGTTCGTGCTCGGCCGCCCCGGCGGTTTCCTTGAGGAACTGGCCGACGTGCACGCCCTCAAGGCCGCCGCCGTCCTGGTGACGGTCGTCGGCGCCGTACTGGAGGGAGGCAGGTCGTCGGACGCCGAGCTCGCCGCCTTTGTACCGTCGTTGCACGCGGCGCTCGAAGAATGCGTCGGCATCATGGCGGCGGACAGGGAGTGACGGCATAGAGGGCCGCAAGCGGCCGTAGGCGTCAGCCGCGCGGCAGGTGCCCGGGATCCGCCCGGGGCACCTGTCACGGCCGGCCACCTGAGCCCCGTCAGGGACGCCCCACGCGTCAGGCTTCCTCGGCCTCCAGCCCCTCCGCCAGCACTTCCGCCAGGTGCCTCCCGCGCACCCCCGCCAGCTGCTCCAGCTGGGTGCGGCAGGAGTAGCCGTCCGCCAGGATCACCGCCGCCTCGGGGGCGGCCCGCACGGACGGCAGGAGCCGTTCCTCCGCGCAGGCCACCGACACCTCGAAGTGACCCGCCGTGAAGCCGAAGTCGCCCGCCAGGCCGCAGCAGCCGCCGCTCAGGTCGCCGGTGAGACCCGCGGCCGCGCGCAGCCGCCGTTCGGCCGCGTCGCCCAGCACAGCGTGCTGGTGGCAGTGGGTCTGTCCGACCGCCGGACGGTCCAGGCGGGGCGGGGTCCAGTCGGGGGCGTGCCGTTCCAGGGCCTGCGCGAACGTGAGCACGCGGGCGGCCAGGCGGGCCGCGCGCGGGTCGTCGTGCAGCAGCTCGGGCAGGTCGGTGCGCAGGGCGGCCGCACAGCTCGGCTCCAGGACGACGACCGGAGCGGCCGTCTCCAGCACCGGTTCCATCAGGTCGAGCGTGCGGCGCAGCACCACGCGCGCGTGGTCGAGCTGACCGGTGGAGACGTACGTGAGCCCGCAGCAGACCCGGCCGCGGCGGGCGGTCGCCAGCGCGGCCGCGCTCCGGGACCGGCCGTCGCCCACCGGCCGCCCCCGCATCCGCAGCGTCGGCGGCAGCGCCACCCGCAGCCCCGCCGCCTCCAGCACCCGGACGGCCGCCCGGCCCACGGAGGGCGAGAGGTGCTCGGTGAAGGTGTCGGGCCACAGGACGACCAGGTCGCCGGAGTCCCGGCTCCCGAGGCCGGGCCCGCTCCCGGCCCCCCGTCCCCGCCACCACGCGCTGAACGTCTCGCGCGCCAGCCGCGGGAGCGCCCGCTCCGGGGCGATCCCGCCCGCCCGCTTCGCGAGCCGGGCCAGCGGCCCCACGGAGGCCAGCGCGTTCACGGCCGCCGCCGCCCGCAGCCGCGCCGCCCACCGCAGCCACACCGGCAGCCGCCCCATGCTGTAGTGCGCGGCCGGGCGGCGGCGGCCCGCGTAGTGGTGGTGCAGGAACTCCGCCTTGTAGGTGGCCATGTCGACCTCGACCGGGCAGTCCGAGCGGCAGCCCTTGCAGGACAGGCACAGGTCCAGCGCGTCCCGGACCTCGGTGGAGCGCCAGCCGTCCGTCACCAGCTCGCCGGCCAGCATCTCGTGCAGCAGCCGGGCCCGGCCGCGCGTGGAGTGCTCCTCGCGGCCCGTGGCCCGGAAGGACGGGCACATCACCCCCGCCTCCGCCGCCCCGCCCGGAGCTCCCGCGGGTCCCGTCGCCCCCGCCGTCGTGCGGCACTTCGCGACCCCCACGCACCGGCGCACCGCCGCCGCGAAGTCACCGCCGTCGGACGGGTAGCCGAACTCCACGTCCACCGGCTCGCGCGGCAGGACGGAGAAGCGCAGGTTGGTGTCGAGGGGCGCGGGGCGCACCAGCATCCCCGGGTTGAGCAGGTCGTCCGGGTCCCACACGCCCTTGGCCCGCTCGAACAGCGCGACCAGCTCCGTCCCGTACATCCGGGGCAGCAGTTCGGCCCGCGCCTGCCCGTCCCCGTGCTCGCCGGAGAGCGAGCCGCCGTGCGACACGACCAGCTCCGCCAGCTCCTCCGAGAAACGCCGGAAACGGGCGACGCCGGCCTCCGACAACAGGTCGAAGTCGATACGGACGTGGATGCAGCCGTCCCCGAAGTGCCCGTACGGCGTGCCGCGCAGGCCGTGGCCGGCGAGCAGCCCGCGGAAGTCGCGCAGATAGCCGCCGAGCCGGGCGGGCGGCACCGCGCAGTCCTCCCAGCCGGGCCACGCCTCGCCGCCGCCGGGCATCCGGGTCGCCGTGCCGGCGGCGTCCTCCCGCACCCGCCACAGCGCCCGTTGCCCGGCCGGGTCCGTCACCACCCGCGCGTCCAGGGCGTCGGCCGCGCGCACGATGGTCCGCGCACGCGCGTGCGCCTCGTCCGCCGACCCGCCGCCGGTCTCCACGAACAGCCAGGCGCCGCCCCGCGGCAGGTCGACCGACGTCGCCCGCGGCACCAGGTCGGCCGCCATGCCCTCCACCGTCAGCGGCCCGAACGGCAGCAGTCCGGCCGCGGCCTCGGCGGCGGCGCCCTCGTCGGCGTACCCGAGCACCGCGAGCGCACGCGCGCGTGGCGCCTCGACGAGCCCGACGACCGCCTCCGTCAGGATGCCCAAGGTGCCCTCGGAACCGCAGAACGAACGGGCGACGTCCGCGCCGTTCTCCGGCAGCAGCGCGTCCAGGGCGTACCCGGAGATCCGGCGGGGCAGGTCAGGGAAGCCGGTCCGCAGCCGCGCGAGGTCCCCCTCCACCAGCGTCCGCAGCCCGTCCGGTGCCCCCGTCCACCCCTGGGCGAGCCGCAGCCGCTCCCCGCGCGCGGTGAGCACCGACAGTTCGCGCACGCTGTCCGCCGTGGTCCCCCAGGCCACCGAATGCGACCCGCACGAGTTGTTGCCGATCATCCCGCCGAGCGTGCACCGGCTGTGCGTGGACGGGTCGGGGCCCAAGCGCAGCCCGTGCGGGGCCGCGGCCTCCTGCAACCGGTCGAGCACCAGCCCCGGCTGCACGACGGCCGTGCGCGCCCCCGCGTCCAGCGACACCAGCCGGTTCATGTGCCGGGTGAAGTCCAGCACCACGCCCGTCCCCGTCGCCTGCCCCGCGACGGACGTGCCGCCGCCGCGCGCGACGACCGGCACCGCGTGCGACCGGCACACCTCCAGGACGGCCGCCACGTCGTCGGCGTCCCGCGGCGCGACGACGCCGAGCGGGACACGCCGGTAGTTGGAGGCGTCCATGGTGACCAGCGCCCGGGCCGTCACCCCGAAGTCCACGTCCCCCCGGACGACCCGCCGCAGTTCACCCTCGAGGTCCTGGAGATCCGTCATGCGTCCAGCAAACCAAAACGGCGCGCCGAAAACGCGTCTCATCCGACGGACGAGGTTTCACCCAGGTTTCCCGCACCGGCTAACCTCCTTTCCGTGGCTGAGATCCAGATTCCTGCTGACATCAAGCCCGCCGACGGTCGATTCGGCGCGGGCCCCTCCAAGGTGCGGGTGGAGGCGCTGGACGCCCTGGCCGCCACCGGCACGTCCCTCCTCGGCACCTCCCACCGCCAGGCCCCGGTGAAGAACCTGGTCGGCCAGGTACGCGCGGGCATCACCGAGCTGTTCCAGCTCCCGGACGGATACGAGGTGATCCTGGGCAACGGCGGCTCGACCGCGTTCTGGGACGTCGCGACCCACGGTCTGATCGAGAACAAATCGCAGCACCTCACGTTCGGCGAGTTCAGCTCGAAGTTCGCGAAGGCCGCGAAGCTCGCCCCCTGGCTGGCCGAGCCCACCGTGATCTCCTCCGACCCGGGCACCCACCCCGAGCCGGCCGCCGAGGCGGGCGTCGACGTGTACGCGTTCACGCACAACGAGACCTCCACCGGTGTCGCCGCCCCGCTCCGGCGCGTCCAGGGCGCCGACGAGGGCTCCCTCGTCCTGGTGGACGCCACCTCCGGCGCCGGCGGCCTGCCGGTCGACATCGCCGAGACGGACGTCTACTACTTCGCCCCGCAGAAGTCCTTCGCCTCCGACGGCGGACTGTGGATCGGCGTGTTCTCCCCGGCCGCGATCGAGCGCGCCGAGCGGATCCACGCGTCCGGCCGTCACATCCCGGAGTTCTTCAGCCTGCCGACGGCGATCGACAACTCCCGCAAGAACCAGACGTACAACACCCCGGCGCTGGCCACCCTGTTCCTGCTCAACCAGCAGCTGGAGTGGATCAACGGCCAGGGCGGCCTCGCCTGGTCGACGGCCCGCACCAAGGACTCCTCGAGCCGCCTCTACGGCTGGGCCGAGGAGTCGAAGCACGCCACTCCGTTCGTCACCGACCCGGCCAAGCGCTCCCAGGTCATCGGCACGATCGACTTCGCGGAGGAGATCGACGCCGCCGCGATCGCCAAGGTGCTGCGCGCCAACGGCATCGTCGACACCGAGCCCTACCGCAAGCTCGGCCGCAACCAGCTGCGCGTCGCGATGTTCCCGGCGATCGACCCCTCGGACGTCGAGGCCCTGACGAAGTGCGTCGACTACGTCATCGAGAAGCTCTAGCCGCTCCGCACACGCAGGAAGGGCGCCCGGTGAACCGCACCGGGCGCCCTTCGCGTTCAGTTCAGCGGCAGTCCGCTCAGCCGCGCACGCCGATCATGCGGTGCAGGGCGTCGCCGGGAGCCGCGGCAGCCGGCTGACCCGCTGCCAGAGCCGAGCGCGCCGCGGCGGCCGGCTGGGGGTCGGCGGTCTTCTTGCAGACCGCGTCGGCCACCCCGGAGCCGCGCGGCACGGTGCCGTCGGTGAGGTACTTGGCCAGGTACTTGTCCAGGCAGGCGTTGCCGCTCAGCGTGATGCCGTGGTTGCCGCCGCCCTGTTCCACCACCAGGCTGGAGTGCTTGAGCAGACGGTGCACGGCGACGCCGCCCTGGTAGGGGGTGGCCGCGTCGTTCGTCGCCTGGAACAGCAGCACCGGCGGGAGCTTGCTGTTGGCGACGCTCACCGGCTTCATCGTCTTCGTGGGCCAGAAGGCGCAGGGCGCGTTGTACCAGGCGTTGTTCCAGGCCATGAACGGCGCCTTCTTGTACACCGCCCAGTTGTCCTTGCGCCACTGGTTCCAGTCGCGCGGCCAGGAGACGTCACGGCACTGCACGGCGGTGTAGACGCTGTAACCGTTGTCGCCGGAGGCGTCGATCGCGGCGATGCTCTCGTACGCCTCGACGAGCGGGGCGGTGTTCCCGCCGTTCGCGTAGGCGGCGAACGCCGTGGCGAGGGTGGGCCAGTAGCCGTTGTAGTACCCGCCGGGGATGAAGGTGTCCTCCAGCTCGGAGGCGCCCACCTTGCCGCCGGCCGGGTGCTTGGCGAGCGCCGCGCGCATCGCGTACCACTTGGCTTCGATCTTGGCCGGGTCCGTGCCGAGCTTGTACGTGCCGTTGTACTTGGCGATCCACGCCATCAGCGCCTTCTGGCGGGCGTCGAAGGCGTAGTCCTGCGAGATGTTGGCGTCGTACCAGACCCCGCCGGGGTCGACGATCGAGTCCAGCACCAGGCGGCGCACCCGGGTCGGGTAGAGCTTGGCGTAGACCTGGCCCAGGTACGTGCCGTACGAGTAGCCGAAGTAGTTGATCTTCTGGGCGCCGAGCGCCTTGCGGATCGCGTCCATGTCCTTCACGGCGTTGACCGTGTTGATGTACGGCAGGACGGATGCGTACTTCGTTCCGCAGGCCTTGGCGAAGGCCCTCGCGCGCGAGAGGTTGGCCTTCTCGATCGCGGCGGTGCGCGGCACGGAGTCCGGGCGGACCGGGTTGAAGTAGCCCGGCTTGCAGTCCAGGGCGGGCTGGCTCTTGCCCACGCCCCGCGGGTCGAAGCCGATGACGTCGTACTGGGACGCGACCGCCTTCGGCAGCGAGGACGCGACGAACGGGGCGAGGGACAGACCGCTGCCTCCGGGGCCGCCGGGGTTGACCAGCAGCGGGCCCTGGTACTTCCGCGCGGTGTGCGGGACGCGGGTCAGGGCCAGGGATATCTTCCGGCCCTGCGGCTTGGCGTAGTCGAGCGGCACCTTCACCGACGCGCACTGCAGGGTCGGGGCGTCGTCCGTGGCGCACTTCTTCCACGTCACCCTCGTCGCCTGGGCGGCGGCCTGGGCGACGGCCTGCGCGGACTGCGACGTCGTGGCCTCGGCCGGGACGGCCGTGAGGCTCCCGGCCAGCACGACGGTCGCACCGCACAGTACGGCTGTGCTTCTTCTCATGAAGTTCCTTCACGGCAAGGGGATTTCAGCAGGACCGGAAAGTTCATGGTCCCCGCTGGATCTTTCCGAAGAAGCCCGGCCGCAAGAAGCGTTTCGACCGACAATTTTGAACTCGTTTGCTTCACAGGCCCCTCACCGGTTGCTCCGAGCCGTGACAACGACGCCGCCCGGCTCGCCGCCGCGGACGACGGCCCGGGCGCCCGGCGACCCCCTCGCCGGGCGCCCCGCTCTCACGTCGCCGTGCAGCTCACGTCGCCGTGCAGCTCACGCTCGGCGCGCCCGCACCCCCAGGCGCTCCGCCGAAGCCGAAGCTCGCCGAACCGCCCGCCGCCACCGTGCCGTTGTGCGCGGCGTTGGACGCGGTCACCGTCGCACCGCTCTGGGTGTACGAGGCGTTCCACATGTTCGTCACCCGCTGTGCGCCGCTCCAGGTCCAGGTGACCTTCCAGGACGACAGGGCCTTGGTCCCGGTGTTGGTGACCTTCACCTCGGCGTTGAAGCCGCCGCCCCAGTCGCTGCTGACGGTGTAGGCGGCGCTGCACTCGGCCGTGCCTCCTCCGCCGCCGCCCCCGCCGCCTCCGCCGCCTCCGCCTCCGCCGGGGAAGCCGGGCGCCTTGACGCTCGCCAGGTAGCCGTCCTTCACGGTGTCCACGCTCTGCCAGTCGTCCTTCAGGATGCCGCCCGTGTCACCGGAGTTGGGGTTCCACGACCAGAAGGTCCAGTGGAAGGAGTCGGCGCCGGACGTCGAGGTCGGACGCAGGTAGCTCACCAGTGCCGCCAGCCACTTCTGGTCCACCGTGGCCTGGAGCGTGGTGCCGAACTCCCCCACCCACACCGGGGCGATGTTCTGCTTGAAGATGTAGCCCCAGTACTTGTCCCAGATCCCGGGCATGTTCGCCGGGAACGACGGATCGCTGAACCAGCTCTGCTGGGCGACGCTTGTCGCGTAGTCGTGGGCCGAGTAGACGACCCGGTTCGCCACGTCGAGCTGCACCGGGTACTGGCCGACGCCCATCAGGTTGCCGCCCCACCAGCCGGACACCCCGTTGAAGGTCTGCACGCCCTCGACGAAGATCAGCAGGTCGGGGTTGACCGACAGGACCGCGTTCCCGGCCCGCTGCGCGGCCAGCCGCCAGTCCGTCGCCATGTCCCCGCAGCCCCAGCAGGCGGGGTCGTGCGGCTCGTTGTGCAGATCGATGCCGACGACCGTGTCCTGGCCCTTGTAACGGGCCGCGAGGGACTTGAGGTTGGCGATCCACGTCGACTCGGGGACGGCCGCCGTGTACCAGAGGGCCGACTGCCCCCCGGAGTCCGGCCGGTGCCGGTCGAGGATGACCTTGAGGCCGTCCTGTCCGGCGTACGCGACGAGCTTGTCCAGGACCTGGAGCGAGTTGAGGCCCTGGAGGCCGGCGTTCTTGCCGCTGCTGAAGTCGATGCTGTTGGGGACGGTCGAGCTCTTGAAGACGTCGTCGCTGTACGGGATGCGGATCGTGTTGTAGCCCAGCGACTTCATCTGGTCGATCATGCTCTTGTAGTCACGGGACCAGAGGCCGTGCACGACGTAGTTGCCGGTCTCGAAGCCGAACCAGTTGATCCCGGCGATCCGTACCGGCTGCCCGGCGGCGTCGAGTATCTGGCGGCCGCTGGTATGCCAGTAACCGGCTCCGGCGTCGGCCGCGCGCACGCCGGCCGCACCGGAGACGCCGGTCGCACCGGAATCGATCGCCGCCCCGGCGGAACCGGCGCCCAGCGGTATCAACAGCGCGGCGGCAACGCCGCACAGCACTCTTCGCAAGCTGTTGCGGAACATCTCGCTGCTTCCTCTCGGGAGGCGCGGTTCCGGAACGGATGGGAGCGCTCCCATCAGCCGCGCCCTCCCAGGAAACTGACACACCATGACCACGTCAAGAACTACGGCGGCCTCTTCGCAGCCGGCGCAGGCCGAGGAAGACGGCGCAGATCCCGGCGACCGCGAGCGCGCCGACCTTGACCCCGCCCCCGGCCGAGGAGCCCCCGCCGTCGCCGGAGGCACTCGAACCCCCGCCCCGAGAAGGCGACCTGGAGCTCGACGAGGCCCCCGCGGGCGCGTCCTCCGCCACCACCGAGCTGCCGGCGCCCTCGCTCCCGTACATCAGCTTGGAGCCGTCCGCGGAGTAGCTCACGGACTCGCCCTGCCGTTGGAGCGGCACGTCGAGCCGTCCCTCGCGCTTGATCTTCCCGCCGTTCCAGGCGTAGGAGATGCCGCCGAAGTAGCCGCGGACGGCGAGCTGCGAGCCGTCCGGGGAGAAGGCGGCGTCGGTGGCCCACAGGTCGACGGGGGCGAGAGGCCTGAAGATGTTCGCCCCGGAGGCGGAGAGCTTCGCCGGCCCCTCGTAGAGGTGCCCGCCGTCCTCCTTCTTGTCGATGATGTAGACCCGCCCGGTCTTCGGATGCACCAGCAGCGACTCGGCGTCGCGCGGACCGTCGGAGTACTTCACGACGTACTGCGTGGCCTTCACGGTCCGGTCGACCAGCTTCTCCGGCTCGGGCAGCCGGTAGATCCACACGTACTTCCAGGTGCCGCCGAGGTTGTCGCCGATGTCGCCGACCCAGATCTCGTTGCCCGGGCCGATGGAGATCGCCTCGACGTCACGGGGCGTGCCGACACCGGTCAGGGTGATCCGGGCGACGGTCTTCCCGGTCGCGCCGTCGACGGCGTAGAGGTAGGGGCCGTCGTCGCTGTCGTTGTGGGTCCAGTAGATCCCGGGGTGCTGACGGGAGGCGGCGAGACCGCTGGACTCGGTGATGCGCGGGTCCTCGACGGTGAAGCCCTTGTCGCCGTCGGCCGCGAACGCGACGGGCGCGGTGGACGCGGCGAGCACGGTGAAGGCGCCCGAGAGCAGGACGGGGGTGAGCAGGGCCGCGGCCCGGACGGCGAAAGATCGGCGCATGCCCACAAGCCTGCCATCCCGCACCGTCGTTCGAGGCTCCGTGGCAGGCCTCACACCCCCGGGCCGCTCTCCGCGCCCCCGCTCGACGCCGTGATCCAGCATCATGAGCGGATGCTCAGGTTCATGCCCGTAGGCGACTCGATGACGATCGGCAGCACGGGCGACCACACGTGGCGCTACCGCATGTGGCGGCACCTGTGCGCAACGCACGGCGGCCCGTTCACCCTGGTCGGCCCGCGCGAGACGCTCTACGACAAGGCGGCGGAAGCGCCCACCTCGTACGCGTACGCCGACCCCGACTTCCCCCGCGGGCATCTGGCGGGCTGGGGCGAGGGCTGGCAGCAGATGGCCCCGCTGATCAACGACGCGGTGCGCACGACGCGGGCGGACGTGCTGCTGGTCTCGCTCGGCCTGATCGACCTGGGCTTCTACACGAACGCCGAGCAGACCGCGGCGAACGCGCGCGTCTTCGCCGCCGAGGCCCGTGCCGCGAACCCCAGGATCGCCATGGTGTGGCTGCCGGTCATCCCCAACGTCCGCGCCGCGAACGACGAGCCCTTCGCCGCCCAGGTCGCCCTCTTCAACGAACTCCTCGCGAAGACCGCCGCCGACCTGGACGAACGGAACTCCCCGATCCTGCTGGCCTCGATCCCGCCGGCCTGGGACATCGACACCGACACCTACGACGGCACCCACCCGAACGCGAGCGGCGAGCACCGGCTGGCGGAGTCCTTCGCGGAGGCGATGCACCAGGGGTGGGAGCTGGGCGGGGAGTACGCGGGCTGAGGGCTGCCCGCTCGCCCGCTTCCGGCATATGCGCTCCGCGTCGTGTCCCGGTGACCGTGCGTATCGTTGTACCGCGCGGCTGCACTCGTCCGTTGGGTGCGGCCGGGGAGGAGCGCCAGATGACCGTCCTGGAAGACAGGATCGAGATCGACATGGCCGACGAGAACACCAGGCGCTTGGACGAATGGTTCGAGCGGCTTGAGCGGATGCCCGTCCCCGAAGGATTCAGGGTCGAGATCGTCGGGGGCAACGTCCACATGACACCGCAACGGGAAACCCACTGGGAAATCATCTTCCAGATCGCCGTCGCCCTGCGCCACAGGTTCGGGAAGGGCGTCAGGGTCTTCTCGGACGTCCGCATCGATTTCCCCGGCCACGAGAACGGGTTCTGCCCAGACGTCGTCAAGCTCTGCGAGTCCGCCGAGAAGGACGACGAAGGGCGCTGGCATTACGAGGACGTGGAGTTCGTCGCGGAGGTCATCTCGAAGGGTACGGCGGCCAACGACTACGGCCCCAAGAAGACCGCCTACGCCACCGCCGAGGTCCCCGTCCTCTTGATCGCCGATCCTTACCAGGGCAAGTGCCATCTGTTCACCGAGCCCAAGGACGGCGAGTACCTGAGTGAACTGTCCGTCGCCTTCGGCGCGGAGATCGACCTCTCCGCCCCCCTCGGCCTCACCCTCAGGACCGA
Source organism: Streptomyces sp. NPDC020597 (assembly GCF_044335095.1). Taxonomy (NCBI): domain Bacteria; kingdom Bacillati; phylum Actinomycetota; class Actinomycetes; order Kitasatosporales; family Streptomycetaceae; genus Streptomyces; species Streptomyces sp. NPDC020597. The sequence continues at coordinate 171,827 of NZ_JBIRUL010000003.1, read as the reverse complement.
CGAGTTCCCCCGCGACTGACCCGCCCCCGGCTGTCCCCCTTGCATCGAGCGCACTCCAAGACGTTGGCTTGAGTTCCATGAAGTACACGCAGCTCGGACGCACCGGACTCAAGGTCAGCCGCCTCGTCCTCGGCACCATGAACTTCGGCCCGCAGACCGACGAGGCCGAGAGCCACGCCATCATGGACGCGGCGCTCGGTGCGGGCATCAACTTCTACGACACGGCGAACGTGTACGGCTGGGGCGAGAACAAGGGCCGTACGGAAACGATCATCGGCAACTGGTTCGCGAAGGGCGGCGACCGGCGCGACAAGGTCGTCCTCGCCACCAAGGTGTACGCGAACATGGCCGCCGACGGCGACGCCTGGCCCAACCACGACAGGCTCTCCGCGCTGAACATCCGGCGGGCCGTGGACGCCAGCCTCAAGCGGCTGCAGACCGACCGCATCGACCTCTACCAGTTCCACCACATCGACCGGTCGACGCCGTTCGACGAGATCTGGCAGGCGATCGACGTGCTCGTGCAGCAGGGCAAGATCCTGTACGCCGGATCGTCCAACTTCCCCGGCTACAAGATCGCCCAGGCCAACGAGGCCGCCGGCCGGCGCGGCGGCACGATCGGGCTCGTCAGCGAGCAGTGCCTGTACAACCTGGCCGAGCGGCGCGCGGAGATGGAGGTGATCCCGGCCGCGCAGGAGTACGGCCTCGGAGTCATCCCCTGGTCGCCGCTGCACGGCGGCCTGCTGGGCGGGGTCCTCAAGAAGCAGGCCGAGAGCGGTCGCCGCGCCTCCGGGCGGGCCGCCGACGCCCTCGCCGACTCCGGGACGCGCGCGCAGATCCAGGCCTACGAGGACCTGCTCGACAAGCACGGCGTCGAGCCCGGCGAGGCCGCGCTGGCCTGGCTGCTCACCCGGCCCGGCGTGACGGGCCCGATCGTCGGCCCGCGCACCGCGGAGCAGCTCGACTCGGCGCTGCGCGCGGTCGAACTGGAGCTGGGCGAGGAGCTGCTGTCCGGACTCGAAGAGATCTTCCCGGGCCCGGGACCGTCTCCGGAGGCCTTCGCCTGGTAGCGGGCGGCCTCGCGCCCTCGCCCGTGCCGGCAGCGGCACGGAGGACACGATGACGGCGGCCGCCGTCGGGCAGTCGGCCCGAGATCGCTCAGGTCACTTTCCGACGGCCGCCGCCACCGCCACCACGACGAACAACAGCACGAGCACACCGGCCATGATCCGGTTCCGGGTCTTCGGGTCCACGCGTCGAGCCTAACCGGCCCCGCCGAGCGGCCAGCGTCCGGCCGGTTCGTAGCGGGGCTGCTCGCCGGGGACACCGGACCTCGGCAGGTTGCTGCGGACCAGGACCAGCTCCTGCACCGTCCAGGTCCGGCCGGCGAAGGCGTCCAGCGCCTCGACATGCGGCCGGACGTCCACCGCTTCCCGGCTGCGGGCCAGGGTGAGATGCGGCGTGTAGCGGCGGTGGCCGCCCATGTCCACGCCCGCCCTGCGCCCCGCCGCCTCCGCCCGGTCGGCGAGCAGCCGCAGCGCGGGCACGTCCCCGGCCGCGCCCGCCCACAGGGCCCGTCCGTGTCCGAACAGACCTCCGCCGCGCACGGCCAGCGGGAACGGCCCGCCGCGGTGCGCGGCCCGCTCCAGCCGGGCCGACAGCTCCGGGACGCGGGCGTCGTCGACCTCTCCGTAGAAGGCGAGGGTGAAGTGCCAGCCGGCGCGGTCCGTCCAGCGCAGCCCGTCCGCTCCGGGCAGTGGGCGCAACCGGGCTACCTCGGCGGCGAGTTCGTCGGCGATGTCGTCCGGGGGCAGCACGGCGGCGAAGAGTCTCATGCCCCTGATTTTCCCGGCGGGACCGGCAGCGCGCCCGGCAGTATGGGCGTCATGCGGATCACCATCAGAGAAGGCGGACCCGACGACGTCCCGGTGATGCTCGCCATGCTCGACAGCAGCGTGGCGTGGCTGGTCGCGCAGGGGCGGACCGGCCAGTGGGGGGCGAGGCCGCTGTCGGAGAACCCGGGAACGGTCGAGTCCGTCGCCCGGTACGTGGACGAGGGCTGGGCGTTCGTCGCCGAGGCCGACGGTGAGCCTGCCGCCGTCCTCACGCTCACCGACGGGCCCGGCGCGTATCTCGCGCACCTCCCGCCGCCCGGAGAGCCCGAGAGGTACATCCACTGGCTGGCGTCGGACCGCCGGTTCAAGGGCCACGGCGTGGGCGGGGTCCTGCTCGGGCATGCCGCCGAGGAGACCCGGCGGGCGGGCGTCGGACTGCTGCGGGTGGACTGCTACGCGGGCGACGACCGCAGACTCGTGGCCTATTACGAGGCCAACGGCTTCACCCCGACGCAGACGTACACCGTCGGGGAGCACCGGTGGCCCGGGCAGGTGCTGGCCCGGAGGGTGGGGCCGCCCGCCGCGCCCTCCGGGTGACGTGTGCCGTGTGACGTGTGTCAGACGACCGTGGCGAGTTCCCGCTGCGCGCGCGGGACGAAGCGCACGCTCGGGTGGCCGTGGTGCCAGCCGACCGACAGGCGCAGGTCGCCCATCCGGGCCAGGACCAGGCCGACGGTGACGGCGGCGGCGGCCGAGACGGCGCCGCCCGCCGCCATGCCCGCCCGGACGCCGTACGCGTCGGTGATCCAGCCGGCGATCGGCGCGCCCACCGGGGCGCCGCCCATGAACACCATCATGTAGAGGGCCATCACCCGACCCCGCATGGCCGGGTCGGTGCCCAGTTGCACGCTGCTGTTGGCGGTCACGTTGACGGTCATGCCGAACATCCCGATCGGGGCCATGAGCAGGGCGAACAGCCACAGGGAGGGAGCGGCGGCGGCCACGATCTCCATGGCGCCGAAGGCCACCGCTCCGGCGACCAGCACCCGCATCCGGGCCGTGCCGCGCCGGGCGGCGAGCAGGGCGCCCGCGAGGGAGCCGACCGCCATCAGCGTGTTGAAGAGGCTGTAGGAGCCGGCGCCCGCGTGGAAGACGTCGTCGGCGAAGGCCGAGAGGTACACGGGGAAGTTGAACCCGAAGGTGCTGACGAACCCGACCAGGACGATCGTCCAGATCAGGTCGGGGCGGCCGGCGACGTACCGCAGGCCCTCCCGCAGCTGCCCCTTGCCGCGGGGGGCGCGTTCGACGGCGTGCAGGTCGCGCGAGCGCATCAGCAGCAGGCCGGCCAGAGGGGCGACGAAGGACAGGCCGTTGAAGAGGAACGCCCACCCGGTGCCGACGCCGGTGATCATCACGCCGGCCACGGCGGGTCCGATCAGCCGGGCCGACTGGAAGTTCGCGGAGTTGAGGCTGACCGCGTTCTGGAGCTGGTCGGGGCCGACCATCTCGGAGACGAAGGTCTGCCGTGCGGGGTTGTCCAGGACGGTCGCGAGGCCCACGGCGAAGGCGGCGACGTAGACGTGCCAGACCTGGACGTGGCCGGAGAGGCTGAGGACGGCGAGCGCGATGCCGGTGAGGGCCATCGCGGACTGGGTGAACAGCAGCGTGCGGCGCTTGGGCAGCCGGTCGACGAGGACGCCGCCGTAGAGCCCGAAGAGCAGCATCGGCAGGAACTGCAGGGCCGTCGTGACGCCGACGGCGGTGGCGGAGCCGGTGAGGCTGAGCACCAGCCAGTCCTGGGCGATGCGCTGCATCCAGGTGCCGATGTTGGAGACGACCTGGCCCAGGAAGAACAGGCGGTAGTTCCTGACCTTCAGGGAGCTGAACATGGACGACGCGGATGACTTGGCGGGTTTCCCGGCAAGGGTCTCGTGGGCGGTCGGTGCGGGGGCGGAGTCTGCTCCGGGTCCCGAACTCAAAAGGGTCGCCTCCTCGGCGTGTGGTTACAGGTGTGCGAGCTTCTCCAGCACGGGGGCGGCGGCGCGCAGTTTCGCCCACTCGTCCTCGTCGAGGCCGTCGACCAGGGTGGCCAGGAAGGCGTTCCGCTTGGCGCGGCTCTCCGCGAGCATGGCTTCGGCCTGCTCGGTCTTCGTGACGACCTTCTGGCGGCGGTCCTCGGGGTGCGGCTCCAGCCGGACCAGGCCCTTGGCCTCCAGCAGCGCCACGATGCGGGTCATCGAGGGCGGCTGCACGTGCTCCTTGCGGGCGAGCTCGCCGGGGGTGGCGCTGCCGCAGAGGGAGAGGGTGCCGAGCACCGACATCTCGGTGGGGCTCAGCGACTCGTCGACCCGCTGGTGCTTGAGACGACGGGACAGCCGCATCACGGCCGATCGCAGGGAGTTCACGGCGGCAGCGTCGTCGCCATGGGTGAGGTCAGGCATCTCTTTAGCGTAACTCATTACCCTGGCTAAACAAGCTGGCGCGCGGGGGGATTCCCGTGACCCTGGCCACGGAAACCTCGGCGTCACTCGAAGGAGTGAGTGGGCAGCGGAAAGAAGCCGAGATGCGGTAGATGCCCGCGACCCTCGTCTCATGGGGACCAGTGTGCTCAGCCTGCGGATAGACGGGGAGCTGCTCGAGCGGCTCCGGCAGCATGCCGCGAAAAGGGGAATGAGCGTCCAGGACTATGTCGTCCGGACGCTCATTCGGGATGACTTCGACGAGCGGTTCCAGACCGCGGTCGACGAGACGGAAGAGTTCTACGGGCGTACCTGAGCCGGGCCGGCGGCCCCGCCGTCCCGCCGCTCCCGCGGCTCAGGTGAGGCCGAGCGCCGGCATCAGGTAGTAGAAGACGAACACGGCGGACACCACGTACATCGGAACCGGGACCTCCCGGCCGCGTCCGGCCGCCAGCCGCAGCAGGACGAAGGCGATGAAGCCCATGCCGATGCCGTTCGTGATCGAGTAGGTGAACGGCATCATCACCATGGTGATGAAGGCCGGCACGGCGATGGTGTGGTCGGCCCAGTCGATCTCCTTGACCGATCCGGCCAGGATCAGATAGCCCACCGCGAGCAGCGCCGGTGTGGCGGCCTGGGACGGCACCATCGTCGCGACGGGCGTGAGGAACAGCGCCACGGCGAAGAGAGAGCCGGTGACCAGGTTCGCGAAGCCGGTGCGGGCGCCTTCGCCGACACCCGCCGTGGACTCCACGAACGCGGTGGTGGCGGAGGAGGAGCTGGCGCCGCCGGCGGCGACCGCGAGGCCGTCGACGAAGAGGACCTTGTTGATGCCGGGCATCTCGCCCTGGGCGTTGGTCAGCTTGGCCTCGTCGCTGACGCCCATGATCGTGCCCATCGCGTCGAAGAAGCACGACAGCAGGACCGTGAAGACGAAGAGGACGCCGGTCAGGACGCCGACCTTGCCGAACCCGCCGAACAGGCTGACCTCGCCGATCAGCCCGAAGTCGGGGGTGGCGACGGGATTGCCGGGCCACTCGGGCGTGGTGAGGCCCCAGGACGGGATGGTCGCGACCGCGTCGAGGACCAGCGCGAGGACGGTCATGGCGACGATCGAGATGAGGATCGCGCCGGGCACCTTGCGGGTGATCAGGGCCAGCGTGAGCAGCGCGCCCAGGATGAAGACGAGGACCGGCCAGCCGTTCAGGTGACCGTCGGCGCCGAGCTGCAGCGGGACGGTGGTGTGGGCGGCGTCCGGGATGCGGGTGACGAAGCCGGAGTCGACGAGCCCGATCAGCATGATGAACAGGCCGATGCCGATGCTGATCGCCTTGCGCAGGCCGAAGGGCACCGCGTTCATGACACGCTCGCGCAGTCCGGTGGCGACCAGGAGCATGACCACGAACCCGGCGAGCACGACCATGCCCATGGCGTCCGGCCAGGACATCCGGGGCGCGAGCTGGAGCGCGACCACCGAGTTCACGCCGAGGCCCGCGGCCAGCGCGATGGGCACGTTGCCGATCACGCCCATGAGGAGCGTGGTGAAGGCGGCCGTCACACAGGTGGCGGTGACCAGCTGGCCGTTGTCGAGCTGGTGCCCGTACATGTCCTTGGCGCTGCTCAGGATGATCGGGTTCAGCACGATGATGTACGCCATCGCGAAGAAGGTGGCGAAGCCGCCCCGGATCTCGCGGGACAGGGTGCTGCCCCGCTCGGAGATCCGGAAGTGGCGGTCGAGAGCGCCGTGGGATGACCCGGCTCCCGGCTGTTCAGGGGCGGGGACCTTGGCGGGGGCCGGCGTGGGCATCGTTTCGGTGTTTCCTACGAAGAGAAGTGGTCAGGGGTAAACGGTTTCAGTATGAACATATGAGGTCTCGGTCGGCCATCTCCGCGCGTAGATGTGATGGCCTCGTAAGCTGTCCCCATGGCGAAGTGGACCCCCAAGCACGAGGCGCCGGAGCCCCTGGAGGGCCCCGTGGTCGCCACCATCACCGGCGGCACGATCCTCTGGTTCGTCCTCTTCCTCGTCCAGCTCCCCTTCTACGGCTGGTTCGAGGACCACGACCGCCTGTGGTGGGTGTGGACCTGCCTCGCCGGCGCCGGCCTGGGGCTCATCGGCATCTGGTACGTCCGAAGGCGCGACGCGGCGATCAAACGGGACGCGGCGGCGAAGCAGGCGGGCGCCACGGCCGTGTGACGCCGGCGCGCGGCGGCGCCCGACCGTTTCGCGCGCGTCCCCGGGCTCGCCCTCGGGTCGGGGACGAGTCGGGGTGGCCGCTACAACCACGGCACTACTGCGGTCCTCCCCAGGTCGGATCTTCGGCGCTCTCGGGGGGTGAACCCCCAAATCCGCACGTACCGTCGGTTCCATGGCCCACACCGACGCCCCCGCCTCCGCGCCGACGGCTACCGGCCTGACCGCCGCGGAGGTCGCGGACCGCGTCGCCCGCGGTCAGGTCAACGACGTGCCGGTCCGCAGCAGCCGCTCCGCCGGCGAGATCGTCAGGGCGAACGTCTTCACCCGGTTCAACGCGATCATCGGCGTCCTGTGGCTGGTCATGCTCGCCGTCGCACCCATCCAGGACGGCCTGTTCGGGTTCGTGATCCTCGCCAACACCGGCATCGGCATCATCCAGGAGTGGCGGGCCAAGCAGACCCTGGACTCCCTCGCCGTCGTCGGCGAGGCCCGTCCCACCGTCCGCCGTGGCGGGACGGCCGTCCAGGTGTCCACCTCCGAGCTCGTCCTGGACGACGTCGTCGAGGTGGGCCCCGGCGACAAGGCCGCCGTGGACGGGGTGTGCGTCGAGGCGGACGGTCTGGAGATCGACGAGTCGCTGCTCACCGGCGAGGCCGATCCCGTCGTCAAGCGGCCCGGCGACGCGGTCATGTCGGGCAGCTTCGTAGTGGCCGGCGTCGGCGCCTTCCGGGCCACCAAGGTCGGCCGGGAGGCCTACGCCGCCCAGCTCGCCGAGGAGGCGTCGCGCTTCACGCTCGTCCACTCCGAACTGCGCACCGGCATCTCCACGATCCTCAAGTACGTGACGTGGATGATGGCGCCGGCCGCGGTCGGCCTGGTCGTCACCCAGCTGGTCGTCAAGAACCACGACCTCAAGGAGTCCGTCGCCCGTACCGTCGGCGGCATCGTCCCGATGGTCCCGGAAGGGCTCGTGCTGCTCACCTCGGTCGCCTTCGCGATCGGCGTCATCCGGCTCGGCCGCCGGCAGTGCCTGGTGCAGGAGCTGCCGGCCATCGAGGGCCTCGCCCGCGTCGACACCGTCTGCCTGGACAAGACCGGCACCCTCACCGAGGGCGGCATGGACGTCACCGAACTGCGCACCCTCGACGGCGGCGACGAGGCGTACGTACGACGGGTCCTCGGGGCCCTCGGGGAGTCCGACCCGCGGCCGAACGCCTCCCTGAAGGCGATCATCGACGCCTACCCGGACGCCGAGGGGTGGCGCTGCACCGAGTCCCTGCCGTTTTCCTCCGCGCGCAAGTACAGCGGCGCCAGCTTCAACGAGGGCGACGGGGAGAGCAGTACCTGGCTGCTGGGGGCGCCCGACGTGCTGCTGTCCGACGGCGACCCCGCGCTCGCGGAGACGGAACGGCTCAACCGGGAGGGGCTGCGCGTGCTGCTGCTGGTCCGTGCCGCCCGCGACCTCGACGATCCCGAGCCCGCGCGCGGGGCCCGGGCCGCCGCGCTGGTGGTGCTCGAACAGCGGCTGCGGCCGGACGCCGCCGACACGCTGCGCTACTTCGCCGAGCAGGACGTCCGCGCCAAGGTCGTCTCCGGTGACAACGCGGTGTCGGTGGGGGCGGTGGCGGCGAAGCTCGGGCTGGACGGCAGCGCGGTGGACACCCGGCGGCTGCCGTCGGACCCGCCAGGCATGGCGCGGGCCCTGGAGGAGGGCACCGTGTTCGGCCGGGTCACCCCGCAGCAGAAGCGGGACATGGTCGGTGCGCTGCAGTCCCGCGGGCACACCGTCGCGATGACCGGCGACGGCGTCAACGACGTCCTCGCGCTGAAGGACGCGGACATCGGCGTGGCGATGGGATCGGGCTCCGAGGCCACCCGCGCAGTCGCGCAGATCGTGCTGCTGGACAACAGCTTCGCGACCCTGCCGTCGGTGGTGGCGGAGGGGCGCCGGGTCATCGGCAACATCACCCGGGTGGCGACGCTGTTCCTGGTGAAGACGGTCTACTCGGTGCTGCTGGCCCTGCTGGTGGTGTGCTGGCAGGTCGAGTACCCGTTCCTGCCGCGGCACCTGACCCTGCTGTCCACCCTCACCATCGGCGTTCCGGCGTTCTTCCTCGCGCTCGCCCCCAACCGTGAGCGGGCCCGCCCGCACTTCGTCCGGCGGGTGATGCGCTACTCGGTCCCGGGAGGTGTGATCGCCGGGGCCGCCACCTTCGTCACGTATCTGATCGCCCGTCACCACTACACGGGCGCGGGCTCCCTGGAGGCCGAGACGAGTGCGGCGACCCTCACGCTGTTCCTGGTCTCGATGTGGGTGCTGGCGATCATCGCCCGGCCGTACACCTGGTGGCGGGTGCTGCTGGTGGCCTCGATGGGCGCGGCGTTCCTGCTCGTGCTGGTCGTCCCCTGGCTGCAGGAGTTCTTCGCGCTGAAGCTGGTCGGGGCGACCGTGCCGTGGATCGCGGTGGGCGTGGCGGTGGCCGCGTCGGCGGCCCTCGAGGTGTGCTGGCGCCACGTGGACCGCAGTCCGTCCGCATGACGCGAACGGCCGGACCGGGCGTGCCCGGTCCGGCCGTCGTCGGGCGCCGTCAGGCGCCCGGTGTCACTTCACGTCGACGAAGTCGCCCGCGGCGGCGACGGCCGGGGTCGTCGTGGTGCCCGCGAAGACGTAGCGGTAGTAGCCGTCCACGGACGCCGTGACCGTCGTCTTGAGCGTGCCGGTGGAGCTCGTCTTGACGGTCTTCACCGTGGTGTAGGTGCTGCTGCCCTTCTTGCGGAACTGCAGCTTCACGGCCTGGGCGGAGTAGCCGGCCCACTTGCCGGTGTCCCAGTTCGCGCGGGCCAGCTTGCCGGTGACGGTGAGGGTCTTGCCCTTCTTCACCGGCTCCGGCGCGGCGTCGGTGGTGAGGGTGGCCGCACGCTGCAGCTTCGCGCTGCCGAGGTTGCTGCCCGTGGTGAGGCCGCTGTCGTTGACGGCGGCGGCGCCGATCTTCCACGCGCCCGCGAGGGTGTTGTTCAGGTCGCCGAAGTCGGTGTTCCCCAGGGGACGGAACTGGATCTTGGCGGTGCACTTCAGGACGGTGGCGGAGGACGCCGTGCAGGTGCCGGGCTCGTCGCCGCCCCAGACGTCCTTGTCGGGGGTGGAAGCGGTGAGCGTGCCGCCCCGGTAGAGGACCGGGAAGGTGATGAAGGAGTTCGCGTTCAGGCCGGCGGGCTTGGTGACGGTGTAGCTGGCCGCGACCGTGACCTTCGTGGTCGGGCCGACCACGATGGCCTTGCCGCCGTTGACCTTCACCTGGGAGAAGGTGACGGCGGGGCCGGCCGGAGCGGCCTGCGCGGCCGGGACGGCGAGAGCGGACAGGGCGAGGGCGCCGGAGGCGGCGACCACGAGGGCGCGTACGCGCATGGGTGGTTCTCCAGATGGCGGAGGGAACAGTGGGAGGGAGGGGCGCAAGCGTGAGGGACGAGAGCGCGCCGGGAGGCGGCCGGCCCCGGAGATCCGGAGCCGGCCGCCGTCACGCGCCCGGTGTCACTTCACGTCGACGAAGTCGCCTGCGGCGGTGGCCGCCGGGGTCGTCGAGGTGCCCGCGAAGACGTAGCGGTAGTAGCCGTCCACGGTCGCCTTCACCGTGGTCTTCAGGCTGCCCGTGGTGCTGGTCTTGATGGTCTTGACCGTGGTGTAGGTGCTGCTGCCCTTCTTGCGGAACTGCAGCTTCACGGGCTGGGTGGAGTAGCCGGCGTACGTGCCGGAGTCCCAGTTGGCGCGGGACAGCTTGCCGGTGACGGTGAGGGTCTTGCCCTTCTTCACCGGCTCCGGCGCGGCGTTGACGGTCAGCTTGGACAGGCGCTGGAGCTTGGCGGTCGTCAGGGCCGAGTTCTCGGTGAAACCGACCTTGCTGTAGTCGACGTCGTCCGCGAAGGGGTCGACGTCGTTCCAGTCGACGATGTAGCCGGCCGCCTTCCAGCCCGTGGCGTCGGCGTTCTCCAGCTCCTCGCCCGGCAGGATGTCGATCGAGCCCCTGCAGGTGGCGACCGTGGCCGAGGTGTTGGAGCAGGTCGGGTAGTCGTCACCGAGGAGGAAGTTGACCGGCTCGCTGTACGGACCGCGGTAGAGGAGCACGTCGAGCTCGGTGTCGCCCGCGGTGACGTCGACGCCCGCACCGTGCGTCACCTTGAACGTGACGGGGACGCTGACCCTGCCGGACGTGCCCGCCACGATCGGCTTGCCGTTGTTGACGCTGACACCGGTGAACCTGGCGTCCAGGGCGTACGGAGTGCCCGACCCGCCGGTCGCACCGGTGAACGTGCTCCGGCCGGAGGCGGCGGCGTGCAGCGCCTTCAGGGTGTCGACGGAGTGGTGCGCGCCGCCGCCGACGGCCTGTGCGGCCGGCACGACGAAGGCGGAGAGGGCCACGGCGCCGGTGACGGCGACCACGGTGGCGCGTATGCGCATGTATGTCCCAAGAGGATCGAGGGGCTCTGCGGGCGGGTGCCTCCGGTGAGCCCGGAACGGTCGGCGAGCCTGCTCGGCTCGTTTGATCAGATACCTGAAACCGGCGAATGGTTGTACGGTCGCCGGCCGTCGCGGTGCGCGTCGCCGCGGGCGGCGGCCCTGCTCACTCGACGCCGGAGAATTCACCGGCGGCCGTGACCGCCGCGGTGGCACGGATGCGCATGTGTCTTCCCCCCGTTGAGAAACATCGCTCACCCCAGAAGACTCGTACCCCAGTGGGACGGTTGCACGTTCGATGGAGAAATCGCGAGGAAAATGTGAGCGCCCCCGCAGATGTCCGCGGGGGCGCTCGCCGTCGTGTCCGTGCGGCCGTCAGTCGAACCAGCGGTCGCGGGCCAGTTCCTGAGTGCGGGTCGGGTCCTCCAGCAGGGCCGCCACCTCGAACCGGCGCGGCCACTGCCCGGCCGCCCAGGCGAGGCCGGCGGCGACGCCCTCCAGGGTGGCGGCGTGCAGGACGCCGCCGTCCGTCAGCCGCCAGTCGATCTCGACGCCGTCGACGACCAGTTCCTCGTGCTCGACGTAGACGGCGGGCGTGCGGGGGCCGAGGAGCACCCGCACCGGCTCCGGCACGTCGTGCTCGACGCCCTCGGAGTCGACCTCGCCGGTGACGGACTCGCTCAGCCGCCGCACCTGGAACAGCTCGGCCAGTTCGGCGGCCCTGGACGGCCGCACGGGCAGCAGCGGGACGCCCTCGGTGAAGGGGAGCAGATCGGGTGAGTCGACGACCACGGCGTCGGCCGCGTCCACCACCTCGACCCGGCCGTCCACGACGGCCCGCAGCTCGTCCGGGAGGGTGACCTGCTCGGGATCCAGCTCCGCCAACGCCCCGTAAAGACCGTGCAGCTGGGCGGCGGTGACGGAACGTTCGGGATCGGAGAGACGGTCCAGGAGTTCGGCGGCGCCGCCGGGCTCGTCGAGGAGGGCGGCCACCGAGGTGCGCACGCCCAGCGCCCGCAGCACCTGCTCGTCGTCGAAGCCCGTGGCGTCGGCCTCGTCGTACAGGCCGCGCAGCAGCGGGTCGCCGCCGAAGGCCAGCAGTCCGGCCGGGCGGCGGCCGTCGAGGACCGGGTTCCCGCGCAGCCACCAGGCCGTGTACGGCCGTACCGTCTCATGGGTGCCGTCGGGCAGCAGGACGCGGAGCGGCTGCACGAGGGCGTCACGCAGCGGCGGCTGCGCGAGCAGGGCGAGCGCCTGCGGCCAGCGGTCCTCGTCGACGAGGTCGAGATCACGCACGGCGACCAGCTCGGTGGCGACCGGGGGCACCGGGCTGTCGGGGAAGCGGTCGAGGACGTCCTCGCACCACACGTCGACGGCGTCCAGCAGGCCCGCGTCGTCCGGCTCGGCGAAGTCGCCGTCCCGGGGCTCCAGTTCGTCCGGGTCGAGGACGACGTCGGTGGCGCGGACGAGCGCGAAGTCGGCGAGGACGCCACAGGCCGCGAGTGGCCGCTCACCCCACTTCTCCGCCAACTCCGCGTCCACGAAGGCGACTTCGCCCTCACGGATGACGGATGCGAACGCGCTGCCGGGCAGCACGAGCTCACCGGCGGGCACCAGTTCGCCTTCCTCGTCGGGCAGGGCGAGCGCACCGAGCCACGGCTCGTCGCCGGGCTCCAGACCCGCGTCCCGCACGAGCGCGAGGACCGCGTCGGCGAGCTCCTCCGCGTCCGGGGCACCCTCGTCGTCCCAGGCGCCGCCGTCGTCGTCCAGGGACGCGGCGACGGCGGCACGCACCTGCGGGGTGGTGAGGACGGCGCGCGGGGTGGCGGGCAGGGCGCCCAGCTTCTCCAGCAGCGGGTGCGCGGCGTCCTCGTGGGCGACCTTGAGACCGAGCCGGCCGAGGACGTCGGCGTCGAGGCCGGCCGAGTCCGGGGTGGGCAGCAGCACCTGGCGCGGGCCGATGGCGGTCCACCGTCCCCCGCCGGCGCCGAAGGCCTGGGGGCCTCCTCCTCCGGCGAGCGGCACCGGGAGCCCGGTGAGCCGGTCCGGGTCGACGCCGGCGAGGCTGTCGTAGAGCCGGTGCCACCAGCCCGGCTCCTTGTCCAGGCCGGCCAGCCGGTCGACGACGTCCGCGAGCGGGATCCGGGCGACGCCGAGCGTGCGCAGCTCGACGCGCCGCTCCAGACCCGCGGGCAGCAGCGTCGGCAGCACCTCCGCCAGCACCCGCACGGTGTCGGCGCCGGCGCCCTCGACGACCTCGGCGTCCCGGGGGCGCAGGGCCTCGGGCAGCCCGACCGCGTCCTCGCCCTCGTCCGCGCCGTCCTCCGGTACGGGCACGACGGCCGGCGGCAGGAACGCGGTGCGCGGCAGCAGCTCCAGGACGGCCTGGCGCAACGCCCCGTCCAGCGCGCCCTTGCCCAGCGGGCCGGGCACGAGGTCGATGATCCCCGGGCCCACCGGCCGCCAGCCGGCGAGGAGTTCGGCGTACGCCTCCGCCGCCCGCCGCACCAGATGGTCGGTCAGCGGACCGGGGGCCGCGTGCCGGCGGGTGGTGTCGAGCGGGAAGGACGCGATGAGCAGGGCGGGCAGCCCCAGCGGCTCGTCGCTGGGGGTGGGCGCGTGGACGACCGGCGTGGTGCGGGGCGCGACGGGCGCGCCCTCGTCGTCGACGGGCACCGCCCAGGTGACCGACCAGTGGGGCCGCAGCCGCTCCTCCACCGGCCGGTCGGCGAGCAGTTCGGGACCGAGGGGGCCGTGCGCGGCGGCGGTCCGCCACCGGGTGACGCCCCGCTCGGTGTCGGTGACGACGGTGAGCTCGCCGTCGGCGGAACGGCGCAGCGTGCGCGCGGCGCCGTCCCCGATCTCGACGACGACCTCCTCCAGTCCCGGCAGGGCCAGCAGGAGGGCGTCGTCGACCGCGGTGAGCAGCCGCTCGGCGAGATCGGCCGCCGCGGCGTCGCGCAGCGGGAGGATGACGGCCGTGTCGTACGGGTCGGGGGCCGTGCCCTGGGCCGCGAAGGGCAGCCGCAGCAGCGGCACGTGCCCGTCGCGCCGCCGCACCTCGTCGCCGAGGCCCGGACTGTGCCGCGCGGTCTCGGAGGCGAGCGACCGGGCCTCGCCCAGGTCCCAGCGGACACCGCCGTGCCGGCCCACCACGGCCGGCTCGTCCGTGACCGCGAGAACGGCGGCGAAACCGACGCCGAACCGTCCGACGGCCACGGCGGACTGCCGCTCCTCCCGCTTGGCGGAGGCGCGCAGCGTGGCGAGGGACTCCACACCGGCGGCGTCCAGGGGCGCGCCGGTGTTGGCCGCGACGAGAACGCCGTCGCGCAGGGTGAGGCGCAGCCGCCCCGGCACCCCGCCCCGGGCCGCCGCGTCGGCGGCGTTCTGCGCCAGCTCCACCACGAGCCGGTCCCGGTACCCGCCGAGGACGAGATCCTCCTCGGCGTTGGCGTCCTCCCGGAAACGGGCGGGACTGGTGGCCCAGGCGTCCAGCACACCACGGCGCAGGCGTGCCGTGCCGAACGGATCCGCGCCCTCGGGCGCCGGCCGCACGAACTTGCTCACGTTCACTCTTCTCCTCGGCGTGAGGACGAAGGTACCGCTCACGGAAGCGACCGCGTCCCCCGCTCCGGCCCTGCCCGGCCGGTGCGAGGACGACGGGGGCGGGTCCGGGACACGCCCCGCGCGCTACGAGTGGCCGAGTTCCGCCGCGTCCTCGTCGGCGGCGGTCGGGACCGAGCCCGAGTCGGCGGCCGGGCGCAGCGGGAACGGGTCGACGCGGTTCTCGTCGATCACCGGCGGGGCCGGCCGGGGCGGCGTGGGCATCACCGCCGCCTCCGAGTGGCCGCCGCACCCGTACGCCAGGGAGACCACCCGGCCGTCCGCCGGGGAGAACTCGTTGGCGCAGACGCCGAAGGCCTGCCCCAGCGAGCCGCCGATGCGGGCGAGGAAACCGCAGCTCACACAGGATGCGGGGGCGGCCTGCGCCATGGGCGTCTTCGGGCCGAAGCCGTCCTCCCAGCGATCGGCGGCGGTGTGCAGGCCGTAGCGGGACAGCACCCGGGCCCGGCGCAGGCCCAGCTCCTCGGCCACCGCGGCGATCGTGCCCCGCACCGGGATCGTCGGCAGCTTCGCCGGCGCGGCCGGCGTCACGTCCGCGTCCTCCGCCTCGGCCAGCTGCACCATCTCCTCGGAGACGGGCGAGTTCGGCAGCGGCTCGTCCTCCCCGCTGTAGCCCGGCTCCAGACGCAGATCCTCCGCGTCCGTGGGCAGCAGGTCGCCGGGCCCCATGTCGCCGGGGCGCAGCCGCTCGCTCCACGGCACCCACTCGGGCGCCAGCACCGCGTCGGGACCGGGGAGGAGCACCACCTCGTCCAGGGTGACGATCTTGGCGCGGGACGCCCGCGCCACCGTCGCCGCCCAGCGCCAGCCCCGGTAGCCCAGCTCCTTGCACTCGAAGTAGTGGGTGACCACACGGTCGCCCTCCGAGACGACTCCCGCGTGTTCACCGACCACGCCGGGGGCGGCTGCCTCCTCGGCTGCGGCGCGGGCGAGGTCGACGGCCTCGGCGCACAGGCGGTCGGGGGTGCGGCTTCGCGTGGTCGCTGCGCTCACAGGTATCGCTTCTCTCCTACGCCGTCTCTCGGTGCGCCCCTCAAGGCGGCGGGTGCGGACGGAGCGGCTGGGGGTACCTCCCAGGCCTGAGGCACTGGGGGAGCGCCGCGTCGACGTCCGCGCCCGATCGCGCTCGGGCGCGCCTGCTGTCATCCATTCTGCGGGATGGCCGGGAGGCGCGCGGCCGAGAACAATCGCCACGGCGCGCTACGCACGCTACCTTCTCGCGGACGCTCGGCCTACACCGACGGGACGTTTCCCACCCACCGGAAGCCCCCGAAACACCCCCGAAGCGCCTCCGGGACCCTTTCGAAGCGCTCTCCGGGCTCACCCGAAGCGCTCCCGACGGACCCTTCCGAAGCCCTCCGGAAGTCTTCGGGAAGTCCTCGGAAGGTGCTCGGGAAGCCTCCGTAAACCCTTCCGGGAGCCTTGCCGGAGGCGATTCCGCGGGCGGGCCGGCGGGGCCGGAGCGCCTCCCGGACGGCCCGGCGCGCCGACCGTCACACGGCCATACGCGCGGTAACCGCACTACGCACGGCTTTCTCGGGGCACTATGACGGGGTGGCAGCCGCGAGAACACCCCAGGGCGCCACCGGGATCGGTGCGACGAAGGGGACCAAGGGGAGGAGCAGAGTGAGCGGTTCGGGCCGGAGGAGCGGGTCCGTCCGCGCGATCGGCCGTGCCCTGCACTTCCCGTTCACCGGCACCGCTCGCGGGATCAGGAAGGCGACCCACGCGCACGGCGCCGGCGAGTCCGGCCTCGGCAAGCTGATCGAACTGCACGGGGTGAACGGCGCCGGCGACGTCATGATCACCGTCGCGCTCGCCTCCACCGTGTTCTTCTCCGTGCCCACCGACGAGGCGCGCGGCCGCGTCGCCCTCTACCTGGCCATCACCATGGCCCCCTTCACGGTCCTCGCCCCGGTGATCGGCCCGCTGCTCGACCGGCTCCCGCACGGGCGGCGCGCCGCCATGGCCGGAGCGATGCTGGCCCGGGCGCTCCTCGCGCTCGTCCTGTCCGGCGCCGTCGCCACCGGCAGCATCGAGATGTATCCCGCCGCTCTCGGCGTGCTGGTCTCCTCCAAGGCGTACGGAGTCGTCCGCAGCGCCGTCGTGCCCCGACTGCTGCCCCCAGGGTTCTCCCTGGTCAAAGCCAACTCTCGGGTCACTCTCGGCGGTCTCCTCGCCACCGGCGTCGCCGCGCCCGTGGGAGCGGGGCTGCAGGCGCTCGGCCCGCGCTACCCGCTCTACGGCGCCTTCCTGATCTTCGTGGCGGGGACCTTCCTGTCCTTCTCGCTGCCGCGCAAGGTCGACTCCGCGAAGGGCGAGGACGTGGCCCTGCTCGCCGCCGACGAGCAGCACCTGCACGGCCCGCACCGGCGGCAGCTGAAACGGCCCGGCCTGCGAACCGTCGGCATCGCCGTCACGCACGCCCTCGGCGCCAACGCCGCCCTGCGCTGGCTGTCCGGGTTCCTGACCTTCTTCCTGGCGTTCCTGCTGCGCGAGCACCCGCTGACCGGGCAGAGCGCGGCCGTGTCGCTGGGCATGGTGGCCGTCTCGGCAGGCCTCGGCAACGCGCTCGGCACGGCCGTCGGGGCGTGGCTGCGGTCCAGGGCGCCGGAAATGATCATCGTCGCCGTCGTCGCCGTCGTGCTCGGCGCGACGATCACGGCGGCCGCGTTCTTCGGCGCGTTCCTGGTGGCCTGTCTGACGGCGGTCGCCGGCTTCTCGCAGGCCCTCGCCAAGCTGTCCCTGGACGCGCTGATCCAGCGGGACGTGCCGGAGCTGGTCCGCACCTCGGCGTTCGCCCGGTCCGAGACGATGCTTCAGGTGTGCTGGGTGTTCGGCGGCGCGGTCGGCATCGTCATGCCGCTGAACGGCGGGCTGGGCCTGTCGGTGGCCGCCGCGGTCGTCGCGCTGGGCTGGGCGACCACGGTCCGCGGCCTGCTGTCCTCGGCGCGGCACGGCGGGGGCGTCAAACCCCGCGTGGCGTAACCGTGCGGCGTGACACACAGCCACGCCGCACCCCCACGTAAAGGGACGGCCGGGCCCGCCCGATAGCCTTCCGCCATGACCACGATGACCCGCGGCGGAGCCGCTGATGTACCTGGCGCTGTGCGACGCCGCCGCGTCGTCGCCGCCGCCGGCGCCGTTTGTGCCGGACTGCTCGTCCTGTCGGCCTGCGACAAGCCGACGCCGATGTCCACGATCACCGTCGGCCGTGACTCGGTCAGCTCCGAGGCCACCTGCGGCGGGGAGGGCACTCCCCTCAAGGCCGCCGACATCACCGCGTGCCTCGCGGACAAGGACATCAAGTCCATCAGCGTCGACCCGGACGAGACCGTCCGCTTCGGCGTCGACCCCGACGTGGCCGACAAGCGCTGGACGATCCTGATGAACGGTCAGCCGCTCACCGAGGACAGCGACAAGACCTACCGCACGATCCCGGGCAGCGTGTTCTTCAACGCCCAGTACGGCGCCCAGGGCGACTCCACGCTCGTCACCATCAAGGCCGGCGACGGCAAGAAGCAGAGCCAGGCGGCGACCGGACTGTGGTCCTTCAAGCTCAAGAAGGACGACTAGTCACGCCCCCGGTACGCGTCCTCGTGGCCACCGCGGTCCCCGCCGAGCGGGACGCGGTGGCCCGGGCGTTCCCCGAGCCCGGCCGGGAGCTGGACCTGCCCGGCGTGCGCCTGCACCGTCTGCACGGTCCGGGCGGGACCTGTGACCTGCTCGCCGCCGGGGTGGGCCCCGCGCTCGCCGCCGCGTCCGTCTCCGCCGCACTGACCGCCGCCCGGTACGAGGGCGCCCCGTACGGACTGGTCGTCTCGGCCGGCATCGCGGGCGGCTTCCTGCCCGCTGCGCCCGTCTCCTCCCTCGTCGTCGCGGACCGCATCACCGCCGCCGACCTGGGCGCGGAGACCGCGGACGGCTTCCTGCCGGTCACCGACCTGGGCTTCGGCAGGGTCACCCACGTGCCGCCCCCGTCACTCGTCCGGGCGGCCGCGGCCGCCACCGGGGCCGGCGTCGGCACGATCCTGACCGTCTCCACGGTCACCGGCACCGCCTCCCGCGCCGCGGACCTGCGCGCGCGCCACCCCCGTGCCCTGGCCGAGGCCATGGAGGGGTTCGGGGTCGCCGAGGCGGCCGGCGCGCACGACGTCGCCGTCGCGGAGATCCGCGCGGTGTCCAACGCAGTCGGCCCCCGTGACCGGGACGCCTGGCGCATCGGCGCCGCGCTGACCGCGCTGACCACGGCGTTCGGGAAGCTGGCGCCCGTCCTCGAGAGTTGGAACCGGCATGACGACCAGTGAGCGGCCCCTGCGGATCGCGTACTCCCCCTGCCCGAACGACACCTTCGTCTTCGATGCCCTGGCGCACGGCCGTGTCCCGGACGCGCCGGCGCTCGACGTGACCTTCGCCGACATCGACGTCACCAACGGCATGGCCGAGCGCGGCGAGTCGGACGTGCTGAAGGTGTCGTACGCCGTGCTGCCGTACGTCCTCGACACCTATGCGCTGCTGCCGTGCGGGGGCGCGCTGGGCCGGGGCTGCGGGCCGCTGGTGCTGACCCGCGAGGAGCCCGGCACGGGGGCGGGGGACGCCGTGCGGCCCTCTGCCGGCGCCGGGCTCAGCGGCCGCACGGTCGCCGTGCCGAGCGAGCGGTCGACGGCGTACCTGCTGTTCCGGCTGTGGGCGGCGGAGCAGGTCCCGGGAGGCGTCGGCGAGATCGTCGTCATGCCGTTCCACGAGATCATGCCGGCCGTGCGCGACGGGAAGGTCGACGCGGGCCTGGTGATCCACGAGGCCCGCTTCACGTACCGGGACTACGGGCTGCACAAGCTCGCGGACATGGGCGAGCACTGGGAGGCCACGACCGGCCTGCCGATCCCGCTGGGCGCGATCATCGCCAAGCGGTCCCTGGGGGCGCCGGCCCTCGACCGGCTCGCCGGCTCGATCCGCGCCTCCGTGCGCGCCGCCTGGGACGACCCGGAGGTGTCGCGCCCGTACGTCATGGAACACGCACAGGAAATGGACCCGTCCGTCGCCGACCAGCACATCGGTCTGTACGTCAACGAGTTCACGGCCGAGCTGGGCGAGGACGGCTACGCGGCGGTACGCGGACTGCTGACCCGCGCGGCGGCCGAGGGACTGCTTCCGCCCCTCGGCCCGGGCGCGCTCGACTTCCCCTAGATAAGCGGCGGTTGCCGGCTCAGACGTCCAACTGGTCGGCGACGGCGCGCAGCAGACCGGCGATCTTCTTGCCGGAGGTCTTCTCCGGATAGCGGCCCTTCTCGAGCATCGGGGTGATGTTCTCGAGGAGGGTCGTCAGGTCCTGGACGATGGAGGCCAGTTCGTCGGGCTTCTTGCGCTGCGCCGCGGCGACCGAGGGGGTCGGATCGAGGATGACGACGGAGAGCGCCTGGTCGCCACGCTGACCTGCGACGACGCCGAACTCCACACGCTGGCCCGGCTTCAGTGCCTCGACACCGGCGGGCAGGACCGAGGAATGCACGAAGACGTCGCCGCCGTCGTCGCGGGAGAGAAAGCCGAAGCCCTTCTCACTGTTGAACCACTTGACCTTGCCAGTCGGCAAAGCACACGCTCCCTCGATCTGTCCTGGACTGGCCCGGACGCGTTGAAATAGCAGTCGTGCAAGCTTACCGGGGGTCTCTCCAACCCAGCACGCCTTAAAACGAGGCCGGGCCACCGCTTACCGGCGGTGGCCGAAAGTCGTGCGCGGACGCCGGCGGCGCCTCCCGCCGGCCGGGCTCCGGACGCCGGACCGCCCGAATGGGGCGCGCCGCGGCGGGCCCGTCGGGCACTCCCGTGCACCGCCCGATCAACTTGGTTGGTATGACGGTGAGTTGCCGCCGGAATTCCTTCACGCAATACGACTCCCCCAGGTACCCCCGTTCGATATCCGTCCACGGCGCGTGCAAGACGCGGAAATCGGTCGGTGACACACCGGCTTTCGTGGGTGGACGGCGACAGATACGCCTGCCACCTGGTGAAGACCTCGCCGGACGTGCGTCAGCCGGATCTCGGGGGGCCGTCGCGCTGAGGGACTCCCCGGCCGTCCCGCCGGGCGGGGAACTACCCTGGTCGGGTGCGTGACGAAACCCGAACGAATTCCGCCGCTCCCGGTGACCGACTGGTCCGTGCCGGGGCCATCGTCTTCTTCGTCGGCGCCGTGGCCACACTGGTCACGGTCGCCCCCCTGTTCCTCGGCTCGACGCCTTTCCCGACGTACATGTTCGGACTGAGCATGCTCATGGGCGTCGGATTCCTGATCGCGGCCGCGGGCGTTCTGCGGTCCGTCGCGGCGGGCCGGCGCCAGGCACGGGCCGCGGCCCGTTAGGAGTTCACTCTCTCGAGGTGGCCGGTCAGCCAGGCGGGGAACTCGGTGAGGTCGCCGAGCACGACGTCCGCGCCGGCCGTCCGCAGATCCTCCGCGCTGATCGGGCCCGTCGGCACGGTCACGGACAGGGCCCCCGCCGCCCGCGCGCCGAGGACGTCCCCGATGTGGTCGCCGACGTAGACGCTCGCCCCGTGCTCGCGCAGCGCCCGCGCCTTCTGCTCCGCCCACAGGTCGCCGACCACCGCGTCCGGCCGCAGCCCCAGGTGGGCGACCTGGAGCCGGGCGTTGGGCTCGTGCTTCGCGGTGACGACGATCGCCCGTCCGCCCGCCGCCCGCACGGCGGCGATCGCCTCCCTGGCGCCGGGCAGCGCGCTCGCGCCGGGGACCCCGTGCTCGGGGTACAGCGAGCGGTACAGGTCGGCCATCGCGGCCACCCGGTCCGCCGGATACCAGTGGGCCAGCTCGGTCTCGGGCGGCGGCCCGAGGCGGGTGACGACCAGGTCCGCGTCGATGTACGTCCCCGTCCGCTCGGCGAGCGCCAGATAGGCGGCCCGGATCCCCGGCCGGGAGTCGATCAGGGTCATGTCGAGGTCGAAGCCGACGGTGAGGGCGGGGGCGGCGGAGGAGGCGGTCATGGCGGCCATTCTGCCCGGCGGCCCGGACCGCCCGGCCGCCGCGTGTTCCCCGCCGTCGCGTCTCTGCGGCCGTCAACCGCGCCCGCGCCCGCTATCGCTGCCGCTGTGAGCGCCAGGCCAGGAAGAGGGCGGAGGCGACGGCGGCGCCCCTGATGACCCAAGGCCAGGTGTCGGCGATCGCGTCGCTCATGTGGCCTTCGGCGACCGGAGCGCCCCAGCGGCCCTCGGAGCGGCCCCACAGCCAGACGAGGCCGGCCGTGAGCGCGAGGCCGGGCAGCCAGAACACCGCCGCCTTCGTCTCACGCTCGGACAGCCGACGTGAGGCGTAGGCGATGAGCCACCCCAGGATCAGCACGAACCAGTTCCCGAGCGCCGCGCCCGCGACCAGACAGCCTGCGGCGATCAGCAGGAGGGGGTTGGTCCAGCGGCGGGCCGGTGCGCCGGCGGCCCGCGAAAGGCGCAGCCGACGGCGGCGGGCGGGAGCGGCGGGAGCGCCGTCGTCCGGTGCGGCGCTCCCCTCGCCGGCATCGGACGCGTCGTCGGCGTCGACGGCGCCGCCCTCGGGCTTGCGGCTCGGCGGCGGCTTGAGCAGGTCGGGGATCTCCACCCCGCCGACGAACCCGGGAATGTCCTCGCCGGGGCCGAACGGCGTCGGCTCGTTCAGCCACCAGTCGGGGGCGCCTCCCCCGTCGCCCAGTTCGTGCGCGGGCGCGCGGTGCGGCGGGGACGCCGCGTCGGAGGGGACACCGGAGGGCGGCGGCGCGCCGGTGCGCGGGCGCGGCACGAGCCGCCGGATCCCCTTCGGCCGCTCGGGCCGCTCCTGCGGTTCCTGCGATTCCCGCTGTTCCGGTCGGCGCGTCCGCTTCGGCTCCTCCGGCCGTCCCGTCGTTTCCGGCTGTTTCCCTTGCTTCGGCTGTTTCTGCCGCCCCGGCTGTTCCGGCTGCGCGTCGCGGTCCCGCTGGACGGGCACGGAGGGCGTCGGCGTCGACGGCGTGCCGCCGCCCTCGGCCGCGGCCGACACGAGGTCGTCGGGGCTGCCGAGACGGTCGATGATGCGACGGACGGCGGCGGGCGAGTCGACGGGCGACTTCGCGCGGCGCCGCTCGATCTCGTTGCGCAACTCGGAGACGAGCCGCATCCGGGTGGCCGACGACAACTGCCGCTGCTGGGCGACGTCGCCGACGCGGCTCAGATACTCGTAGACGACTTGGTCGCTCTCGATCCCCACGCCGAAGACGCTAGTGCATCGGGGCCCGCGGGTCCCGGGACGACGGCCCCCGAAGACGCCAACCGCTACCGTGGGCAGAATGAGCACCGAGGACCAGTCGGCCCCCCGGTCCCTCGCGGAAGCGCTCCGCGCCCGGGACGACGCTTCCCTGGCCGCACTGCTGCGCGCCCGCCCCGACCTCATCACCCCGGTCCCCACCGACCTCACGCAGCTCGCCACCCGCGCCGGCACCCGTGCCTCCGTCGTCCGCGCGCTCGAGCGGCTCGACCGGTTCACGCTGCAGACGGCGGAGGCGCTGGCCGTGGCCGGCGATCCGGCCACCCGCGAGGAACTGTTCGGCCTGATGGCGGGGGACGCCCACGACCAGGCCGTGGTCGCGGCCCTCCCGGCCGCGCTGGCCGCCCTGCGCGAGCAGGCGCTGGTGTGGGGCGCGGACGACCGTCTCCGGTTGGTGCGCACCGCCCGCGAGCTGCTGGCGCCGTCCCCGCAGCACCCGTCGCCGACCGGGCTCGGGCCGAGTGTGCGGGAGGCCACGGCGGGCATGTCGCCGGGCCGGATCCAGGAGATCGTCGCGACCGTGGGCCTGCCGTCGACGCACGACTCGGTCTCGGCCGTGGGCGCGCTCACCGCCCTGTTCACCC
The DNA here is from genome assembly GCF_044335095.1 of Streptomyces sp. NPDC020597. Classification (NCBI taxonomy): domain Bacteria; kingdom Bacillati; phylum Actinomycetota; class Actinomycetes; order Kitasatosporales; family Streptomycetaceae; genus Streptomyces; species Streptomyces sp. NPDC020597. The sequence continues at coordinate 148,403 of NZ_JBIRUL010000003.1, read as the reverse complement.
ATCGCCGGAAGATGGCCGCACTGCTGGCGGCAGCGCCCGCCGAATCCCTCGAGGTCTTGGAGCGGCTGGTCTGGGGGCCGCCGTACGGTCAGGTCACGGCCGATCCGGCGGCGCGGCTGCGCTGGCTGCTCGACCGCGCCCTGCTGCTGCCGACGGCGCCCGGCACCGTCGTACTGCCCCGCGAGGTCGCCCTGCATCTGCGCAGGGGCCGCGCGCACCGCGCGCCCGAACCGGTGCCGCCGGCCGTGGAGCCGCTCACGGCGCACGCGCCCCAGGTGGTGGACGCGACGGCGGCCGGCCAGGCCTACACGGCGCTGGCGACCGTCGAGGAGCTGCTGAAGGACTGGGACGAGGGCGGGCCCGCAGTGCTGCGGGCCGGCGGGATCAGCGTCCGCGACCTCAAGCGGACGGCCGTCGCGCTGGACGTGGCCGAGCCGGTGGCCGCGTTCTGGGTGGAGCTGGCCTACGCGGCAGGGCTGCTCGCCTCGGACGGCGAGGCCGACGAACGGTACGCGGCGACCCCCGAGTACGACGAGTGGCTGGAGCGGCCGCCGGCCGAACGGTGGGCGCAGCTCGCCGGGGCATGGCTGGCGGCGACCCGGACGTCGGGAGTGGTCGGCGGCCGGGACCTCAAGGAGCGGGCGCTGTCGGCGCTCGGCCCCGGCCTCGACCGGTCCGCCGCGCCCGAGGTGCGCCACCGTGTGCTGACGCTGCTGGCGGGCCTGCCCGAGGGCGGCGCGCCGGACGCGGGGACGGTGCTGGCCCGGCTGCGCTGGGAACGTCCGCTGCGCGGCGCCCAGGGCGGCACGCCGGGGGCGGCGGGAGCGCACGGCACGCAGGCGGCGGGTCCCGGCACGACGGGAGCGCACGGCGCGCCAGGGCATTCCGGGACCGCGCAGGGTGACGAGGACCTCCGCTCCCGGCTCGCGCGCTGGACTCTGACGGAGGCCGAACTGCTGGGCGTGACCGGCCGGGGCGCACTGTCGGCGCACGGCCGTGCGCTGCTCGGCATGCCTCCCGCCGTCCGGTCCGCGCGGGCCGCCGCGGCCGCCGCCCCGGCAGGCCCGGGCGACAGACTGCCCGCCCATCACCGGGCCGTCACCGCCGTCGCGGCACCTCTTTCGCCGCCCGAGCAGGCCGCCGCCGTCGCGGCCGCCGCGCGGCTCCTCGCCCCGCTGCTGCCGCAGCCGCTGGACCACGTGCTGCTGCAGGCGGACCTGACCGCGGTCGCCCCGGGTCCGCTGCGGCGGCCGCTGGCCGACGTGCTGAGCGTCCTCGCGGACGTCGAGTCCAAGGGCGGCGCGACCGTCTACCGGTTCACCCCCGGTTCCGTGCGGCGCGCCCTGGACGCCGGGCGCAGCGCCTCCGACCTGCACGCCTTCCTCGCCGAGCACTCCCGTACGCCGGTGCCGCAGCCGCTGACCTATCTGATCGACGACGTGGCGCGCCGGCACGGCCATCTGCGGGTGGGCGCGGCCTCGGCGTATGTCCGCTGCGACGACGAGACGATCCTGAACGAGATCCTCGCCGACAAGCGGGCCGCCGGACTGCGTCTGCGCCGTCTGGCGCCGACGGTGCTCGCGGCGCAGGCCGACCCGGCGGCCCTGCTGGACGGCCTGCGGGCGATGGGCTTCGCGCCCGCCGCCGAGTCCGCCGAGGGGGACGTCCTGATCACCCGCGCGCTCGCCCACCGCACGCCGCCGCGTACGGCCCCCGAGCCGGTGCCGGAGGGGCCGCCGGTACCCGACGGCACGCTGCTCGCCGCGGCGATCCGCGCCGTCCGGGCGGGTGACGCGGCCGCGACCGCGCCGCGCCGGGCGACGGAGGACGCCGCCAGGCTCGCCCCGGGCGAGCTGCCCCGCACCAGTTCCGCCGAGACGCTGGCCACCATGCAGGCCGCCGTCCTCACGGGCGGGGCGCTGTGGATCGGCTACGTCAACGCGGAGGGCTCGGCCAGTCAGCGCGTCATCGCCCCGGTGCGGGTGGAGGGCGGCTTCGTGACGGGGTACGACCACACGGCGGACGAGGTCCGCACGTACCCGCTGCACCGGATCACCGGAGTGGCGGAACTGGCGGACGACTGAGCCGGCGACGGTCGTCGGCGTCGGCTCTCGCGGCTCAGCAGTCCCCGACGGAGGCGTCCGCCGGCAGGCCGAAGTGCGCGCGGGCCGCGGACTCCAGGGCGGCGGACGGCATCGGCTCGCGGAGGGAGGACCGGACGAGGACGCCGAAGTGGGCCTTCGTCCACCGGCCGTACCCCTCGCCGTCCGGCGGCTCCTCGCGGGAGAGGACCCGGTAGCCGCCCTCGGCAGCGGCGTCCCTCCGGAGCCGCACGACCTGCGGGTACTGTCCGGCGGCGCACTGCACAAGGCTCTGGTCGTGCACCCCGTACTCGACGCACAGCGTGTTGACGCCGGCTCGTATCTCGCCCGCGTGCTCCTCCAGTTCGAGGGCCTCCGCACGGCAGAACCAGCGCGCCTTCCACGCGGGCGCGCTCTCGCCGTAACCGCTTCCCCGCGAGTCCGCCGCGACGCGCGCCTCGATCACCGGCCGCACCTCGGCCCACAGCGCCTCGTCGACCCCGGCGGGCCACATCACCCAGGTGCCGGTGGCGGCCAGCACCGCCGCGGCTCCGACGCCGACCGCTCCTCTGCGGAACGACAGGACCGACATACCGTGATGCTCCTCACCGCGTCGCGCCCATCGCGCCTGCTCGCCCGGTCAGACCCACGGAGGGCGCCCAGGGTTGCCCGCTCCCCCGGGGCCGACCGGAGTCCGCCCACCCAGCGGACCGCCGTCGCGGCACGTCGTACGGCACACTGGAGGTTTGGCCGGTGCGGAAGGGATGACGCGTGAACGGACCGCTGATCGTACAGTCGGACAAGACTCTGCTCCTGGAGGTCGACCACGAGCAGGCGGACGACTGCCGTCGCGCCATCGCGCCCTTCGCCGAGCTGGAGCGGGCCCCGGAGCACATCCACACCTACCGGGTGACGCCGCTGGGCCTGTGGAACGCGCGCGCGGCCGGGCACGACGCCGAGCAGGTCGTGGACGCGCTCGTGCAGTACAGCCGTTATCCCGTGCCGCACGCGCTGCTGGTCGACGTCGCGGAGACGATGGACCGCTACGGGCGGCTGACGCTGAGCAAGCATCCGGCGCACGGGCTGGTGCTGACCACCACCGACCGGCCGGTGCTGGAGGAGATCCTGCGCTCGAAGCGGGTCGCGCCGCTGGTCGGGGCCCGGCTCGACCCGGACACCGTCGTCGTGCACCCCTCCGAGCGCGGGCAGATCAAGCAGACCCTGCTGAAGCTGGGCTGGCCGGCCGAGGACCTCGCGGGGTATGTCGACGGCGAGGCGCATCCCATCGAGCTCGCCGAGGACGGGTGGGCGCTGCGCCCGTACCAGAAGCAGGCGGTGGAGAACTTCTGGCACGGCGGCAGCGGCGTCGTGGTGCTGCCCTGCGGTGCGGGCAAGACGCTGGTCGGGGCCGGGTCGATGGCGCAGGCGAAGTCCACGACGCTGATCCTCGTCACGAACACGGTGTCGGCGCGGCAGTGGAAGCACGAGCTGGTGAAGCGGACCTCGCTGACCGAGGACGAGATCGGCGAGTACAGCGGGACGAAGAAGGAGATCCGCCCGGTCACCATCGCCACCTACCAGGTGCTGACGACCCGGCGGAAGGGCGTCTACCCGCATCTGGAGCTGTTCGACTCCCGTGACTGGGGTCTGATCGTCTACGACGAGGTGCATCTGCTGCCGGCGCCGGTCTTCAAGTTCACCGCCGACCTCCAGGCGCGGCGGCGGCTCGGTCTGACGGCGACGCTGGTCCGCGAGGACGGCCGTGAGTCGGACGTGTTCTCGCTCATCGGGCCGAAGCGGTTCGACGCGCCGTGGAAGGAGATCGAGGCGCAGGGTTACATCGCGCCCGCCGACTGTGTGGAGGTCCGGGTCAATCTCACCGACTCGGAGCGCCTCGCGTACGCGACCGCCGAGGCGGAAGAGAAGTACCGCTTCTGTGCGACGACGGCGACGAAGCGCAAGGTGACGGAGGCGCTGGTGCGGCGGTTCGCCGGGCAGCAGATCCTCGTCATCGGGCAGTACATCGACCAGCTCGACGAGCTCGGCGAGCACCTGAACGCGCCGGTGATCAAGGGCGAGACGTCGAACGCGCAGCGCGAGAAGCTCTTCGACGCCTTCCGGGAGGGTGAGATCAGCGTGCTGGTGGTGTCGAAGGTCGCGAACTTCTCGATCGACCTTCCCGAGGCGACGGTGGCCATCCAGGTGTCGGGCACCTTCGGGTCCCGGCAGGAGGAGGCGCAGCGGCTCGGCCGGGTGCTGCGGCCGAAGGCGGACGGACACCAGGCCCACTTCTACTCGGTGGTGGCGCGGGACACGATCGACCAGGACTTCGCGGCGCACCGCCAGCGGTTCCTGGCGGAGCAGGGGTACGCGTACCGGATCATGGACGCGGACGAGCTGCTGGCGGAGGGCTGAGCGGACGGCGCCGGCGGACGGCGCACGAGACGGTGGACGTCGCGCTGGAGGGGGCGGGCGGGCATCGCCGATCGTCGCCGCCCGCGGTGTGAGCGGCGGGCGGCGGTCCCGCAGGTGTTCACCTGCGGCGCACGCCCGCCTCCTCGCGGTACTCGCCGAGGACGACGACGTCGAAGGCGGCGCCGACGAAGACCTTCACCGCGCGCAGGGCGTCGCCGAGGCGGTGGCGGTGGTGGTCGGACAGGGGGGTCGCGCCGGACGGGCGACCGGGGGCCGGGGTGATGGTCGCTGCACTCATGTCTCCATGGTGCGCGCGGGGGCGTAAGCGCGGCATCGGTCCCAGGTCCCCATTCGGCGTAGTCCCTGGGTACACCTGTGGGTGGCGGTGTCCCCTACGGGTCGCAGGCGCGTCCCTCAGGGGCGCCGGGGTAAATGCGTTGGCGCGGCTTCGGCGGCTCACCTAGAATCTCCGCTCTTGCCCGCCTCCCCTCGGAGTGCCGCCGTCCGGACGGAAACCGGACGGCAATCGCCGTAGCCCACCCCCAGCCGGCCCGGAGGCACCCCCTTGTCCACGCCGTCCTCGTCCCGCACGCCCGTCGACGACGACCCCCTCGCCCGCGAACGCGGCCATCTCGCCTCCTCCCGCGCGGCCCTGCGCGCGATGCGGGAGGACGTCGAGGCCCTCGACATCAGCGACGTCACCGCGAACTGGGTCAACGCCCGGATCCTGGAGCGGCAGATCGGCGAACGGATCAAGGCGCTGGCCGATCTCAGCGACACCCCGCTGTTCTTCGGCCGCCTCGACTACCTGCACGCGCCCGGCGCGGACCGGGCGGAGGGCGCGGAAGGGGAGAAGTTCTACATCGGGCGTCGCCATGTGCACGACGGCGACGGCGACCCGATGGTCATCGACTGGCGTGCGCCGGTCTCGCAGCCGTTCTACCGGGCGTCGAAGAAGGACCCGATGGACGTCGGGCTGCGCCGCCGCTTCGGTTACACCCGCGGGGACATCACGGCGTACGAGGACGAGCACCTCTCCGACCCCACCGAGGCCGCCGCCACCAGCAAGCTGCTCCAGCAGGAGATCGAGCGGCCGCGTGTGGGCCCGATGCGGGACATCGTCGCCACCATCCAGCCGGAGCAGGACGAGATCGTGCGCAGCGGGCTGGGCGGCACGGTGTGCGTGCAGGGCGGTCCGGGGACCGGGAAGACGGCGGTCGGTCTGCACCGGGTGGCGTATCTGCTGTACGCCCACCGTGAGCGGCTCGCACGCACCGGCACGCTGGTCATCGGGCCGAACCGGTCCTTCCTCCACTACATCGAGCAGGTGCTGCCGGCGCTGGGCGAGCTGACGGTCCGCCAGGGCACGGTGGACGATCTGGTGGCTCATGTGGAGGTGCGGGGCGAGGACGACGCGGCGGCGGCGCTCGTCAAGGGCGACGCACGGATGGCGCAGGTGCTGCGGCGGGCCGTCTACGCGCAGGTGCGGATGCCGGCCGAACCGCTCGTCGTGGTGCGCGGGTCGCGGCGCTGGCGGGTTCCGGCGTACGAACTCGAGGAGATGGTCCGGGAGTTGCTGGGCCGGGACATCCGGTACGGGGCCGCCCGCGAGGCTCTGCCGCAGCGCATCGCGCACGCGGTGCTGGTGCAGATGGAGCGCTCGGGCGAGGCCCCGGACGACCGGGTGCAGGATGCCGTGGCCCGCAACAGCGCGGTGAAGGCGGTGGTGAAGGAGGCCTGGCCGGCCGTCGACCCGGCGAAGCTGGTGCTGCGGCTGCTGACGGACGCGGAGTTCCTCGCCGAGCACGCGGACGGCGTGCTGAGCGAGCAGGAGCAGAAGACGATCCTGGCGGTGAAGCCCGCGCGGTCCGTGAAGGCGGCCAGGTGGTCGGCGGCGGACGCGGTGCTGATCGACGAGGCGAAGGACCTGGTGGAGCGCACGCACTCGCTCGGCCATGTGGTCCTCGACGAGGCGCAGGACCTGTCGCCCATGCAGTACCGGGCGGTCGGCCGCCGTTGCACGACGGGTTCGGCGACCGTGCTGGGCGATCTGGCGCAGGGCACCACCCCGTGGGCGACCCGGAGCTGGGAGGAGGCCCTCGGGCACCTGGGCAAGGCGGACGCGGTGGTCGAGGAGCTGACGGCCGGTTTCCGCGTCCCGACGGACGTGATCGTCTACGCCTCCCGGCTGCTGCCGCACATCGCGCCGGGCCTCACCCCCGTCGCGTCGGTCCGTGAGAACCCGGGCTTCTTCGACCTGCGGGAGGTCGCGGACGCGGCGGACGTCGTCGCGGCCTGCGAGGAGCTGTTGCGCAACGAGGGCTCGACGGGCCTGATCGCGGCCGACGCCCGGATCCCGGCGCTGGCCGAGGCGCTGGCGGCGGCGGGCGTGCCGTGGCTGGCCCCGGGTGAGGAGACGACGGCCGAAACCCGCCTCACGCTGGTCCCGGCGTCCCTGGCCAAGGGCCTGGAGTACGACTACGTCGTCCTGGACGAACCGCAGGCCGTGGTCGACGGCGAGCCCGACGAGCGGACGGGCCTGCGCCGCCTGTACGTGACCCTGACCCGAGCGGTCTCCGGTCTCCTCGTCACGCACACGGCCCCGCTCCCCCGCCAACTCACCTGACCCGGCCCCCATCCGCCCCTGGGGCCCGAACCCGCCGGGGCCCCGGAACGACCGCGCCCGACGGCCGGACAGGCGGGCGGCGGCTGGACAGACGGCGGGCCCGGCGGACGGCGGGGAGGGCGGTGGGGCGGACAGGCGGGCGGTGGGGCGGGCGGCGGGGCGGACAGGCGGCCGGCGGGGCGGGCGCCCGTCGGGCCCCGCGCCCCGCGGGCTCGCGTGCCTCACGCCCCGCCGGGTCGCGCCCCCCACGTCCGGCGGCTCGGCCTGCCCGGCTTGCGGCGCGGTCGGCCTAGCCGGCTTGCCCCGCGCGCGCCGCCGGGGTGGTGTGCGGCCCCGGTTCGGTGTGCTCGCCGTCCACGGCACGGCGCCACTCGCGCACGGCGTGTGCCGACACCGGGCCGGACCAGCCGTCCGGGCGGGCCGCGCCGCCGATGTGGAACGCGTCGATCCCGGCGGCGCGCAGCCGCGGGAGGTGACCGAGGCGCAGGCCGCCGCCGACGAGGAGGCGCTGCTCGTAGCCCGGTTCACCGTGCCGGGCGGCCTCGGCGAGCAGGGTGGGCAGCCCCGCGTCGACCCCGGCCGGGGAGCCGGCGGTGAGGTAGGCGTCCAGTCCCGGCAGGCCGTCCAGCTGCTTGCGCAGGGCATCGCGGTCGGCGGCGTGGTCGAGGGCGCGGTGGAAGGTCCAGCGGCAGCCGTCCAGCTCGGCGACGATCCGCTCCACCGCGGTCAGGTCGACCGCGCCCTCCGCGTCGAGGAAGCCGAGCACGAACTCCCGCGCGCCGGCCGCGCGCAGGTCGGCGGCGGCCCGCACGAGGCGGTCGACGTCGCCGGCCGCGAAACCGTCGGACATGCGCAGCATCACGCGCAGTGAGAGGTCGACGGCGGCCCGGATTCCGGCGAAGACCGCGACCGGCGGGGTGAGCCCGTCGGCGGCCATGTCGGTGACCAGCTCGAGGCGGTCCGCGCCTCCGGCCTGGGCGGCGACCGCGTCCTCGGCGTCGAGGGCGATCACCTCCAGAACTGCACGCTTGCTCATGGGTCCCCATTCGTCGGCGTTCCGCACCGGGCGCGCTTATAGGTCTAGTCCAATTGAAGAATACGCCGGTCGGCTGGACAATGAGGCCATGGCCGATCTCGACGCGCTGCGCACCCGTTTCAGCCACGCCCTGGAAGGGGTCAGGGGGCCGGGCGGCGGCGCCGACCCAGCGCCCTACGCCGACGCCCTCCTCACCCGCTGGCAGGAGCCCCAGCGCCGCTACCACACGCTGGCCCACCTCACCGACGTCCTCGACCGCGTCGACGTCCTGCAGGCGCACGCCGCCGACCCGGACGTCGTCCGGTTGGCCGCCTGGTTCCACGACGCCGTCTACCTTCCCGACCGCTCCGAGAACGAGGAGCGCTCCGCCCGTCTCGCCGAGCGCGCCCTCGCCGAGGCCGGCGTGCCCGCGGACCCGGCCGCCGAGGTCGCGCGGCTCGTCCGGCTCACGGTCAGCCACGACCCGGCCGACGACGACCCCGACGGCCGGGTCCTGTGCGACGCCGACCTCGCGATCCTCGCCTCGCCGCCGTCCGCGTACGCCGCCTACACCGCCGCCGTCCGCGAGGAGTACTCCTTCGTGCCGAACGACGCCTTCCGCGCAGGCCGTTCGGACGTCCTGCGCCAACTCCTCGCCCTGCCCCGCCTGTTCAGGACGCCGTACGGGAGCGAGCACTGGGAGGACACCGCCCGCTACAACCTGCGCGCCGAGCTGGAGCTGCTGGCCTCATGACCGCCGCCGCGCAGCAGCCCGCCGCCCCGAGCATCCCCGCCGGGCGGCTCACCCTCGTGGGCGTCTCCCCCACCGTCGCCGCCGGACTGCGGGCGGGCGGCGGCGGGGGCTTCAGCTGGCTCGGCGGCTCCCCGTTCGACGGCACCCGCGACGCAGCCGGAATGCTGGCCACGGCGTACGCGGCCGGCGTGCACCGCCCGGAGTTCGGCCTGTACGTCCTCGTACGGCACTCGGACGGCCTGGCCGTCGGCAGCATGGGCTTCCACGCCGCTCCCGACGACGACGGCCGCACGGAGATCGGGTACGACCTGGTCGAGGCCGCCCGCGGCCGGGGCTACGCGACCGAGGCCCTGCGCGCGCTCGCCGGATGGGCGTTGGCGCGGGACGACGTACGACGTCTGTTCGCGGTCGTCGAACACGTCAACGCCCCCTCGCGAGCCGTGCTCGAACGGGCCGGCTTCGTCCGGGTCGGCGAAGGCGAGGGGGAGTACGCGTATGAGCTGCGCGGGCGACCGCAGCTGACGTAGCCGCGGCCGATCTTCGTCGCTTCGGCTCCCGGCGCCGTCCCTCCGCTTCGGATAATTCCGACACGACCGCCCGCGCGCGGTCGCGCACGCCGGGGGAAACGGGGGAACGTCATGAGCACGACCGGCCCGTCCACGCCACCGGATCCTCCCGACCCCCACCGGCTGGCCCGGCAGAGCCTGCGGTGGGCCATCATCGGGGTCGTCGTCAGCTCGGTGCTCGCCGTCGTGGGCATCTACCAGTCGTCCCACGGGGGCGGGGGCGGCGGGACCGGCGGTTCGAGCTCCAGTTCCACCTCCGGTTCCGATTCCGGTTCGGCCTCCGGCTCCGGCTCCGGCTCCGGCGGCGACTCCGCTTCGGGATCCGCGACGGGCGACGGCGGCACGGACGGGACGACGACGGACGGCGCCGCGGAGGGGACGAGCGACGGGACCACGACCGGCGGCAGCCCCGGACCGTCCGACTCCGGCGGCACCTCCGACGGCGGCACGGCCGGAGGCGGCACCGACGGCGGCGGCACCGACGGCGCGGGGAGCGACGGACTGACCGCGGGCGAGCGCGCCCTGCGCGACACGCTCAACAGCGACCAGTGGTCGCGCGACAGCTGCTCGCACACCGAGTGGCGGGGCGCGGACGCCGCCCTGTTCTGCACGGTGACCACGGTCGACCAGTACGGCGTCTCGGGCACCGGCAAGGCGAGCGTCATCATGTACGGGACCAAGTACGACCGCGACGCCGTCTTCCAGTCCTACGCCGCCCGTCTGCAGCCGGGGGACTGCGAGTCGCAGACCAACGTCTACGGCACCTGGCGCGAGAACAACACCGGCGACTCCGCCGGGGACGTCGTCTGCTTCCTCTCCAGCACCGGGCAGTACGTCTTCCTCTGCTCGTACTACGACCGCCCGGCCCTGGTCCAGATCAGCGGCCCCGACCACGCGAGCCTCGCGGCGTGGTGGCACACCATGGAACCGGTCTTCAGCGGCTGACGCCGCCGCCGTCCCCGCGACCCCCGTCCGGGCCGCCGTCCCCCTGCTCCCGGTCCCGGCCGCCGCCCTTGCGCCGGCGCAGGCCGGACTCCGTCAGCAGCCGCACCACCTCACGGCTGCTCACCTCGACCGCGCCGGCGGCCACCACCTCGTCGTAGCGAGGGGACGGGATGTCGTAGTGGTCGCGTTCGAAGGCCCGCCGGGGGACGCCCAACCGGTCGGCGAACGCCTGCAGTTCGGCATACGAGACGTCGCTGACCAGGTGCGACCACATCCGGCCGTGCCCCGGCCAGTTCGGCGGGTCGATGTAGACGGTCATGAGCGCCTCACGAGGACGGCCCGCTTCCCGTGGCCGACCCCAGCGAGCCCACCGAGGCGACCTTCACCCCAGCCTTGTGGCACACCCAGTGCGGGTCGGGACCCAGTTCGGGCTCGACCTCGAGGGCGTGCGGATCGCCGGAGCCGCAGACCGGGCACAGCGGCCAGCGCCCGTGCCGCTCCAGCAGCGCGTCCTGCACGTCCTGGGCCACCAGACCGGCCACGAACGGCGCGCCGTCCGGCCACTGCTCGACCCACCAGCGGCGCTGCACGACCGAGTCCTCGACCATCGACACCACGTCGGCCGCCGCGACCTCGCCCGAGGCCAGGTCGGCGAGCACCAGGGCACGCGCCGTGTGCAACGTCTGTTCGAGGGGGCTCGTGGGGTCCATGCCCCTATTGTGCGCACTCCCGGCCTGCTCCCGGACAGCGAGACGTTTCCCATGCCGCCCACTCCACCGGCTCCGGCCGCGCGGGCGAGCCCCGCAGCGGCTCCGGCCGCGTCGTACGCGGCCTCGGCCCACCGGCGGCGGTAGATGTTGCGGGGCCCCCGCCTCACCGCACCCACCGCCGCACCGTTCCCACCGCCGCACCGCACCCGCCCCATGCCGCCCCTGCCGACCAGAGAGAACCGGAATCGCCATGAACTCCATGAACTCCATGAACTCCACTGCCGGCTTCCAGGATCTGCGCGCCGCGCTCGACACCCTCGCCACCGAGGCCTTCCGCCCCGACCTCGCCGAGATCGACCGCCTCCCCACCCTCGACATCGCCCAGCTGATGAACGCGGAGGACGCCGGCGTCGCAGCCGCCGTGGCCACGCAGCTCCCGCGCATCGCCGCCGTCGTCGACGCGACGGCGGCACGGATGGCGCGCGGCGGACGGCTGGTCTACGCGGGCGCGGGCACCGCGGGACGGCTCGGCGTGCTCGACGCCTCCGAGTGCCCGCCCACCTTCGGCACCGACCCGGGCCGGGTCGTCGGCGTGATCGCCGGCGGCCCGCCGGCCATGACCGTCCCGGTCGAGGGCGCCGAGGACTCGCCCGAGCTCGCCGAGGCGGATCTCGCCGCGCTCTCGCTCACCGCCGACGACACCGTGATCGGCGTCTCCGCCTCGGGCCGCACTCCCTACGCCGTCGGCGCGGTGCGCCACGCCCGCGCCCGCGGCGCGCTGACCGTCGCGCTGGCCTGCAACCCGGGCAGCGCGCTGGCGGCCGCCGCCGAGCACGCGATCGAGGTGGTGGTGGGCCCCGAGCTGCTCACCGGCTCGACACGGCTGAAGGCGGGTACCGCGCAGAAACTCGTGCTGAACATGGTCTCGACGATCACGATGATCCGGCTGGGCAAGACGTACGGGAACCTGATGGTCGACGTCCGCGCCTCCAACGAGAAGCTGCGCGCCCGGTCGCGGCGGATCGTCGCCCTGGCGACGGGCGCGGCGGACGACGAGATCGAGGCGGCGCTCTCGGCGGCGGACGGCGAGGTGAAGGCCGCGATCCTGGTGGTGCTGGCGGGGGTGGACGGAGCGGCCGCCGCCCGCCTTCTGGAGGAGTCCGGGGGACATCTGCGCGCCGCTCTCACCGCGGCGGGCCGCTGAGCCGCACGCTCGGGGGGTGCGCATCGACTCCTCCTCCACAGCCGCCGCGATCCTGCCCCTCGTGGGCGGCCCCGCGAACGTCCTCTCCGTCGCCCACTGCATGACCCGGCTGCGACTGGACCTCGCCGACCCGTCCCGGGCGGACGAGGCGGCGCTGCGGGCGGTGCCCGGGGTGCTCGGGGTCGTGGTGGCCGACGGCGCCTTCCAGGTGGTCCTCGGACCGGGCGTGGTGACGCGGGTGACGGCCGACTTCGAGAAGCTGACGGCCGCGCACCGGCTGGCGGCACACGGCGCCGGGCTGAAGGCGCGGCAGCGCGAGCGCAACGCGACCCCGCTGAAGGGCGCCCTGCGCCGCCTCGGCGCCGTCTTCGTCCCCCTCGTCCCGGCCCTGATCGGCTGCGGGATCCTGGCCGGTGTCAACGGCCTGCTCCTCAACGCGGGCCGGCTGCCGGGGCTCACGCCGGCGCTGACCGCGATCGCCTCCGGCTTCATGGCGCTGATCGCCGTCTTCGTCGGCCACAACACGGCGAAGGAGTTCGGCGGCACGCCGGTCCTCGGCGGCGCGGTCGCGGCGATCGTCGTCCACCCGGCCGTCGCGAAGGTGACGGCGTTCGGGGTGACGCTGGCTCCCGGGCAGGGCGGCGTCCTCGGTGCGCTGGCCGCCGCGCTGCTGGCGACGTACGTGGAGAAGCAGTGCCGCGGCCGGGTCCCGGAGACGCTGGACGTGCTCCTCACCCCCGCCCTGACGGTCCTGGTCGCCGGCCTCGGCACCCTGTACGGGCTGATGTACGCGGCCGGCGCGGTCTCGGCGGCCATCGGCACGGCGGCGGACTGGCTGCTGACGACGACGGGCGCGTTCGCCGGCCTGCTGCTCGGCGGCCTCTTCCTGCCGCTGGTGATGCTGGGCCTCCACCAGGCCCTGATCCCCGTCCACACCACGCTCATCGAGCAGCAGGGGTACACGGTCCTGCTGCCGGTGCTGGCGATGGCGGGCGCGGGCCAGGTCGGCGCGGCGGCGGCGGTGTACGTCCGGCTGCGCGACGACGCGGCGCTGCGGACGACGATCAGGTCGACCCTCCCCGCCGGGCTGCTGGGCGTCGGCGAGCCGCTGATCTACGGGGTGTCCCTGCCGCTGGGCCGCCCCTTCCTCACCGCCTGCGCGGGCGGCGCGGCCGGCGGCGCCTTCATCGGGTTCTTCGCGATGCTCGGCGACCGGGTCGGGGCGACGGCGATCGGCCCGTCGGGCTGGGCCCTGTTCCCGCTGCTGGCGGGCGACCGGGGGCCGGGCGCGACGGCGGCGGTCTACGCGGGCGGCCTGCTGACGGGGTACGCGGTCGGTTTCGCCGCGACCTACGCCTTCGGCGGCGTCCGAGCAACAGCCGCGGCCCTTTCCCCCGCGACCACCACCCTCGACACCGCTCCCCCGGACAAGCCCGGCCCCCTCACCCCGCCCGTGGCGACCACCCCGCCCGACCCGGCCACCGCGACCGCCACGGGCACCGCGACCGCGACGGGCACCCCGCCCACGCACTGAGGCCGCTCCCGCGCACGCCGGCCGGCGAGAGCCGTCGTCCGGCGTGCGCCCTACCCTTGGGGCCATGAACCACGCCCAGCTCACCGCGCTCGGCCGTGCCCTCCGTGTACTCGGCGAACACGGCGACGCCCTCACCGCCGACACCCCCGACGCCCGGTTGCACGAGGTCAAGGCCGATCTGCGGCGGGCGCTGGAGCTGCTGGACGACAGCGTGGTCGGCGCCGTCCCGACCACCCGCTGTGCCGAACACCCGTACGGCCCGGTCGACCAGGCGGCCGCCGACCTGTGCCTGCTGTGCGAGACGCGCCGCCGGGCGGCCCGGCGCGCCGAGTTCAACGGCCCGCCGCCGCAGGCGCCCCACACCACCCCCGCCCCTTCGAGGTACGGCACCCGCGCCGACCGCCCGCAGCCCCAGCAGCGCTGGCTGGCGGAGCTGTGGAACGGCCAGGAGTGGCAGCTCTGCGGAACACCGCGGCGGGACCGGCGCGAGGCGGAGCTGTACATCGCCGCCCTGCGCCGCGGGTCCCGTCCCGCGATGGCCTACCGGCTCGTGCACGAGTTCACCGACTACGAGGTCCTGCGGATCTGGGGCACCCCGGTGAAGGTCGACATCGAGCCGCTCGGCAACCTCTGAGCGCCCCGTCTCGCGGACGGCACAGGCGGGTCGACGCTCAGCTCAGGGTGCGCAGCGCGGCGGCGTCGTAGGGCTTCAGCTCGTCGAGCCGGCCGCCGAGCACCTTGGCCGCCCACTCCGGGTCCTGGAGCAGCGCACGGCCGACGGCCACCATGTCGAACTCGTCGCGCTCCAGACGGTCCAGGAGGTCGTCGATCCCCTTGACCGGCGCGCCCTCGCCGGCGAAGCCCTTGAGGAAGTCGCCGTCGAGGCCGACGGAGCCGACCGTGATGGCGGGCTTGCCGGTGAGCTTCTTCGTCCAGCCCGCGAGGTTGAGGTCGGAGCCGTCGAACTCCGGGAGCCAGTATCGGCGGGTGGAGGCGTGGAAGGCGTCGACGCCGGCGGCGGCGAGCGGGGCGAGGAGGGCCTCCAGCTCCTCGGGGGTCTCGGCGAGACGGGCGTCGTAGGCGTCCGACTTCCACTGCGAGTAGCGGAAGACGACCGGGAACTCGGCGGAGACGGTCGCGCGGACGGCGGCCACGATCTCGGCGGCGAACTTCGTGCGTGCCACGAGGTCGCCGCCGTAGGCGTCGGTCCGCCGGTTGGTGCCGGCCCACAGGAACTGGTCGAGGAGGTAACCGTGGGCGCCGTGCAGCTCCACGCCGTCGAATCCGATGCGCTCGGCGGCGGCCGCGGCCTCGGCGAACGCGCCGATCACGTCGTCCAGGTCGCGCTGGGTCATCGCCTTGCCGGCGCCCTCGGTGCCGTCCAGCCGGATGCCGGAAGGCCCGACGGCGGGCGCGTCCGCGTACGGCGGCTCACCCTGCTTGCGCACCATGCCGATGTGCCACAGCTGCGGCATGATCTTCCCGCCGCCCGCGTGCACGGCCTCCGCGACCTTCGCCCAGCCCGCGAGCTGCTCGTCCCCGTGGAACCGCGGGACCCGGTCGCTCTGCCCGGCGGACTCGTGTCCGACGTAGGTGCCCTCGGTGACGATGAGACCGACGCCGGCGGCGGCCCGACGGCCGTAGTACGACACGACGTCCTCGCCGGGAACGCCGTCCGGGGAGAACATGCGCGTCATGGGGGCCATGACGATGCGGTTCGGGACGGTCAGTCCGTTGATCGAGACCGGCCGCGAGAGGATCTCGGCGGCGCGCGAAGCGGCGGGCTGGGTGATGCTCACGTGGGGGACTCCTCGGGACGGGAACCAGGCGGTATGTGCACACGCATCAAGTACGCTCCCCACGGAACGCCTCCGGCCCCCCGCCCCATTCCTCTCCTGCCGCCCCGCCTCTGTGATCCCGCCCACGCGCCGCCCGGGTTTCCGGCATCTCGCGCCGCACCGGAGCCACGCCGGAGCGGGCGTCACGGTTCAGCCGGCGCACCCGCTCCCGCAGCACCTCGTCCGCGGACACCTCCCCCACGTCCTCCGGCGGACAGTCCCACTCCCGCCCGCCGCCCACCGGCCGCAGCACCACCGCACCCTCCGACCGCTCCATGACCTCGCCGATCCGGCCGGTGCGCGTGTCCAGGACGTACCTCACGCATCGCCCCCCGCCCTACGCAGCGCGGCCGCGATGCGCGAGGCCACGCCCAGGTTGCAGCGCCCCAGGTCGATCAGGGCGTACGGGTCTCCGTGCGCGCCCGACACCGGGTCGATCCGCAGCGACGGCAGGATGACGCCCGCCTCGCCCAGAGCGGCGCGCAACTGCTCGACGGCCTCCTGGGCCGTCCGCGCGGGCCGGTCACCCGTCGTCGTCTCCGCCATGTCCATCCCTCCACGCTGAGTGTTCACGTTCACCACACAGCGTGGTCGCTCCGCTTCTAACCTGGCGAGATGGGGCGTCCCAACAACACCATCTGTACGACCAGGGGGTACCCGTGTCCGGACCTAAGGACCTCGACCCGTCGTCGTCACCCCGCGCCCTGCTGGGGGCGGAACTGCGGCACGCGCGCGAGAAGGCCGGTCTCAGCCAGGACGAACTGGGCCAACGATTGTTCGTGAGCGGTTCGTTCATCGGACAGTTGGAAGCGGGGGCGCGACGCATGCAGCCGGAGTACGCGCGCATGCTTGACGAAGCCCTGGGAACGAAGGGATTCTTCGCGCGAAACTGCAAGGCGGCGGCCAAATCGAAGTATCCGGAGAGCTTCACGGAGGCCGTGGAGGCGGAGGCCGTCGCCACAGTGATCAGGCAGTACGCGCCACTTCTGATCCCTGGACTGCTCCAGACGCCGAGGTACGCACGAGCCGTATTTCGCGCGTACCGGCCGACGGCACCCGAAGAGGAGATCGACGAACTGGTGGCGGCTCGCATCGACCGTGCCCACGTCCTCGCCGATCCAACAAAACCGTTGTTGTGGGCGGTGCTTGACGAGGCCGCGTTGCGTCGAGTGACAGGTGGAGCTGCGGTGATGGCGGAATCCCTGCGTCACGTCGCCGATCTGGCCCGCGAAAACCGCGTGATCGTGCAGGTACTGCCACTCAACATAGGGGCGCACTCTTCCATGGAGGGTGCCATCAAGCTGATGGACTTCGAGGACGCCCCGCCCGTGGTCTTCCTCGAGCACGTCGGCACCGGACGTCTGGAGGACGACCCGGCCACCGTCGGCCGCCAGAAGCATGCCTTCGAACTGCTCACTGCCTGCGCGCTCTCCCCCAAGGACTCCCTGGCCCTCATTGAGGCGATGGCGCAGGATTACGCCCATGAGGAGCATCGCTGAGTACGACCTGAACGCAGCTGCCTGGTACAAGTCCAGCTACAGCGGGGGCAGTGGCGCCGACTGCCTGGAGGTCGCCCTCGGCCACCCCACCCTCATCCCCGTCCGGGACTCCAAGGCCCCCCTGGGCCCGAAGCTCGTGTTCCGGGCCCAGGCCTGGTCCGCGTTCGTGGAGAACATCAAGGCCGGCTGACCCGCGCCCGCCCCGAAGCTCAAGCGCCCAGCCCCGAGCGCTCTTTCCAGGGAATGGGTGGAGGGCCTCAACCCACCCTCCCACCCAAAGAGTTGACGCGCAGCGACCGGTTTGCCACGGAAGGTCACCAGGCTTTACGGTGCGCACAACGAAACAGCCCCCGCCGGTGCTCCAACACCTACGGGGGCCTGACCTACGAGATCGATCGAGAGCATCGACCTGTGGCTGACGCAAAGCCTAGTACCGCACCCCTGCCCTCGCACGCATCCCCGCACCCGATGGCCAATCCGGGCTACGGAAAGCGGGCCGCTGCGGACCAACTCCCCCGCACGAAGCGCGACTTTGCGCACCTGCCACCCCGCGAAGCGGCCATCGCCGCCTACATCGACCGCCTCCCCGACGGCACTGACATCTCGGTGAAGTCGCTGGCCAAGCAACTCCCGTACGGCCAGTGCGCGCTGCGCACCGCCCTCAACCGCATCCAGCGGGCGGGCCACTTGAGGCGGGGACGGGAACGGCTGAAAACCGCCTCGGGCGAATTCCGCTGGATCACCCGAACGTGGTTCACCCGCACGGCGCGTGACGACGGCTGGTGGGCGAGCTTCACCCGGGGTGACGTACCGGAGCCGGAGCAGCCGCCCGACCCGGCCCGGACCACGCGCACCCGCGCCCACATCCTCCTCGCCGCCCTCGGCCGCACGACCCCCGCCCTCTCCCTCTCCGCCGCCGACTGCGCGCGGCTCGCCCCGCTGGTGGAGGAGTGGTTCGCGCGGGGAGCCACGGAGGAGACGCTCCTCGCCGCGCTCACCGCCGGGTTGCCCACCCCCGTCCACAGCCCGGCGGCCCTGCTCAACCGCCGCCTGACGGACAAGATCCCGCCCCCGACGCCACCGGCCCCGCCCCCGCCTCGCCGCCGTCTGGAGTGCACGGAGTGCGGGGTCCCCGGGCACCCGGAAGCCCTACCCGGGGGCATCTGTCGTGGCTGCCGGGGCGAACGCGCGCCCGTGAATCCCCCTGCGCCCCTCCCCGCCGTCGCTGTCCACACGCGTGCGGCCGGGATTCGTGCGGCGATGTCCCAGCAGCGCCCGGAAAGGAAGCCGACACCCCGATGAGTGGGACGGCCCTCGGGCACCCCGGAGAAAAGCCCGAGGGCGGCGCCCCCCGTTTCCGGGAGGTGCCGCCCTCGGTCGAAGGACAGACGATCAACCGTCAGGTCGATCAGAAGTCCATGTCACCGCCCGGCATGCCGCCGCCGGCGGGCGCGGCGGCCTTCTCCGGCTTGTCGGCGATGACGGCCTCGGTGGTGAGGAACAGCGCGGCGATGGAGGCGGCGTTCTGCAGAGCGGAACGCGTCACCTTCGCCGGGTCGATGATGCCCTCGGCGATCATGTCGACGTACTCGCCGGTCGCTGCGTTCAGGCCGTGGCCGACCTGGAGGTTGCGGACCTTCTCCACGACGACGCCACCCTCGAGACCACCGTTGACGGCGATCTGCTTGAGCGGGGCCTCGAGCGCGATGCGCACGGCGTTGGCGCCGGTCGCCTCGTCACCCTCGAGCTCCAGCTTCTCGAAGACGGCGGACGCCTGGATGAGCGCCACGCCACCACCGGCGACGATGCCCTCCTCGACGGCGGCCTTCGCGTTGCGGACGGCGTCCTCGATGCGGTGCTTGCGCTCCTTGAGCTCCACCTCGGTGGCGGCGCCGGCCTTGATGACCGCGACACCGCCGGCGAGCTTCGCCAGGCGCTCCTGCAGCTTCTCGCGGTCGTAGTCCGAGTCGCTGTTCTCGATCTCGGCGCGGATCTGGTTGACGCGGCCCGCGACCTGGTCCGAGTCGCCGGCGCCGTCGACGATGGTCGTCTCGTCCTTGGTGATGACGACCTTGCGAGCCTTGCCGAGCAGGTCGAGGGTCGTGTTCTCGAGCTTGAGACCGACCTCCTCGGAGATGACCTCGCCGCCGGTGAGGATGGCGATGTCGTTCAGCATCGCCTTGCGGCGGTCGCCGAAGCCCGGGGCCTTGACCGCGACGGACTTGAAGGTGCCGCGGATCTTGTTGACGACCAGGGTCGACAGGGCCTCGCCCTCGACGTCCTCGGCGATGATCAGCAGCGGCTTGCCGCCCTGCATGACCTTCTCGAGGAGCGGGAGCAGGTCCTTGACGTTGGCGATCTTGGAGTTCGCGATCAGGATGTACGGGTCGTCGAGGACGGCCTCCATACGCTCCATGTCGGTGGCGAAGTACGCCGAGATGTAGCCCTTGTCGAAGCGCATGCCCTCGGTGAGCTCGAGCTCCAGACCGAAGGTCTGCGACTCCTCGACCGTGATGACGCCTTCCTTGCCGACCTTGTCCATCGCCTCGGCGATGAGCTCGCCGATCTGGGTGTCGGCGGCGGAGATGGAGGCCGTGGAGGCGATCTGCTCCTTGGTCTCGACATCCTTCGCCTGCTCGAGCAGGGCGCCGGAGACGGCCTCGACGGCCTTCTCGATGCCGCGCTTGAGAGCCATCGGGTTGGCGCCGGCGGCTACGTTGCGCAGGCCTTCCTTGACGAGGGCCTGGGCGAGGACGGTCGCGGTGGTCGTGCCGTCGCCGGCGACGTCGTCCGTCTTCTTCGCGACTTCCTTGACCAGCTCGGCGCCGATCTTCTCGTACGGGTCCTCGAGCTCGATCTCCTTGGCGATGGAGACACCATCGTTGGTGATCGTGGGGGCGCCCCACTTCTTCTCGAGGACGACGTTGCGGCCCTTGGGGCCGAGCGTCACCTTGACGGCGTCCGCGAGCTGGTTCATGCCGCGCTCGAGGCCGCGCCGCGCCTCCTCGTCGAACGCGATGATCTTGGCCATGTGAAGTGGTCCCTCCAGGACTGGGGGTGATTCCTTCGGACCGCGCCCGCGCCCGCGACGGACGGCTCGCCGGCCATGTGGTTCCTTGCCCCACCTGGCCTGCGGGCCTCACCGACCCGGTCCTTCGTTGTCACTCTCACCTTCAGAGTGCTAACGCCAATGATTAGCACTCGCCCATGCCGAGTGCAAGCGCCTCGGGACGATCCGCAGGTGAACAGGGGGCGTCCGGACGGCGCGCGCCCCTCGGCAGGGCGTCGAGGAGGCCGGTCCGGGACTCCCGCCCCCCGCCGCTCGCCCACGGCCTTCACCCCTCGCCCGCCGCCCCGCGTCGCCGTCCCGGGGCATGCCGAAGGGCTCGCACCCCGGGAGGCGCGAGCCCTTCGAAGATGAAACAGAAGAACGACGCTGTCAGTCGGCGCGTGCTTCAGCCGGTCGCGAGACGGACCATGTCCGCCTGCGGCCCCTTCTGGCCCTGCGAGATCTCGAAATCGACCCGCTGACCCTCTTCCAGGGTGCGGTAGCCGTCCATCTGAATCGCGCTGTAGTGGACGAAAACATCCGCACCACCGTCGACCGCGATGAAGCCGTACCCCTTCTCCGCGTTGAACCACTTGACGGTGCCCTGAGCCATGCCTAACTCCCCTATTACTGGCCCTTGCACAGATCCACACTTCGTGGATCCGGGTCAGACCTCACCCCCCAGTTGGTTGGGGGCGTGCGCCGGAACGCGTCGACCGCGGCTGAATGTATCTGCCCAACTGCCCTCTGCAACAGGTCAGTCGGACGAGAATTCTGGTCGCGCGAGATCCGGAATGTGGCGCAAATTCGCCAGAATTCAGGGCAAGTCGGGCCCTGCAAAAGCCACATAAGCCGCATAAGCAGCGCACACTTTGGCTGCTTCTTGTCGGGCACGGGCGGAAATAAAAGGCTCCGGAACCGGTGATCAGGACCGGGTTCCCCAACTGTACCGCGCTCAACCACACTGAATTGCCCCCTCCGCTTCTATCGCGGAGAGGGCAATTCGATGAACTCTCGGTAATCGCTGTTACCGACGGTTACTACCGGCGGGTACTGAACAGCGGTCAGCCGCCGGCCACGGCCGGGATGATCGACACGCCGGCGCCGGCCGGAGTCGCCGTGTCCAGACCCTGCTCGAAGCGGACGTCGTCGTCGTTCACGTACACGTTGACGAACCGCCGCAGCCTGCCCTGGTCGTCCAGGACGCGCGCGGCGATGCCGGTGTGGTTCTTCTCCAGGTCGGAGATGACCTCGCCGAGGGTCGCGCCCTCGGCCGAGACCTCGGCCTGACCGCCGGTGTAGGTGCGCAGGATGGTCGGGATGCGAACAGTGACGCTCATGATGCGAGGCCAGCCTCTCGGAAAGAGTCCAGGTTCGGGCGGATCGTCGCGGTGAGTCCGGTGCCGGCCACCGCGTCCAGGGTCTTCAGGCCGTCGCCGGTGTTCAGGACGACGGTCGTCTTCGTCGGGTCCAGCAGACCGTTCTCGATCAACTTCCTCGCCACGCCCACGGTCACGCCGCCGGCCGTCTCCGCGAAGATGCCTTCGGTGCGCGCCAGCAGCTTGATCGCGTCGACGACCTGCTCGTCGTTCACGTCCTCCACCGCGCCGCCCGTCCGCCGCGCGATGTCGAGGACGTACGGACCGTCCGCCGGGTTGCCGATGGCCAGCGACTTCGCGATGGTGTTCGGCTTCTGCGGGCGGACCACGTCGTGTCCGGCCTTGTAGGCGACCGACACCGGGGAGCAGCCCTCGGCCTGCGCGCCGAAGATCTTGTACGGCCTGTCCTCGACCAGCCCGAGCTTGATCAGCTCCTGCAGACCCTTGTCGATCTTCGTGAGCTGCGAGCCGGAGGCGATCGGCACGACGAGCTGGTCGGGCAGCCGCCAGCCGAGCTGCTCGCAGATCTCGTACGCCAGCGTCTTGGAGCCCTCGGCGTAGTACGGCCGCAGGTTGACGTTGACGAAGCCCCAGCCCTCGCCCGCCGGGTCGCCGATGAGCTCGGAGCAGAAGCGGTTGACGTCGTCGTAGTTGCCCTCGATGCCGACGAGCTCGCCGCCGTAGATCGCGGCCATGACGACCTTGCCCTGCTCCAGGTCGTGCGGGATGAACACGCAGGAGCGGAAGCCGGCGCGGGCCGCGGCGGCGCCCACCGCGCCGGCCAGGTTGCCGGTGGAGGAGCAGGAGAGGGTGGTGAAGCCGAACGCGCGGGCGGCCTCGATGGCCTGGGCGACGACCCGGTCCTTGAAGGAGTGGGTCGGGTTGCCGGAGTCGTCCTTGACGAAGAGCTTGCCGGCGTCGACGCCCAGCTCGCGGGCGAGGTTGTCGGCCTGCACGAGCTTGGTCCAGCCGGGGTTGATGTTCGGCTTGTCGGCCACGTCCGCCGGGACGGGCAGCAGCGGCGCGTAGCGCCAGACGTTCGCGGGTCCCGCCTCGATGCGCTTTCGCAGCTCCTCCGTGTCGTAGGAGGAGAAGTCGTACGCGATCTCGAGCGGGCCGAAACACTCCTCGCACGCGAAGACCGGGCCGAGGGGGACGCGGTGGCCGCACTCGCGGCAGCTCAACGCGGTGGCCGGACCGAGGTCGACAGCGGAGGTCGTAGAGTCCGTGGTGCTTGCAACAGTCTGCGCAGCCATGTGAGGCGAGGCCCTTTCTCCTCATCTTCCTCACGACGCACTTCGCCGTGAGACGGATTTGGCACCTTCCCGAGCCGGGAGCCTCGCTGAACGATCAGCATTGATCTACGAGAACCGACTGGAGGGTTGCCGGGGCTTCATCGGGCCGTGTCCCTCTGCCCCTCTGGATGAGCGGTATGCAGTTGTTGATCTGTGCGGCCGATGACCCTGACATGCGATGGTCACCCGCGTTGTTCAAGACTGTAACCGAAGGCCAGGACAGTTGAGATAGTCGTCCGAACCGCGAGATGGATCACGCAGGACCGTACTCGCCGAGAGAACGCAGAGGAGCCGCCGACGTGCTGGAAGAAGTCGAGCGCTGGCTGAGCACCCGTTCCTGGTCCCTGACGGACCGCCCGCTGCACCGGATTCTCGCCGCGAAACAGCGCACCGGCCAGTCGGTGAGCGTCGTGCTGCCCGCGCTCAACGAGGAGGAGACGGTCGGCGAGATCGTCGCCGTGATCCGTCACGACCTCATGCAGCAGGTCCCGCTCGTCGACGAGATCGTGGTGGTCGACTCCGGATCGACCGACCGCACGTCCGCGGTCGCCGCGGCGGCGGGCGCGCGCGTCGTCCACCGCGACGAGATACTCCCCCGCATCCCCGCCGTGCCGGGCAAGGGCGAGGTGCTGTGGCGTTCGCTGCTGGTCACCCGCGGGGACGTGGTCTGCTTCATCGACGCCGACCTGCGGGAGTTCTCCTCCGACTTCGTCTCGGGGATCGTCGGCCCGCTGCTCACCGATCCGGACGTGGACCTGGTCAAGGCCATGTACGACCGCCCGCTGGGCGGCGCGGCCGGTCAGGGCGGCCGGGTCACCGAGCTGATGGCCCGCCCCCTGCTCAACATGCACTGGCCGCAGCTCGCCGGTTTCGTGCAGCCGCTCGGCGGCGAGTACGCGGCCCGCCGGAGCCTGCTGGAGCAGCTGCCCTTCCCCGTGGGGTACGGCGTGGAGCTGGGCATGCTGGTCGACGCCCTGCACCTGGTGGGTCTCGACGCTCTCGCCCAGGTCGACGTCGGCGTGCGCAAGCACCGCCACCAGGACGGCCAGGCCCTGGGCCGGATGGCGGCGGCGATCTACCGCACCGCCCAGCTGCGGCTGGCCCGCGGCCATCTGGTCCGCCCCGCCCTCACCCAGTTCGAGCGCGGCCCGGACGGCTTCGAGCCGCACACCCACTCCGTGGACACGGAGGAACGGCCGCCTATGACGGACATCGCGGAGTACGCGCGGCGCAGGGTGGCCTGAGCCCGTACCGCGGGCCCGCGGTCCCCCCGCGGCGGGCCGGTTCGCGTCGGCCGGCGGCGGCGTTACGGCCGGATACGGCCCCTCCACTCGGCGCGACCGTACGTTTGAGCGTTTACGGAGCGGGCTAGGTTGAGGTCTATGGCTTCCACGCACGACACGTCTGCCGCCCGGGGCGCCGAGGTGCTGGTCGCGTCCAACCGCGGTCCGGTCTCCTACGAGGTGCGCGAGGACGGCTCGCTGCACGCCAGACGCGGCGGCGGCGGACTGGTCTCCGGTCTGTCGGCCATCGGCCCCGACGTCGGCGCGCTGTGGGTGTGCTCGGCGCTCTCCGACGGCGACCGCGAGGCGGTCCGGCGCGGGGTCGGCGAGGAGGGCGTGCGCATGCTGCCCGTCCCGGCCGACGTGCACGCCGACGCGTACAACGGCATCGCCAACTCGGTGCTCTGGTTCGTCCACCACCTGCTGTACCAGACCCCGCTGGAGCCGGTCTTCGACGCGGAGTTCCGCCGCCAGTGGGCCGCGTACGAGACGTACAACCGGGCCTTCGCCGAGGCGCTCGCCGAGGATGCGGCGGACGGCGCGGCGGTGCTGGTCCAGGACTACCACCTGTGTCTCGTCCCCGGCATGCTCCGCGAGCTCCGTCCCGACCTGCGGATCGGGCACTTCTCGCACACGCCGTGGGCGCCCCCGGACTACTTCGCCCTGCTCCCGCGGGACATCCGTGAGCAGCTGCTGCGGGGCATGCTGGGCGCGGACCGGCTGGGTTTCCTCACCCGGCGCTGGGCGGACGCCTTCACCGCGTGCTGCGAGCAGTCCACCGGGGGCCTGGGCGGCGCCGAGGTCGGCGTGCACGGTCTCGGCGCGGACGCCGACTTCCTGCGCGAGCGCGCGCACCGGCCGGACGTCGAGGAGCGGATGGCGGCGCTGCGCGAGGAGATCGGCGAGGGGCGCAAGGCCATCGTCCGCGTCGACCGCACCGAGCTGTCGAAGAACATCGTGCGCGGGCTGCTGGCCTACCGGCAGCTCCTCGACGACCACCCGGAGTGGCGCGAACGCGTCGTCCACGTGGCGTTCGCCTACCCCTCCCGCCAGGACCTCGCCGTCTACCGGGACTACATGGCCGAGGTGCGGCGCCTGACGGACGAGATCAACGCCGGTTACGGCACGCCCGGCTGGACCCCGGTGCTGCTGAACCTCAAGGACGACTTCGCCCGCTCCCTCGCCTCCTACCGCCTCGCGGACGTCGCGCTGGTCAACCCGATCCGCGACGGCATGAACCTGGTCGCCAAGGAGGTCCCGGTCGTCTCCGACGAGGGCTGCGCGCTGGTGCTGTCCCGGGAGGCGGGCGCGTACTGGGAGCTGCGCGAGGACGCCCTCACGGTGAACCCGTACGACGTCCTGGAGACCGCCCGCGCCCTGCACGAGGCGCTGTCCATGGCGCCGGAGGAGCGGGCCGAGCGCACGAAGCGGCTGTCCGCCGCGGCGACCGCGCTGCCCCCGGCCCGCTGGTTCCTGGACCAGCTGAACGCCCTGCGCGCGATTCAGCCGAGCTGAGCGGCCAGCTGCCGCAGCAGCCGTACGACCCCGGCGGGTCCGTCGACGACGAGGTCCGCGCGCTCGGCCAGTTCGCCGACCTCGGCGCTGCCGCTGCACACCAGCAGGCCGGGCACGCCGTCGGCGCGCAGTTTCTCGACGGCGGCGAACGCGGGGAGGTCGCCGAGGTCGTCGCCGGCGTAGAGCACGGACCTGGCGCCCGTCTCGCGGACGTGGTCCAGCAGGGCCACGCCCTTGTCCATGCCCGGCGGGCGCAGCTCCAGGACCATACGGCCGGGTTCGACGATCAGGCCGTGCCGGGCCGCGAGGTCGGTGAGGGGGCCGCGCAGGGCGTCGAAGGCGGCCTGCGGGTCGTCGGCGCGGCGGGTGTGGACGGCGACGGCACGGCCGCCCTTCTCCTCGATCCAGACGCCGGGCCGGTCTCCGGCGGCCGCGAGGACCCGCGGGAGCGCGGCCAGGACGGCGGCCACGCCGGGGTGCGGTTCGGGGGCGCTGAGGGCGCCGGTGCGGGCGTCCCAGCGCTCGGCGCCGTAGTGGCCGAGCACGGTGAGCCGGCCCAGTCCCTCGACCCCGGCGAATCCGCCGTGCCGTACGGCGACCTCGGCGGGCCGGCCGGTGACGACGGCCACGCCGGCGACTTTCGGGGCGAGCGCGGCGAGCGCGGGGACGGCGTCGGGGTGCGCCCGGGCGTCCTGCGGGTTCTCGACGATGGGGGCGAGGGTGCCGTCGAAGTCGAGGGCGACGAGGGCGGCCCCCGGGCGGCCGACGATCGCGTCGAGCGCCGCGCGGCCGGCCGGGGTCACCGGAACGGGAAGGGGGCCGGATGCCGGGGAGTGCGTCTGTGGGGTGCCCATACAGGCACGATAACCAGCGAGCGCCGTCGCTAACGTTCCGTCCGTCTCGCTTCTCTCACCCGGCGCAGCCTGTTCACCGTCACCGGGTCGTGGGCCAGCGCGCGGGTGTCGTCGAGGAGGGCGTTGAGGAGCTGGTAGTAGCGCACCGGGGACAGGTCGAGTTCCTCGCGTATCGCCCGTTCCTTCGCGCCGGGTCCCAGGAAGCCCCGCCGTTCGAGGGCGAGGATGCCGCGCTCCCGCGCCCCCAGTCCGTCCGTGCCCGCCCGCCGCTCGTCTGCCGCGCCGCCGCCCGCCTCGCTGCCTGCCTCCATGCCCGCACGGTAACGCCCGCCGGTGACATCGACTCGTCCGGCTCATTCGCCGGCGGCGCTCTCCAGTGTCGTCGCGGTGGTCTGCAGGTCGCCGAGCACGTCGGCGGGGCTGCCGTTCGCGGTCACGGCCCGGCCGATCCGCTTCTTGATCTCCGAGCTGACCTTCGCCCACGAGGTCCGTCCGACGGGGTAGCTCTCGGACAGCGGGAGCTCCGCCAGGAACGGCTTCAGGTCGGCGTCCTCCTCGGCCGAGCCCATGACCTGGGACGCGGAGGTGGTGACCGGCAGCAGGTCGTACTCGTGGGAGAAGTCCAGCACGTTCTTCTCGCTGTAGACGAAGTCGAGGAAGTCGCCGATCTCGTCGCCGTGTCCGCCCCGCTTGAAGGCGGTCATCCAGTCGGCGACGCCCAGGGAGGTCTTGCTGGGGCCGTCGACGCCCGGCATCGGCACCATGCCGAACTCGACGCCCTTGGCGGCCGCCGCCTTCATCAGCGAGGGGTGCCCGTTGAGCATGCCCACGTCTCCAGCGGCGAACGCGGCGAACGCGGCGGCCCGGTTCAGCTTGCCCGGCGCGACGGGCCCGGTCAGGCCCTTGCCGACCAGGTCGGTCTTCAGCCAGTCGAGGGTCTCGACGTTCTCGGCGGAGTCGAAGCTGTAGCTGCTGACCGTCTGGGTGTAGCCGCCCCGGCCGCTGAGCAGCCACTGCAGGGTCTCGGCCTGCGCCTCCTCGGGGCCCAGCGGCAGGGCGTAGGGGTATTTCACGCCGTCTTTCTTGAGCGCCCGCGCGTCCTTCGCGAGCTCGGCCCAGGTGGTGGGCGCGCTGATGCCGGCCCGGGCGAAGAGGGCCTTGTTGTAGAACAGCAGCCGGGTGGAGGAGGCGAACGGCATGCCGTACTGCACGCCGCGCACCTGGCCCGCCCGGGCGAGCTGGGGCACGAAGTCGGCCTCGACGGGGATGGAGAGCACGTCGCCCGCCTTGTAGAGCAGGTCGTCGGCCGCGTAGTCGGCGTAGGCGCCGATCTGGGCCATGTCGGGGGCGTCGCCCGCGTCGACCATGGCCTTGACCTTCGCGTCGACGTCGTTCCAGGAGTACACGCTCACGTCGACGGTGACCCCCGGGTGGTCCTTCTCGTACGCGGCGACAAGTCCGTCCCAGTACTTCTTCGAGCTGTTGGCGCTGCTGTCGCCGTAGTCGGCGGCGACGAGTCTGAGGGTGACGTCGTCGGAGCCGGCGGTCAGTCCGCAGCCGGTGAGCACCGCGGCCAGGCCGAGCGCGGACACCCCCGCCACACCTGCCGTGATCATTGCTGACTTTCGTGCCCGCCGCTGCACCGCACTGCTCCCAACTGATTGCTCATACCAATGGACCGATATCCGGATCAAGGTCTACACCACACCATATGGTCCAGACCTCTCCGGGCCTCCGGTCCGGCACGGTACCCCCACAACCGCGAGTGGACTAGACCTCTCGCGGTTCCTCGGTCCACACTGTCCCCCGTGAGACATGTCATCGCCCTGGACGTGGGCGGCACCGGGATGAAGGCCGCCCTGATCGGCGCTGGGGGTCCCCCCTCCGGGGGAGGCACACTGCTGCACCGGGCCCGCAGGGACACCGGCCGCGAGCGCGGACCCGACGCCGTGGTCGCCGGCATCCTCGACTTCGCCGCCGACCTGCGCCGGTACGGCGCCCGGCAGTTCGGCGAGCCCGCCGCCGCGGCCGGCGTCGCCGTGCCCGGCATCGTCGACGAGGCCGGCGGCGTCGCCGTCTACGCGGCCAACCTGGGCTGGCGGGACGTGCCGCTGCGCGCCCGGCTCGCCGAACGCCTCGGCGCCCCGGTCGCCCTCGGCCACGACGTGCGCACCGGCGGTCTCGCCGAGGGCCGGATCGGCGCCGCCCGCGGCGCGGACCGCTTCCTGTTCGTGGCGCTGGGCACCGGCATCGCCGGCGCGATCGGCGTCGACGGCCGGGTGGAGGCGGGCGCGCACGGCTTCGCGGGCGAGATCGGCCACATCGTCGTACGGCCAGGCGGCGCCCCCTGTCCGTGCGGGCAGCGCGGCTGCCTGGAACGGTTCGCGTCCGCGGCGGCGGTCGGCGAGGCGTGGGCGGCGGCCGTCGGCGACCCGCAGGCGGACGCCGCGGACTGCGCGAAGGCCTTCACGTCCGGCGACCCCGAGGCCGTCCGCGTCTGGCAGGGGGCCGTGGACGCCCTCGCCGACGGACTGGTCACCGGCCTCACCCTGCTGGACCCGCGCACGCTCGTCATCGGTGGCGGCCTCGCCGAGGCGGGGGAAGCCTTGTTCACACCGCTGCGGGACGCCGTCCGGCGGCGCGTGACCTTCCAGAAGCTGCCGGAGATCGTTCCGGCGGCCCTGGGCGACAGCGCCGGATGCCTCGGCGCGGGCCTCCTGGCCTGGGATCTCCTCAACACGACCGACGGCATGGAGGTAACACCCTGATGGCCACTCCCCCAGGGACGCGGGGAACTGCGCAGCCGACCACCTCGCACCGCCCGCAGGCGCTGACCGGCGCCAGGGTGGTCCTGCCGACGGGCACGGTCATGGGCGGCCGCGTCACCGTCACCGGCACGAAGATCACGGCCGCGCCCCGGCACGGGACCGGTCAGGACGCCGAAGGCGCGTCCGCCGCGTTCGACGCATCCGACGTGACCGACGTGACCGACGTGCTGGACGTGTCCGGCCACTGGCTGGTCCCCGGCTTCGTCGACCTGCACAACCACGGCGGCGGCGGAGCCTCCTTCTCCGGTTCGGCCGAGGACGTCCTGAAAGCCGTCCGCACCCACCGGTCGCACGGCACCACCACGCTCGTCGCCTCCACCGTCACCGACGACATGGACGTCCTCGTCCGCCAGGCCGGCCTGCTGAGCGAACTGGCCGAACAGGGCGACCTGGCCGGCATCCACTTCGAGGGCCCGTTCATCTCGCCCTGCCGCAAGGGCGCGCACTCCGAGGCCCTGCTGCGCGACCCGGACCCGGCGGAGGTGCGCAAGCTGGTCGACGCGGCGCGCGGCCACGCCAGGATGGTCACCCTGGCGACCGAACTGCCGGGCGGCCTGGACTCCGTACGGCTGCTGGCGGAGCACGGCGTGATCGCGGCCGTCGGCCACACCGACGCCACCTACGAGCAGACCGTTCAGGCCATCGAGGCCGGAGCCACCGTCGCCACCCATCTCTTCAACGCGATGCCGCCCCTCGGGCACCGCGCCCCCGGCCCGATCGCCGCCCTCCTTCAGGACGAGCGGGTGACGGTCGAGCTGATCAACGACGGCACGCATCTGCACCCGGCCGCACTCGAGCTGGCGTTCCGTCACGCGGGCCCGGGCCGGGTCGCGTTCATCACGGACGCGATGGACGCCGCCGGCATCGGCGACGGCCGCTATCTGCTCGGTCCGCTGGCGGTCGAGGTCAGCGAGGGCGTGGCCCGTCTCGTGGAGGGCGGCTCCATCGCCGGCTCCACCCTCACCCTGGACCGCGCCTTCCAGCGGGCGGTGACGATCGACCGCCTCCCCGTCGAGGACGTCGTCGCCGCGCTGTCCGCCAACCCGGCCCGCCTGCTGGGCCTGGCCGACCGCGTCGGCTCCCTGGAGCCGGGCAAGGACGCCGACCTGGTCCTGCTGGACGACGCCTTCGAGGTCAGAGGCGTGATGCGCAAGGGCGCCTGGGTGGTGGCTCCCGACCTGGCCTGAAACACCCGCCCGCACGACGACGGTGGCCGGCCCGAGGACTGGGCCGACCACCGTCTCTTTGGCATGATCGGGCCACCGGACGCCGCACAGGATCCGGATCAAGCCATCGACGCACGCTTTCGGGGGAGGCCGCACCAGGTGATCCTCACCGTCACGCTGAACATCGCGCTCGACGTCGTCCACCGGGTGCCGGCCCTCGTCCCGCACTCCCTGCACCGGGTCACCGACGTGCGGGAACGGCCCGGCGGCAAGGGCCTGAACGTCGCGCGGCTGCTCGCCGCCCTCGGTCACGAGGCGACGGTGACCGGTTTCGCGGGCGGGGCCACCGGCCGGATCGTACGGGACCTGTTCACCGCGACGGCCGGGAACGCGCACGCGCGCGTGGTGGACGCGCTCGTGCCGGTCGCCGGCGCCACCCGCCGCACGGTCGCCGTCGTCGACACCCGCACCGGCGACACCACCCGCTTCGACGAACCCGGCCCCCTCGTCACCCCGGCCGAGTGGTCCGCCTTCCGGGAGGCGTACGAAGGGCTGCTCGCCGGCGCCGACGCGGTGGCCCTGTGCGGCAGCCTCCCGCCGGGAGTGCCGGTGGGAGCGTACGCGGGCCTGATACGGGCGGCACGGGCCGCGGGCGTCCCCGTGCTGCTGGACACCGGCGGGGAGCCGCTGCGCCGGGGCGTCGCCGCCCGCCCGGACGTCGTCAAGCCGGACGCGGACGAACTGGCCGAACTGACCGGCTCCCACGAGCCGTTGCGCGCCGCCCAGGACGCCCGCCGGCGCGGCGCGCACGCCGTGGTGGCCTCACTCGGCGCGCAGGGTCTGCTCGCGGCCACCCCGGAGGGCGGCTGGCGGGCCGCCCCGCCCGCCCATCTGCACGGCGACCCGGCGGGCGCCGGGGACGCGGTGGTCGCGGGCCTGCTCTCGGGCCTCGTGGAACGCCTGTCCTGGCCGGCCCGACTGGCCCGCGCCGTCGCCCTGTCCACGGCGACCGCGACGGCCCCGGCCGACGGCGACTTCGACCGGCGCGCCTACGAGGAGCTGACGGCGCGGGTGTCGGTCAGCGACGAGGGAGAGTGGCCACCTAGCTCCTCCAGCCCGCCTCGAGCGACAGCTGGTCGAAGTTGACGTCGCAGGAATTGCCCTGCTCACAGGAGATCTTGATGGTGTTGGTGCCCTTGTTGAGGGTGATGTTCGCCCAGGTGTTGGTCCAGCCCTTGGCGTAGTCGCCCTCAGGGGCATGGGCGAAGTTCTTCAGGTTCAGCGGACGGTCCTGCGCCTTGCCGTTGATCGTGAGCGTGGCGTTGGCGTCCTTGCCGGGAACCCCGAAGTTCACGTTCAGCGTGTACTTGCCGTCCTTCGGGATGCCGCTGACGTTCCAGGTGAGCTCCGCGCCAGGGGTGTTGAAGTTCGTGACGTAGATTCCGTCAGCCGCCTTCGCGCCCTTTACGTCGGAAGAGGTGGTGACGCCTTCTCCCAGGTTCGCCGCCTTCGCGTCGACCGCCGGGAGCTCGGCCTCGTTCGCGTCGCCGGTGCTCGACGCGCTCGGCGACGGGCTCGCGGGAGCGGAGGCCGGAGCGGAGGCGCCGCCGCCCGCCTTGTCGTCGTCGGTGCCCTTGTCGCCGTTGGTGACGACCACCACGATGCCGATCACGACCGCGGCGACCACCGCGACGGCGCCGATCAGCAGACCCTTGGTGTTGGGCCCGCCGCCACGGCCGCCGCCCTGCACGGGCTGCCGGCCGGTCGAGGGGCCACCGCCGGCGGCGAAGTTCTCGGGCGCGGCGTAGTGCGCGTTCGGCTGACCGTACGCGCCCTGCTGCGGAACCGTGGGCGGCTGCCCGTACTGTGCGGTCTGCTGCTGCGGCTGCTGTCCGTACTGGCGCTCGCCGACCGCACGCACTCTGCTGACCGAGTTCGGGTAGCCGTAACCGCCGCCGGAGGGCGGCTGCGCGCCGTTGGCCTGGCCGTCGGCGTAGAGGTAACCGAACGGGTCGTCGTCCTCGGGCGTGCTCGCGCCGTTATTGCCGGGCGTCATCCCTTCGTACTCCTCAACAGTGCGGGGCCGATGCGACACGCGTACGCGTGTCCATACGTGTGAGAACTGCGAGCCTACCCGGTCCCCACCGCCCAAACGGGTGACTCGGATCGCATCAGCGCGGCGGCAGGGCCGCTGACCTGGTGATCATCCCGCACGCCTGTGCTGTTTGGGACGAGATCGTTTCTCGACGTACATGCGCTCGTCGGCGGACTTCAGCACTTCGTCCGCGGTCATCCCGCAATGCGCCCAGCCGATGCCGAAGCTGGCGCCCACCCGCACCGCCCGCCCCTCGGCGCGGATCGGCTGGATGATCTCGTTGCGCAGGCGTACGGCGAGGTCGGCGGCGTCGGCGCGGCCGAGGCCGTCGGCGAGGATCACGAACTCGTCGCCGCCGAGCCGGGCGACCGTGTCGCCGTCGCGGACCTGGCGGGAGAGCCGGCGGGCCACCTCGATGAGGACCGCGTCGCCCGCGTTGTGCCCGAACCGGTCGTTGATCGACTTGAAGCCGTCGAGGTCGCAGAAGAGGACCGCGAGCCCCTTGGCGCCGTCGTCGCGCCCGTCCTCGGGGGCGGCGGTGTGCACATGGTGGTCGTAGCCGTCGAAGGTCTCGGCGCCGCCCGGCCGGTAGTCGAAGCCGTGGCCGTTGGTGTCGAAGGCGGCGTGGCCGTACGCGGTGTCCATGGCGTCGACGGCGGCGGGATGGGTCGACAGGGGCCGCTGGCAGAGCCGGGCGGACAGCCGCGAGCGCAGTTCCGCCGAGTTCGGCAGGCCGGTGAGGGAGTCGTGGGAGGCGCGGTGGGCGAGCTGCAGCTCGCGGCGCTTGCGCTCCTCTATGTCCTCGACGTGGGTGAGGAGGAAGCGGGGTCCGTCGGCGGCGTCGGCGACGACCGAGTTGCGGAGGCTGACCCAGAGGTAGGTGCCGTCCCGGCGGCCGAGGCGCAGCTCCGCGCGGCCGCCTTCGGCGGAGGTGCGGAGCAGGGTGCCTATGTCCTCGGGGTGGACGAGGTCGGAGAAGGAGTAGCGGCGCATCGCGGAGGCGGGCCGGCCCAGCAGGCGGCACAGCGCGTCGTTGGTGCGGAGTATGCGCCCGTGCTGGTCGCCGCCCATCTCGGCTATCGCCATGCCGGAGGGGGCGTACTCGAAGGCCTGCCGGAAGCTTTCCTCGCTGGCGCGCAGGGCCTGCTGCTCACGTTCGAGCCGGACCAGCGCCCGCTGCATGTTCGCACGTAGACGCGCGTTGCTGATGGCGATGGCGGCCTGGAAGGCGTACATCTGGAGCGCTTCGCGCCCCCACGCGCCGGGACGTCGTCCGTTGCGCGGCCGGTCCACGGACAGGACGCCTATCAGCTCGCCGCAGGCGTCGCCGCTGCCGGCGGCGGCGGGCGTGTACATGGGGGCGAAGAGCCGGTCCGAGGGGTGCCACTCGTCCTCGAAGCGCGGCGCGGGCCCGTCGGTGTACCACTGCGGGACGTCGTCGTCGTCGAGGACCCAGCCCTCGGTGTGCGGTATGAAGATCAGGTCGCCCCAGGTCTCGCCCATGCCGAGGCGGCGCTCCCAGGACTCGCGCGATCCGACCCGGCCCGTGATGAGGGCCTCGGCCGCCGGGTTGCCGGAGAAGGCGGCGACCACGAGATCGCCGTCGCCGCGCACGAGGTTGACGCACGCCAGCTCGTACCCGAGTGCCGTGACCACGCCGTCGGCGACGGTCTGCAGTGTGTCGGCCAGGCTGCGGGCCGTGTTCATGTCGGCCATGACCTGGTGCAGCTGTCGCAGGGACGCAAGACGGACGTACGGCTCCGACTCGGTCTCCATGTGTTTCGCCCTCCCCCCGAGACTTCGCAGCGAATCAAGGGTTGTCTTCGGCGCAACGTCGTTTCTGGTGCTTCGTTGTCGGTGTGTGTCTTGTTGTGACGCCTCCGCCACTGAATCACAGCGCGCTGCCCACTCGGTACACAGGGTCAACAATTAGTGCGTCTTGTGACTCAAGTCACAGATGAACGTGAACATTTGAGTGGAGTTTCCGCGTTTTTCCTGTGCGTTTCCTGAACACGGACAGCAGCCGCCGGGGCACGGAACGCGGTGATGGGTCCACGGTCCTACGACCCTACTCGGGCGGAGGTCCGATGCGGCGGGCATCGCACGGACACTAGCGTTCCGAGCGTGCCCACCGACGTGATCGACTCCGTGCCGAACACCCCCTCCAGGCATGCTGAGGGGGTGAGCAACGACGAGTTCCGCGCCGCCATGTCCCGGCTCGCCGACGGCGTGGTCCTGGTGACCGCCCGGGAGCCCTCCCTGGACCCGGACGACCCCCGGGCGCCGGACGGCGAGGACGTCGGCATGACCGCCACCGCCTTCGTGTCCGTCTCCCTGGACCCGCCTCTGGTCATGGTCAGCCTGCGCAACGGCTCCCGGATGGACGATCTGCTCGACGAACAGCCCCGGTGGGCGGTGTCGGTCCTCTCCGAGAGCCAGCGGCACATCGCCGGCCGCTTCGCCATGAAGGGCCGCATCAGCGACCGCCTCCTCTTCGAGGACATCCCGTACGAACGCGGCGAGGCCACCGGCGCGCCCCTGGTCGGCGGCGCGCTGGCCACCCTGGAATGCGCCACCGAGCAACGCGTCCCGGCGGGCGATCACACCCTGGTGATCGGCCGCGTGCTGACCGCCGCGACCCCGAGCGCGGACGGCGGCCCCCTGGTCTACTTCCGAGGCCGCTACCGCCAGTTGGGCTGACGGCGCAGGCCGTGCGCCGGGGCGGCCCGGGCGCCGAAATGCCGTGGCCGCGACATGACCGCTCCCCCTAGGGTGCCCGCATGACCCGCGCGACGGACCCGACCGACAAAGCCGGCAGAGCCGACGGAACCGACCGAACCGTCGGGGCCGACACGGGTGACAGGGGCGAAGGGGCGGCCTGCGGACTGCGTCTCGTCGAGATCACGCCCGGCAACTTCGGGGCCGCGACCGGCATTCGCGTCCGCCCCGACCAGGAGTTCGCGGTCTCCCCGGTCATGAAGTCCCTCGCCGAGGCCTACGTCCATCCGCCGGGCGTCGCCTGGCCCCGCCTGATCATGGACGGCGACCGTCCGGTCGGCTTCCTGATGGCCTTCCTCGACATCGACTGGACCGACGGGACCGGCGAGGTCCCCCTGCTCCGCTCCGGCCTGTGGCGGCTGAACATCGCCGCCGGCGAACAGGGCCGCGGCTACGGCCGGTTCGCCGTGGAGTCGGTCGCCGCGGAACTGCGCCGCCGCGGCACCCGGGAGATGTACGTCACCTGGCACGAGGGCGAGAACGGGCCGGAGGACTTCTATCTGCGGCTGGGGTTCCGCAAGAACGGCGAGAAGAGCGAGGGCGAGACGGTCGGCGTCCTGCGCCTGGACCGGCCCTGAGGCGACGGCGGACCCGCCCGGGCGTCACGACCAGTCGCGGCCGGTCCTGCCCCGCTTCGTGTCGGAGCGCTGCTTCTTCTCCCGCAGTCGGCGCTCGTTGATCCCGCGCGGGATCCGTGTCGGCCGGCGCGGCTTGGGCGGCGGGGCGGTGGCCTCGGCGAGCAGGGCGGCCAGGCGTACGGCGGCGGTCTCGCGGTTGCGCCACTGGGAGCGGTGCTCGGAGGCGCGGACGGTCACGACGCCGTCGACGAGCCGCCCGGCAAGCCGCTCGAGCGCCCGCGCCTTCCACACCTCGGGGAACGCCTCGGTGCGGGCGAGGTCGAAGCGGAGCTCCACCTGGGAGTCGCTGGTGTTGACGTGCTGCCCGCCGGGCCCCGAAGACCGCGAGAAACGCCACATGAGCTCGGCCTCGGGAAGCGAGACCGAGCCGCGGACGACATAGGGACCAGACATGCCCACCATGTTCCCGCTCCGGACCGGCCCGCGTCACGCGAATATCCCTCGGTAAAGAAAGTAAAGAAACGCGGAGTTGCGGGGAACCTTGAGCACCCTTCGCTGCGTTCATAGGGATAGCTGTAGCTTCGTGCCCGTACGAAGCCCGTACGAAGCCGTACGCAACGAGGGAAGGACTCCCAACCATGGCTGTAAGCCTGTCCAAGGGTGGCAACGTCTCGCTCACCAAGGAGGCTCCGGGCCTGACCGCCGTCACCGTGGGCCTCGGCTGGGACGTCCGCACCACCACCGGCACGGACTTCGACCTCGACGCCTCCGCGATCGCGGTCAACCTCCAGGGCAAGGTGTACTCCGACGGTCACTTCGTCTTCTTCAACAACAAGCAGACGCCGGACCAGACCATCGTCCACACCGGCGACAACCGCACCGGCGAGGGCGCGGGCGACGACGAGGCGATCAACGTGAACCTGGCGGGTCTCCCCGCCGACATCGACAAGATCGTCTTCCCGGTCTCGATCTACGACGCGGAGAACCGCTCGCAGAACTTCGGCCAGGTCCGCAACGCCTACATCCGCATCGTCAACCAGGCCGGCGGGGCCGAGATCGCCCGCTACGACCTCTCGGAGGACGCGGCCACCGAGACGGCCATGGTCTTCGGCGAGCTCTACCGCAACGGCGCGGAGTGGAAGTTCCGCGCGGTCGGCCAGGGTTACGCGTCGGGCCTCGTGGGCATCGCCCAGGACTTCGGCGTCAGCGTCTGATCACCCGAACGTCACACGACGTTCGAACAACCGAGGCGTCCCAGGCAACCTCACCGGACCGCCCGCCCTCTATCAGGAGGGCGGGCGGTCTTCATGTGACCAGCGGCTCGACCAGTCGCTCGACCGTCACCGCCCCGAGCCTGCAGTGCGACAGCCAGCCGTCGCGCGTGCAGCAGAGAGGTTTGACAGTCCACACGGCGGTGCGACGAGTGATCAGCACGTGCGCGGACCGTGTGCCGGTGCCAGGGGGGCCTGTTCCACATGTCCGTCGTCAGTCGTCGCAGGGCCATGGGTACGTTCGGGGTGGGGGCGGTCGCCGCCGCCGGGATCGGAGCGGCCTACGCCTACCGCGAGACGCCCGCAGAGCCCCCGTCCGCGTCCCCGCCGACTGTGCGCAAGGCCACCGCCACGGGCGCCAACCCGGTCGTGAACGAGAACACGCACGAGGGCACGCCGGACTGGGAAGTCCCCGCGGACGCCCGCCTCAGCACCAAGGACCATCTGGGACAGATCCACGGCTACGCGTCGGCGGCTTCCGTCGCCCCCGGGGAGTCCCTCTCCTTCCACGTGTCCGTCCGGACCCCGCAGCCCTTCCGCATCACCCTCTACCGGCTCGGCCACTACGACGGCGAGGGCGGCCGCCTGATGGCCACCGGGCCGCAGCTCACCGGCTCCCGGCAGCCCGTCCCCGCCCCGCACCCCGAGACCGGCGCCATCGTGTGCGACTGGCGCCCGTCGTGGACGTACCGCGTCCCCGGTACCTGGATATCGGGCGTCTACGTGGCCGTCTTCGAGGCCGAGGACGGCCACCGCAGCTGCACCCCGTTCGTCGTCCGCGAGCAGAACCGCGCGTCGGACCTCCTGGTCGTCCTCCCCTTCACCACCTACCAGGCCTACAACCAATGGCCCATGGACGGCCGCACCGGCAAGAACCTCTACCGGGGCTACCCCCGCCCCGGAGCGGTCGCGGACAGCAACCACCGCGCGTTCCAGGTGTCGTTCGACCGCCCCTACTCCGACCACGGTCTGCCCAAGTGGGCCGAACTGGACGTCGCCTTCACCCGCTGGGTGGAGGCCGAGGGCCACGACGTGACCTACGCCACAAGCTCCGACCTGCACGAAGGCCGGATCAACCCCGAGCGCTACACGGCGATGATCTTCCCCGGTCACGACGAGTACTGGTCGAAGCCCATGCGGGACGTCCTGGACAAGGCCGTGGGCGCCGGCACCCACATCGCCTTCCTCGCGGCCAACAACGTCTACTTCCACATCCGGCTCACCGGCGCGGCCGACGGCAGACCGTCCCGCACGGTCGCCTGCTACAAGACCGCCCCGGACCCGTCCCCCGACGCGAACGGCCCCACCGAGCGCTGGCGCGACCTGGAGGACAAGCACGGCAAGAAGTGCGGACGCGCCGAACAGGGCGTGCTGGGCGTCCAGTACAACGGCATCCTGGCCAAACCCGCGCCCCTGGTCGTCCGCCGGCCGGACCACTGGTTCTGGGAGGGCACCGGGCTCAAGGACGGCGAGGAGATCGCCCACCTCGTGGCAGTCGAGGCGGACGGCTACGACAGCAGGATGCCGTCACCGAAGGGCGCCACCCGCACCCTGCTCTCGGAGTCCCCCTACCGCTACAAGTCCGCCAAGGGCAGCGGACACAAGCGGCGCATCCAGAACACCGGCCTCACCGAACACGAGGACGGCACCCTGGTCTTCGCCGCCGGCACCTTCTTCTGGCCCCTCG
Source organism: Streptomyces sp. NPDC020597 (assembly GCF_044335095.1). Taxonomy (NCBI): domain Bacteria; kingdom Bacillati; phylum Actinomycetota; class Actinomycetes; order Kitasatosporales; family Streptomycetaceae; genus Streptomyces; species Streptomyces sp. NPDC020597. Next base: position 109,438 of record NZ_JBIRUL010000003.1, on the reverse strand, counting down.
CCCTCCAGGACGAGGACCACCACGACCCGCGCGTCGAGCGCGCGACACGCAACCTCCTCGAGCGGATGCTGCTCTCGCGCGGGCAGGGCGGAGAGGAATCGGTCGGAGTGTGATCGGCCGGGACCGGGATCTGATCGACCGGGCCTGATCGACCGGACTCTGGAAACGTTCGGGCTCCGGAAAATGGCCGGGGTCCGATCGGCCGGCGGGCCTACCCTGCGGCCCATGATCCTGACTGCCCTCCCCCTGGCCGCCGGCCACGACATCCCGGGCCCCCTCCTCACCGAACTCACCGCCCTCTACGCCTCCAACCGCGAGTTCCAGGCTCTCAGCGGCGACTTCCCGGACCCGCTCGACATCCGGCCCGAGCAGGTGGCGGCGGCGCTCGCGGAACAGGCGGCGACCGAAGGGGTGGAGGTGCTGCTGGCCCGTAGCGGCGGAAGACTCGTCGGGGTGGTCGTCACCCTGGCCCGGCACCCCGACCCCGCCGACCCGGACCCCTGGATCGGCCTGCTGATGGTCGACGCGGCAGCGCACGGACAGGGACACGGCCGCCGGATCGCCGAGCAGATCGAGGAACGGTTCCGGGCGGACGGCCGCAACGGCGTCCGGCTCGCCGTGCTCGACGCCAACCCCAAGGGCCTCGCGTTCTGGACGGCCCTCGGGTACGAGGTGATCGGCCACCGCCCGGATCTGCAACACGGGCGCCCCTGCGCCGTGCTGCGCAAGCCGCTGCCCCGCTCGCGCCGAGCCGCCCGCGTCGCCGTCGTCGACCCCGACGGCTCCGTCCTCCTCTTCCGGTACGTCAACCCCGACGTCGGCCCGCACTGGGCCCTGCCCGGCGGCGGAATCGAGGAAGGCGAGTCGCCCCGCGAGGGCGCCCGGCGCGAGCTGCGCGAGGAGACCGGCTGGGACGACCTGGAGCCCGGGCCCCTCCTGTGCACCTGGGAACACTTCTTCACCCGCTTCGACGTCCTCGTCCACCAGCACGAGCACATCTACGTCACCCCCGGCCCGCACCGCGAACCCGCCGGCCCCGACCTGGCCGCCGCCCACGCCGCCGACGGCATCCTCACCTGGCGCTGGTGGACCCGGCAGGAACTGCGTGCGCTCGCCGAGCCGGTATGGCCGTCCGACCTCGCGCGGCTGCTCGACGAACACGAGGCGACGCACCGCACGGGCTGACCGCGACGGCGTCCCGGCAGGGTGAACGGAAACGGACGACGAAGAGGCCTCAAGGGAGCTCGGGTTTGCCCTTCCCGTACAGCCAGTCCGCCCAGATGTCGTCGAAGTCCGCGTCCGGCGCCGCCTTCTCGACGTACGCCGTGAAGGCGTGCGTGTCGGCGTTCCCGTGCCGGTGGGCGGCGGCCCAGCCCTGCACGATGTCGTAGAAGGCGTCGTCGCCGACCGTCTGCCGGATGCGGTGCAGCACCATCGCGCCACGCTGGTAGACCGGCGCCTCGGAGACCTGGGCGGCGCTCGTCGGCTTCGCGGGCGGGAAGTCCCACAGGTTCGCGTACCGCTCGACGCCGTGGTCGTAGAGCCCGGTGAACGTCTGCTCCGCCGTGGCGCCGCCCTCGTCCTCCGCCCACAGCCACTCCGCGTAGGTCGCGAACCCCTCGTTGAGCCACATGTCCTGCCAGCTCTTCGGCGTCACGGAGTCGCCGAACCACTGGTGGGCGGTCTCGTGCACCAACGTCGGCAGGTCGGGGGCGCCCGGGTAGACGGGACGGTTCTGGGTCTCCAGCGCGTACCCGGCGTCCTCGGGGCGGTCGACGATCGCCCCGGCCGACGAGAAGGGGTACGGGCCGAAGTTGTCCTGCGCCCACTCCATCACCTCGGGCAGCCGGGCCAGCACCTCGCGGCCGGCCGCCGCCTGCGTCGGGTCGACCGCGACGTACACCGGCAGACCGTCCTCGGTCGTGGAAGCGGTCACCGTGTAGACGCCGATCGCGACCGTCGCCAGATAGCTCGCCATCGGCTCGGCGGTCCGCCAGGAGAACGTCGTACGCCCGCCGCCCGCCGCCCGCCGGCTTCGCAACTCCCCGTTCGAGACGGCCGTCAGCCCCTCCGGGACGGTGACGGCGATGTCGTAGGTTGCCTTGTCGGACGGGTGGTGATCGCCCGGGAACCAGGCCATCGAGCCGACCGGCTCACCGAGGGCCAGGGCCCCGTCCTCGGTGCGCAGCCAGCCCTCCTTCGAACCGTCGGGATCGGTGATCGTGCGCGGGCTGCCGGAATAGCGGACCGCAACCTCGAAGGTCTCGCCCTCGGCCAGGGAGTCCGAAGGGCGCACGGTCAGCTCCTGGCCGTCCCGCCGGAAGCCGGCCGTCGCGCCCTCGACGGTCACCGCCGCCACGTCCATGCCCGCGAAGTCCAGGCGGAACGCGGAGAGATCCCGGGTGGCTCGGGCGGTGATCACGGCGGAGCCGGTCAGCCGGCCGCCGCCGCCCGGGTCGTAGGCGAGCGTGAGGCCGTAGTGGGAGACGTCGTAGCCGCCGTTGCCCGCCTTCGGGAAGTACGGGTCGCCCACGCCCGGGGCGCCCTCGGAGCCGCCCCCCGAACCGCCGACGCACCCGGCCAGGACCAGGCTGCAGGCCAGTAACCCGGCCACACCCGGAATACACCTCACGGTTCTGGACATGTCAGTCATCCTATGGGGACGTCCGGCGGGGACACGGGGCCGTGACACCATCGCCTACGTGCTCGACATCGGCTACGCCCTCTCCAACCGCTTCCCGGACCCCCCGCAGACGGACTACCGGCGCGCGGACGTCCGCGCCCTGCGCCACGACCTGTTCTGCGGGGACGTCTACCTCGCCGACACCAAGGCGGACCGCGAGGTGTCCACAGCCTGGGGATGGGTGCCGGTACTGGACTTCGCGTGGGCCCTGTGCGACATCGTCGAGCAGATCGACCAGGACCCGGCGGGCTCCCGTGCCTCCCGCCCGCAGCACGCCGAACTGGACTTCACCGAGTCCACCGACCGCATGCTCTTCGAACGCCGCTTCGGATGGGTGGACGTCGAGGCCGACTGGATGCCGGCCGAGGAACCCCCGCTGACCTTCTCGCACGCCGAACTCCGCCGCGAAGCCCGCGACTTCCTGCACGACCTGCTCGCCGACCTGATCGACCTGCACGACGACCTCGGCGAGAACCCGGCCGTCTGGACGCTCCAGGCACGCTTCCCCCGCGTCGCATGACCCCCGCCGCACCTCCCGTCAGCCCTCCACCCTGATCCCCAGCTCACCCGCCAGCACCGGAGCCAGATCCAGCAGCTGGGCCGCGCTGATCACCGCGCCCGACAGCCGGCCCACACCGCCGGCGATGCCCAGCTCCACCGCCCCCCGCAGATCCACGTCGGTCAGCGTCGCCGCCGTGAAGTCGGCGGCCTTCACCGCACAGTCGACGAACTCGACACGCTCCAGACGCGCACCCCCGAAATCCGGCTCGACCAGGACGCACCCCTCGAAGACGACGTCCCGCAAACGCGCCTGACGCAGATTCAGATAGTCGATCTTGCCGCCGCGCACCACCACCCGCTCCAGCACCGCCCCGTACAGCTGCGCACCGCCCAGACGGGCGTCGCGCACCTCCACGTCACGCAGCGTCGCCTCCGCCAGATCCGTGCCGACGCCGCGCAGGCCGGTGAGGACGGAGTCCAGGACCCGGGCCTTGCGCAACCGCGTCTCGTCCAGCGCGCACCCCGTCACCGCACAGTCCATGAACCGGGCGCCCCCGCCGTCCTGCCCCGCCAGATCCAGCTCATGGAACGCCACGCCGTCGTAGTCCCCGTCCGGCTCCAGCTCCCCGTCCGCGAACGGCTCGAGCGCCGGCAGCCGCACCTCCGGCCGCCGTGCACCCTTCACCACGCCGGCCCCCCTGCCCCCGGCCCCGCCTCTCGCCGCCGCGCCCGAGCGCACGCCCGCACCTGTACCTGAACCCGTCCTCGCCATGCCCCCATGCTGCACCCCGCCACTGACAACCGCCGCCGCCCCCTGACCCCGACGCGAAATCCGCCGAACCACCGGCAAGGTCGTCCTCATCCCCCGGCCCCGCCCCCCGGTCGCACCTCCGCCGTCCGCTTCGGGTCCCGCGCCCTTCCCCGCCCCCTGACCAGCGGAAAACACGCCAGCCCGATCAACACGGACACGAAATGACCGAAGTCCGTGAACGTCGGCCCCTCCGCCAGCGGAAGACCGTAGAAGACCAGAACCACCACGAGGTACGCATACCGCCACGGCGACCGAATCCCGTGGAACAGCACCGCCACCACACCCGACAACGCATAACTCACCCCGACGTCCAGGGTCTCCGCCGACGACGGCGGGGCCACCCCCTCCTGGATCGCCACCGCCAGCGCCCCCTCGCTGACCAGCGTCGCCAGCACATGAGCCGCCGCACACACCGCCAGCCACCGCGCCGTCCCCAGCCAGCGCTCCACCCGGGCGTGGAACACCGTGTACAGCACCGCGTACGGCGCCCAGAATCCCCCGTCGATCCACATCGCGCTCGCCACCAGCACCCGCACCGGATGCCGCGACAGCTCATGGATGTTCGTCGACCGCTGCCGCAGGAACTCCTGCTCGAACTCCGGGGACATACGGTGCAACGCCACCGTCGTGACGAACAGGACCGCCAGCCACACATACGTGCCGGGCGCACTGCGGACGTACGCCCACACCGCCCGGCCGACCCCGGAAAACCCCCTGAGCCCGCTCACCCGGCCCAGTATCGTCCCCGAGGTGATCGACGTTCCCGCCGCACTCGCCGCAGAACAGGTGAAGTACAACGGCCCGGCAGGCCACGCCTTCATCACCGCCCTCCCGGACCTCGCACAGAGCTTCCTCGACCGCTGGCAGCTAAGGCTCGACGGCCCGTCCATGCACGGCGTGAGCGCCCTCGTCCTCCCCGTCACCACCGCCGACGGCGCCAACGCCGTCCTCAAACTGCAGATCCTCGACGAGGAGAGCGCCGGCGAACCCGTCGCCCTGCGCCTCTGGAACGGCGACCACGCCGTCCGCCTCCTCCGGCACGACGAACCCACCGGCACGATGCTCCTCGAACGCCTCGACCCCACCCGCATGCTGTCCCACCTCGACGACGTCCACGAGGCGGTCCTCGTCATCGCCGACCTGCTGACCCACCTGACGGCCCTGGCCGCCCCCGAGCACATGCGCCGCCTGGACGACATCGCCCACGCCATGCTGGAACAGACCCCCCGCGCCCTGGAACACGTCCCCGACCGGGCAGACCGCCGCCTGATCGCCGACTGCGCGGCCGCCCTGAGCGAGGTCGTCGCCGAACCGGGCGACCGGCTCCTGCACTGGGACCTGCACTACGAGAACGTCCTCGCCGCCGACCGAGCCCGCTGGCTCGCCATCGACCCCAAGCCCCTCGCCGGCGACCCCGGCTTCGAACTCCTGCCCGCCATCGTCGACCGCTACGACCCGGCGGACGTGCACTGGCGCTTCGACGCGCTGACCGCCACCCTCGGCCTCGACCGCGACCGGGCCCGCGCCTGGACCCTCGCCCGCGTCCTCCAGGACTGCCTCTGGGAGATCGCGGACACCCGCCCCCCGGACCCGAGAAGGCTGGAGACCGCCCGCCTGCTGCGCATCTGAAGGCAGCACCACCCGGACAGCCAGGAGCACGAAAAGCCCAGGTCAGAAACATCCTGACCTGGGCTTTCACAGAGCCCCCTGTCGGATTCGAACCGACGACCTACGCATTACAAGTGCGGCGCTCTGGCCAGCTGAGCTAAGGAGGCACCGCGCGCGGCGACACCGCGCGCGAGGGCGGCTCCACTGTACACAGCCCCCGTTTCCGAAGGCCACGGGCTTCCGCCCTCCGCGCCGGTGCGGTGCTGCCACGTCCGAGAATTTCCGCGAAGTTCACATGCCTTCGGGTACTGACAGATCCGGCGAACGCGAGGTAGCGTCCTGACCCAGTTCGCTCATGTGGACTACACCAACCACCTTCCTACAACGGATCGTCCGGCACGTTCCTGCCGGTAGAAGGGGGCCTCTGAGCCATGGCCACTGTTACGTTCGACAAGGCGACCCGGATTTACCCGGGCTCCACGAAGCCCGCCGTCGACGCGCTCGAGATCGACATCGCGGACGGCGAGTTCCTCGTCCTGGTCGGCCCGTCCGGTTGCGGCAAGTCCACCTCGCTCCGCATGCTCGCGGGGCTCGAGGACGTCAACGGCGGCGCGATCCGCATCGGCGACCGCGACGTCACCCACCTGCCGCCGAAGGACCGGGACATCGCCATGGTGTTCCAGAACTACGCGCTGTACCCGCACATGTCGGTCGCCGACAACATGGGTTTCGCGCTGAAGATCGCCGGCGTGAACAAGGCGGAGATCCGGCAGAAGGTCGAGGAGGCGGCGAAGATCCTCGACCTGACCGAGTACCTGGACCGCAAGCCGAAGGCGCTCTCCGGCGGTCAGCGCCAGCGTGTGGCGATGGGCCGCGCCATCGTGCGCGAGCCGCAGGTGTTCCTCATGGACGAGCCGCTGTCGAACCTGGACGCCAAGCTCCGTGTGTCGACGCGTACGCAGATCGCGTCGCTGCAGCGCCGCCTCGGCATCACCACCGTGTACGTCACCCACGACCAGGTCGAGGCCCTGACGATGGGCGACCGTGTGGCGGTGCTGAAGGACGGCCTGCTCCAGCAGGTCGACACCCCTCGCAACATGTACGACAAGCCCGCGAACCTGTTCGTGGCCGGCTTCATCGGTTCGCCCGCGATGAACCTCGTCGAGGTGCCGATCACGGACGGCGGCGTGAAGTTCGGCAACTCGGTGGTGCCGGTGCAGCGTGACGCGCTGGCCGCCGCCACCGACAAGACGGTCACGGTGGGCGTCCGTCCGGAGCACTTCGACGTGGCCACCGGCGTCGAGAAGGGTCTCGCGGTCACGGTGAACGTGGTCGAGGAGCTCGGCTCGGACGCCTTCGTCTACGGCAGCGCCCAGGTGGGCGACGAGACGAAGGACCTCGTCGTGCGCGTCGGCGGCCGTGACGTCCCGGAGAAGGGCAGCACGCTGCACGTCGTCCCGCGCGCGGGCGAGACCCACGTGTTCTCCACGTCGACGGGCGCCCGCCTGTCGGACTGACCGGTCCCACCGGAGGGGCCCACGGACCGACCGACGGACCTGCGCGAGTCCGACGACGGTGAAAGACGCCTGATTAAACTCCGGCGTTTCACCCTGGCCGGTGAAAAAGGCCCCGCAGCCTGCTGCGGGGCCTTTTTTCCGTGCGCGCAGAATCCCCGGCACAGCGGACATTTCGATATGCCGCCGTCAACGCCTTACCCGAAAAGGAGCACAGCTCCATCCCCCGTACGGGTGACTCATTGTCGCGGGCTCATTACTGCACGCTACCCTCTCACGCGTGAAGCACTCCGCGAACCACTCCACCACCCAGCGCACGCGCAGCGGCCGGGGCGGCCCAGCCCGCCGGATCGGCCGCTCGCTCGCTCTCGTCCTGCCCGTCGTCATGGTGCTCTCCGGGACCCTCGCGGTCACCCGGGTCAACTGGTCGGGGAACCCCTCGGATTCGGTGCTCACCGCCTCCGACGTCTCCGCCGTGCACCAGTCCTCGCGGAAGGCCGCCAAGGCCCCGCAGGACGTGTTGCGCGACCAGTTGCTGTCCGAGCTCCAGGAGAAGGATCCGGGCGTCGCCCTGACCCATCTCCAGGCCGCCGTGAACGGCAAGCCGTCGTTGGCGCGGCACTGTTCGTCCATCGCCCGCGCGCTGGGCCGCGCCGCGGTCCGTATGTACGGGCCGTCCCGGGCGCAGTCGTACTCGCGCCCGGTGTGCGACACGGCCTTCGCGTCGGGCGTGCTGGCGGCGCGCGGCTGAGGGGCCGCCGGGCGCCCGGCGCCCGTTCCGGACCGTGCGGCTCCCCTCCCGCCGGGGGAGCCGCACGCCTGCCTGTGCGCGGGCGGCACGTACAGTGCGGTCATGACCGATCCGCACGCCGCGTCCCGTCCCACGCAAGCCGTCATCCTGGCCGGTGGCCAGGGGTCACGGCTGCGTCCCTACACCGACGACCGGCCCAAGCCGATGGTCGAGATCCCCGGCACGGGGACGCCGATCATCGGCCATCAGCTCGTCTGGCTCGCCGAGGAGGGCGTGACGGACGTCGTCGTCTCCTGCGGGCATCTCGCCGAGGTGCTGCAGGACTGGCTGAAGACAGCCGATCTGCCCGTGAACGTCACCACCGTCGTGGAGACCGAGCCGCTGGGCCGCGGCGGCGGCCTGAAGTACGCGGCCGCCCGGCTCCCCCGTCCCGACCGGCCCTGGTACGCCACGAACGGTGACATCTGGACCCGCTTCTCGCTGCGCGAGATGGCCGACTTCCACGCCGAGCGCGATGCGATAGCGACGCTGGCCCTGGCGCGCCCGCGCATTCCGTGGGGTGCGGTGCAGACGGACGGCTTCGGCCACATCACGGACTTCATCGAGGCGCCGCCGACGACGTATGAGATCAACGCGGGCGTGTACGTCTTCTCGCCGGCGTTCGCCGGGCTGCTGCCCGAGCGCGGCGACCACGAGCGCACGACGTTCCCCCATCTGGCGCGTGAGCGGCGGCTGGCGGGTTTCCCGATTCCGCAGGGGGCGTACTGGCGGGCGATCGACACCGCGAAGGATCTGACGGAGGCGGCGAAGGAGCTGGCGACGCTGGGCCGCTGAGAATCCGAGGGGGCCGGCCGCGAGGTTGGAAGGCCCCGGGATGCCGACAAGGGTGCCGTGCGCGGTGAGCGCACGGCACCCTTTCGTGTTCTCCGGGAGGCCTGCGGAAGGCCTCCCGGGGGCCGGTCGGTCTATCCGAGGAGGCCACCGACGAGGCCGGGCTGGCCGGAGGAGGTGGAGCCGCCGCCGTTCGAGCCGCCGTCCGAGCCGCCGGAGCTGCTGGTGGAGCCGCCCGAGCTGGGGCCGGAGCTGGTGCTGGGGGCCTGCTCCCGCGGGGCGGAGTGCTCGGGCGGGGCCTGGCCGGCGGTGCCCTGGGTCTGGCTGGGCGCTCCGCCGCCGACGCCGGAGGTGTCGGTCTCGCGCGACTCTGAGGGTTCGCTGTCGGCGCCGGCCGTCGGGGCGGCCGAGGTGGCGTCCTGGGTGGGCGAGGTGGAGGCGGCCGGCTTGCGGGACGCCTTGTGGGTGCCGGACTTCCCGGGCAGGGGGGAGCCGGGCAGTTCGTTGCGGGGGGGCTCGCCGGGGCCGGGGACGATCACCCGGTCGGCGTCGCGTACGGCGCCGCCGAGCAGGGAGCCGGTCAGCAGGGTCAGTCCGACGACGATCGCGGTGACGAGGGCGCCGCGGCGCAGGACGTAACGGCGCAGCTCCCAGAGGTCGGAGCGGGGGCCGAGACGGCGCCAGGCGCCGGCGGCGAGGCGGCCGTCGATGGAGTAGACGGGAGCGCCCGCGATGATCAGCGGCGACCAGGCGGCGAGGTAGATGATGTGGGGCGTGTCGTAGACCGGCGTGGTCTTCCAGCTGACCGTGACGATGAGCGCGGCGGAGAGGCCGGCGCCGACGACCGCGGCGATGCGCTGCCAGCAGCCGAGGACGGTCAGGACACCCACGACGACCTGGAGGAAGGCGATGACGAGGCCGGAGCCGACGGGGTGGTGGAGGGCGAACTGACGCAGGGGTTCGGCGACTTCCCAGGGGTGCAGGGTGTTCAGCCACTTCACCATGGAGCCGCGCTCGCCGCCGTCGAAGTAGACGGGATCGCAGAGCTTGCCCATGCCGGCGTAGACGGAGATGAAGCCGAGGAAGATGCGCAGCGGCAGGAGGACCACGCCGAGGTTCATCCGGCGGCCCGGGAAGTACGCGTGGCGGGCGGGGTCTTCGGCGTGCCGCCGGGTGCGGGGGGCGCGTGCCCGGTCCGGGTCGGGGTCGTCGCCGGTCGGGGCGAAGTCCTCGAACTGGGCGTCTTCGTAGGCGGGTTCGTCGTAGGCGCTGCCCACGGTGCGCATGTGCGGCAGGATGCGGTGTTCGCCGGCGGCGGGCCGGCGCTGGGCGCCGACGACGGGGGTCTCGAGGGTCTGCGCGGCGAGGTCGCCGTCGTATCCGCGGTCGTCGACGCCGACGCGGGGGATGACCTGGGTGGCTCCGGCGTCGGCGGCGGCAGGCTCGCCGTGGCCGACGCTGCCCGCCCGCACGGCCTGGAGCAGTCGGTGGGCGCCGGTGTCGTCGGGGGCGGACTTGCCGCTCCAGACGACGGCCCGCCGACGGCCCGCGGAGGCGGAGCCCGCTCTGCGCACCGCCCCGACGGCGGCCATGCGCGCGGTGTCATCGATGGCGCTCACGTGCCGGGCGATCCGCGGGGATTGGTTACGCCGCGTCGACGCGGCCAGCTGCACGCGGAAGCTCGCGTGGCTGACGATGATCTGCGCCGGGTCGCTCGGCACCTTCACCATGCTCAGCGCGGGAGCGTCGTCGAAACCCGACGAGCGGTCCCCCGTGGGTGTGCGGGGTGTTCTGGTGTCCACACTCATCTAACCGAGTGACGTGTGGTTAGGACACTGCTTTGACCCGCTGGATCTGTCCGGACTCCGTCAAGGTTGCACTATGCGCCGGGATTAACCCGTTCGGGTGAACTCGCGGACACGCGTTCCCGCGCTCCCCGGGCATGTCGGCGAGCCCACCCGAGACGCGTCAGCTCCTGCGGCGGGCCGCCTCGTACAGCACGATGCCCGCCGCCACACCGGCGTTGAGCGATTCGGCGCCGCCCGGCATCGGGATGCGGACGCGGAAGTCGCAGGTCTCGCCGACCAGTCGGGACAGCCCCTTGCCCTCGCTGCCGACGACGATGACGACCGGGCCGTCCAGCGCCTTCAGCGTGCCGACCTCGTGCTCGCCGTCGGCGGCCAGGCCGACCACCGCGATGCCGGCCTTCTTGTAGGCCTCGAGGGCCCGGGTGAGGTTGGTGGCACGGGCGACCGGGGTGCGGGCGGCCGTGCCGGCGGAGGTCTTCCAGGCGCCGGCCGTCATCCCGGCCGCGCGGCGCTCGGGGACCACGACGCCGTGCCCGCCGAAGGCGGAGACCGAGCGGACGACGGCGCCCAGGTTGCGCGGGTCGGTGACGCCGTCGAGGGCGACGATCAGCGGGTCCTCGCCACCGTCGTGGGCGGCGGACACCAGGTCCTCGGGGTGCGCGTACTCGTACGGCGGGACCTGGAGGACGAGGCCCTGGTGGTTGAGGCCGTTGGTCATCCGGTCCAGCTCGGGACGCGGGGCCTCCATGAGGTGGATGCCGCCGCGCTCGCCGGCGAGCTGCAGCGCCTCGCGCACCCGCTCGTCGTTGTCGATGTACTGCTGGACGTACAGGATCGTCGCGGGAACGCCCTCGCGCAGCGCCTCGACGACCGGGTTGCGGCCGACGACCATCTCGGACGTGCCTTTGCCGCCGCGGCCGCGCGGCGCGGGCCGGCGTGCGGCCTGCTTCGCCTTGGCGTTCGCGATGCGGTTCGCCTTGTGCTTCTTGCGCATCTCGGCGGGCGGGGTCGGACCCCTGCCCTCGAGGCCCTTGCGCCGCTGGCCGCCACTGCCGACCTGCGCGCCCTTCTTGCCGGACATGCGGCGGTTGTTGGCTGCCATGTGTCTCTCGTCTCCGTGAGCTTCGTACGTATGTCTTATGCAGTGTGCCGCCCGGACGGCCGGGCGGCACACTCGATCAAGGACCGGGGCTTCCCCGCAGGGTCCCGTCGCGGTGCTAGCGCTGGCCCAGAGTCCAGCGCGGACCCTGCGGGCCGTCCTCGATGGACAGGCCGGACTGGGCGAGCTGGTCGCGGATGGCGTCCGCGGTCCCCCAGTCCTTGCGGGCGCGGGCCGACTCGCGCTGGTCGAGCACGAGCCGTACGAGGCTGTCCACCACGCCGTGCAGGTCCTCGCCGCGGGTCTCCTCGCCGGCCCACTGGGCATCCAGCGGGTCCAGTCCGAGGACGCCGAGCATGGCGCGGACCTCGGCGAGGCGGGCCACCGCGGCTTCCTTGTCGTCGGCCGCGAGCGCCGAGTTCCCCTGGCGGACCGTGGTGTGCACGATGGCCAGCGCCTGCGGGACGCCGAGGTCGTCGTCCATCGCGTCGGCGAAGGCGGGCGGCACCTCGGCGGCCGGCTCGACGACCCCGCCGGCCTTCTCGACGACGCGCTGCACGAAGCCCTCGATCCGCGCGAACGCCGACTCGGCCTCGCGCAGGGCCTCCTCGCTGTACTCGATCATCGAGCGGTAGTGGGGCGTGCCGAGGTAGTAGCGCAGCACGATGGGCCGCCACTGCTTCACCATCTCGGAGACGAGGACGCTGTTGCCCAGCGACTTCGACATCTTCTCGCCGGCCATGGTGACCCAGGCGTTGTGCACCCAGTACCGCGCGAACTCGTCGCCGAAGGCCTTGGCCTGGGCGATCTCGTTCTCGTGGTGGGGGAAGATCAGGTCGAGACCGCCGCCGTGGATGTCGAAGGCGGGGCCCAGGTACTTGTGCGCCATCGCCGAGCACTCGAGGTGCCAGCCGGGACGCCCGCGTCCCCACGGCGTCTCCCAGCTCGGCTCCCCCGGCTTGACGGACTTCCACAGCGCGAAGTCGCGCTGGTCGCGCTTGCCGGTCTCGCCGTCGCCCGAGGGCTGGCGCAGGTCATCGAGGTCCTGGTTGGACAGCTCCAGGTAGCCCGGGAAGGAGCGCACGTCGAAGTAGACGTTGCCGTCCGACTCGTAGGCGTGACCGCGCTCGATGAGGCCGCGCATCATCTCGATCATCTCCGGGACGTGCCCGGTGGCGCGGGGTTCGTAGGTGGGCGGCAGGCAACCGAGCGCCTGGTAACCGTCGTTGAACGCGCGCTCGTTGTCGTACCCGATGGACCACCAGGGGCGGCCCTGGTCGTGCGACTTGGCGATGATCTTGTCGTCGATGTCGGTGACGTTGCGGATGAACGTGACGTCGTAGCCGCGGTGGGCGAACCAGCGGCGCATGATGTCGAAGTTCAGGCCCGAGCGGATGTGCCCGATGTGCGGGGCGGCCTGCACGGTGGCGCCACAGAGGTAGATCGAGACACAACCCGGTGTGAGCGGGGCGAAGTCACGGATCTGCCGGGCGCTGGTGTCGTACAGGCGAATAGTCACCACTCCAGGGTAGTGGGCGCGGGGCGATGTCCGACACCTCCTCCGGGCAGGCCGCCCGCGGGCCGCGGGCGTCCTCCCCGGCCGGGCCGCTCGCCCTCCGTGGGACGCGGGACGGCCGGTGGCGGCGTGGCCCCCGCGTCCTCGCCCCGGCGCACGTCAGGCCTGTCGCACGACCAGAGCCGTCGCGACCGCCATCAGGCCCTCGCCGCGGCCCGGGAAGCCGAGCCCGTCCGTCGTCGCCCCGGACACGGAGACCGGAGCGCCCGCCGCCTCCGACAGCAGTCTCTGGGCCTCGTCCCGGCGCTTGCCGATCCTGGGGCGGGGTCCGACGACCTGTACGGCGACGTTGCCGATGCGGAAACCGGCCTCGCGGACGATCCGGGCCGCCTCGGTGAGCAGCGTGACGCCCGACGCTCCGGACCACTCGGGGCGGCCGGTGCCGAAGTGCTGCCCGAGGTCGCCGAGTCCGGCGGCGGAGAACAGCGCGTTGCAGGCGGCGTGTGCGACGACGTCCGCGTCGGAGTGTCCGGCCAGCCCGGGGCCCTCACCCTCCCACTTGAGGCCGGCGCACCACAGTTCGCGGCCCTCCTCGAAGGCGTGGATGTCGGTGCCGATGCCCACCTGGGGGAGGGGCGCGTGGCCGAAGGCCGTCTCAGAAGCCATCGTTGAGCCTCCTGCGGGTCAGGACCGCTTCGGCGAGGATCAGGTCGAGGGGCCGGGTGACCTTGAAGGCCTCCTCGTGACCGGGGACGACGACGACCGTCAGGCCCAGCTGCTCGACCATGCTCGCGTCGTCGGTGACGTTCTCCGTGACCGTCTCGTGGGCGCGGACCAGGGTGGCGCGGTCGAAGCCCTGCGGGGTCTGCACGGCCCGCAGCCGGGCGCGCTCGGGCGTGGCGACGACCGGCTCCGGGTCGCCGTCGGTCTCGGCCGGCCGGACCTCCTTGACGGTGTCGGCGAGCGGCAGCGCGGGGACGACCGCCGGCGCGCCGTCGCGCACGGCTTCGATGACGGCGTCCACCGTGTCGACGGGGACGAGGGGCCGGGCGGCGTCGTGGACCAGCACGATGTCGTGGCCGGGCGGCAGGGCGTCCAGGCCCAGCTTCACGGACTCCTGGCGGGACTCGCCGCCGGGGACGACCAGGAAGTCCGTGCGGTCGGGCAGCGCGTGCGCGTCGAGCAGGGACTTGACCTCCGCCGTGCCGTCCGGTGGGGCCACGACGACGACGAGGGAGACCGCGCGGGACGCGGCGAGCGCGCGCACCGCGTGGATCAGCATGGGCGTGCCGCTCAGCGTGCGGAGCGCCTTGGGGGCGCCCGGACCGAGGCGGACACCTCGCCCGGCGGCCGGAATCACCGCCGCGGTGCGGGTCGGCGCGGGGGAGGGACGCGAATCGTCAGACATCGGTTCCTGTCAGGTTTGTGTGCTGGCCTGGCGTGGGTATGGCCTGGGAAGTGCCGGGCGCGACGCCTTGACCGGACCCTTCCGTGACGCGCCGGTCAGGCGGCAGCCCGGGCCCGGCACATCAAGTATCGGGGGATCTTCACCCTCGTGGGGCGGATCGGCCGACTCGTCGGGCGTGCGCACCGGGGGCATGACAAGCGGCGTGCGCAGGGGTGCAGGTGGTGTCCGGACGCGGACATGCCGCAGCGCCCGGCGACGGGAATACGTCATCGGGCACCGCGGCAGTTCAGTGTTCTTCCGTGCGTCGAGACCGGTCCGGGCCCGGCGTCAGGACGCGAGAACCTCGTCGAGCAGGGCTTCCGCCTTGTCCTCGTTGGTGTTCTCCGCGAGCGCGAGCTCGCTCACCAGGATCTGGCGAGCCTTGGCGAGCATGCGCTTCTCACCTGCGGAGAGTCCACGCTCGCGCTCTCGACGCCACAGGTCACGCACGACTTCCGCGACCTTGATGACATCGCCGGAGGCGAGCTTCTCCAGATTTGCCTTGTAACGACGCGACCAGTTCGTGGGCTCCTCGGCGTACGGCGCGCGCAGCACCTCGAAGACCCGGTCCAGCCCGTCCTGACCGACCACATCACGCACGCCGACGAACTCCGCATTGTCCGCTGGCACACGTACCGTCAGATCACCCTGGGCGACCTTCAGGACCAAGTAGGTCTTGTCCACGCCTTTGATCTGGCGAGTTTCGATAGCCTCGATCAGCGCGGCCCCGTGATGGGGATAGACCACGGTGTCGCCAACCTTGAACGTCATGTGACAGGTACCCCTTCCGTGGCTATCCAGGGTAACACGGAAACTGCGGTTCCTGAATGGCGTTTTCGCAGGTCAGGGCATATCTCGGGGCTTGACAACTGCAACAGGAACGTGCTGCGGAGGGTCGCAGGAAGCGGGTATTCGCAGGTCGGAGCCACTCTCCGAGGGGGGTGAAACGCGTACGTTACACGCATCCGGAGGGCCACCCGAACGGCCGAACGTCCACATATGTCCGCTTGCCCGCGTGCGACTTCCGCTACTCCGTTCGGAGCGCCTGGCCGGTTACCGTTCGTTTCCGGAATTGATCATCGGCCCTTCGGCCGGGGTCGTGATCAATTTCCCGGACGGCCTCGCATTCCTTCACGGAAAATCCGCGAGTGCGCGTCGACCGCGCTTATGTGAATGACGGACGAGCAGGCGGACGACCGGTGAAGCCGAAGTGGCTGACGGGTTGCTTCTGACTCTTGGGACGAGAGTGACGGAAGTGACGGGGCCCACTCGCAACGCGCCCGGGACGGGACCGGGACGGGTCCGGCGATCTCGCGCCGCGCGTTCGCCCCGGTCCGAGATCGCCGAAGAGGCGGGTCGGGTGCGGCGGCGCGGGAACGGCTCGATAACCTGAGGCCCCTGACTGACCCTTAGGGCGGCTTTTTTCGGAAGAGGGCCGCCCGTGCGTTCAAGGAGTTGCCGCCGCCGTGAGCAGCAGCCTTCGACGCGGCGCCCTCGCCGCCTCCGCCATCGCGTTCTCGATCGCCTCGCTCGCCGCCTGCGGCGCCGGAAACGACGCCCAGACCCTGGAGATCAAGCCGGACAACGCCGCCGCCAAGGTCGGCGACATCAAACTGCAGAACGTCGTCGTGATCACCCAGCCCGACCTGGAGTCCACCGGGCCCGCCGTGATCTCCGCCACCGTCTTCAACGCGGACGACGAGCCCCAGACGCTCGAGTCCATCACCGTCGACGCCACCGGCAAGTCCGCCGAGCTCAAGCCCGCCAAGGGCAAGGGCGAGCTGACGGTCCCGGCCCACGGCTCGGTCGTCATCGGCGGCGCGAACAACGCCTCCGCCGTCCTGCCGAACAGCCGTGAGGCCGTCAAGGACGGCGACGCGCAGAACCTCACCTTCACCTTCAGCAAGACCGGCGCGGTCAAGCTGACCGCCTTCGTCGTGCCGGCCGAGGGCTACTTCTCCAGCTGGGGCCCGAGCAAGATGCCGACCCCCTCGGCGTCCCCCTCCAAGAGCGCGGCCGCGTCGCCCTCGGAGTCGGCGAGCGCGGGCGGCACCGGGTCCGGTTCGCCCTCCCCGTCCGGCTCGGCCTCCGCGAGCGCCTCGAACAGCGCGGCAGCGGGCCACTGAGCCCCGTCCGCACCCCGGACACGCGAGGAGGGCGGCACCCGGTCCGGGTGCCGCCCTCCTCGCGTGTACCGCAGGCCGCCGCCCGTCCGCGAAGGACCGCGGCCCCCGACTTATGGCCCACGGCCTACGGCCTACGGCTCGAACTTGTACCCCAGGCCGCGCACCGTCACCAGATAGCGCGGCGCGCCCGGGTCCGGCTCGATCTTGGCGCGCAGCCGCTTGACGTGGACGTCGAGGGTCTTGGTGTCGCCCACGTAGTCGGCGCCCCACACCCGGTCGATGAGCTGCATGCGGGTCAGGACGCGCCCGGCGTTGCGCAGCAGCATCTCCAGCAGGTCGAACTCCTTGAGCGGGAGGTCGACCTTGGAACCGGAGACCGTCACCACGTGCCGGTCGACGTCCATCCGGACCGGTCCGGCCTCCAGCGCCGCCGGGGTCACCTCCTCGGGCTCGCCGCGCCGGCGCAGGACCGCCCGGATACGGGCGACCAGCTCGCGCGAGGAGAAGGGCTTGGTGACGTAGTCGTCGGCCCCTATCTCCAGGCCGACGACCTTGTCGATCTCGCTGTCCTTTGCGGTCACCATGATCACGGGGACGTTGGAGCGGCCGCGCAGCTGGCGGCAGACCTCCGTGCCGGGCAGCCCCGGCAGCATCAGGTCGAGGAGCACGAGGTCGGCGCCGTTGCGCTCGAACTCGTCGAGTCCGTCGGGCCCGGTAGTCGCGACGGCGACCTCGAAGCCCTCCTTGCGGAGCATGTAGGACAGGGCGTCGGAGAAGGACTCCTCGTCCTCGACGACGAGCACTCGGGTCACGGAAGGACCTCCGGGGCGGAAAGCGTCTGGTACGCGGTCGAATCGGGGGATGAGGCGCGGGACGGGGCCCGGGGCGAGGGATGGGAGGAGGGGATGGTGACGTCGTCGAGATCGTCGACGTCGTCGACCTCGTCCGGGTCCGGATACTGATCCGCACGGTCGCGGGGCGTGCCCGCCTCCGGCAGTCGCAGGGTGAACGTGGAGCCCTGGTTCTCGGCGCTCCACACCGTGACCTCCCCGCCGTGCGAGGCGGCCACGTGCTTGACGATCGCCAGCCCGAGGCCGGTGCCGCCCGTGGCGCGGGAGCGGGCCGGGTCGACGCGGTAGAAACGCTCGAAGATGCGCTCCTTGTCCTTGTCGGAGATGCCGATGCCCTGGTCGGTGACGGCGATCTCGATCTGGTCCCCGCCCGGCGCGCTCACCCGGCGGGCGGCTATGCCGACGCGGGTGCGGGCGGGCGAGTAGTTGACGGCGTTCTCGACGAGGTTGCCGAGGGCGGCGGCCAGCTGGCCGCGGTTGCCCCAGACGCGCAGTCCGGCGGCCGCGTCGTCGTGCGGTGCGCCGGACGCGTCGGGCCCTTCGGGCGCGCCCACGTTCGAGGCCATGGTGATCTGTTTGGCGCCGGCCTGGTGCCGGCAGCGGTCGACGGCCTCGGCGACGAGATCGGCCACGCCGACCGGCTCCGCGTCCTCGAGCGGGTCGTCGTTCTGCACCCTCGACAGATCGATGAGCTCCTGGACCAGGCTGGTCAGCCTGGTCGCCTCGATCTGCATACGGCCGGCGAACCGTTCCACCGCCTCCGGGTCCTCCGAGGCGTCCATGACGGCCTCGGAGAGGAGGGAGAGCGCGCCGACCGGGGTCTTCAGCTCATGGCTGACGTTCGCCACGAAGTCCCGCCGGACCGCCTCGATGCGACGGGCCTCGGTGAGGTCCTCCACCAGGAGCAGCACCAGCCGGGAGCCCAGCGGGGCCACCCGGGCGGACACCGCCAGGGCCTCGCCGCGCCCGGTCCCGCGCCGGGGGAGGTCCAGCTCGACCTGGCGTATCTCCCCGTCGCGCCGGGTGTCCCGGGCCATCTTGAGCATGGGCTCCACGCTGAGCCGTCCTCCGCGTACCAGCCCGAGGGCGTAGGCGGCGGAGCTGGCCTTCACGACGGCGTCGGCCTCGTCGAGCACGACCGCGGAGGACCGCAGGACGGACAGGACGGTGTCCACGCCGGGCGGCAGCATGGGGTCCGTGTGCAGCGACGTGCGTGTGGGGCGCTTCTGCTCCCGCTCGCTCCAGCGGAACGCCAGCACGGCGATGACACCGGTGAGCACACCGGCGATCGCTGCCGCTGCGGCGACCGCCGCGTTCACGTTCATGCCCTCAGGTTAGGCACGCCATCCGTCCTGGCCACAGCTGCGGAGGTGCGACCTCGAACACTCGTCGCCCAGAGTTCACCTTGGAGCCAGTGGTGGTTCATTTGGGGTGACGGAAATCGACGCGTACGGGGCGGACCGTGGCACCGTGGGGCCCGGAGCCCGAGAAGGACCCGGACTTCAGGAGGAGCGGACCCCGGCGAACCCGAGCCCGAACCCGAACCGAACCCCGAGAACGACGTACGAGAGGGAACCCTGATGCGGGACGCGTACCACGAGGAACTGGACTCGATCGGCGACAGCCTGGTGGAGATGGCCCGGCTGGTCGGGTCGGCGATCGGACGCGCCACGACCTCCATCCTCGACTCCGATCTGAAACTGGCCGAGAGCGTGATCGAGGCCGACCAGCGGGTCGACGAGCTGCAGCACGACCTGGAGGCGCGGGCCATAGCGCTGCTGGCCCGGCAGCAGCCGGTGGCGACGGACCTGCGGATCGTCGTCACGTCCCTGCGGATGTCGGCAGACCTGGAGCGGTCCGGCGACCTCGCCCAGCACGTGGCGAAGCTGGCGCGGCTGCGCTTCCCTGGCCGCGCGGTCCCGCACGACCTGCACGCCACCATCCTGGAGATGGGCCAGCTGGCGCAGCGCCTGATGGCGAAGGCGGCCGAGGTCATCATCACGAAGGACGTCGACCTGGCGCTCCAGCTGGAGCAGGACGACGACGAGATGGACCTGCTGCACCGCACGCTCTTCCAGCACCTGCTGGACGACAAGTGGAAGCACGGCATCGAGACCGCGGTCGACGTGACCCTGCTCGGCCGCTACTACGAGCGGTTCGCCGACCACGCCGTGGCCGTGGCGAAGCGTGTGGTGTTCCTGGTGACGGGCGAGCACGCGGACGAGCTCCAGCCGGACCTGCAGCCGGAGATCCAGCCGGCGGCGGGCGCGGACGTCACGGGCGCCGAGGCGTAGGACGGGCGGGGCCGGCCGCGGCGGGGCGTGGCATCGGCCCCGGGGGCGGCGGGGCATCGCGTGGGCCGGGGCGTGCCGGATCCGGCTCAGGGCGTGCCCAAGCCACTGTGCGCCGTTGATGCGCCCAGGGGAACGGGCATGGAATGGGCACAGGCCCTACGCCTCCGGGAGGAACCCATGGCCGAGTCCCCCAGCGCTCCGACGTCCGACCCCACCCAGGAACACCCGACCGAGCAGCCCGCCGAGATCAGGAACCTGATGCTGATCGGCGCGTGCGGCTGCGGCTCCGGGTGCGGCTGCGGCTGCCAGTCGGGCAGCCCCTGCCAGTGCGGCTGAGGACGACAGAGCGACGTACGCCGGACGAGGGCTCCGGCGCCGGACAGCCGGCGCCGGAGCCCTCGTCCGTGCGCGCGCCCGGCGTCCCGGACCCGCCCGCCGCCGGGTCGCCCCGGTGGGCGGACGGGCGCAGCATGGATACGCGGGGGCGAACAGACGGAACCGGTGCGAGATCGGAAGGGGGCGGGCAGTCATGACCCGCTTCATGGACGTCCACCACGGCATGCACGGCATCACGGCCGACCAGCTCCTCGAGGCCCACCAGGCGGACCTCGCCATCGAGGGTGAGGAGAACGTGCACTTCGAACGCGCCTGGGCGGACCCGGAGTCCGGAACGGTGTACTGCCTCTCCGAGGCCCCCTCGGCGGAGGCCGTGCTCCGCATCCACGAGCGCACCGGTCACATGGCGGACGAGATCCATCCCGTGCCGCTCGTGGTGTGAGCCGGCGCGCCCGGTCGGGCCGTCAGGGTTTGGCCGCCGAGACGGCCGTGACGGTCACCTTGTTGTCGCACTCGGCGAACTGACCGTCGTCCAGAGCAACTTGGTGCGACCCGGAGCCCGGCAGACCGACCACCACGGTCGGGTACACCGACGGAACCGCGCCGGACTTGCAGTACCCGTCGGCCTCGCCGTGCACCTGCACGAAGGTCAGCTTCGTCCACGCCTTGCCGCCCGGGGCCAGCGTGACGGGCGAGGCGGGCCCGCTGGCCGTGACGGCGAGCGGGGAGTTGTGCTCGGGAGAGCCGTTGCCGGCCCCCGCGACGGACGGGTGCCCCTTGAGCACGCAGGCCTTCCCGCCCACGTTGACGAACTGGACGATCGCGGCTCCGGTCCCGGTCCCGACCGGCCGCTCGGCGGCCTGCCACGCGGAGACCTCGAGGTTCTTCGCGGCGCAGGCCGCGGCGGCTGCGGGCACGGACGCCGACGCGGACGCCGACGCCGAGGCGCCGGGAGCGGCGGAGTCGGTGGCGGTGGCGGCCGAGGCGGTGGGAGCGCCGGGCGCGGAGGCGGTGGGGGGCGCGGAAGCGGCGGGGTGCGACGCGGTGGGCGTCGCGGCGCTCGCGGACGGGGAGGTCGCGGGCGCGGAACCCGCGGGCGTCGACTGCGCGGGCTTCGAAGGCGACTCGGTCGGCTGGCACGCCGTCACGGCGAGGGCGGCCGAGACGACGACGGCGGCGGCAGCCGCGGCCTTCCTGACCCGGCCTGCGGCCCCGCCCCGCTTGCCGGTCGTCCCCCGACCGCCGTTCACGCCCGCGCCGTTCACGCCGTTGTCGTCGACGCCGCCGCCGTTCATGCCGCTGCCGTTCATGCCGTCCCCCAAGGTCTTCGGTCGGCGGGAGCGCTCGCCCCGCCGTGCTGCCGACTACTGCCACTGCCACTGCTCAGCGGCACAGACGGGAGGGACGGCCCACCGGGTTCGGCCGGTCGCCGATCTGTGACGCGGCGGTGACGAGACTCCCGCTCGCCGTTCCCGGGCCGCCGGGCGACGATGGACACGGGACGGGGGCGAGGGGGTGTTTCTGTTCGGGAACTGCAGTGGGAGGCACCCGTGGCGGGCACCGCGACGACCGAGACAGCCGGAACGACGGACGTCCTCATCGTGGGCGCCGGCCCGGTCGGGCTGAGCGCAGCCGCCGAGCTGCGCCGGCACGGTGTGCGCTGCCGCCTCGTCGACCGCCTGCCGGAACGGCTGCCGTACGCCAAGGCGGTCGGCATCCAGCCGCGCACGCTGGAGATCTGGGACCGGATGGGCCTGGCCCGCACGATGCTGGAAGCCGCCGCCGTGCTGCGCGGTCAGCTGACCTACGTCAACGGACGGGAACAGTCCCGCATCGACCTCGAGCTGCCGCCCGAGGTGCCCTACGAGTTCGCCGCGCTGCCGCAGTACGAGACCGAGCGTCTGCTGGAGGAGTACGTGGCCGGCCTCGGCACGCTCATCGAACGCGGCACCGAACTACTGTCCTTCAGCCAGGACGAGGACGGGGTCACCGCACGCCTGCGCACGGCCTCCGGCGCCGAGGAGGAGCTGAGGGCGGGCTACCTGATCGGCTGCGACGGCGCGCACAGCACCGTGCGCAAGGGACTGGGCCTCACGTTCGAGGGGGCGGCCTTCGCCGAGGAGTACATGCTGGGCGACGTCGAAGCAGACTGGGACATGCCCCACGGCTACGGCATCCGCTCCCTGCACCACGCCGCCGACGGTTCCACGGACGACGCCCTGATCTGCGTGCCGCTGCCGGGCGCCGGCCGCTACCGGATGTCGATGCTGGTCCCGCCGGAGCTCTCCACGGGGACGCTCGGCGGATCGTCCGCACGGACGGACGGAGATGGCGGTGCCGGCGCCGGTGCCGTCGAGGGCGCGGGCACGGGCGGGAGCACCGACGAGGGCGACGGTGTGGCGCACGGTCTGGAAGGCGGCCGGACGCCGGAGTTGCATCACCTCCAGGCCGTGGTCGACCGCCTCGCGCCGCGGCCCGCGGTGCTCTCCCGGCTGCGCTGGTCATCCGTGTTCCGCATCAGCCACCGCATCGTCGACCGCTACGGCGAAGGACGTGTCTTCGTCGCCGGGGACGCCGCCCACATCCATCCGCCCACCGGCGCCCAGGGCATGAACACCGGCATCCAGGACGCCTGCAACCTCGCCTGGAAACTGGCGTTCGTCATCCATGGCGAGGCCGGTCCGGCACTCCTGACCACGTATGACGCCGAGCGCCGGCCGGTGGGCGAGGAGGTCGTCGGTCGGACGGTCCGGCACGCCACCCGCGGCATGGAGTCCGACCCCGACGACCCCCGGACCGTGCTGCTGCGCGAGGCCCAGCTCCTGATCGACTACCGCGACGGCCCCCTGGCCACCGACCCGCACGGCCCGCCCGGCGCCCCCCAGCCCGGCGACCGCGCCCCCGACTGCCGCGGCCTGACCGTCCCCGCCTCCGCCTACCCCTGGCGCCTGCTGGACGTGCTGCGGAACCGTCCGGGCCACGTGATCCTCCTGTACGGCGCGGGCCTGACCGACCTGGCGGCGATCGCCGAGGCGGGCCTGCACACCGCCGCCGTCGCCGGCGCCGTCACCGTGGCGGTGCTCGACGGGGACACCGCGCCGTCCGCTCCCGACGCCCTGCCGGTGCCCGCCTACCGCGACACGGCCGGCGAGTTCGCCCGCCTCTACCGTCCCGACGGCCCCACCGGCTTCGTCGTCCGCCCCGACGGCTATCTGGCGGCCCGTTTTCCCCTCACCGCCACGAGGACAGCCCTGTCGGACTACTTCACGACCCTCTCCGCCCCCACCACGTCCCGCCGGGTCACCACCGAAGCGTGACGCAAGGAGCGGTCGGGCGGCGGGGCGGGGCCCGGCGCGCCTATCGCTTCAGCGCCCGGTAGCGTTTCATCAGCGCGGTGATACGCGCCTGGTCGGCCTGGCCGTTGAGTTCGGCGATGAGGTCATCGGGGCACAGCTCATAGAAGTCGCCCCACCACCGACGCCCCCGGTTGTCCCACACCCGATAACCGCCCGGCACTCCCCTGGCCACATACCGCCTCCTGCTCACACGCCCCCGTCCCCGGCACCCTCGCGCCGCCCCCGTCGACCGGCGACTGCGGATCTGCTCTGACCGGCACCCCGCCGTCCCATCTCGACACGTGCATCGTGCGCCTCCCCCGAAGACCGCGCCGCAGAGTGTCCGAGCTATCTCTTGCAGCGCTGGCAGGCTGCGAGCCCTTGCTCCTTCGCCCGGTCCTCGGACATCGACTCCCGACCCATGTACGTGTCCTGCTTGCCGTTCAACGACGGGCAGTCGGTGTCAATGTGGTACTTGGCCCGGTGGTCCCCGATGCGTACGTGAACAGTGCTCATGAGGCCCCCTGAATTGCTTGCCCGACGATGCGTAAGTGCCCGGCCCTTTCCAGTATTTCGCAGAACGCCGACCAGGTATACGCGTTCTCTTCGTACACCGTCGCGGCCGGCAGGGCCCGGGCAAAGAAGCGCCAGTCACCGTCGGCGGGCAACTTGTGGCCGGCACTGCCATACCAGCAGTCCGCGTCGTCGATCCATGGTGGCGTCTGCTTACTTCTTCTTGCCCTGGGTCTGGCGGGCCCGTTTTTTGGCCCTGGTCAGGGGGCTGGTCACCCCGACCGACCTGCGTTCGGCCCGTCGTTGGTGGTCGTTGTCTGTCGTCGTTGGTCGTCCTCGGAGGTCCCAGACGGGTTCCGGGACAGGCCATTTCGTTCGGATCGCCGAACCCTTGGCATGTGAGGGTGACAGTCGAGTCCGGCGCCTTCGGCGGCCTCTGTAGCCTGGCGGTGCTGTACGTCGGGGGGAGCTGACCGTGGAGAACATCCTGTCCGTGGCCATCGGGGCCGCTATCGGCCTCATAGGGGCGGTGTTCGGTTCATGGTTCACCGCGCGCCGGCAGGATCGTATGTGGCTCCGCGAGCAGAAGCTCAAAGCCGGGATCGGCTTCAACACGGCCGTAGTTCAGCTGCTGGACAACCTGAAGGAGACACAGCTGAGTGACGACGGTCCCGGAGCCAACGAGTTGGCGAACCAGATGCAGGAAGCACGCTCAGCCCTCTACCTGCTCTGCACCAGCGACACCGTCGATCTCGCCGATGCTCTCGCGCGTCGGGTCTGGAGCACCCGGCCCACCGACGGCAGGGACGACCGCCGGGCCGAGTTCCGAGAGACGCTAGACCTCCTGCGTCGCTTCACCCACCAACTCCGGCAGGAAATCGCCAGATCGTAGTCCCCGCCGCGTCCGGGCTGACCCACGGGCCTGGTCCGCTTGTCGCTTGTCTTGACGCTTGTCGGCTCGCAAAACAGCGTCCGCCGCGCCTACCGGGCCGGGCCGCACACCAGCGGCCCGGACACGTCGACGCTACAGCCGTCCAGCGTCCACACTCCTCACCCCCACTGCCTGCGCGAATGCGGCCGTGTGGACGCCAGGGCGCTGCGGACGCCGAGATACACCAACTCTCTAGGACGGCGACCGGAACCACTCCCACCTACCGCCCGACGGACACGAGGAGGGCTCTCGGGCAGGCTCTCCGGCCCCAGGATCACACTGGCTGCGGCTCCAGAGAGGTTCCACAGCATGAAAACGCCCCTGAGTCGCGCCGTATGCGCAGCTCAGGGGCATGATCACAGAACCTACTTCTTCTTGCCCTGGTTCTTGACTGCTTCGATCGCTGCTGCGGCCGCCTCGGGGTCGAGGTAGGTGCCGCCGGGGTTGAGGGGCTTGAAGGCGGCGTCGAGTTCGTAGGAGAGGGGGATGCCCGTCGGGATGTTCAGGCCCGCGATGTCCGCGTCCGAGACGCCGTCGAGGTGCTTGACGAGGGCGCGGAGGGAGTTGCCGTGGGCGGCGACGAGGACCGTGCGGCCGGCGAGGAGGTCGGGGACGATGCCGTCGTACCAGTACGGGAGCATGCGGACGACGACGTCCTTCAGGCACTCCGTGCGCGGGCGCAGCTCCGGCGGGATCGACGCGTAGCGCGGGTCGTCCGACTGGGAGAACTCGGTGCCGTCCTCGAGGGCCGGCGGGGGCGTGTCGTAGGAGCGGCGCCACAGCATGAACTGCTCCTCGCCGAACTCCGCGAGGGTCTGGGCCTTGTCCTTGCCCTGGAGGGCGCCGTAGTGGCGCTCGTTCAGGCGCCAGGAGCGGTGGACCGGGATCCAGTGGCGGTCGGCGGATTCGAGGGCCAGCTGCGCCGTGCGGATCGCGCGCTTCTGGAGGGACGTGTGGACCACGTCGGGCAGGAGGTCGGCGTCCTTCAGGAGTTCGCCACCGCGGACCGCCTCCTTCTCGCCCTTCTCGTTGAGGTTGACGTCCACCCAGCCGGTGAACAGGTTCTTCGCGTTCCACTCGCTCTCGCCGTGGCGGAGGAGGATCAGCTTGTACGGTGCGTCGGCCATGCGTCCGAGCGTAATCGACGGCTCCGTGCGGTCGTACATCCGCTCATACAGCGGACATACCGGGGGCACGCCGACGACGATTGACCGTTTCTGTTAATCGAGTGGCCCCGCCCCCCGCTTCCCTCGTAAGTTCTGAGCACCGCCTGCGCCGCTTACATCCCGGGGGATCCGCCATGCCTGCCGCCGTCCTGAGACGTGCCGCCCGAGAAACGCTCTCCGGGCTGCCCCGCGAGTTCTGGTGGCTGTGGACCAGCACCCTCGTCAACCGGCTCGGCGGGTTCGTCGCCACCTTCATGGCGCTGTACCTGACGCTCGACCGCGGCTACTCGGCCTCCTACGCCGGACTCGTCGCCTCGCTGCACGGGCTCGGCGGGGTCGTCTCGTCGCTCGGCGGCGGGGTCATGGCGGACCGGCTCGGGCGGCGGCCCACGCTGCTGGTCGCGCAGACCTCCACCGCCGCGTCCGTGGCGCTGCTCGGGTTCGTGGAGCATCCGGTCGCCATCGCCGCGGTCGCCTTCCTCGTCGGGATGGCCTCCAACGCCTCCCGTCCGGCCGTGCAGGCGATGATGGCCGACATCGTGCGGCCGGAGGACCGGGTCCGCGCCTTCTCGCTGAACTACTGGGCCATCAACCTGGGGTTCGCCGTCTCCTCCATGGCCGCCGGGTTCATCGCCGAGGTCAGCTACCGGGCCGGCTTCCTCCTCGAGGCGGGGATGACGCTGGTCTGCGCGGTCGTCGTCTTCCTGAAGCTGCCCGAGTCGCGGCCCGTGCAGCCGGACAAGGGCGTCCGCGACGGTGACTCGGTCGGGCTGGGGACGGTCCTGCGCGACGGGCGGTTCATGAGCGTCGTCGGGTTGTCCTTCCTCGTGGCGCTCGTCTTCCAGCAGGGCGGTGTGGGCCTGCCCGTGGCGATGGGGGCGGCCGGGTTCACGCCGGCCGACTACGGCATGGCGATCGCCGTGAACGGCGTGCTCATCGTCGTGCTGCAGATCCCCGTGACGCGGTTCATCGAGCACCGCGATCCGCGACGGCTCCTGGTGATCTCCTCGGTCCTCGCGGGGTACGGCTTCGGGCTCACCGCCTTCGCCGGGTCGGTCGGCGTGTTCGCGCTCACCGTCTGCGTGTGGACGCTGGCCGAGATCGTGAACGCCCCGACGCAGACGGGGATCGTGGTCCGGCTCTCCCCCACCCACGGCCGCGGGCGCTACCAGGGCATGTACACGCTGTCGTGGGCGGTGGCGTCGCTGGTCGCCCCGGTGATGTCGGGTGTCGTGATCGACCGGTTCGGCGCGGAGTGGCTGTGGGGGCTGTGCGCGGTCGTGGGGACGGCGGCGGGCGCCGGGTACGCCGTGCTGATGCGGCGGCTGCCGGACGAGGAGCCCGTCACCGCCGACGACCCGGTGACGGGCGGCTCCCCGGCAGCGGAGAACCCGGTCACCGGGAGCCCGGCCGCTGGGAGGCCTGCCACTGGGAGCCCGGTGGCCGCCGCAACGCCCGAGGTCGGCGCCGTCTGAGGCACGGGGCCGATCCGGCGGGCGGGCGCGGGCGCTGGGGGGATGCCCGGCGCCCGTGCGGCGGTCAGGAGTGCATCCGGGCCCCCTTCAGCGCCTTGTCCACCGCGTTCCTCGGGCCGTACACGGCCAGCCCGACCAGGTCCAGCTCGCCGGTGGGGACGGCGCGCACGGCCGCGCGGTTGTCGCGGTCGTTGCCTGTGGCGAAGAGGTCGCTCGTGAACACCGCGCGCGGGAGGGACCGGGAGAGCACGCGCGCGTGAGCGGACTTCAGGGTCTCCTTCGTGCCCTCGAAGACCAGCACCGGCTGGCGGAACATCGGCAGGCAGGGGACGCCGTCCGCGTCCTCGTACGGCTCACCGATCACCTCGGGGAGCTCCGTGCCGAGTCCGCTGACCAGGAACGCGGTGACGTTCAGCCGCTGCCAGGTCTCCAGGTCCTCGCGCAGCAGGACGGCGATCTTCGTGTCGAAGCGGATGGGTTCGCTGTTCATGCAGCGAGAGTGCCGATCGGCGTACGTCCCCGTCTTGTACGTTCTTTGCATGGCAGCCCGGCAGGAGGTCTCCGCCTGGCGCCCGGCGGTACGGGGCGTCGTGGAGGTCTTCCACGCCCACTTCACCGGCTACGCCTACCCGATGCACGTCCACGAGGCCTGGACGCTGCTCATCGTGGACGACGGCGCCGTCCGCTACGACCTGGACCGGCACGAGCACGGGACGCCGCACGACACGGTCTCGTTGCTGCCGCCGCACGTGCCGCACAACGGGTCGCCGGTCACCTCGGACGGCTTCCGCAAGCGGGTCCTCTACCTGGACGCCGGTGTGCTCGGCGAGAACCTCATCGGGGCTGCCGTCGACGCGCCCGACCTGCGCGATCCCGTGCTGCGCCGGCGGGTCGGGCAGCTGCACTCCGCGCTCGCGCGGCCCGGGGACGAGCTGGAGGCCGACAGCAGGCTGGCCCTGATCGGCGAGCGGCTGCGGGTCCATCTGCGGGACCGGCGGCGTCCCGGCCCGCCGCGCCGCGACCCCGGCCCGGCCCGCCGCCTGCGCGAGCTGCTCGACGAGCGGATCGTCGAGGGTCTGGCACTGGACGAGGCGGCGGGGCTGGTGCGGGCCCATCCGGCGCATCTGGTGCGGGCGTTCAGCGGGGCGTACGGCATCGCGCCGCACCAGTACCTCACCGCCCGCCGGGTGGACCTGGCCCGTCGGCTTCTGCTGGACGGGCGGCCGCCGGGCGAGGTCGCCGCGGCGGCCGGGTTCTACGACCAGGCCCATCTCACCCGGCACTTCCGCAAGCTGGTGGGGGTCACGCCGGGGCGGTACGGAGCGGGCCGGAAGTCCTCCGGCCGCTGACCGGCGGCGGCCTGCTCCCCGCCGCCCGGGTCGGCCGGCGGCGTCCGGCGGGTCAGGTCCCGGCCGTCAGGCGGGTCAGGCGGGTCAGGCGGGCGAGGGCCCGGCCGTCCGGCGGGTCAGGTGGGCGAAGGCGTCCAGGTTGCGCGTCGACTCGCCCCGGGAGACCCGCCACTCGTACTCCCGGCGGATGGCGCTCGCGAACCCGAGCTCCAGCAGCGTGTTGAACGCGCCGTCGGCCGCTTCGAGGACCTGGCCCATGAGGCGGTCGATCTCGTCGGCGGTGACCGCGGCGAGGGGCAGCCGGGCGGTGACGTAGACGTCGCCGAGCTGGTCGACGGCGTAACTCACCCCGTACAGCTTGAGGTTGCGCTCCAGCAGCCAGCGGTGGACGCCGGACTCGTTCTCGTCGGGATGGCGGACGACGAAGGCGTTCAGGGAGAGGGAGTGACGGCCCACGATGAGGGAGACGGTCGTCTTGAGCTTGCGGGCGCCGGGGAGCTGGACCACGTACGAGCCGGGCGACGGGCTCTCCCACTCCAGCTCCGCGTCCTTCAGGAAGTCCTCGATGACCTGCGCGGCCGTCTTCTCCACGTCACCCATGCTCGGAGCGTACGCCACGGCGGTGGGCCTGGGCCGCGGCCGCGTAGACGTCCGCGGTGGCGGCGGCGGCGGTGTCCCAGCCGAAGGACCGGGCGTGCGCGGCCGCGGCCTCGCCCATGCGGGCGGGCAGTTCGGGCCCGTCGGCGAACCGCTCGAGCACGCGCGCGTAGTGGGCCGGATCGTGGCCCTGCACCAGGAAGCCGGTCTCGCCGTCCCGGACGGCCACCGGGAGCCCGCCGACCGCGGCCGCGAGGACGGGTGTCCCGGCCGCCTGCGCCTCTATGGCGACCAGTCCGAAGGACTCGCTGTAGGAGGGGACGACCAGCAGCGACGCCGCCCGGAACCAGTCCGCGAGCTGTTCCTGGCCGACCGGCGGCCGGAACCGGACGACGTCGGCGACGCCGAGCCGCGCGGCGAGCTTCTGCAGCCCCTCAGGCTTGGCGAGGCCGCTTCCGCTGGGGCCGCCGACGATCGGCACGACGATGCGGGAGCGGAGCTCGGGGCGCTCGTCGAGCAGCACGGCGACCGCGCGCAGGAGGACGTCCGGAGCCTTCAGCGGCTGGATGCGGCCGGCGAAGAGGGGGATCAGGGCGTCCTGGGGCAGGCCGAGGCGGGCCCGGGCCGCGGCACGGCCGTCCGCGGGGCGGAAGCGTTCGAGGTTGACGCCGGGATGCACGACGGCGACCTTGCCGGGGTCGGCCTGGTAGTGGCGGACGAGTTCCTCGGCCTCCTCCGTCGTGTTGGCGATGAGGCGGTCCGCGGCGACGACGATCTGGGTCTCGCCGATGACGCGGGCGGCGGGCTCGGGGGTGTCGCCGTCGGCCAGGTTGGCGTTCTTGACCTTGGCCATGGTGTGCATGGCGTGCACCAGCGGGGCGCCCCAGCGCTGTGCGGCCAGCCAGCCCACGTGGCCGGAGAGCCAGTAGTGGGAGTGCACGAGGTCGTAGTAGCCGGGACGGTGGCCTGCCCAGGCCTGCATCACCCCGTGCGTGAAGGCGCACAGCTGGGCCGGCAGGTCCTCCTTGGCGAGGCCTTCGTAGGGGCCCGCGTCGACGTGCCGGACGAGGACCCCGGGGGCCAGCTCGACGACGGGCGGCAGGCCGCCGGTCGTGGCGCGCGTGAAGATCTCGACCTCGATGTTGATCGCGGCGAGGCGCTGGGCGAGTTCGACGATGTAGACGTTCATGCCGCCGGCGTCGCCGGTGCCGGGCTGGTGGAGCGGGGAGGTGTGCACGGAGAGCATCGCGACGCGACGGGGGCGGCGGTGCAGCCTGAGCCGCGGCGGAGCCGTCTGGGAGCGACGCCCGAGCTTGTTGACGTAGCTCACGTGGCGGTCCTCCTCGCTGCGGGCATGCCTGAAGGAGGTGTGGAGCGCCCTCCACGGAGCTGCAACCCGGAGGAGCGCATTCCCATTCCGGCGTGTTCCGCGACGGCGGCGTTTTTTGCCCAGCCATTACCGTCTATCGCTCAACCGTTCGATGACGTTCTGCGTGGGAAGCGTGCGCGACCGCACCGCATACCCTCGTAGGCATGACGTCCCGCGCCCCGAGCCGCCCCGTGGGCACGGTCACGCGCGGCACGACGAACCCCAACCGGCTGCGCCGCATGGACCGCTGGATCGCCGCGACGCACGGCCGCGACCTGCGCCGCGCGGCCGATCCCGTCGCCGTCGACCTCGGTTACGGGGCCGCGCCCTGGACCGCCGTCGAGCTGCTGGAGCGGCTTCGCTCCGTCGCCCCGCGCGCGCGGGTCGTGGGCGTGGAGATCGAACCGGCCCGCGTGGCGGCCGCGCGGCCGTACGAGCGCGAGGGGCTGGTCTTCCGGCACGGCGGGTTCGAGATCCCGGTCCCCCGGCGACCGCACCTGGTGCGCGCCGCCAACGTGCTGCGCCAGTACGACGAGGGCGACGTCGCCGCGGTCTGGCGGCGGCTGTGCGCGCGGCTCGCGCCGGCCGAGGCGGCGACCGGGTTCCGCGGCGGCCTGCTCGTCGAGGGGACCTGCGACGAGATCGGGCGCCGGCACGTGTGGGTGGCGCTGGGACCGGAAGGGCCTCGCACGGTCACCTTCGCGACCCGGCTGGGCTCCCTGCAACGGCCTTCGGATCTCGCGGAGCGGCTGCCCAAGGCCCTGATCCACCGCAACGTCCCGGGCGAGCCCGTGCACGCCTTCCTGCGCGACTTCGACCGCGCCTGGGCGGCCGCCGCACCGTACGCGTCGTACGGCGCCCGGCAGCGGTGGATGCGCTCGGTGCGGGACCTGGCGGCCGACTGGCCGGTGACGGACGGGCCGGCGCGCTGGCGGCAGGGCGAAGTGACGGTGCGGTGGGCGGCGTTGTCACCGCGGAACTGACGGTCCGCACGGCCGGACTACCGCCGGACCACGGCCGGACTACCGCCGGACCACGGCCGGACGACCACCGGACGACCACCGGACGACCACCGGACGACCACCGGACGACCACCGGGAACGATCTCCGTGAGTCGTTCGTCACACAGGCGGGGAGAGCGAATGTCGGGGCGGGCGGGAGGGGAAGGACTGCCATGCCGGTTCCGTCGTCACCTCTGTCGTTTTCGGCCGTGACGTGGCACGATCCCCCGAGCGCCAAAGTTACTGACGGTTAATCACACTTGGGGGACGGGGTATGGGCACGGGGAAGCGCGGCCTGCTCGCTGCAGCGGTGACCGTCGTCTGCGCGGTCACCGTGCTGGGGGCGCCGGGTGTGGCGTTCGCCAGTCCCCGCCCCACGCCGGAGCCTGCTCCGTCGGCGAGTTCGGCGGCCCCCGCGCTTCCCTCGACCGCCACCACCAAGGACCTCGAGGCCGTCCGCACCCAGCTCGAAGCGCTCTACCACGACGCCGCGGTGGCCACCGACGCCTACAACGCGGCCGAGGAAGCGGCGCAGAAGCAGTCGGCGGAGATCGTCGAGCTGGCCAAGAAGATCGTCGCGGGCCGGCAGAAGCTGGACGAGCTCAAGGACCGCGCGGGCGCCGCCGCCCGCGCCCAGTACCGCACGGGCGGCCTGCCCGACGAGGCGCAGCTGATGCTGAGCGACGACCCCTCGGAGTTCCTCGACGGCGCGGGCCGGGTCCGCCAGGGGCAGCGCGCGACCAAGGGCCTCATCGGCCAACTGACGCAGGTCCAGCAGGACTTGGAGCAGTACTCCAAGGACGCCTCCGTCCAGTGGCAGAAGCTGGAGGCGGGCCGCAAGGCCAAGGCTGCGGCCCAGAAGAAGATCGAGAAGCAGATCTCCGCGGCGGAGGAGCTCGAGTCCCGGCTGGAGAAGAAGGAGAAGGAGCGCCTCGAGCAGCTGGAGGCACAGATCGCGCAGAAGGCGCAGACCGCCTGGCTGGACACCGGCATCCTCAAGGAGATCGACAGCGCGGCGTCCGCGCAGGGCAAGGTGGCCGTGCAGTTCGCCACCGCCCAGATGGGCAAGCCGTACGTGTGGGGCGCCGAGGGGCCGGACAGCTTCGACTGCTCCGGTCTGACCTCCGAGGCCTGGAAGAGCGCCGGACGGCCGATCCCCCGCACCTCGCAGGAGCAGTGGAAGCAGTTGCCGCACGTCGCCGTCCAGGACATGCGCCCCGGCGACCTGATCATCTACTTCAGCGACGCCAGTCACGTCGCGATGTACGTGGGCGACGGCGCGATCATCCACGCCCCGCGCCCGGGCCGCACCGTCACGCTCGCGGGAGCGGGCACGATGCCGATCCTCGGGGTGGTCCGGCCGGACGCGTGACCTCGGGACAGGGCCCGTCCGACACCCGCGCGACCTCGCCCGTGTGACCCAGGGCACCTCCGCGGACCGCCGGACTCCGGGCCGAAGTGACGTTCGTCATCCCCGAGCGGGTACCGGCCTGTCCAACTGCGGTAGGGATCGCGGCATATGACAGGGGCCAGAGATCAAGCGGCGTGCCGTACGCCATTCCGTTGCGGCGCCTTCTGCCGCTATGGTCCCCGTCGGTGGGTCGAGGTCCCTCGCCCCCGCCATGCCCTCGGGGGGAGGGAAGGAACCCAAGACCATGCCCGTACCCGTACCGCGGCAGAGAGCGATCCCGGCCGTGGAAAGTGGTCAGGCGCAGGCCGTGCCCGCAGTCGGCGGCCCCTCCGAGGAAGAAGCCGGCCGCCGGGAGGAGCAAGCCTGTCGCAACGAGACGACGGTGGCGAACGACGCCGTCCCCTCCGGCGCGCACCACGACGCGCCCGACGGAGCCCACCCGCGCCCCCAGGACGGCGCGCACCGCAACACCCGTGACGAAGCACCGGGCGTCCCGCCCGCGGACGGCGTCCACCAGAGCGCGAGCACCGCAGGCACGAGCACCTCAGGCGCGAGCGCGCCCGGCGTCGCCGTGGCCGGCATCACCGCGCCGGGTACGGCTGCGGGCGCGACCGGTGCGGGCGCCGCGCACACCCCCCTCACGCTGCTGCTGATCGAGGACGATCCCACCGCAGCGCCGATCTTCCGCGACCTGCCCGACTCGGACGGCAGGCCGATCCGGGTGCGCACCGCCCGCAACCTCACCGAGGCCGAGCGGCTGCTCACCGACGACGTGCACTGCATCCTGCTGGACATCGCGCTGCCCGTGCCGGGCCGCACGTCCGCAGCCGCCGGCGACGACGAACTCGCCGTGCTGCGGCACGTCCTGCGACTCGCTCCCCGGCATGCCGTGCTCGCCCTCACCGCCTCCGGCGACGCCGAGCGCGGCGCGGAAGCCGTACGCGTGGGCGCGCAGGACTACCTTTTCAAGGACGAGCTGGACGGCCGTCTGCTGAGCCGCGCGATCCGGTACGCGGTGGAGCGGAAACGTTCCGACACGGCTGAGCGGAGGCTCGCCGAGGGCAAGCTGCGCGCGCAGGAGAACGCCCGCCTGGAGCGCGGCCTGCTGCCCACGCCGCTGCTCGAGGGCTCCCCGCTGCGGTTCGCCGCCCGCTACCGGCCCGGCCGCTCGCGCGCCCTGCTGGGCGGCGACTTCTACGACACCGTCCGCACGCCCGACGGCACCGTGCACGCCATGATCGGCGACGTCTGCGGACACGGCCCGGACGAGGCCGCGCTCGGGGTGGAGCTGCGCATCGCCTGGCGGGCGCTGACGCTGGCGGGCCTGTGCGGGGACCAGCTGCTGAACACGCTGCAGCAGGTGCTGGAGCACGAGCGTGACGACGACGAGATCTTCGCGACGCTGTGCACGGTGGACATCGCGCCCGACGGCCGCCGGGCGGGCCTGTGCCTGGCCGGTCACCCGGCGCCGCTGATCGCCCGCCCGGACCGGCCCGCCCGCCTGCTGCCGTACGAGAACAACGGCCCCGCTCTCGGTCTGCTGCCGGGCGCCCGCTGGCCACGGATGCAGGTCGAGCTGGGCGCGGAGTGGAGCCTGATGCTGTACACCGACGGCCTCATCGAGGGGCGGATCGGCGAGGGCAGGGAACGGCTCGGCCAGGACGGCATGGTGCAGATGATCCGCCGCCAGCTCGCCGAGGGGCTGACCGGGGAGGCGCTGCTGCGCGCCGCGGTGAGCGAGGTGCGTGAGCTCAACGGGGGCGAGCTGACGGACGACGTCGCGGTGGTCCTGCTGGACCGGGTGCCGTAGACGACCCGGGACGCGGCGCCCCTGGCCGGACCCCCGGCGCAGTCCGCGCGGCGCGCGTCCACCGCCGACCCGGCGTCCGCCGCCGCGCTCAGCTTCCGCAGTCGCGCTCAGCGTCCGCCGTTGTACGGGCCGTACGGGCCGTCGCTGCTGCTGCCGCCGCGCCGCCGGCCCCAGCCGCCGCCCGAGACCTGCCGGAGGGCCGGGCGGACGTCCACGAAGAAGACGATCGAGGCGACCAGGCCCGCGAGCTGCAGGAAAAGCATCGGCACCAGGAGGTTCACCGCGACCGCGATGCCGAGGATGATCAGCCAGAAGCCCTTGTTCTGCTTGTCGGCGGCCCGGTACGCGTCGTCGCGGAACAGCGCGGCCATCACCAGTGCCACCACGGCGAAAGCCAACATGGCGAGGTAGAGCAGCCACATCAGCCCCGCGAAGCCTGCCATCAGCACAACGCCCACCACCTGATTCGACGCGTCTCGTCTCGGACCCGACCTGCTCGTGTCCAACGCGGTCACCGTACCCGCAACCGGACTCCCGCTACCCGTTCAACGGGCCGGGCACCTCGTCAGTGCCCGGCCCGTGTCCGTATGTCGTTCTGCGCCGTGTCCGCCCCGGCCGTCGGTCTCACTTGGCGGGCGGCGTCGTCTTCTTCGCGGCGGGCTTGCGCACCGGGGCCTTCCGGGCGGCGGGCTTCTTCGCCGCGGCGGTCTCGGAGCGGGCCTCGGCCGGCGCGCCCTTCGGCTCGTCGGTGCGCAGCTGAACCGGCTCGGCCTTCGGCGTCGTCTTCGGCTCGGCGTTCGGCTCGACCGCGATCGCGAGCTCCTCGATCTCCTCGGCGGCCTCGCCGCGCCAGGTCTTCACGGCCTGCTCGCCGTGCTCGGCGACCTTCTCGTAGGTCTCACGGGCCTTGACGGCGTACTCGGCGGCGACGCCGACACCGCGCAGGGCGAGGTCCTGGGCGGACTCGCCGAGCTTCTTCAGGTCGGCGTCGAGGGTGCTGCCGATCTTCTTGATGTCGCCGTCGAGGGTGCTGATGAAGTCGGTGACCTTGGCCTGGAGGGACTCCTGCGCCTCCTTGGCGCGGGCGGTCGCCTCCTTGGCGCGGGCGGTCGCCTCCTTGGCGCGGGCGTTGGCCTTCTCCTGCACGGACTTCGGGTCGGTGTTGCGGACGGCCTCGAAACGCGCCGGGGCCTCGGAGCGCAGCTGCTCCACCAGGCCCGGCACCTTCTTCGCCTGCTGGAGGGCCAGGTCGGCGGTGCCTGCGGCGAAGTAGAGCGGAGTCGGGTCGCTGAAGGTCTTGCGCAGGTCGTCGGTGATGGCCATGGTGAAGGTCCTCCCGGATTCACATTCGTCTGTGTTCGTCTGTGGGTCGTGCGCGCCGAGTACGTCCTGGTACGTCGTCCTCGGCCGAGGTCGTGCGGTTCCGCAGCGGTGCGGCCGGTCCCCTGGTCCGGTCAACCGGCCGTCTGCTGCGGATCGACGTCGCTCTCGTGGGCCCGCGGGCCCGCTCCGTCCGTGCGGCCGTCGTCGCTCCCGATCCCGTTCTCCCTGCGGAAGGACTCGTAGATCTGGAGCAGCGCCTGCTTCTGACCCTCGGTCAGGGTGGGATCGGCGAGGATGACCGCCCGGGTCTCGACCTCGTCCCGGTCCCGCTCCGCGTCGAGGATGCCGGCCCGCACGTACAGCGTCTCGGCGGAGATCCGCAGCGCCTTGGCGACCTGCTGCAGCACCTCCGCGCTCGGCTTGCGCAGCCCGCGCTCGATCTGGCTCAGATACGGATTGGACACCCCGGCGGCGTCGGCGAGCTGCCGGAGCGACAGCTGCGCGTTGCGCCGCTGCTCGCGCAGGTAGTCACCGAGATTGCCGACGTTGAGCGATGCCATGCCTCCACCTTGCACCACCCTCGCTAACTATTGCAAGCACCTGCTTGCAAAAGTGTTCCGCACCACTCCGCGCACCTCACCGGAAATGACCGGGAACGCGATGTTCCCGCCTCGATAGGCTCGGCGCATGATACGGGTGCGTCCTATGCGAGAAGAGGACATCTGCGGCGTTTCCACGGTGCGGGTGAAGGGCTGGCAGGCCGCCTATCCGGGCATGGTGCCGCAGGGCCACCTCGACGCACTCTCGGTCGCCGAGGACGCCCGCATGCGCCGTGACATGTTCGCGCGCGGCACGGGGAGCGTCCTGAACCTCGTCGCCGAGGAAGACGGAGCCGTGGTCGGCTGGGCGGCACTCGGCCCCTCCGCGGAAGAGGACCGCGAAGCCGAGGACGGTGAACTGCTCGCGCTCTACGCGGCCCCCGACCGCCTCGGCGCCGGCGTCGGGAAGGCGCTGATGCAGCAGACGCTGGCCGCCGCCCGGGAGCGCGGGTTCCGCAGGCTCGTGCTCTGGGTGATCGCCGCCAACACCAGGGCCCGCCGCTTCTACGAGCGGGGCGGCTTCGTGCTGGACGGCCGCGCGGCGGACTGGTCGGTCGACGGCACGGCCGTCCCCGAAGTCCGCTACTCCAAGGATCTCGCGCCGCCGGACTCGCGAGGGTGAGCCCAGCGAGGTCTCACCGCCTCACGCGCCCGGCGGTCAGGAGGGCTGGACCTGGTCGAAGAGGGCGACGGCCTGAGCGGGGTCCGGGCTCACGAGACGCTCCAGACCGGCCGTCGTGATCTTCGCCCACTTCTCGGCCCGGGCCCACATCCGTTCCTCGAAGGCGCGGACGGCGTCGTCCAGATCCGCGGGGGCGGCGGCGACGGCCTCGGCCAGTTCGGCGCCCTCCAGCATCGCGAGGTTCGCGCCCGCCCCCAACGGCGGCATCAGATGGGCGGCGTCGCCCAGCAGCGTCACCCCGGGGACGTGGGTCCAGGTGTGGGAGACGGGCAGGACGTAGAGGGGGCGGTGGACGAAGACGGCGCCGTGGCGGAGCAGGTCGAGGACGGGAGCGGCCCAGCCGTCGAACAGGGCCAGCAGGCCGGATCGCACGGCCCCGGCGTCGGCCGGGTCCAGGTGCGCGTGCCAGTCCAGCGGCGCGCGGAACTGGGCGTACACCTTGACGTGGCCGCCGCTGTTGCGCTGGGCGACGAGCTTGCGGTTCACCCCGTACACGGCCATGGAGCCGTCGCCGACCAGCCGGGCGAGGTCGGGATGGCGGGCGTCGACGTCGTCGAGGGAGGTCTCGACCGTGGTGATGCCGGTGTAGTGCGGCCGCACCGGCGAGACCGCCGGGCGGGTGCGGGACCAGGCGCCGTCGGCGCCGACCACGAGGTCGAAGGTCTCCTCCCGCCCGTCCTCGAAACGGACCAGGGCGCCGTCCCCGCCCCCCGGCGCCACCTGCGTCACACCCCGCCCCCACTGGACGTCGAGGGGGCCGAGCAGCAGGTCGCGGAGTTGGCGCCGGTCGATCTCGGGGTTGGCCTGCTCGTCCGGATCGGGTCGCCAGTCGCGCAGGACGGTCCCGGCCGGGTCCAGGATGCGCATGGCCTGCCCCTCGGGACGGGACAGCGCCCGGAACCCCGCCAGCAGTCCCGCCTTGTCCAGGGCGAGCTGGCCCAGCCCTTCGTGCAGGTCCAGCGTGCCGCCCGGGGGGCGGGCGTCGGGGCCGGCATCGCGTTCGAGGACGGTGACGGGGTGACCGTGGCGGTGCAGGACACGAGCGAGGGTGAGGCCGCCGGGGCCGCTCCCGATCACTGCGATGCGTCGTCTCATGCCGATACACCGTATTGGCTCGGTACGATGTATCGCAAGAGTACGGTGTGACCATGACTGTGTGGGACCGGCCGGAGCCGCCGACTCGCCCCGTGCCGCTCGACCGGGAGCGGATCGTCGCCGCCGCCGTGGCGCTGGCCGACGAGGGCGGGCTGGAGGCGGTGTCCGTGCGCAAGGTCGCCGCCCGGCTGAACGCCGGCCCGATGCGGCTGTACGGGTACATCTCCACCAAGGAGGAGCTGTTCGACCTCATGGTGGACGCGGTGCAGGCCGAGATCCTCCCCGACGGGCAGCCCGGTGACTGGCGGGAGACGCTGGCCGACCTCGCCCACCGCACCCGGCGGGCCGCTCTGCGCCACGAATGGCTGGCCGACCTGCTCGGCGGCCGCCCGGCCCTCGGCCCGAACGGTCTCGCCCTGACCGAGGCCACGCTCGCCGCCCTCGACGGCCTCGCCGACGTCGACACCGTCATGCGTGCCGTGGAGACCGTCAGCGCCTACTTCACCGGCGCGATCAGGCGCGAGATCGCGAACCTGCGGGCCGAGCGCGCCACGGGCCTGTCCAAGCACGACTGGCAGCGCGCCTTCGGCCCGCATGTGACGCGCATGCTGGCCACCGGCCGCTTCCCGGCGCTGGCCAGAGCCGTGCACGACGGCACGGACGTGGACGCCGGGACGTCCTTCGCGACCGGCCTGGACTGGGTCCTCGACGCCGTGGCCGCCAAGCTCACCCTGCCCCCGGCATGACGCCCAGCCCCGGCCCCCGGCCCGACCACTTCTACGGAGGAACCCAGTGGAACGCCTGTGGGAGATACAGGAGAGCATCGTCGTCGACGCTCCCGGCGCGAAGGTCTACGCGGCGCTGTCCCGTCTGCGGAACATGGGCAGATGGAGCCCGGAATGCTTCTACGTGTGGCACCGCGGCACGACGGCACGCGAAGGGACCCGATTCGTGGGGTTCAACCGCAAGGGCCCCCTGGTGTGGTTCACGACCTGCCGGGTCACCGTGGCCGACGCTCCCCACGAGTTCGCGTTCCGGGTGAGCTCCTTCGGCCTGCCCGTGGCCCTGTGGGGCTACCGCCTCGAGCCCGAGGGCGAGGGGACCCTCGTCACCGAGTACTGGCAGGACCTGCGCAGCGGGGTCGGCGCGCGCCTCACGGAGCTGCTCGGACTGCTGTTCACGGGCACCCGCCCCGAGGCCCGGGCGGCGGCCAACCGGGCCGGCATGCGCACCACACTGCTACGGCTGAGCCGAGCCGTGACGGCCTGACGAACACACCCGCCCCACCCCTGCATCACTCCTCCGTGTCCCACGGCAGGGCGCGTTCGTGCACCACGTCCAGACGGGAGACCGCCCGGGTGAGGACCACGTAGAGGCGGTTCAGGCCGCGGCGCTCCGACTCCGCGACGGCCGCCGGTTCGACGGCGACGACGTGGTCGTACTCCAGGCCCTTGACGACGGTCGCGGGGACCACCGTCACCCGGGCGGGCGGGTCCTCGGGGCCGGCGGCCGGGACGCCGGACGCGAGGAGGGCCTCGCGGATCCGGTCGGCCTGGGAGTCCGCGGCGATGACGCCGACCGAGCCCTCGCGGGCGAGCGCGTCGCGGACGGCGGCGACGACCGCCGCCGGAAGGTCGCCGTCGGCCCGCCGGACGCGCAGTTCGCCGTCCCGGCGCAGCGAGCGGGCCCTGGGCACGTCGGCGCCGAGGCGGTCGAGGAGCCGGCCCGCGAGGGCGAGCACGGCGGCCGGAACGCGGAAACCCGTGGTCAGCGGCACGATCGTGGCATCCGGCTTGCCCAGGTGGGTCAACTGGACCCGCCACGAGGACGCGGCCCACTCCGTGGTGCCCTGGGCCAGATCGCCGAGGACCGTGAGCGAGCCGAAGCGGACCCGGCGGGCGACGGCCCGGCACTGCATCGGCGAGAGGTCCTGCGCCTCGTCGACGACGACATGGCCGTATCCCCGAGGATGGTCCAGCAGTCCGGCGATCTCGTCGAGGAGGACGAGGTCGGCGGCCGACCAGCGTGCCGACCTGGGCGTGCGGGGCGGGCGCGCCCAGAGCAGGGCCCGCTGCTCCTCGGCGTCCAGGACGCCGTCCGCGGCGCGGGCCAGTTCCCGCGGGTCGCTCAGGAGCCGGGCCAGCACCTCCGCGGGCCGCGCCTTCGGCCACACCGCCTCCACGCAGGCGCTCACCGGCGCGGCTCGTT
The DNA here is from genome assembly GCF_044335095.1 of Streptomyces sp. NPDC020597. Taxonomy (NCBI): domain Bacteria; kingdom Bacillati; phylum Actinomycetota; class Actinomycetes; order Kitasatosporales; family Streptomycetaceae; genus Streptomyces; species Streptomyces sp. NPDC020597. Next base: position 68,398 of record NZ_JBIRUL010000003.1, on the reverse strand, counting down.
CGATCCGGCGTGTCCAGGAGGCCGGGCGGGGGCCGCTGCGGCGTTCCACCTGCGTCTGGAGCAGGCGCACGATCCGGGCCCGCACCCGCTCGCGGCCGGTGTCGTAGGGCGGCGCCTCGGCCAGCACGGTGGCGACGATCTCCGTCAGCGCCGGGCCGGCGATCCGCCAGTGGCCCGAGCCCTCGGGGACGTGCAGGTCCTCGGCGCGGTCGGCCGCCACCCGTCCGTACACGGCCCGGCGCAGCACCTCGGCCATCCGCGGGTCGTGTTTGACGGCGGCGGTCCGCTCGGAGTCCGTGCCGGTCGCCCGGTGGCCGGCGGCGATCTCGTCCTGGAGCGTCGACTGCCGGACGCCGGTCTCGCCGAGGGAGGGGAGCACCTCGGCGATGTAGGAGAGGAAGGCGCGGTGGGGGCCGAGGATCAGCAGCCCGCCGCGCTGGATGCGCCGCGGGTGCGTGTAGAGGAGGTAGGCGGCCCGGTGCAGGCCGACCGCGGTCTTGCCGGTGCCGGGTGCGCCCTGCACGCACACCGATACGGCGAGGTCCCCGCGTACGAGGTCGTCCTGCTCGGGCTGGATGGTCGCGGCGATGTCCCGCATCGGGCCCACCCGGGGGCGTTCGATCTCGCGCGCGACGATGCCGCCGTCCGGCCCGCCGACGGCGGCACCGGCGACGCCGTCGCCGCCCCCGTCAAGCCGCTCGTCCTCCAGGCCCGTGAGGTCGGCGGAGTCGCCCCGGCTGCCCAGGGCCCAGCCGAACCGCCGCCGTACGGCCACGCCCTGCGGGTCGCGCACGCTCGCCTGGTAGAAGGCGCGGGACACGGGGGCGCGCCAGTCGACGACGAGCGGCGGGGCGGCCGGGTGCTCGCTGACGCGGAGCCGCCCGATGTGGTGGGCGAGGCCCTCGTGCGCGCCTCCCGTGCCGGGCGCGAAGTCGAGCCGGCCGAAGAACAGCGGGCCTTCGGGCAGTTCGTGCAGGGCTTTGGCATGGCTGCGCAGTCGGTAGCCGAGGACTTCGGCGTCGGCGCCGGAGGCGGAGACGTCCTCGCCGGTGACGACCTGGAGGTCGGCGCCTTCGACCATCGCGGCGAAGGCGGCACGGCAGGCGTCGTGGTGGGCGCGTTCGGCGTGCAGGGCGGTGTCGAGGTCGGGTGCCGTCATACGGCGAGGATACCGAATACCGTTACCCGGTTACATTTCTTACCTGGTAATGATCATTGAGCGGCCACGGGTCACCGGGCGAGCCGCGGCAGCCCCGTCTCCAGCGTGTCGAAGGCGCGTTCCGCCGCGGCCACCGCGTCGCCCCGCACGTCCTGAAGCCGCTCGCCCGCCGCGACCCGCCGCCAGGTGTCCTCGGCGAGGATCCGCCGGACGGCGATGATCTGGCCGGCCGCCAGCCGGGCGTCGAGGGCGGTGGGCAGGTCGTCGGCCAGGGCCTCGGCGAGGGCGGCCTCGGAACGCTCCAGGTAGCCGTACAGCCTGGCGACCAGGGAGGGGGTGCCGTAGAGGAGGTCGTAGAAGGCCCGCACCTGCGGGTGGTCGTTGAGGCCGGTGACGGGGTCCCCGGCGGCCAGCCCGTCGAGGAAGTGCCGGCGCAGGGCGGCCAGCGGCGCGATCCCCTCACCGCGCGCCGCGGCGACGACGCGTGCCGCCTCCCCCTCGTGGTCGGCGATCCGGTGCAACACCAGATCCTCCTTGGTCGGGAAGTACCGGAACAGCGTCGGCTTGGAGATCTCGGCCGCGGCGGCCACCTCGGCGACGGACACCGCGTCGAAACCGCGCTCGAGGAAGAGCCGGACGGCGACCTCCGACACGGCCTTGTACATCCGCTGCCTCTTGCGCTCACGCAGCCCGGTCGCACTCATGACGTGAGCGTACGGGGCGTGGAAGCGGCGTGCGGAACGCCGGTCACGAGCCCGGACCGCGCCACGGGGGCGGCGCGGCCAGACTCCACAGGTCGTCGAGGTGCTTGTTCCACGCGGCGATCGCGGCCCGCGCGTCGTCCGTCCCCTCCTGGGACCAGACGTTGAGGTCCGTGCGGTAGCCCTTGGGGTCGTAGTACTCCGGGGATGCGCTGCTGAGCACCGTGCGGGCCACGACGTCGTAGAGCCCGTGCAGCACCAGCGCCCGGTTGAACACGCAGATCTTGTCCCGCGGTATGCCGGGATAGAGCCGGTACTCGCAGCGGGCCGTGACGCGGCCGCGGACCGTCAGTCGCTCGGCGATCCCGTACAGCGTCTCGTCGAACTCGCGGCACTTGGCTTCCAGGCGTTTGCGGAAGTCGGGGTCGTCCACCGGGAGCCCCTGCGCCCCGACCCTCGACGGCACCGTCATCGACTGCCCGAAGTCGGGGATGAGCACCCGGATGGTGACGTTGCGCGTGGGACCGGGGTCCTCCAGCAGCCCCTCCAGGCGGTGGTACAGCTCGTTGTAGAGCGTCTCCCCCGTGTAGCCGAGGAACGCGATGTCCACCGTGCGGGCGCGGAAGGCCTCGCTCACGAAGAGGCCGAGCTCGCGCGAGTTCACCTGCCCGCGCACGGGCACGCGCAGCGCGGTCGACAGGTCCTTCACCGCGTCGTAGAGCACGTACCCGACCAGGCTGAGGAGGGCGCCGCCGAGAAAGGCCTTGCCCTCCAGGGCGTCACCGACCGGCTTGACGAACTGGGCCGTCAGGCCGGTGACGAAGATCCCGAGCAGCAGGATCCGGGTGACCGTCGGCTCGAAGCGTTCCTGGTAGCGCCGCAGCGTGTCCCCCACGCCGCCCCCACCCGTCGTTCGGCTCCCCCGCGCGGACATGTCCGACCCCCTCGCGCCTCACGCCCGACGGGCGTCAACTGACCCTGGTCCGACCTGTGTTCGACGTTCGATCAGACCATGGTCGCCTTAGGCCAGGGCCCGGGCAAGATAGGGGTTCGCGGTCGCCGGGACGGGGAGGCCGAGAATTGCGGTGGCGGCCGCGAGAGTGGCGGGATAGGAGTCGACGGCCCGGCGGACGTTCGGAGCGTCCAGGCTCACGCCGGTCGCCAGCCGGTCGAGGTCGATGTACGCGGAGCGGACGACCTCGACCCAGCGGTAGACCAACCAGTCCTTCTCCCAGTCCCGCGTGTGCCGCGTCGGCAGTTTCGCCACCCACCGCCCGAACATCCGGGTGCGGATCTCCGACCGGGTGGGCGTCAGATGCATGTGCCTCACCAGGTCGTAGAGCGGGTCGCCGACCAGGGCCATCTCCCAATCGATGATCGTCAGCGCCAGGGCGTCCTCACGACGCACCAGGTTCCACGGGTTGAGGTCGCCGTGCAGCAGGGCCGGGTCTCTGCGGCTCACGCGGTACCGGGACAGCAGTTCGCGCAGACGCCGCTCGTCGGGCAGCCCCAGCATGCGGGCCAGCTGCAGCGACTCCTTCGGCAGATCCCGCACTATGCCGCACAGTTGTTCCTTCAGCCACTCGAGGAAATCGAAGTCCCCCTGAGCCGGATCCATCGACCTGTGGTCCACACGGGCCAGTTCGCCCAGCTGGTCGATGAGGGCATCCGCCTCGTGCGGGAGCAGACCGTTCACCGGGTGGGCGGGAGGCCGGCCGATGTGGGTTCCGACGTACGTCTGGATGGTGAAGAGGTCGCCCGAGAAGCTCTCGCCGAGAGCCAGCACCCGCGGCGCCGCGACCTGTACGTCGGACTCCTCGATCATGCGCAGCACGGCGTGCTCACTCAGGTAGCACGCTTCACGGCGTTCGACGTCACGCAGTTTTCGCCGCACGACGACGGGAAACGGGGCGCCCGCGATGCGCACCACCGAGTTGAGATGGGCGGTGCCCTTGAACACCTGGTGCGCCGGGGCGGCTCCTTCCGCGAGCAGGGCCTCCCGCACGGCGGACGGTGGGAAGGCCGCGTTCGCGGGCAGCCGTGGATCCGGCGCCCAGCCGAACGCCTGCATCCAGCTCCGCCCCAGGCCCTCCCCCGCGCCACGCGAGGCCAGCCACCGGAAGAGCGCCCGCTCGATCTCGTTCTCCGCCGGGACGTCGCGCAGACTCAAAGGCTTCTCCGCCGCCAGCAGAGCCCTGCGTACCTCGGTGGTCGCCTCGTCGAGCTTCTTCTGCGTGAACGACTCCTGCAGCGAACGCGCGGCACGCATCACGTCCGGGTAGACCGACTGCGCCCGCTCGAAGTCGACGTAGTGCTCCAGATCCCTGGCCAGCCCCTTGACCGCGCTGGGCCGGCATTCCCTCATGGCGTCCGCCCACGCGCCGACCACCTCGTCCCACTGGTGATCCGGGTACTGCATGCGCACCAGGTGGGTGGCCAGGTCGTGCAGGGGGTCGCCGTAGGTCGCCAGCTCCCAGTCGACGCAGACCAGCGGCGGGTCGCCGTCGTACGAGACGATCAGGTTGTCCCGGTGCAGATCCGCGTGGAGCAGGCTGTACGGCCGGCGCGTCATCGGCGGCACTCGCTCGGCCAGCTGGAGCAGGGCTCCGTCGGAGATGCCGAGCGCCTTGAACAGACCGCCGAACTCGGGCCAGTTGGGCTTGCGGATCTCCGCGTCGGCGAGACGCGCCAGAGTCCTGAGGAAGGCCTGGCTGTCACTGTGGTTGGCGGGCCAGGATTTCGGCAGGGGCGGGAGCGCCGACAGGCGCACCTGGGTCATCTGGGCCAGCAGCTCTGCCAGCGCCTTCATCAGCAGCGCGTCGACAGGCTTACCGTTTCCGCAGATCGTCGAGAGCGGCACGCCTTCCACATAGCTGTGGATGGAGTAGTCCGGCGTCTTGACCAGGCACGCGGGTGCGTGGGGCAGGACTCCCTGCACGGCGTCGAGGATCAGGCCCTCGTCCTGCCAGGTCCTGATCACCACGGGCAGCGCGTCTGCGCGCCTGATGCGTACGGTCACCTGTGTGCCCGCGGCACGGCCCGCCCGGGCTGCGACACCCTCCGTCAGCGGCAGCACGTAGTTGCGGTTGTGGTGGCCGCTGGACTCCTTGGTCGCTTCGGCGGCTTCGAGAAACTCCGACAGAGCCCCGCGCACCTTCACGGCGGCTCGTTCCCCTGGGCGACGACGGGGAACAAGGTGGTCGACCACTGGCCGCTCCGGATACTCGCGCAGGGATGGGTAGGGCAAACGGTAGATGCGCCGCACGGCCGGAGCGATGATCGAGTGAGCACAATGGGTGGTTGCCACTCATCCGCGTCAGGCCGTTCGAGACTGGCTTGTTCGCCCTCTCATACGTGCGGACGGGAGCGATTGCTCGCGCGGTTCGGGCATGCTAGCGCAACCCAACCCCCCTGTTCGGCGGCTTGGTCATTCGGCGAGGAAGCTCCACCAGGACTCGAACCACGACCGCCACATCTCGACGAAAACGGTGCCCGATGAATCCGGATCGGCGTCTTTCACCTGGTGGGTGAGGGTGGCGCCGAGACCCAGAACGTCCAGGGCGGTGATCTCTTCATCGCATTCCAGTTCGATCTGGCGCTGGATCACCTCGTAGGGGCCGTGCAGCGCCTCCGTGCCGTTCAGCAGGTACAGCTTGAAGGCCGGCGTCAGCGGCGCGTGCCGGATCCGGACGTCGACGGAGGGCACGAACCGCTCCGTCGCCAGGTCCCTCAGCACCCCGCACAGCGAGTCGGTGTGACGGTCGGTGATGTCGTGCAGCCGGTTGCGCAGGCGGTAGTCGTTCCTGTCGTCCTTGACCCGCGGATAGGGCAGGTCGAGGTCGCGGGAGGGAAGGATCATGCGCAGGCCGATGCGCTCGGGGGCGATCGAGCCGCCGCGGATCCGCTCGGCCTGCAGCCTGATGTGCGCGTCCAGCGATTCGGACGTCAGCGTGTAGACGTCCAGGGTGACGTGGCGCTGCTCGAAGGCCTCGCTGAGCAGCGGACCCAGTGTCACGCCATGACGCGACCGGGTGGCTCGGGGCGTCGACGACTGGATCCGCTGAGTCTTGATCACCCGGGAGCCGCTGCCCGGGCGGGACTCGATCCAGCCCTCGTCGGCCAGTTCCCGCAGCACGCGCTGCACGGTGTCGCGGGAGACCCCGTACTCCTCGGCCAGGTCCCGCTGGGAGGGCAGGAAGGAACGCAGCGAGTAGGTGCCGTCCGTCATGCGGGCACGCAGGTCGTAGGCCACCCGATGGAACTCCCTGCCTCCACCGTCACTGCCCCGCTTCGTGTCCACACCGCGCCTGTACCGCCGCCCGCCGCCCGGCAAACTCCCGGAGAGCGGGCTCAGGCGCTCCTGACCGCCTCCAGCACCGGTTCCAGGGACGGCACCACCAGTGTCGCGCCCGCGCCCGTGAGCAGTTTCTCCTTGCGTTCGTTACGCGCGTAGCCGAGGAAGGGGACGCCCGCCTCCCTCGCGGCCAGGAAGTCGGAGGGGGTGTCGCCGATCATCAGCGCGGTGCCGGGAGCCGAGCCCATGGCGCGCAGCGCGAGGTTCAGGCAGTGCGGGTGGGGCTTGAGGTGGCGCAACTCCTGGGTGCGGCCGTAGACATGGGGGGCGAAGCACGAGGTGAGACCCCGGGTCGCGAGGTAGGCGGCGACCACTCTGGGAGAGTTGTTCGTGGTGATCGCCAACCGCAGACCGCGGGCCGTCAGGGTGCGTATCAGCGGGTCGGCGTAGGGGGTGGGCATCGCCGTGGCCGTGGCCTTCAGCTCTTCCTGGGTGAGGCGTTCCTCCAGTTCGGTGACCAGGTCGCTGCCGGGGTGCCGGCGGTCCACGGCGCGCAGCACGACGTGCGGGTCCAGCGACTCCCGCTCGGAGTCCGTCAGCAGGTGGTGCAGGCCCCGCCCTTCGAGCCATTCCACCAGGCCATCGGCCACGACGTCCGCCGAGTGGCCGGCGAAGAGACGGCAGATGGGTCCGTCGAAGTCCCAGAGGACGACGCGCGCGCGTCTGATCACTTCCCGCAGATCAGCGGTCTCGGCGTCGGTGTCGGGGGTCACCTGTTGAGTCTGCTGCGTATCAGAGGTCACTAGGAGAGTGTCAGGTCCGTCGTGATGGTTTCCCAGAGGGCGTCGAACCACTTCTGGGATTCCTCCACGAACGCGGCGTCGCGCTGACCGGCGGCCTTCTCGAAGGAGAAGAGGAGCGACTCGGTGCCCAACACGTCGTACATGTCCAGGGTTCCGCTGTCGGTGGCCTCCTCGCGGCGGGTGACCATGTAGTACGCCATCAGCGCCTCCTCCTCGTTGAGGAGGTACAGCTTGACCGGCGGGGTGAACGGCAGCGCACGGAACGTGATGTTGACGTCGATGCCGTGCGAGCGCAGGGTCTGCAGGTTGTGCCGGAGCACATGGCCCTGGGCGTTGCGCATGGCCAGCCAGCGCTGGTGGACCGGGTCGTCGTCCCCGCGGCCGTCGACCGGGACCGGGAAGGCGAGGCTGATGTCCCGGGACGGCAGCAGGATGCGCACGTCGATCCGGGCGGGCTTCAGCTGCCCCCCGTGGATCAGCCGCAGGGGTTCGCCCAGGGCCGGGATGAGGCTCTCGGCGGTCAGGCAGGCGGCGTCGACGCGCACGTGGCGCGCGGAGAACGCGGCGGTGAGCCGGGGGGCCAGACCGACCATCGTGGGCTGGGGCTCCTCGCGGCCCGGCGACGGCCGCTGGGCGATGCGGGGCGGGCTGCCCTTGCTCACGTTGGTGAGCAGCCCGTCGTCCTGCAGTGACTTCAGGGCCTGGCGGACGGCGCCGCGCTCCACGCCGAACTCGTCAGCGAGTTCGGCCTGCGTGGGCAGCCGGTCACCGGCCTTGAGCTCGCCGGCGCGGATGCGTTCGCGCAGGACGTCGGCGATCTCCTGCGGCGAAAGCCTGCTGCTGCCGTTCACTGCCACGTTCTCCTGGGTCACGACCAAACGCTACAACTTGCATCCATCTGACGGGAGTTGTTTGAAAGTTGTTTAGGGGTTGCCACCAAGTGGGGACAACCTAGTCACAGTTGGTTGCCAACTCAAGCGAGTTGGCGGAAGGTTTGCCTCCCGCTTCCGGACTTCGGTCCCGGACCTGATCCCGGCCCTCGAACCGGGACCCCGTCTCCCAGCCTCCGAAGGGGGGAACCCGCCCATGCCCGTCCGCATCCTCCTCTGCGCCGCCTTCGTCGTCGGCGTCGAACAGATCATCCAGTGGAAGTACGGCAGCACCGGCGCCGTCGGCCTGCTCCTGCTCAGCGTCGGCGTCAAGGCCAAGAGCCCTGCCATCAGCTCCGTCGGCGCGGTGATCCTCGCCCTCCTCGCCACCGGACCCGCCGTCAGCTCGTGAGCACCAGCTCCGAGCTGATGGTGTCCCACAGCGCGTCGAACCACCGGCGGGACTGCTCCACCAGCGTCGTGTCCCGCGGGCCGGCGCCCTCCTCGAAGGCGAACAGCAGCGACCGGGTGCCCTCGGCGTCGTACAGCTCCAGGTGCTCCTGGTCGATCGTCTGCTCGCCCCGGGTGACCGTGTAGTACGCGAACAACGCCTCCGTCCCGTTGAGCAGGTACAGCTTGACGGGCGGGGTGAAGGGCAGCGCGCGAAAGGTCACGTGCACGTCGATGCCGTGCGTGGAACGCAGGGTGAGCAGGTTGTGCCGCAGCACCTGGCCCTGGGCGTTGCGGTGGGCGAGCCAGCGGCGCTGCAGGCGTCCGCTGGGCGAGCCGTCCACCGGCGTGGGGAAGGCGAGGTCGATGTCCCGTGACGGCAGCAGGACCCGGACGTCGATCTTGGCCGGTTTCAACTGCCCCGCGTGGATCTGCCGCAGCGGTTCGCCGATCGCGGCCGTCAGCGAGACCGCGGTCAGACACAGGGCGTCGACCTCGACGTGCTCCGCCGCGAAGGCCGCGGTGACGCGGGGCGGCAGCCCCACCATCGAGGGCTGCGGCGCCGGTGCGGGCCCGCCCGGGAGACCGGCCGCGGCGGACGGCGCCGCGACCGTCGCCGGGCTCCCCTTGGAGACGTTGGTGAGGAGCCGTTCCGACTGCAGGATGCGCAGGGCCTGCCGCACGGCGCCCCGCTCGATGCCGAACTCCTTCGCCAGCTTGGCCTGCGTGGGCATGCGCTGACCCGGCCGCAGCACTCCGGTTCTGATCCGGGTGCGCAGCTCGTCGGCCACCTCACGGTGTGACGGCTGCGGCCGCTCCGCCTCCCCGCGCCTCTTGACGGAGGCATGTTCCGGCTCCACGTCCGCACAGTACAACTTCTCGCCATCTTTCGGCAGTTCAAAGAGAGATGGTTATAGGACGCTTCCAAGCGGACATAAGTACAGTGAAGTTGGCAGCCAACTTTATCGACATGGTCAAGCTTCTAGACGGTTGGCCGGTGGGCCCCCTTCCGGAGGGGAGCCGGGAGCCCGCGCGGCCGGCGCCGACGTACAGCCACAACTGAACAGCACCCGCTCAGCCACAACTTCAGAACGACGCACAGCCACAACTGAACAGCTACGGATGAGCGGATCCAGGGGTTCAGGTCCATGGATCCGCTCCACACCGCACCGACCGCCCACGAGAGGAGCCGTCAGAACACGTCCGGGCACCAAGGCCGCCCGGACGCACGCAGCAGGGCGTCGGCCCCCCGGGCGGCGCCCGCTCGTTCTTCCCGGAGCCGGCCGAGGGCCGCCAGCCGCACCGCGGACTGGTCGCCCAGCCACAGCGTCGCCAGCTCGCGGACGTCGAGAACGAGGTCGGCGCTGCGGGTCGTCGGCACACAGGAGGCCCCGTCGGGGGTCGCGTCCAGCAGGAAGCGGCCGCCGGCCAGGCCGGCCCCGTCGACGACCTCCAGCACCAGCGCGCCCGCCGTGTCGTAGGTGCGCGCCTCCAGGGCCCGTACGACGTCCAGGACGCGCACCCACAGCCAGTCCGCCTGCGTGGTGACGGCCGCCGCGCGCGGGTCCGGCAGGTAGAGCGGCAGCAGATCGTCCGGGGAGCGCCAGCCCGACTTCACCCGGGTGATCCAGTCGATGGAGCAGAGGTAGTGCCACAGGGCGCGCTCCGCGGCCGGGTTCACCGCGATCAGCCACTTCACCGACGCCGTGTTCAGCGGCTGCTTGGCGTCGCTCCACTTCTCGTCGGCCTGGTAGGAGACCATTCCCTCCACCTCGCCGTCCGGGGAGCGGTACACCGCGTAGAAGGGCTCGGTCCAGGGTTCGCCGGCCGGATTCGCCGCCCCGGTCTGGACGTCCCACCACTGGTCGGTCCTGCTGACGGCGCCGGGCTGGGCGCGCCGCAGCCGCTCGTGCAGTCCGGGGCCCGTCTTGCGGACCTCGTCGCCGTCGACGAGGTCGACCCGGCCCTCCTGCGGCTGACCCGACCGGCGCGGGTCGAGGCCGGCGCGCTGCACGTCGATCGACCACTCGGTCGTCGTGGTGGCCGGGCCGAAGCCGTAGCGGCCGTAGATGCGGTACTCGGCCGCGATGAGCGTGGCCACGACGTCCCCGCGCTCCTTCGCGGCCGCGAGGTCGTCGGTCATCAGCCGCGTGAGCAGGCCGCGGCGGCGGTGCGTGGGCGAGACGGTGACGTTGGAGATCGCGTCGGCGGGGACGGCGGCGCCGCCGACGGCGGTGAGCTCCTGCGGGAAGGAGCGGAACGTGGCGACGCAGCGGCCGGCGTCGAAGGCCCCCGAGGTGCGGGATTCCGAGATGGCCGCGCGGCGCTCCGCCAGCAACTGGTCGGTGACGCGCGGCGGGCGCAGGAAGCCCGTGTTCAGGGCGCGTATCCAGTCGGCGAGTTCGGGGTCGGTGATCGGACGGGTGTCGACGGAGGAGTTGGCTCGGCTGGTCATGACATCACCGTAGGCAGGCACGGTCGGACGCCGCGGGCATTTTCTCTCCGCCCCCGCACCACCGCCGCCTCCCGCACCACCGCCGGCTCCCGGTGCACCGCCACCGGGCCACCGCTCCCGGGCCACCGGTCACCGCCGTCGGGGTCGGCCGCCGGGCCGCCGCGGCGTCCCGCCGGGCTCACACCAGCAGGTCCTCGACCTGCGCTTCCCCTTCCCGGTACCGCCTGGTGATCTCCGCGCCGGACTCGTCGGCCGTCCGCTGGAGGTGCTGACGGCGGCTGGAGACCCGCTGCTCGTAGCGCACCAGCCGGGCCATCGCCTCGTCCAGCTCGAGGTCCGTGCGCGCGTCGAGGTCGGACAGCTCGACGTCGGCCAGCATGTCCGCGGCCAGCCGCCGTCCCTCCTCGCTGTGCGGGGTGCCCAGGGTGACGTGACGCGCCGAGGAACGGTGCCGGGCCGGGGCGTCGGTGAGGATCTCCGGCAGCCGGTCCACCACGGAGGCCGCGCCCGTCGGCGAACGCCGGGCCAGCTCGGCGCGCAGGATGTCGATCCGGCCCTGCAACAGCCGCCGTACGTAACTGAGGTCGGCCTCGTCGCGCTGGGCGTCCCGGCGCAGGGTGCGCAGCTCGGGCAGGCTCAGCCCGGCCAGCTTCCGCTCGGGCGGTTCGACGGGCAGCACGGGGCTGTCGCTGCGCTGTGCGGGCGGACGCTGCGTCGCCGCCCGCTCGGTACTCGGTGTGCTCATGTGCCTCAACCGTCCCCTCGACCGTTTGGAAAGCATCGTGCCACCCCAAGTGGCCGCTTTGTGACCGAGTCCCCCCGAACGGCCCCAGACAGGGGCTTAAGGATCAAAAATGGGCCAGTCGCCGGTCCGCGCCCGGGACCCGGCATCATGGTCCGCATGCGAGCGGTGGTGCAGAGGGTGGACGGCGCGAGCGTCGTCGTGGACGGCGAGACGGTCGGCGAGATCAGCGGCGAGGGCCTGTGCGTCCTGGTCGGCGTCACGCACGACGACACCGCGCAGAAGGCGGCCCAGCTCGCCCGCAAGCTCTGGTCGGTGCGCATGCTGCACGACGAGAAGTCCTGCAGCGACATCGCCGCACCGCTGCTGGTGATCAGCCAGTTCACGCTGTACGGCGATGCGCGCAAGGGCCGTCGGCCCACCTGGAACGCGGCCGCGCCGGGCCCCGTCGCCGAACCGCTCGTCGACGAGGTCGTGGCGCAGCTGCGCGCGCTCGGGGCCACCGTGGCGACGGGCCGGTTCGGCGCCGGGATGCGCGTGTCGCTGACGAACGACGGCCCGTTCACGGTCCTGATCGAGGTCTAGGGCGGGAGTTCCGGGGCGGGGACATCCGGGACGGGAAGGTCCGGGACGGGAAGGCCCGGGACGGGAAGGCCCGGTGGGGCATTCTGGCGGGTCGGCAGGTCGGGCAGGTCGTCCCTACGGCTCGACGACGAGCTCCTGTGCCGCCGCCGTGGCGCCGGCCAGCAGCGGCGCGTCCACCGGGACGTTGCGCTTCACCAGCGCCAGGGCCACCGGCCCGAGTTCGTGGTGGCGCGCGGACGTGGTGATGAAGCCGATCTTGCGGCCGTCGGGCGCCTCGTCGGCGACACGGAGTTCGGTGCCCGCGGCGGGCAGGTGGACCTCGCTGCCGTCGAGGTGGAGGAAGACCAGACGGCGGGGCGGCTTGCCGAGGTTCTGGACCCGGGCGACCGTCTCCTGACCCCGGTAGCAGCCCTTCTGCAGATGCACGGCGGTTCCGATCCAGCCGAGCTCGTGCGGGATGGTGCGGTGGTCGGTCTCGAAGCCGAGGCGCGGGCGGTGCTGTTCGACGCGGAGCGCCTCGAGGGCCAGGATCCCGGCGGGCGGACCGGCCTGCGCGGCGTAGGACTCCAGGTCGGCCCGGGGCAGGAAGAGGTCGCGGCCGTACGCGGTCTCACGGACCACGACGCCCGGCGGCACGGGTGCGATCGACCCCGCGGGCAGGTGGACGACCGCGGTGTCCGCGGTGCGGTCGGCGACCTCCACGCGGTAGAAGAACTTCATCGACTCCAGGTACGCGATCAGCGCCTCCCGGGTGCCGGGCTCCACGTGCGCCCAGACCGTCGTGCCGTCGTCGACCAGGTACAGCGCGTGCTCGATGTGACCGTGCGCGGAGAGGATCAGCGCCTCGGCGGCCTGGCCGACCGGCAGGTCGGTGACGTGCTGGGTGAGCAGGAGGTGCAGCCAGCTCAGCCGGTCCTCGCCGGTGACGGCGACGACTCCGCGGTGCGAGAGGTCGACGAAACCGGCGCCGTCGGCGAGGGCGCGCTGCTCGCGGAACAGGTCGCCGTAGTGACCGGCGACGTCTTCGTCCACACCCTCGGCGGGGACGGCGCCGGGCAGGGACAGCAGAGGGCTCTTCATGCCGCCAAGCCTACGACCCGTTAGGGGAACCCTTGACGGTCGAACCCTTGAGCGTGCAGTCCTCGCAGCGGCCGAAGATCGCGAAGTGCTTCATGTCCGTCTCGAAGCCGAAGCTCTGCCGCAGCTTGGCCGTGAACTCGGCGGCGACCTGCACGTCCGCCTCGATGAGGTTGTCGCAGTCCCGGCAGACCAGGTGGATGTGATGGTGCCGCTCGGCGAGGTGGTACGTCGGCGCCCCGTGCCCCAGGTGCGCGTGACTGACCAGCCCCAGCTCCTCTAGGAGCTCCAGGGTCCGGTACACCGTGGAAATGTTGACCCCCGACGCCGTCTTCCTCACTTCCACGAGGATGGCGTCGGGGGTCGCGTGCTCCAGGGTGTCCACGGCCTCCAGGACAAGCTGGCGCTGCGGCGTCAGGCGGTATCCGCGCTGCCGCAGGTCGCTCTTCCAGTCAGTGCTTTCAGTGCTCACCACACAGAAGAGTCTAGGTCCGTCCGGGTCTACTTGAAGAAGGCGATCCCGTCGTCCGGCATGTCGTCGGGGAGGGCCTTCGCCCAGCGTTCGACGTCCTCCGGGGTGACGACCTTCTTCAGGTGGGCCGACATGTAGGGGCGCAGCTCGACCTCGGGGGTCTGCTTCTCGCCGACCCACATGAGGTCGCTCTTGACGTACCCGTACAGACGCTTGCCGCCGGTGTACGGGCCGGAGGCCGCCGTGCGGGCCACCGCGTCGGTGACGAGGTCGATCTGCGGCTTCTTGTCGGCGAGCTCGCCGTACCAGATCTCGACCACGCCGTCGTCGCGGACCATCGTCACCTCGACCTTGCGGTCGGCGTCGATGCGCCAGAAGCCGGACTCGGACTCCAGCGGACGGACCTTGTTGCCGTCGTTGTCCAGCACCCAGGTGTGCGAGTGGTACTCCAGGAAGTCACGGCCGTCGTGGGCGAAGGTGACCTCCTGCCCGAAGTTGCACTTCTGCGATCCCGGGAAGTCGTGCACGCCCGCGCCCGCCCAGCTGCCGAGCAGGAAGGCGAGGGGGACGAGGTCCTTGTGGAGGTCGGACGGAATCTCGATCATGAGTGGCAGTTCCTGGAGGTGGTCGGTCTCAGCGCTGGCCCTGGTACAGCTTCTTCACGGTCAGACCGGCGAAGGCGAGAACGCCGACGCAGACCAGGACCAGCAGGGCTTCGAAGAAGATCTCCACGGGTGCTCCTCGGATGAGCGTGCTTCGGGTACGGACGACTCGCGACGCGTACGACAGGGCCGGGCCCCAGCTTACGCGGCCGGGACCCCGCCCTCCCTGTGAGGTACGCCCTCCACGGGCGTCAGCTCAGCAGCTGACTCTGCAGGGCCACGGTCTGCTGGAACGGAACGGCCGCCGCGGCGCCCTTGCGGGACTGCAGCACCAGCGCGAGGACGTCGCCGGCGCGCAGATAGGCCTGCCGCAGCTGCTCCGCGCCGTACGGCTTCGCCTCGTCGTAGACATGACGCTCGACGTTGGGGACGTCGGCGGCGATGGGGTAGCCGTCGTCGAACTCCGTCTCGGCCGCGCCGCGGGCCGCGTGCACGGGGCCGGTGAACGTGGTGAGCGCCGTGTACACGCCGTCGGCGACCACTCCCGTGTCGAACTGCAGCAGGTAGACACCGGTGCGGGTGCCGTCCGGGGTGGTCCAGCCCCGGGCCGCGATGTGCCGCAGGCCGTTGTCGGTGAGCAGCTGTCCGACGGCGGTGCGGTCCTCCTTCGCCTCGAACACCGGCAGGAAGTCCTTGGTGGCCAGCCAGCCGTCGGCGCCGCGCAGGGCCTTGTCCTCCGTCGAGCCCTCGGGCGCGGGAAGAAGCAGCGCCCGCAGGTCCGCGTAGTGGGCTGAGGCCCCGTTCCTGGTGTCGAACGGGCTCGGGCTGCCGGAGGGCAGCGGCGGTCCGGCGATGTCCGGGTATGCCCAGCGGCCGTCCGACGTGGTGGCGAGCCCGGGCAGTTCCGTGCGCTCCATGCGGGCGATCCCGTACGCCGTCCCCGCCCCGAGCGCGGCGAAGACCGTGACGACGGCGGTCCAGCGCAGGACGGCCCGCAGGACACGGCGGTCCTTCGGGGCGGGCGGGTCCTGCGGGCCGGGGAGGGCGTCGGAAGCTACGTCCGGGAGGGGGGCGGGAGCTGCGTCCGGGAGGGGGGCGGAAACGGTTTCGGGAGCTGCGTCGGAAACGGTTTCGGGGGACGCTCCGGAGGCGTGTGCCGGCTCCGGCTGTGACTCCGGCTGTGACTCCGGCCGCGGCTCCGGGGCAGGCGTCGGTTCCGTAAGCGGTTCCGGGGCAGGCGTCGGTTCCGTAAGCGGTTCCGGGGCAGGCTCGGGGGCCGGCTCCGGCAGCTCCGGAGCCGGTGGCGGCTTCAGGCGGGGGTGCTCGGTGGTCATACGGCCTGTCCCGGGTCGTCGATACGGTCGAGTTGCTTGGCGAAGAACTTGGCGACGAACGTGCCGTCGAGCGGTTCGGGTGCGGCCGATGTGACGCTGACCAGCACGTCTCCCACGGCGGCGGTGCACAGCGCCACGCCCAGGTCCTTGGTCTTGCCCTTGGGGCTCAGGAAGCAGCGCGCGTCAGGGTGGCCGTCGATCTTCGGCCCCTTGCGGAAGAGGTCCATGGCGGCGACGAAGCCGTTGAAGGCCGACGCCGACCGGCGCACGGCGGTCGGGTTCTCCTGCCTCGACAGGGTGACCTCGAAGGTGACCGCCTGGGAGTTGTAGTCCTGTCCGGGGGCGACGTAACTGCGCCTCGCCATGCCCTTGATGCGCTCCTTGTCGACCATCTTCTCCAGCTTTCGGCGTGAGGCGCTGGGCAGTTCCCTGAACGACTCCTTGCGCAGGGCGGTGGCCTGCGCGCCGCTGAACTCGGTGTCCTGTCCGAACTCGTCGAGATCGGGGCCGGGTTGGAAGCCGTCGTCGAACGGCAGCATCAGGGCTCTCAGTCCCGACCCGGCCGCGCCGCCCTTCTTCCCGCCGTCTCTCTCGGCGGACAGGGTGGGGAACTTCCAGGCGGGGCTGCCGGGGTCGCGGTCGGCGTCCTGGACCTTCACGACGGTGCAGCCGACTCCGCCGACGACCGCGCAGGCCAGCAGCACGGACCCGGCTACGGCGGCGACCCGGCGGGCGCGGCCGGCGCCGGGCTTCCCCGCGGCGGGCTTGTCGGTGACGGAAACGGCTTCGGCTTCCGCTTCGGCCGCGGTGATGTTGTCGCCGCTTTCGGCCGCGGTGGTCTCGCTCACAGCTTTCCCACCTGCCGCTCGGCCAGGTCCATGATCATTTCCTTGGATATCGGCTTGCTGTCGTAGACGCGGATCTCCATGCAGACGTCTCCCCGCCAGGCGTACGCCTCGGCCGAGTACAGCGGGAGGTAGCCGGGCTTGCGTTCGGGTGTGTCGTGCACATAGGCGACGCCGTTGCCGGTGCCGGGGATGGGCCAGTCACGGGTGTCGTGCACCTTCTCGGCCCAGTAACGGCCGTTCTTGGCCCACTCGGACGCCTCCAGCGCTTCCGTCTGACGGAACTGCACGAGGTTGATCTCGGCGCTGTACGTCTCGCCCATCCGCCACGAGACCGCGGCCGCACGGCGGAACTCGTCGTCGAGGAGGTCGTCGAACGCGACAGACGGCTTCGTGTAGCCGCTCGCGTAGGTGAACAGGTCCGCCCAGCCGTCCCTCTCCGTCTCGGTCCCCTTGTCCTTCGCCCCCCTGGGCCGCGTGATGAGCAGCTTGCGCAGGTCGCCGTCGGTCTTGACCCGACGGTCCTGCGCCGCCGACAGCGGCTCGACCCGGCCCCCGGCCTGTCCCACGACGGGCTGTGAGAGCGGCGGCAGCGCGGTGGGCGCACGGTCGGCCTGGATCACGTACCCGACGCATGCTCCGGCGACCACCCCCAGCAGGGCGGCTCCGGCGAGCATCAGTGTGGTACGGCCCCGGGGCCGGGTGCCGGGGCGCGGGCCGGACGGGCCTGCCTCATCCGCCCTTTCCGGATCTTCCATGACATCCCCCCATGTGTGAAGCGCTTTCGGTAACGCGCTTCACAGGAGACCCATGGTCAACATCGGCGGTTGTAAGGAACCTGATTACGATTCGGGTATGGCGAAAAAGCTCGTGATCAAGGTGACGGCAGGGGCCGACGCGCCCGAGCGGTGCTCTCAGGCGTTCACGGTCGCCGCGGTCGCCGTGGCCAGCGGCGTCGAGGTCTCCCTGTGGCTGACCGGGGAGTCCGCCTGGTTCGCGCTGCCCGGCCGGGCAGCGGAGTTCGAGCTCCCGCACGCGGCGCCGCTGCCCGGTCTCCTCGACGCCGTCCTGGCCGGCGGCCGTCTCACCCTGTGCACCCAGTGTGCAGCCCGCCGGGACATCACGGAGAAGGACGTCATCGACGGCGTCCGGATCGCGGGGGCGCAGGTGTTCGTCCAGGAGGCGCTGGGCGAGGACACGCAGGCACTCGTGTACTAGGTCGTGCACCAGGAGAGACCCGTACCGGGGTCGTCGTACCAGGGACCCGGGGCAGGGTGTGCGGGGGCAGGGTGTCCGGGGCGTTCTACGGGCGGCGTCTCTTGCCGTCGAGCTCGTCCCACCACTCGTCGGACTTGGGATCGCCCGAGGGGTCGTCCCACCAGCGGTCGTCGGGGCCGCGGCGGTTGGCGACCATCGCCGCGACCGGCGGGATGACCATCGCGACCAGGCACATCACGACGGCCGCGGGCGTCGACCAGATGCGCACGACCGCCCACGCCAGGACGAACAGCGTGATGCAGGTGCCCATCATCGCGAAGTAGACGTGCCGCCGGCGGGCCAACATATGTCCAGGGTAGGCCGGGACACGGCGAAGGGCCGTGTCCCGGGCGTCAACCCGTGGGACACGGCCCCCGCGTCGTGCTCAGACCGCGATCGCGACCTCGGCGAGACCGCCCTGCTGGGCGACCACGGTGCGGTCGGCGGTGCCGCCGGGCACGAGAGCGCGGACGGTCCAGGTGCCTTCGGCCGCGTAGAAGCGGAACTGTCCGGTGGCGGAGGTCGGGACCTCCGCGGTGAACTCGCCGGTCGAGTCCAGCAGACGGACGTAGCCCGTCACCGGCTCGCCGTCCCGGGTCACCTGACCCTGGATCGTGGTCTCACCGGGCTTGATCGTCGAGGCGTCCGGGCCGCCGGCCTTCGCTCCACACATGTGTTTCTCCAGAGGGGTCTGACCAGAAGGTCGGTCGGGTGGGATTACTTGTTGGCGCCGAGCTCGATCGGGACGCCGACCAGGGAGCCGTACTCGGTCCAGGAACCGTCGTAGTTCTTGACGTTCTCCACGCCCAGCAGCTCGTGCAGCACGAACCAGGTCAGGGCCGAGCGCTCGCCGATGCGGCAGTACGCGATGGTGTCCTTGGCCAGGTCGACCTGCTCGTCGGCGTAGAGCTCCTTGAGCTCGTCGTCCGACTTGAAGGTGCCGTCGTCGTTGGCGTTCTTCGACCACGGGATGTTGCGGGCGGACGGGACGTGGCCCGGACGCTGCGACTGCTCCTGCGGAAGGTGGGCGGGAGCGAGCAGCTTGCCGCTGAACTCGTCGGGCGAGCGGACGTCGACCAGGTTCTGGACGCCGATGGCCGCCACGACGTCGTCGCGGTAGGCGCGGATCGCCGTGTTCTGCGGCTTGGCCTTGTAGTCGGTCGTCGCGCGCTCGGGCACCTCTTCGACCAGCTCGCGGGCGTCCAGCTCCCACTTCTTGCGGCCGCCGTCGAGGAGCTTGACGTTCTCGTGGCCGTACAGCTTGAAGTACCAGTAGGCGTAGGAGGCGAACCAGTTGTTGTTGCCGCCGTAGAGGATCACCAGCGTGTCGTTGGCGATGCCCTTCGCGGACAGGAGCTTCTCGAAGCCCTCCTGGTCGACGAAGTCACGGCGGACCGGGTCCTGCAGGTCCTGGGTCCAGTCGATCCGGATCGCGTTCCTGATGTGGTTCTTCTCGTACGCGGACGTGTCCTCGTCGACCTCGACGATGGCGATGTCGGCGTTGTCGAGGTTGGCCTCGACCCAATCGGCGTCGACCAGGACGTCGCTGCGGCTCATGCTCGTTCTCCTCCGGGGCAGTTACGGCGGGGGTGTGCAAGAAAGAGGGGTGCGCGACCGGGACTCGCCGGCGGCCGGCGCACGGATGCCCTCGGAAGAGGGCGGGGAGACGCGGAAGGCCGGCGGCGCTTCCGCTCAGAAGGGGCGACAGAGCATGGCGGCGACGCGGCACAGGTCTACTGCCCGCCGCTTCGTGAGATCCGCCTGTCGCTGCATCATGCTGTCGATCGTAGGGACGGAGAGGCGGCCATGTCACCAGCGCTCCGCATAGTGAGACGCGATCGTCCGCATGCTGGGAACGAAGAAGCGCCCGGACCGTGGGGACACGGGTTCCGGGCGCTTGCGTCCGTCGTCGCATCTACCGCGCGGACGTTCACGTCTCGCCTGTCGGACATCTGCCGTCCATCGACGGCGCGGCCTTCGGCGGTCCGCCCGTCGGTGTCCTGCCCTACCCGGCCAGCCTGACGTTCGAACCCTTCACCGAGATCTCGACGCCGTCCCTGCCCGCCTGGACCTTGTCGAGCTTGATGCCGCCGGGCAGGTCGTCGATCTTCTGCTGGAAGTCGGTGATCGAGCGCACCTCGTTCTCGGCCGCCCGCACCCCGCCGAAGCTCGGCAGGGAGTCGGCGTGCACGCGGACGGTGTCGCCCTGGACGGTGACCGTGCTCAGGACGTACACGGGCCGCGGCAGCTTGGTCCCGAGGACGGTGGCCTCGACGGCGACCTTGATCTTGCCGTTGCCGCCGTCCGAGAGACCGACGACGTTGGCGGTGACGCCCCGTACCACCTCGGTCGGCTCGGCCTTGGCCGTCTTCAGCAGCTCGGCGTAGGTGATGGAGGCGGTGCCGGTGGCGCTCGCGGCGGTCGCGGAGCTGTAGTCGCCGGAGAACTCGACGCCCTTCATGTCCGCCCGGAGGTCTCCGATGCGGATCGTCCGACCGCTGGTGCCGGTCGCCGCCTGGTAGTCCTTGATGCCCACCTCGACGTCGTCGAGCGAGCCGCCGACGACCTGGGTGAGGAACGGGAAGCCCTTGATGGACACGTCCGGGGAGGCGGCGAGGCCCTCGTGCGCCTTGAGCTTGTCGGCCACCTCGCCCTCGGCGAAGTTCACGGCGAGACGGTCCGCGAGCACGAACAGGCCGCCCAGGACCACCACGACGACCAGAAGTATGCGGAGTGCGCGCATGACGGATATTCCCCCACCGGACGACCTGAACAGTTCATTGACAACGGTTCAAGGTAACCCTTGGGGAAAGGCCCGCCGCCGGATTGTCGATCACCTGTGACAGACCCTTACCGCTCTTACCTCCTGACGCGACGTCCTATGCCAGCGCCCGCCCCAGCACGTACACCGCGGGCGCCGCCGCGGCCAGCGGCAGGGCCACGCCCGCCGTGAAGTGCACGAAACGGGAGGGGTAGTCGTAGCTCGCGACCCGGTGGCCGACGAGCGCGCAGACCGCCGCGCCCGCGCCGAGCAGCGCGCCCCCGGCGCCCAGCCCGGTCATCCCGCCGACCGCGATGCCCGCGCCCGCCGCGGCGAGCAGGGACACCACGACGGAGGCCGGAGTCGGCAGCGGCAGCGCCCGGGCGACGACGGCCACCGCCACCGCGGCCGCGCCGACCGAGACCGCGTCCGGATCGGCGCCGAGGTGGCCGGCGGCGAGGACGGCCAGCGCGCTGGAGGTGACGGTCGCCATCAGCCCGTACATGCGCTCGTCGGGGTCGGCGTGCGAGCGCAGCTGGAGGACGAGGCAGAGCAGGACCCAGACGCCCAGGGTGCCGAGGATGGCGGCGGGAGCGTGCTCCCGGCCGGCGGCGAGGAGCACCACGTCGGAGACCAGCGCGCCGAGGAAGGCGAGGGCGATGCCCTGCCGGGCGGGCCACATGCCGTTCAGCCGGAACCAGCCCGCGGCCGTCACGGCCTGGAGGACGACGAGAGGGACGAGCAGGGCGTACGAGCCGATCGCCGCCGTGCCGGAGAGCAGCAGACCGAGCAGCGCGGTGAGCGCGGCGGGCTGTATGCCGGGCTCGATGATCGGCGAGCGGCCCTCCAGCCGGGCCCGCTGGGCGTCGGTGACCCGGGCGTTGCCGGCCATCGTGGCGGGGCCGTAGCCCGAGCCGGTGCCGCCCGTCGGCTGGTGGGCGACGGCGGCGTGCCTGCCGTCCGTCCCGTCCGCCGCGCGGTGCTCGTGAGCCGGTGGCACGGCGGCCGCCGGATCCCCGTAGCCGGCCTGCGGGCTCCCGTAGGCCGGGGCGCCGCCCGTCTGCGGCGGCAGGTACGCGGTTCCGGCCGGGTCGGCGGCCGGGGCGGGGTCGGCGGCGGTGACCGGCGGCTGGACGCTCGTCTCCCAGGTCTGCCCCTGCCACTGCTGCGTGTACTGGAGGTGCGCCTGAGGGTCGTCGTACCCCTGCTGCCGCCCCGGCCACGGCTGCTGCTGCGCCTGGTGGGCGTACGGGTCGTGATGCGGCTGCCCTTGGTGCTGCTGGTGCCCTTGGTGCTGCTGGTGCGCCTGGTGGCCGTCATGGCTCCGGTAGCCCTCGGGGCCCTGGGCCTGGTAGCCCTCGGGGCCCTGGGCCTGGTAGCCCTCTTGGCCCTGATGTCCCTGATGTCCCTGGTGGCCCGGGTAACCCTGATGGTCGTACGGCTGGTCGGTCATCTCACCCTCCTGCGAACGGCGGGAGCACCTCGACCGTGCCGCCGTCGGCCAGCCGTACCGTCTCATGTTCGCGGGTGCCCACGGGGTCACCGTCGACGAGGAACGAGCATCGCTGCAGGACACGCACGAGTTCTCCGGGGTGTCGCTCGCGCACGGAGTCGAGCGCCTCGGCGAGCGTGGCCGCTTCCTGCGGCTCCTCGGCGATGCCGGCCGCGGCCTTCGCGGCGGCCCAGTAGCGCACCGTGACCTGGGGCATGGGTTCCTCAATCGATCGGCTGTGTACACGGTCAGGCTAGCCCGCCCGGGCGACCGCCCAGTCCCCGATGCGGTTCAGCAGGTCTTCGCCGGCCGCGTGCTCGGCGTGGCCCATGCCGTGCTCCAGCCAGAGTTCGGCGTGTCCGGCGGCGGCCTCCGCCAGCATCCGGGGGTGGTCGAGCGGGAAGTAACCGTCCCGGTCGCCGTGCACGATCAGCAGCGGCGTCGGGGCGATCCGCGCAACCGCCTCCGCCGGGGACAGCGGAACCGGGTCCCAGTCGCGGCGGTGGATGCGGGTGCGGAAGCCGTAGCGCCCGACGAGGCGGCCCTCGGGGCGGGTCACCATCCAGTGCAGCCGGCGCATGGGAGCCGTGCCGCGGTAGTACCAGCGGGCGGGGGCGCTCACCGAGACCACCGCGTCGACCGCCCCCGGGTACAGCGCCGCGTGCCGCAGGACGACGGATCCCCCCATGGAGAAGCCGACGGCGACCACGCGCGCGTGCCCGAGCGAGCGGGCCCGGTCCACCGCGGCGGCCAGGTCGAGGACTTCGCGGTCGCCCACGGTGGAATGCCCGCCGGAACGGCCGTGCCCGCGGAAGGAGAACAGGGCGACGGCCCCGTGCCGGGCGAGGACGGACGCCACCCGGCGGACGTGCGGCCGGTCCACGTCGCCGGTGAACCCGTGTGCGACGACGAACACCGGGTGACGCGCGGATGACTGGCCGGCGTCGTATACGGCCGCACCCGGTTCGTATACGAAGTCGACGGAAACCCCGTCGGCGGTGGGCAGAAACGTCCGCAATGGTGCGGAGGTGCCCGTCTCGCAATTCGGACGAACGGTGGAACGCACCACATGACCTGCCGGACCGCTGCTCATGTGGGCTATTCTGCTGGACAGAGGACTCGGGCAGCGCAGCCCCCGGGTCCTTTTGTGCTTTCGGACACGCTGTATACGAACGGCCACCGGGCGGGAAACACCAGGTGAACGCGGGTGTACGGGTACCGGGAACGCAGTGCCGTGCAGGCAGCGCCGTGCCGACCGCAGTGCCGCAAGAACTCCCCCACCGCCCCAAGCGTGGGAGGGGCCCCACGCAGGGACCGAGGAGGAACCAGACATATGAGTTCTCTGCTGCTCCTGACCAACGCTCTCCAGCCCTCGACGGAAGTGCTGCCGGCCCTCGGCCTGCTGCTGCACAACGTGCGCGTGGCCCCGGCGGAAGGCCCCGCGCTCGTCGACACCCCGGGCGCCGACGTCATCCTCGTGGACGGACGTAGAGACCTGCCGCAGGTCCGCAGCCTGTGCCAGCTGCTGCGCTCCACCGGGCCCGGCTGTCCGCTCGTCCTCGTGGTGACCGAGGGCGGCCTCGCCGCGGTCACCGCCGACTGGGGCATCGACGACGTGCTCCTGGACACCGCCGGACCGGCCGAGGTCGAGGCGCGGCTGCGGCTGGCCATGGGCCGCCAGCAGATCGTCAACGACGACTCCCCGATGGAGATCCGCAACGGCGACCTGTCGGTCGACGAGGCGACCTACAGCGCGAAGCTGAAGGGGCGGGTCCTGGACCTCACCTTCAAGGAGTTCGAGCTGCTGAAGTATCTGGCCCAGCACCCGGGCCGGGTGTTCACGCGCGCACAGCTGCTCCAGGAGGTCTGGGGCTACGACTACTTCGGCGGCACCCGCACGGTCGACGTCCACGTACGGCGGCTGCGGGCCAAGCTGGGTCCGGAGCACGAGTCGCTGATCGGAACCGTCCGGAACGTCGGTTACCGATTCGTTACCCCCGAGAAGGGGGAACGCTCCACGGACGAGACCAAGGCGAAGACGGACCGGCCGGACCAGGCAAAGACGGGCGAGTCGGACAACGCGTCCACCCTGGACGCCGCCGAGGTCTCGGCGGAGGCGTAGTACCCGCCAGTAGGCCCCGCACCTGCTCGGACAGGGCGTTGCTTCCGCAAGCGGAAGGTTCTTCGCGCCCTGCCCAGAGCCGGTCCATCCGCGTAGACTCCGCGCGTGGCAAAGGTGACTCGGGATGATGTGGCGCGGCTGGCGGGGACTTCGACCGCCGTCGTCAGTTACGTCATCAACAACGGACCCCGGCCGGTCGCCCCGGCCACGCGCGAGCGTGTCCTCGCCGCCATCAAGGAACTGGGGTACCGGCCGGACCGGGTCGCCCAGGCGATGGCGTCCCGACGCACCGACCTCATAGGCCTGATCATCCCTGACGCCCGTCAGCCCTTCTTCGGCGAGATGGCGCACGCGGTCGAGCAGGCCGCCTCCGAGCGCGGGAAAATGGTGCTGGTCGGCAACACCGACTACGTCGCCGAGCGCGAGGTCCACTATCTGCGGGCGTTCCTCGGGATGCGGGTCTCCGGCCTCATCCTCGTCAGCCACGCGCTGAACGACCAGGCGGCCGCCGAGATCGACGCCTGGGACGCGCGCGTGGTGCTGCTGCACGAACGTCCCGAGGCCATCGACGACGTCGCCGTCGTCACCGACGACCTCGGCGGCGCCCAGCTCGCCGTACGCCACCTCCTGGAGCACGGTCACCCTTACGTCGCCTGCGTCGGCGGCACCGCGGAGACCCCCTCCGTCGGCGACCCGGTCTCCGACCACGTCGAGGGCTGGCGGCGCGCGATGGACGAGGCCGGGATCAGCACGGAGGGCCGGCTCTTCGAGGCCCCCTACAACCGCTACGACGCCTACCGCGTCTCCCTGGAGCTGCTGGCGGGCCCGGACCGGCCGCCGGCCGTGTTCTGCTCCACCGACGACCAGGCGATCGGCCTGCTGCGCGCGGCGCGCGAACTGCGCATCGACGTCCCCGGCGAGCTGGCGGTCATCGGCTTCGACGACATCAAGGAAGCGGCCCTGGCCGACCCGCCCATGACGACGATCGCCTCGGACCGCTCGGCGATGGCCCGGGCCGCCGTCGACCTCGTCCTGGACGACGGTCTGCGGGTCGCGGGGTCCCGGCGCGAGCGACTGAAGGTGTTCCCCTCCCGTCTGGTGGCGCGGCGGTCCTGCGGCTGCGAGTAGCCCCGCGGCCCTCGGGCGCGCAGGGCGCGCACGTGCCCGGACGGCCTTCATGAGGCCTGTCTGAGAGACCCCGCGCAACCGCCGCGTCCGGCTTTATACCGGGCAGACGAGGTTCTGCCGGGCTTCTCAGGGAGCACTCAGGAAGCTCTCATGGTCGAGCGACAAGCTTTGTTCCATGACCGAGAGCATCCGCCGCAGCAGCGAGTACGAGAACCCGTACCAGGCCCCGTACGAGGGCGCCCGGCAGCACGCCTCCTCCCCGGCGGTCCCGTCGCCGGCGGCCGCCTCCCCGGTGAACCCGGAGTGGCCGCCCCCGCCCGCCTACCGGCCCGCCGCCCATGACCCGCTGCAGAGCGCACAGCAGCCGGCGCCGCAGCAGCAGACCGCACAGCAGCCCGCGGTCGGCCCCGCCGCCGGATGGCAGGCCCCGACGGCCCCGGCCGGCGACGGCCACAGCGGCGACGGCCACGGCGGCGGCGGAACCGCTCTCCTCGCTCCCCCGGCCGCCGAGCCCGCTCCGCACGCCAGGAAGAGGCGCAACCGCGGTCCGTTCGCACTGCTCGCCGCGGTGGCGATCGTCGCGGCCGCCATCGGGGGCGGCACCGCCTACGGCATACAGGAGCTGACCGGCAAGGACCAGGTGGTCGCCACGTCCACCACCACCAGCGTGGTGCCCTCCAGCAAGACGGGCGACGTGGCCACCATCGCGGCGGCGGTCAGCCCGAGCGTCGTCGAGGTCAGCGCCACGCTCGGCAACGGGACGTCCACCGGCTCCGGCGTGATCATCACCAGCGGCGGCGAGGTCGTCACGAACAACCACGTCGTCTCCGGCGCGAACTCGATCAAGGTGACCACCAGCGACGGCAAGTCGTACACCGCCAAGGTCGTCGGCACGGACAGCAAGAAGGACCTCGCGCTCATCAAGCTGGAGAACGCCTCCGGCCTGAAGGCGGCGACCCTCGGCGACTCCGACGGGGTCAAGGTCGGTGACACGGTCGTGGCGATCGGCTCCCCCGAGGGCCTGACCGGCACCGTCACCAGCGGCATCGTCTCCGCGCTCGACCGCGACGTGACCGTCTCCACCGACGAGAACCAGGGTCAGCAGCAGGGCGGCGGGGAGGGCAACTGGCCGTTCCAGTTCGGCGGCCGGCAGTTCAACGGCGACACCGGCCAGTCCACCACCACGTACAAGGCGCTCCAGACGGACGCCTCCCTCAACCCCGGCAACTCCGGCGGCGCCCTCATCAACGCCGCGGGCGACATCATCGGCATCAACTCCGCGATGTACTCCGCCGCGGCCGACTCGTCCTCCTCCGACGCCGGCAGCGTCGGCCTCGGATTCGCCATCCCGATCAACACCGTCAAGTCCGACCTCGCCACGCTGCGGGCGGGCGGCTCCGACAGCTGACCACCCTCCGACCGAGTCAGGGAGCACGTCATGATCAAGCAGGTTTCGCACACGGTGACCGGCTGCGGTGCGGCCGACCTCGGCCTGGCCCTCGACGTGGCGTGCGAGCTGCACGCGCCGGCCGCGGCGACCCGGCCGCCGGAGCTGGCCCCCCAGCTCACCGGCCTGCGCGCCCCGGCCGGCCGGCCGCACGTGCGCAAGGTCCCGCTGAAGCGGCTCGCGGCGATGCGCGGCTGATCACACCCCGCCCGCTCCGTACGCCCCCGCCGGGAACCGTGCGAGGCTGAGGACGCTCACCACGTCGAGCACGCCCGGCCTCCCGCCCTCCCACCGCACCCGAGGAATCCACGCCCATGAGCCCCGCCGAAGGCGACCGTGACCGTGACACCCAGCGCATCCTGATCGTCGACGACGAGCCGGCGGTCCGCGAGGCCCTCCAGCGCAGCCTCGCCTTCGAGGGCTACGACACCCAGGTCGCCGTGGACGGCGTGGACGCGCTGGAGAAGGCGACGCTCTACCGGCCCGACCTGGTCGTCCTGGACATCCAGATGCCGCGCATGGACGGCCTGACGGCGGCCCGCCGCATCCGGGGCGCGGGCGACACCACCCCCATCCTGATGCTGACGGCCCGTGACACGGTCGGCGACCGCGTCACCGGGCTCGACGCCGGCGCCGACGACTACCTCGTCAAGCCGTTCGAACTCGACGAGCTCTTCGCCCGGGTCCGGGCCCTGCTGCGGCGCAGCTCCTACGCGGCGGCGTCCGGCGCGGGCGCGGTCCAGGAGGACGACTCCCTCACCTTCGCCGACCTGCGCATGAACCTCGCGACGCGGGAGGTGACGCGGGGCGGACGCCCGGTCGAACTGACCCGCACGGAGTTCACGCTGCTGGAGATGTTCCTGGCGCACCCGCGCCAGGTCCTCACCCGCGAGCAGATCCTGAAGGCGGTCTGGGGCTTCGACTTCGAGCCGTCCTCCAACTCGCTGGACGTGTACGTGATGTACCTGCGCCGCAAGACCGAGGCGGGCGGTGAGCCGCGCCTCGTGCACACCGTGCGAGGGGTCGGGTACGTGCTGCGGCAGGGCGGGGCCGAGTGAACAGGGTCGTCCGGCGGCTGCGGACCCTGCCCATCCGGGCCCGGCTGTCGATGCTGGTCGCCGCCGCCGTGGCGTTCGCCGTGGCGGCGGTCTCGGTGACCTGCTGGTTCATCGTGCAGGGGAAGCTGTACGACCAGGTCGACGGGGACCTCAGCAAGATGGCGCAGCAGGCGCAGCCGTGGAGCGCCGTGCAGGGTCTGCTCAGCAGCTGCCCGCAGAGGCCCGTCGACACGGGCTTGTCGGGCCTGCGCACCCACGGCTCGTACTACCTTCAGCTCGTCAAGAAGGACGGCACCGCCTGCGTGTCCGCGACCTCGACGGGCGTCGTGGCGGTCGCCGGCGCGGACACGGACGTCATCGAGAACGCGGCGAGCGATCAGGGCACGTACCGCGACGGAACCGACTCCGACGGCAACTCCGTCCGCGTGCTGACCGTCCCTCTGATGGTCAGCCAGGGGATGGGCGCCCCGCCGCAGCAGTACCCGGACACGGCCCTGCTCATCGCGGCCCCCCTCAAGAGCACCGAGAAGACCCTCAACGACCTCGCTCTCATCCTCCTCCTCGTCTCCGGTGTCGGGGTCGTCGGCGCCGGCGCCGCCGGTCTCGCCGTCGCCCGGGCCGGGCTGCGGCCCGTCGACAAGCTCACCGAGGCCGTCGAGCACGTGGCCAGGACGGAGGACCTGAGCATCCGGATCCCCGTGGAGGACGAGACCGACGACGAGATCGCCCGGCTCTCCCGCTCCTTCAACTCGATGACCGCCTCCCTCGCCGACTCCCGGGAGCTGCAGCAGCAGCTGATCGCGGACGCCGGGCACGAGCTGCGCACCCCGCTGACCTCGCTGCGCACCAACATCGAGCTCCTGACCCGCAGCGAGGAGACGGGCCGTCCGATCCCCGAGGCGGACCGCAAGGCGCTGCTGGCCTCCGTGAAGGCGCAGATGACCGAGCTGGCGTCGCTCATCGGCGACCTCCAGGAACTCTCCCGTGCGGAGGGGCAGCGCGGCGAGCGCGTGCAGGTGGTGTCGTTCGAGGACACCGTGGAGTCGGCGCTGCGCCGGGCCCGGCTGCGCGGGCCGGAGCTGACCATCACCGCGTCGCTGGAGTCCTGGTACACCCGGGCGGAGCCGGCCGCGCTGGAGCGGGCGGTGGTCAACATCCTGGACAACGCGGTGAAGTTCAGCCCCGAGGGAGGAACGATCGACGTCCGTCTCGTCGACGGCACGCTGACCGTGCGCGATCACGGCCCCGGCATCCCGGCCGACGAACTCCCGCACGTCTTCGACCGCTTCTGGCGCTCCCCCGGCGCGCGGGCCCTGCCCGGCTCCGGTCTCGGTCTGTCGATCGTGGCCCGCACCGTGGAGGAGGCGGGCGGTCAGGTCACGTTGGAACGGGCCGACGGCGGTGGCACGGTGGCGACGGTGCGGATGCCGGGCGCGCCGGTCCCTCCACCGGAGACGCCGGGAGACGTGTCGGCGATGTCCTGAGGCCCCCCGGCAACCTTTCCGTTCCGTGCGGCGACCATGCCACGTCCCGAACCCCCCACGGGTGGTCCCCCTCCACGGAACGGAATCCCGCACATGAGCGATTTCAGCGGCACACCCAGGCGTCGGCACCGCAAGCGCAGCAAGGCCCTCGCGCTGGGCGTCCCCCTCACCCTGACCGCGGCCTGCGCTCTCGCCTACGGCACGGATCTCGGCGCGTTCGGCAGCGCCGCGCAGCACACGGCGTCGGCCGCGACCGCCGCCACGAAGGCGGCCGCCGCCGCCACGACGCTCACCGTCGCCAAGGACGGCAGCGGGCAGTACACGACCGTGCAGGCCGCCGTGAACGCCGTACCGGCGAACAACCCCTCGCGGGTGGTGATAGCCGTCAAGCCGGGCACGTACCGCGAGCTGGTGAAGGTGCCGAGCAACAAGCCGCACGTCACCATCCAGGGCACCGGCGGCAGCCGCAAGGACACCACGATCGTCTACAACAACGCCTCGGGCACCCCCAAACCCGGCGGAGGCACGTACGGCACCGGCGGCAGCGCGACCGTCGCCGTCGAGGCGGACGACTTCCAGGCCCGCAACCTGACCATCTCCAACGACTTCGACGAGGGCGCCCACCAGGACATCGCCGGCCAGGCGGTCGCCCTGCGCACCGCCTCCGACAAGGTCTTCCTGGACGGCATCATCGTCAGCGGCGACCAGGACACCCTGCTGCTGGACACCGCGTCCAAGGACAGGCTGGGCCGCGTCTACATGACGAACTCCTACGTCGTCGGCAACGTCGACTTCATCTTCGGCCGCGCCACCGCCGTGATCGACAAGTCCGTCATCACGCTGAAGAAGCGTTTCAACGGCACCTCGGCCGGCTATGTCACCGCCCCCAGCACGGCCGCCGGGCGCAAGGGCATCCTGATCTCCGCCACCACGATCGGCGGGGACGTCTCCGACCGCACCTTCTACCTCGGCCGCCCCTGGCACGCAGGCGGTGACGCGAGCCTCGACCCGCAGACCACCGTCCGCGACAGCACGCTGAGCGCCGCGATCAGGACCGCGCCCTGGACCGACATGAGCGGCTTCCACTGGAAGGACGACCGGTTCGCCGAGTACCGGAACAAGGGTCCCGGCGCGGGCGCCGCGAGCTCGGAACGCCCCCATCTGACGGACGCCCAGGCCGCCGGCCAGGAGGTCGCTGACTGGCTCGCCGGCTGGACCCCCGCGCCCTGAACCGTCCCCGCGATACGGGCGACCCGCCCCCGTACGCCGAAGAGGCGGCCGCGTCGGTGACGCGGCCGCCTCTTGTCAGGAGAGCTCCGTGTGAAGGAGAGCCGGACGCTACTTCACGATCGTGATCCGGTTCGTCGCCGGCGGCGCGATCGGGCCCGCCGCCGAGGAGTTGGCGAGCAGGTACTGCTCGAGGGCCGACAGGTCGTCGGCGCCGACCAGGTCGTTCGTGCCCTGGCCCAGCGTCGGGAAGCCGTCGCCGCCGCCCGCGAGGAAGCTGTTCGTCGCGACGCGGTAGGTCGCGGCCGGGTCGACCGCCGCCCCGTTCACCTTCACGGAGTCCGCGACGACGCGGTCCGCGCCGCTCTTCGTCAGGTCCAGCGTGTACGTCAGGTTGGCGGACGGCTGCAGGATCTTCGGCGCGCTCGTGTTCGTGCCGCTCACCTGCTCCTTGAGCACCTGGATCAGCTGGGCGCCGGTGAAGCTCTGCAGGTTCACGGTGTTGGAGAACGGCTGCACGGTGAAGCCCTCGGCGTAGGTGACCACGCCGTCGCCCTCCGCGCCCTTGGCGGCGTAGGTGAGGCCGGCCCGCACGCCGCCCGGGTTCATCAGCGCGAGGTCCGTGTCCGCGTCGAGCTTCCTGCCGTACCAGAGCTGGGCGTCCGCGATGAGGTCGCCCATCGGGGACTCGGTGCCCGTGCTGGGGACGTCCGCGGAGATGTAACCGATCGCGCGGTTGCCGATCGGCGCCGCCAGGGTGTTCCACCGGCTGATCAGCTCGGTCATGTCGGGCGCCTTGGCGACGGTCCGGGTGACCACGTGGTTCGCCGACTTGACCGCCGTGCGCGCGATGTCGCCCGTGTAGCGGTCGTACGTCAGCGTGGTGTCCGTGTACAGACGGCCGAAGGACGCGGCCGAGGTGACCGTGCGCGGCTTGCCCGACGGGTCCGGGATCGTGCAGGCGTAGGCCGCGTGCGTGTGGCCCGTCACCAGCGCGTCCACCGCCGGCGTGACGTTCTTCGCGATGTCGACGATCGGGCCGGAGATCCCGGCGCCCGCGCCCGGCGAGTCACAGTTGTAGTTGTAGGAACCCGAGGCGGGCAGACCGCCCTCGTGGATCAGCGCCACGATCGACTTCACGCCCTGCTTCTGCAGCACCCTGGCGTACTTGTTGATCGTCTCGACCTCGTCCTTGAACCTGAGGCCCTTGACGCCCTCGGCGGCCACCACGCCCGGAGTGTCCTCCAGCGTCACGCCGATGAAGCCGATCTTGACGTCCTTCTTCTTCCACACCCAGTACGGCTTCAGGATCGGCCTGCCGGACTTCTCGTTCAGGACGTTCGCCGCGAGGTAGGGGAAGTCGGCGCCCCGGAACTTCTTGCCGTTGTAGCAGCCGTCCGTCGGGTGGCAGCCGCCGTTCTGCAGCCGGCCCAGCTCCTTGGCGCCCTCGTCGAACTCGTGGTTGCCGACGGACGTGACGTCCAGGTCGAGCTTGTTCAGCGCCTCGATGGTGGGCTCGTCGTGGAAGAGGCCCGAGA
The DNA here is from genome assembly GCF_044335095.1 of Streptomyces sp. NPDC020597. Lineage (NCBI taxonomy): Bacteria > Bacillati > Actinomycetota > Actinomycetes > Kitasatosporales > Streptomycetaceae > Streptomyces > Streptomyces sp. NPDC020597. The sequence continues at coordinate 36,496 of NZ_JBIRUL010000003.1, read as the reverse complement.
TCAGCGGGGAGGCGCCGACCATGTCGCCGCCGGCCGCGGTGATCGAGTACGCGTTGCCCTTGCGGGCCTCGCGCAGATGCGTGGCCAGGTACTCCACGCCGCCCGCGTCGATCGTCTTCGTCGTGCCGTCCGCCTGCAGCTCGGTGACGCGGCCGGAGGAACCGGACGGGGGCTCGAGGTTGCCGTGCAGGTCGTTGAAGGACAGCAGCTGCACGTCCTGGTAGCGGCTGGGCCGCGGCTTGGAGTGCTTGCCCTCGTGAGCGTCCGCCGGAAGCGCGGCGGCGAGGGCGCCCGCGGTGGCGAGAACGGCGGAGGCCGCGACAAGACGGTACGTACGGCGGCGGCCGCGTCTGTCGCTCGGCTGCGGCTGGGAAGTGGCTGGCATGCGCCCCCCTGTGGATCGGCTGGAATGCGGTGGCTCCCGTCCGGCGCAGCCTAAGGTCAACGCGCGTAGCGCGACAGGGGGTTCGTGGTTACAACCTGGTTTCCCCTTGCCCTGTCCTTTGCCCCCGGTTTGCGGCAACCGCCCTTTACCCTCGACGCATGACCAGCGACGACACCGCACGGCTCCCCGGCTCCCGATCCATCGAGACCCACTCCGCGCTCTCCCCCGGACAGACCGAGGCAGTCCTCGCCCTGCTCGCCGAGGCCGCCCGGTCGGACGGCCAGCAGGCGGTGTCCGAACAGGGACGGCTGCAGCTGCGCGGAGGACCTCGCGAGGGTGTCTCCCACCTCCTCCTGACGGTCGGGGACGAACTCGTCGGCTACGCCCAGCTGGAGGACACCGACCCCGTCGAGGCCCCCGCCGCCGAACTGGTCGTGCACCCCTCGCACCGCGGCCACGGCCACGGGCGCGCGCTCGGCTCCGCCCTGCTCGCCGCCTCCGGCAAGCGGCTTCGGGTGTGGGCCCACGGCGGCCACTCCGCGGCCCGCCACCTCGCCCAGGTCCTCGGCCTCACCCTGTTCCGCGAACTGCGTCAGATGCGGCGGTCGTTGACCGACCTGGAGCTGCCCGACCCGGTGCTGCCCGCCGGCGTGACGGTCCGTGCCTTCGTGCCCGGACGGGACGACTCCGCCTGGCTCGCCGTCAACGCCGCCTCCTTCGCCCACCATCCCGAGCAGGGCTCCCTCACCCAACGCGACCTCGACGACCGCCGGGCCGAGCCCTGGTTCGACCCGGCCGGGTTCTTCCTCGCCTTCCGCGGCGACACGCTCGTCGGGTTCCACTGGACGAAGGTCCACGCCCAGGAGCAGCTCGGCGAGGTGTACGTCCTCGGTGTGGCCCCCGGCGCGCAGGGCGGCGGCCTCGGCAAGGCCCTCACCACGATCGGCCTGCGGCATCTCGCCGCACAGGGTCTGCCGACCGCGATGCTGTACGTCGACGCCGACAACAAGGCGGCGGTGTCGGTCTACGAGCGACTGGGCTTCCTCACCCATGAGACGGACCTGATGTACCGCACCGAGACGTGACCCCTTCCCCGGCTCGCGGGCGAAGACCGAGCGGGACGCGCCCTGCATGTCCGCACCCGGTGTCCGCCACCCCGGGGCGCCGCTTCGGTGCCGGTCCGGTCCCGTCTCAGCCGGTGGGTGCGGGCCGCCGGACCGGTCTTCGGGACCGTCGCCGGAGCGGCTCCCGGGTTCCCGTCGCGCACAGCGTCAGGGCCAGCGCCAGCACGGCCGCCCATCGGAGCTGCGTCGCCTGCCACCAGGGGTCGGCCGGTGTGCCCAGCAGACCCCAGCGGTCGGGGACCAGGAGCGCCACCCCGGCGGCCGCTCCCAGCCGGACTGCCGCCGACCTGCCCACCTCCGCCGCCTGTGTGAAACGGACGGCGAGGGTGGCCAGGGCGAGCGCCGCGCACGCCGTCGCCGCGGCTTCGACGGTGGCTGGGGGCAGGTCCGGGCGGGTCGGGGCCGGCACCAGGAGCACGGCCGCCGTCCACCACAGGGCCGCGACGGGAGCGGCCAGCGCCAGGCGCAGGGCGGCCCGGGAGGCCCGGCCCACCGGCGTCGCCGCGGTCGTGCGCCGGGCCGGGTCGTCCAGCAGGAAGGCCAGGCCGAGGGCGCCGGTGAGCGCCGTGAGGCGCAGCACCAGCCGGCCCAGTTCGGGATCCGGCGCCCGGTCGGGCAGGCGTGCGGTGCTCGCCAGCAGCAGGCCCAGCCCGCCCGCCGCGATCAGCGCCCGCCAGGGGAGGCTGCGCCACACCGGCACCGCCAGGGCGCGCATCGTCACTCCTCGCACGACTGCCCCTCCGTCTCCTGCGGCGCCGCGACGCCCAGCAGCCTCGCCGCCTCGGCCGGGGACGTCGCCGTGGACGTCAGTTCCGCCCAGTGGGCCTTGACCCGGGCGGTCACCTCGGCGCGCGGACGCGCCAGGAGTTCGCGGACCACCGTCGACTGCGCCGCCGTCATGCTCAGTCCGTTCGTCGGCGCGAGGACCAGGCCCGAGCCCTCCGTGCTGTCGCTCAGACGCACACGCCGGAAGGTGTCCGACGGCGTCGGGTCGGCGCCCAGGACCAGCCACATGATCGTGACCGGACGGGCGTCGCGGCACATCTCCTTCTCCGTCGCCGCCTCGGTGCCCGCCACCAGGACGGTGGCGACGCCGACGGCGAACTCCGGGACGCGGTTGCCGCCCCAGCGGGTGCCGATCGTGACCTGGCCGGGCACGGTGGAGGGCGTGAGGGCGGCGTCGACCTCCACTCCGTCCCGGGCGTCGATGTGCTGGCGGACCGTCAGGGAGGCGGTCGCCGCTTCGCCCCCCGCGAGCGAGCGGACCCGCTCGACGACGCCGGCCCACTCGGACCGCACCCCGCTCCACTCGGCGAACGCGCAGTACCGCGAGCCCTCGACGGTCGCGCACGACTGGACCTTCTGCGGGGCGTCGGAGGCCGTCCTGCGCGCCGCGGCCAGGGCCGCCGTGTCCTGCGAGGACTGGCCGATCGCGGCGGTCACCACAGCCGCCAGCGCGAGTGCCGTCGCCGCCTTGACGGCCCGGGTGCGGCCGCCGGACTGCAGCAGCGCCGCGCAGGCCAGCAGGACGCACAGCGCGGTCACGTACAGCGCGTGCCAGCCGGCGGGGCGGCCCAGCAGATCGGAGGGAACCGGATCGCCGCCCGTCTCGGCGAGGAAGACGACCGGCGAGAGCCAGCCCGCCGGCCTGCCCTCGGCGCCGATCGCCGAGGCGAGGAGCGCGACGACGTAGAAGGCGATGACGAACAGCAGCGGGACGAACGACGAGGGCAGCAGCCGGGCCAGCAGCACCCCGACGACGCCGGCGAACAGCACGGTCAGCGGGCCGACGGCGAGCTCTCCGAGCGAACCCTGCCCGATGGCGCCGGGCTTGTGCGCCTCCCATCCGAACTCGACCGCGACGACGAGCGCGGTGAGCGCCGCGTACGGCACCACGGACAGCAGATGCGCGAGGACACGCCGCCACGGCTCCATGGCCAGGACGCCGAACTGCTGCACCGTGCCGTGCTTGCGCGAGCGCAGCGCGGCCGCGTTGACGCAGACGAGCAGGGCGACCGCGAACAGCAGCGGCGCCCCCTGGCTGCGCCGGTCGACCACGTTGAGGACCGGGTAGGCGTCCATGCCGTCCCTGCTCATCAGCCGCAGGGCGACGAGGCCGACGTACAGGGCGAAGAACACCAGCACTGGGACCTGGAAGAGCAGTTCTCGGGCCTCGAAGCGCGCGAGGCCGAGGACGGCCCGGGTGCGGCGGGCCTCGCGCGGCGGCTCGGCGAGCGTACGGCCGGGGTCGTCCAGCGTCGCGGTCGTGGCGCTCATGCCGTCGCCTCCGCGCTCTCGCCGTCGAGGACGAGCAGGTAGCCGTCCTCGAGGGTGGGTTCGACGAGGTCGGCCCCCTCGGGTGGTTCGCCGACGTTGCGGAACGTGCCGGCGCCGGTGCGCCAGCCGGCCAGCGCGCCCGGGTCGCGGCGGGCGCCGCTCCAGACCCGGCCGGCGGCAAGGGCGGTCAGCTCGGCCGGGGTGCCCTCGAAACGGACCCGCCCGCCGGCCAGGACGATCACCCGGTGGCAGAGCATCGCCACGTCCTCGGTCTGATGGGTGGACAGCAGGACGGTGCGGCCCTCTCCGGCCTGGGCGATCAGCTCGCGAAAGCGCATGCGCTGTTCGGGGTCGAGACCGACGGTCGGTTCGTCCAGCACGAGGAAGCCGGGTTCGCCGAGGAGTGCGGCGGCCAGGGCGACGCGCTGCCGCATGCCTCCGGAGAGCCGCTTGAGACGCCTGCCGCGCACGTCGGAGAGATCGACGGCGTCCAGCACGCGGCGCACCTCGCGGAGCCGGGCGGCGCGGTCGGTGAGCTCCTTCAGGATCGCCACGTAGTCGACGAAGTCGAAGGCCGTGAAGTCCGGGTGGAAGCCGGGGTTCTGGGGCAGATAGCCGAGCGTGCGGCGCAGGGCGAGGCGGCCGGACGCGGTGCCGGGGTCGTGGCCGAGGGCGGTGAACCGCCCGCCGTCCGGCGGCACCGCCGTCGCCAGCACCCGCAACAGGGTCGTCTTCCCCGCCCCGTTGGGCCCGAGCAGTCCGGTGACGCCACGGCCCAGCCGCAGCGAGACGCCGTCCAGGGCGCGGGTCCCCCCGAAGCGCAGGGACAGGTCGACGGCCGTCACGGTGGCGGGCCCGAAGGCGGGGCCCGGGGTGGGCGTGGTGGTCATGCGGGGTCTCCTGGAGATCCGGTGGGAGGTCGGGGGCGGGCTCGGCGGGACGGGGGCCGGGTCATCCGGCGCCGTCGGCCGGGAAGCCGCCGAGGGGACGGGTGTCGAAGCGGTCGCGGGCCCGGTGCAGCAGCAGACCGGCGAGGACCGCCACCGTGGCCGCGGCGCCCTGGCCCGCCGCGGTGAACGGGGCGAGCGTGTCGTGCGGCGGCGTCCGGACGCCGGCCACCGCCAGCACCGTCACCCAGGCCACGCCGACCAGGGAGGGCCCGAGAACCGGCCCCAGCCGGGCGGTCAGCGCGAGGCCGGTCGCGGTGAGGGCGAACGCGGGCAGCAGCCACGCCAGGGCCAGCAGCCCGTATCCCGGCAGCGCCAGCGTGGCCAGGCCGTTGCACGCCAGGCCCGCCGTGAGCACCGCGACCGTACGGATCATGAGCAGCCGGAAGCCGTGTGTCGGGGCGACGACGGCCATCTCGTAGGTCGGGTCGAGGGACGGTCCGTACGACAGCGCGACCCCGGCGAGCGGGAGGAGCGGGGCCAGCGCCAGGAACAGTGCGGGCTGGTCCGCGAGGCGCACCGCCAGCACCGTCATGACGAGCAGGAACAGCACCGACAGCAGCCAGGAGCCGCGCAGCACCGGGGTCGCCGCGAGCAGCCGCGCGGTGTGGTCGGCCACGCCGAGCCGCACCAGCATCCGCTCGAGCAGGCTGGGCCGCGGCGCGTCCAGCTCGGCGTCCAGTCGTGCCCATGCGGCGTCCAGCGCGACCGGGTCGGCGGCCTCCGCCAGCCGGGCCCGGCACTCGGCGCATCCGGTCAGATGGGCGTCGGCCGACCACAGCAGCGGCGGGGAAAGCTCGCCCTGCGCGTAGGCGCGCAGATCCTCTTCTGCCACGTGCCACGTCATGCCCGTGCCTCCCTCGGCTGCCGTGCGTCGCCCACGCGGGCGCGCGGGTCTCTTCCGCGGACGTACCGCCTCATGCCAGCGCCTCCCGCAGGTGCTTGCGGGCGCGCAGGGCCCGCGTCTTGACGGTGCCGGGCGGGATGCCGAGCAGAACGGCCGCCTCCCGGGTGGTGAGCCCGTCGATGACGGTCGCCTGCAGGACGGCCCTCAGCTCCGGCGAGAGGCGGGTGAGGGCCCCGGCGAGGTCCCCGTGCTCCACCCCCGCGAGCACGCGTTCCTCCGCCGAGGCCTCGTCCCGGTGACGCAGCCGGGACAGCGCCTGGCGCAGCCTGCCGCGCGCCCCGTCGCCGCGCACGGCGTCGACCAGCCGGCGTGCGGCGATGCGCCACAGCCAGCCGGCGGCGTCGCCGGAGAAGCCCTCCTCGCGATGGCGGGCGGTGCCGCGCCACACCGCGAGGAACGTCTCCTGGACGACGTCGTCGACTATCCCCGCGTCGGCGCAGCGGCCGCGCATGCGCGCGGTCAGCCAGGGCGCGTACCGCCGGTACAGCTCCTCGAAGGCAGGACGGTCCCGGTCCGCCGCGATGGCCCGCAGCAGCTCCCCGTCGCTTCTCGTCTCGCTCACAACACCTCATCGGATCGGCCCCGCCGATCGGTTCACGTTCCGACGCACGATTTTCCGTGCACCACGCCCCACTCCCGTTCTCCCGTTCACCACCCACTCGTTCGAACATCATTCGAACGCTTTCGACTCTCGCGGGCCGCCCCCCGATATCCCGCACGCCATGTCGCCGTAACCGTCGGTTAAGACGACCTTGCAACGCTCTGCGAATGAAGCCCGCCGTGCCCGAGCCTTCGCCGCCTCCCGAGGGAAATCAGCCCCACGGAGGCTCCGCCGCGATCCCACCCGCACATTCCGACGCGCCTGTCTCGCTGTTCGCGCGGAAGAATGGGTCCATGAGCCAGTCAGACACCCAGGCCGAGGTCCAGCACGCGCAGCCCTCCGTGGGCTCCATAGCCGCGCACCGCCCGCACACCGTGGCTGCCGTCGTCTCCGATCTGGAGCCCGACATCGACGCCGACCTCGACACCTACGAGGAGGCCCCGTACGACGGCCCTCAGCTGCCGCAAGGTCGATTCCTCGACCGGGAGCGCAGCTGGCTCGCGTTCAACGAACGGGTCCTGGAACTCGCCGAGGACCCCGACACGCCCCTGCTCGAGCGGGCGAACTTCCTGGCCATCTTCGCCAGCAACCTGGACGAGTTCTTCATGGTCCGGGTGGCCGGACTGAAGCGCCGCATCGCGACCGGCGTCGCCACCCGCTCCGCCTCCGGCCTCCAGCCCCGCGAGGTGCTGGAGATGATCTGGGCCCGCTCGCGTGAGCTCATGGCCCGGCACGCCGCGACCTACCACGAGGACATCGCCCCCGCCCTCGCGGAGGAGGGCATCCACCTGGTCCGCTGGAACGAGCTGACGGAGAAGGAGCAGGCCCGCCTCTTCACCCTCTTCCGGCACCAGATCTTCCCGGTCCTCACACCCCTCGCCGTGGACCCCGCGCACCCCTTCCCGTACATCTCGGGTCTCTCGCTCAACCTCGCGGTCGTCGTGCGCAACCCGGTCAGCGGCCACAAGCACTTCGCGCGCGTCAAGGTGCCGCCACTGCTGTCCCGCTTCCTGGAGAGCTCGCCGGGCCGGTACGTCCCCATCGAGGACGTCATCGGCGCCCACCTCGAGGAACTGTTCCCGGGCATGGAGGTGCTGGAGCACCACGCCTTCCGGCTCACCCGCAACGAGGACCTCGAGGTCGAGGAGGACGACGCCGAGAACCTGCTCCAGGCCCTGGAGAAGGAGCTCATGCGACGCCGCTTCGGGCCGCCGGTGCGCCTGGAGGTCGAGGAGTCCATCGACCGCGAGGTGCTCGACCTGCTGGTGCGCGAGCTGAAGATCAGCGAGGCCGAGGTCTACCCGCTGCCGGGCCCGCTCGACCTCACGGGTCTCTTCCGCATCAGCGGCCTCGACCGGTCCGAGCTGAAGTACAAGAAGTTCATCGCCGGCACCCACCGCGACCTCGCCGAGGTCGAGTCCGCGTCCCCGCCGGACATCTTCGCGGCCCTGCGCAGCCGGGACGTCCTGCTGCACCACCCGTACGACTCCTTCTCGACGTCCGTGCAGGCGTTCCTGGAGCAGGCGGCGGCGGACCCGGAGGTCCTCGCCATCAAGCAGACCCTGTACCGGACCTCGGGCGACTCCCCGATAGTCGACGCGCTCATCGAGGCCGCCGAGTCCGGCAAGCAGGTCCTCGTCCTGGTCGAGATCAAGGCCCGCTTCGACGAGCACGCCAACATCAAGTGGGCGCGCAAGCTGGAGGAGGCAGGCTGCCATGTCGTCTACGGCCTCGTCGGCCTGAAGACCCACTGCAAGCTGTCGCTGGTGGTCCGCCAGGAGGGCGAGACGCTGCGGCGCTACTGCCACGTCGGCACGGGCAACTACCACCCGAAGACGGCCCGGCTCTACGAGGACCTCGGCCTGCTCACCGCCGACCCGCAGGTCGGCGCGGACCTCTCCGACCTCTTCAACCGGCTGTCCGGCTACTCCCGCCGCGAGACGTACCGCCGCCTGCTCGTCGCCCCCAAGTCGTTGCGCGACGGACTGATCTCCCGGGTCGACAAGGAGATCCAGCACCACCGCGCCGGACGGCCCGCGCACGTGCGCATCAAGGTCAACTCCATCGTCGACGAAGCGCTCATCGACTCCCTCTACCGGGCGTCGCAGGCGGGCGTGCCGGTCGACGTCTGGGTGCGCGGCATCTGCGCGGTGCGCCCGGGCGTGCCGGGCCTGTCGGACAACATCCGGGTCCGCTCCATCCTCGGCCGCTTCCTCGAGCACTCCCGCGTCTTCGGCTTCGGCAACGGCGGGGAGCCCGAGGTGTGGATCGGCAGCGCCGACATGATGCACCGCAACCTCGACCGCCGTATCGAGGCCCTGGTCAGGGTCACCGACCCCGCGCACCGGGCGACTTTGAACCGGTTCCTGGAGACGGGCATGTCCGACGCCACCGCGTCCTGGCACCTCGGTCCCGACGGCGAGTGGACCCGGCACGCGACCGACGCGGAAGGCGGCCCCCTGCGCAACGTCCAGGAGATGCTCATAGACGCCCGGAGGCGCCGGCGTGGCACAGCGACACCATGATCTGACGGCCTGCGCGGCCGGGCCCGTCACCACCGGGGACGCCCTCGACGGCTACCTGCGGGCCCAGGCCACGGAGTTCCTCCGCGCGCTGCGCCAGCACCGCGAGGCGGGGAGCGCGGCGTCGCACGGCACGTCGCACTCCCCGGCGAGCGGCGCGGAGGAACGGGACGACGCGGCGCGCGCCCTGCGCCGTTCGGCCCGCCGCATCAGCGGCAGTCTGCGCACCTTCCGCCCCCTCCTCGACGCCGAATGGTCGGAGGCGCTCCGGTCCGAACTGTCCTGGCTGTCCGCCACGTTGGCCCTGGAGCACGCCTACGGCGCCCGCCTGGAGCGCCTGCTGCTCGCCCTGAACCGCCTGTCCGGCGCGGCCCCGCAGCCCTCGGCGGTGCTGGTGCCGCCGCCCGCGTCGTCCGCACCGGTGCGCAACGCTCACCGGGCGGCGGGCACGGGCGGTGCCGGCACCGGCACGGGCACCGGCACCGGCACGGGTACCGGCACCGGCTCCGGCGGCGCGGTCATCGCCGGTCCCGACGTCACGCCGGGCGCGCCGGCGCCGGCCGCCCCGGGCACACCGGGCACCCCGGCCGCACCCGTGGCCCCCGCCCTGCCCGACCCCCCTCCTCCCACGGCCGGCGCGACCGACGCCCGGACCGCGACCGGCGCCCGGACCGCGCGCGGTGCGGGAGGCGCGCAGGCCGGGACCCTCACCGCCGTCCCGGCCGGCGCCGGCGCCCGCAGCGCGACCGCCTCCCGCAGCGCGACCGCCTCGCTCGCCGACGCCGCCGACACCGCCTCCCGTCCCGGCACGGCTCCCCGCGCCGCCGCCCGTCCCGCCGCCGCGCACCACACGCCCGCGTCGGCCGCCGCGGCCCCCGACCGCGGCCACCTCACCGTCGGTGCGGCGAAGGCCGGCGCCCTTCTGGACCGTCAGCTCACCCTCGCCCGCACCCGCGCCCACTCGACCGCCCTCCAGGCCCTCGGCTCCTCCCGCTTCCACGCCGTGGCGGACAGGGCCGCCGTCCTCGCCAGCGAGGTCCCCCTCACCCCGGCCGCCTCCGCCGCCGACCTGCGCCCCTTCGCCGCCGCCGCCGAGCAGCGCCTCGCCGACGCCGTCGCCGCGCTGCCGCTGGTCACCGCGGGCAGCCCCTACAACGCGGAGGCCCTGATGCACGGCCTCTCCGCGGACGAGGCCCCGCACCCGCAGGACGCGCCCTGGCACCACGTCCGCCTCCTGCTGCGTCTGCACCGGTACGCGTGCGAGGTCCTGGAAGGCCCGGACGCTCCACAGGACGACGTCCGCCTGGTGACCGCCGGCGCCGCCCTGGACCGGCACCGGGACGCCGCGGAGGCGGCAGCCGCCGCGGCGCAGGCGGCCAGGACGCCCCGGATCGCGCCCGCGACGGCGTACGCGCTCGGCGTGCTGCACGCGGACCAGCGGCACGAGGTGGAGGCGGCACGGTACGCGTTCCAGCGCTGCTGGCAGCGACCACCCGTCACGACGACCTGACCGACCAGACCACGCACCCCTACCCGACAGGCGGTGAGTACCGGTGAGCACGGCGAGGAACCCCGACGAAGCCCCCGACGCCCTCGACGCCTTCGACGCCCTCGACGCCACCACCGTCCAGGCGGCCGGCTGCGTGCTGTGGCGTCGCGCGCCGACGGACGACGGTCTGGAGGTGTGTCTCGTCCATCGCCCCAAGTACGACGACTGGTCGCACCCGAAAGGCAAGCTGAAACGCGACGAGGACCCGCTCGCGGGCGCTTTGCGCGAGGTCGAGGAGGAGACCGGCCACCGGGCCGACCCCGGTGCGCCCCTGCCGACCGTGGACTACGAGGCGAACGGCCGCCCGAAGCGGGTCCGCTACTGGGCGGCGGAGGCCGTCTCCGGGGCCTTCACCCCGAACGACGAGGTCGACCGTCTCCTCTGGCTGCCGCCGCCCGCCGCCCGCCTGCGGCTCACCCAGCCGAGGGACCGCACCCTCGTGGACGCGCTGCTGCAGGTCCTGCACCTGGCATAAGGGTGCGGGGGCCGACGGCCGACGGCTGATTCGCGAGGTTTGGACAGCCCACGCCCCGCTCCCGCCCCACCCCGCGCCGGTACCGCTCCGTGTCCTCGGCGTGAGCTTTCCGTGACCTCACCGCACCGTCCCCAGGGGTTCACCCCCCGTTCACTCCCGTCCGTGAGCGCCTTCACCTGATCTGCCTAATTTCAGCCTTACCCGGTGCGGCACGCGACCAACGGGACGCGTCCGCACCAAACAGACTTCGCACCCACCGCACGCCGCCGGATTCAGGACGGCGGCTCCTGGAAGGACCTTCCTCAAGTGAAGCTTCAGCGCATGAACCGGCGGGCTCTCTCCCTCGGTGCTCTCGCCGTCTCCGGCGCCCTGGCCCTCACGGCGTGCGGCTCCGACGACACCGGCACCAAGGCCGACGGCGGCAAGTCCTCCGCGACCGCGGCCGCCGGTTCGATCAAGTGCGACGACGCCAAGGGCCAGCTGCTCGCCGACGGCTCCTCCGCGCAGAAGAACGCGATCGACGCCTGGGTGAAGAACTTCACTCAGGCCTGCTCCGGCGTCCAGGTCAACTACAAGGGCTCCGGCTCCGGCGCGGGCGTCACCGCGTTCACCCAGGGCCAGGTCGCCTTCGCCGGTTCGGACTCCGCGCTGAAGCCCGACGCCGTCGCCGCCTCCAAGTCCGTCTGCAAGGGCGGCCAGGGCATCGACCTGCCGATGGTGGCCGGCCCGATCGCCGTCGCCTACAACGTCTCCGGCGTGGACAACCTGGTCCTCGACGCCTCCACGATCGCCAAGATCTTCGACGGCAAGATCACCAACTGGAACGACGCCGCGATCGCCAAGCTGAACCCCGGCGCGAAGCTTCCCGACCTGAAGATCCAGCCGTACCACCGCTCCGACGAGTCCGGCACCACGGACAACTTCACCAAGTACCTGATCGCCGCCGCCCCGAACGACTGGAAGTACTCCGGCGGCAAGGCCTGGCAGGCCAAGGGCGGCCAGGCCGCGGCCGGCTCCTCTGGTGTCGCGCAGGGCGTCAAGCAGACCAACGGCGCGATCGGCTACATGGAGCTGTCCTACGCCAAGGACGGCCTCGGCACCGTCGCCGTCAACACCGGCGCCGCGGCCCCGGTCAAGCCCTCCTCGGACGGCGCCACCAAGGCCGTCGCCGCCGCGCAGGTCGTCGGCACCGGCAGCGACCTGTCGCTGAAGCTGGACTACAACACCAAGGCCGACGGCGCCTACCCGCTCACCCTGGTGACGTACGAGATCGCCTGCGACAAGGGCAACAAGGCCGACACCCTGCCCGCCACCAAGGCGTTCCTGCGCTACATCGCCAGCCAGGACGGTCAGGGCATCCTCTCGGGCATCGACTACGCGCCGATCCCCGACGCCATCATCGCCAAGGTCCGCACCACCATCGAGGGCCTGAGCTGATCTGAGCGGTGCGGTCCGGCGCCGGGGGCGACCCGGTCCGGACCGCACCCGTCCGGTGCACCGCCGCCAGGGGCCGCCGCCCGCGATCCGGCCCCACCCGAGCCGCCCACACCAGCAGGCGGCTCCGCAGACCGGAGACCCCCATGGACATAGAAACGCAGAAGTCGAACACCGAAGACACTCCACGCCCCACGGCCGCGCAGGACTCGCCGGCCCTCTCCGCGAACTCCGCGGGCCCGCCCCCCGCGACGACCGAGGAGAAGCGCGCGGCCCGCGGCGCGACCCGGCCCGGGGACAGGATCTTCCTGGCCCTCTCGCGCGGTTCGGGCATCTTCCTGCTGGCGATCATGGCCGCGATCGCGGTGTTCCTCGCCTACCGCGCGAGCCTCGCCATCAGCAAGGACGAGGCCAACTTCCTGACGGCGTTCGAGTGGAACACCAGCCTCCTGCCGCCGAAGTTCGGCATCGCGGTCCTCGCGTTCGGCACGGTGGTCTCGTCGGTCATCGCGATGGTCATCGCGGTCCCGATCGCCGTCGCGATCGCCCTGTTCATCACGCACTACGCCCCGCGCCGCATGAGCGGCCCCGTCGCGTACGTGATCGACCTGCTCGCCGCCGTCCCGTCCATCGTGTACGGCCTCTGGGGCGCGCTGGTCCTCGTGCCGCACATGGACGGCCTGTTCGGCTGGCTGGACCACTACCTGGGCTGGACCGGAGTCTTCTCCTGGGACCAGGGGGCCCCGCGCTCGATGCTCACGGTGGGCATCCTGCTGGCCGTGATGATCCTTCCGGTCATCACCAACGTCAGCCGCGAGGTCTTCCGCCAGGTCCCGCAGATGCACGAGGAGGCGGCCCTGGCGCTGGGCGCCACCCGCTGGGAGGTCATCCGCATGGCGGTGATCCCCTTCGGCCGCTCCGGAGTCATCTCGGCCTCGATGCTCGGCCTCGGCCGCGCGCTCGGCGAGACGATGGCCGTGGCCACGGTCCTCTCCCCCGACTTCGACATCCACGCCAGCCTGCTGAACCCCGGCGGCGGCACCTTCGCCCAGAACATCGCCAGCAAGTTCAACGAGGCGACGGAGTTCGGCCGTGACGCGCTCATCGCCTCCGGCCTGGTCCTGTTCGTCATCACCCTGCTGGTCAACGGCGCGGCGCGCATGATCATCGCCCGCCGCAAGGAGTACTCGGGGGCCAACGCATGAGCCACGCAAGCGCAGTAGCCGACAAGTCCCCGGGCACGCTCCGCGGCGCGAGCCTGCCGAAGTGGTCGCCCTGGGCCATCGCCGGGGGATCCCTCGTCCTCGCCGTCGGCGTCGGCGTCGTCGGCGGCCTGGACAGCAAGGTCCAGTGGGGCCTGATCGCCGGCCTCCTCTTCGTCCTCGCGACCTACGGCGTCGCCGCGAAGGTGGAGGGCCGCCGCCAGGCGAAGGACCGGGTGGCGACGAGCCTGGTCTGGGTGGCGTTCCTGCTGGCCGTGGTCCCGCTGGTCTCCCTCCTGTGGACGACGATCGCGCGCGGCGTGAAGGTCCTGGACGTCTACTTCCTGACCCACTCGATGGGCGTCGTCGCGGACAGCGAGCCCGGCGGCGGCATCTACCACGCGATCCTCGGCAGCCTGGAGCAGGTGGGCCTCGCCACGGCGATCGGCGCCCCCGTCGGCATCCTGACCGCGATCTACCTGGTCGAGTACGGCCGGGGCGGCCTCGCGAAGGCGGTCACGTTCTTCGTCGACGTCATGACCGGCATCCCCTCCATCGTGGCGGGCCTGTTCATCCTCAGCCTGATGCTGATGCTCGACCTGCAGCCCTTCGGCTTCGCGGGCTCCCTCGCCCTGGCGATCCTGATGATGCCGGTGGTCGTGCGCTCGACGGAGGAGATGCTGAAGCTCGTCCCGAACGAGCTGCGCGAGGCCTCGCTGGCCCTGGGCGTCCCCAAGTGGCGCACGATCCTCAAGGTGGTCGTCCCGACGTCCATCGGAGGCATCATCACGGGCGTGATGCTGGCGATCGCGCGTATCGCGGGCGAGACGGCCCCCGTGCTGCTGCTGGTCTTCGGCAACCCGTTCATCAACGCCAACCCCTTCGAGGGCGCGCAGGCGTCACTGCCGCTGTACATCTACCAGCAGTACGCGCAGAGCGCGGGTTCGACCGCGGCCTACGACCGCGCCTGGGCGGCGTCGCTCACGCTGATCGCCTTCGTGATGATCCTCAACCTGGTGGCCCGCGGCATCGCCCGCTGGAAGGCCCCACGCTGACACCGCGCGGCTGCCGCCGCGTTGCCGGGTCGCTGAAGCGGCCATACAGCGACTGATCCATACGACCGGAAGTGAAGTGGAAGACATGGCCAAGCGAATCGACGTCAGCGGGCTGACCGCCTACTACGGATCCCACAAGGCGATCGACGACATCTCGATGACCGTGGAGCCGCGCTCGGTGACCGCCTTCATCGGCCCCTCCGGCTGCGGCAAGTCCACGTTCCTGCGCACGCTGAACCGCATGCACGAGGTGACGTCGGGCGGCCGGGTCGAGGGCAAGGTGCTGCTGGACGACGAGGACCTGTACGGCGCGGGCGTGGACCCGGTCGCGGTCCGCCGCGAGGTCGGCATGGTCTTCCAGCGCCCGAACCCGTTCCCCACCATGTCGATCTTCGACAACGTGGCGGCCGGCCTGCGGCTGAACGGCTCGTACAGGAAGAGCGAACTGGCCGACATCGTCGAGAAGTCCCTTCAGGGCGCCAACCTGTGGAACGAGGTCAAGGACCGCCTGAACAAGCCGGGCTCGGGCCTGTCGGGCGGCCAGCAGCAGCGTCTGTGCATCGCCCGCGCCATCGCGGTGGAGCCGAAGGTCCTGCTGATGGACGAGCCCTGCTCGGCCCTCGACCCCATCTCGACGCTCGCCATCGAGGACCTGATCGGCGAGCTGAAGGAACGCTTCACGATCGTCATCGTGACGCACAACATGCAGCAGGCGGCGCGCGTCTCCGACCGCACGGCCTTCTTCAACCTGGCCGCGGTCGGCCAGCCCGGCAAGCTGATCGAGCTGGACGACACCGAGCGCATCTTCTCCAACCCGTCGGTGCAGGCCACCGAGGACTACATCTCGGGCCGCTTCGGCTGACCGGACCCCTCGCGGTGCTGCATGGCGGTGCCACCGCGAGGCACACGAAAGGGCCCGCCCCTGCTCCCGGGGGCGGGCCCTTTCCCTGCCGTGCGGACAACGCGACAGCGCCTACAGGAAAGCCAGGTCCACGAGCCAGAAGGCGCACGCGGCGACGATCGCCGCCGCCGGCATCGTGATGAACCAGCCCAGCACGATGTTCTTGGCGACTCCCCAGCGCACGGCGTTGATCCGCTTCGTCGCCCCCACGCCCATGATCGCCGAGGTGATCACATGCGTGGTGGAGATCGGCGCCTTGAACAGGAACGCCGTGGTGAACATGATCGACGCCCCGGTCGTCTCCGCGGCGAAGCCCTGCGGCGGGTCCAGCTCGATGATCTTCCGCCCGAGCGTGCGCATGATGCGCCAGCCGCCCGCGTACGTCCCGAGCGACAGCATCACCGCACAGGCGATCTTGACCCACACCGGGATCGGGGCGTCCGCGCTCTGGACGTCGCCGATGACGAGCGCCATCACCACGATGCCCATCGTCTTCTGCGCGTCCTGCAGACCGTGGCCCAGCGCCATGGCGGCCGCGGACACCGTCTGGGCTATGCGGAAACCCCGCTTGGCCTTGTGCGGATTGGCCCGCCGGAACATCCACAGGATGGCGGTCATCACCAGGTAGCCGGCGACGAGTCCCACCACCGGCGAGAGGAACATCGGAATGACGACCTTGTCGAGCACCCCGGACCAGATGACGGCCGTGCCGCCCGCCAGCGCGGCGCCCACCATCCCGCCGAACAGCGCGTGGGACGAGGACGAGGGCAGCCCGAAGTACCAGGTGACGAGGTTCCACACGATCGCCCCGACCAGCGCGGAGAACAGGATCGCCATGCCCGTGGAACCGGAGGGGGTCTCGATCAGACCCTTGCTGACGGTGTGCGCGACACCGCTGCCGAGGAACGCGCCGGCGAGGTTCATCACCGCGGCCATGGCCAGTGCCGCCCGAGGCGTCAGCGCCCGGGTCGAAACGGACGTGGCAATAGCGTTCGCGGAGTCGTGAAAACCGTTGGTGTAGGTGAATCCGAGCGCGACGCCGATGGTCACGATCAGAGCGAAGGTGTCCATGAAGGGCTCAGGACTCCTTGACCGCGATGGTCTCCACCGTGTTGGCCACGTGCTCGAAGGCGTCGGCGGCCTCCTCCAGCACATCCACGATCTGCTTCAGCTTGAGCACCTCGATGGCCTCGTACTTGCCGTTGAAGAGATGCGCGAGCAGCTTGCGGTGGATCTGGTCGGCCTGGTTCTCGAGCCGGTTGACCTCGATCCAGTACTCGGTGAGGTTCTCCATGGTCCGCAGGTTCGGCATGGCCTCGGCCGTCAGCTCGGCCGCCCGCGCCAGCACCTCGATCTGCTGCTCGACGCCCTTGGGCAGTTCCTCGACGTTGTAGAGGACGACCAGGTCGACGGCCTCCTCCATGAAGTCCATGATGTCGTCGAGGGAGGACGCGAGGTTGTAGATGTCCTCGCGGTCGAACGGCGTGATGAACGAGGAGTTCAGCTGGTGGAAGATCGCGTGCGTCGCGTCGTCGCCTGCGTGTTCCGCGGCCCGCATGCGCTCTGCGATCTCGGCCCGGCCGGCGGGGTCCGCCCCGAGCAGTTCCATCAGGAGTTTCGAGCCCGTGACGATGTTGTCCGCGGATGCGGCGAACATGTCGTAGAAGCTCGTCTCCCTGGGGGTCAGACGAAAGCGCACGTTGGGGTCCTCAAGATGCATCGGTTTCGGTCAGGCTGATGCTAGGCGCATCATCCGGCCACGGCTAATGGGGCCGCCCCCCAGTGTCGCCCATCGACCGGAGCGCCCGGCAGGGGGGCGACCGGACCGTCCCGGCCCGGACCCCGCTCCCGCCGAAGTTCGGTACGATATACCCAGTAGGGGTATATGTCTGGAGCCGGACCGCTGGAGGGCACGATGACGACCACCGAGGCCGACGCGGAAGCCCTCGGGGCCCCCGACCCGCACACCCACGCCGCCCCGGAACACCCGGAACAGGCGGAGCACCCGGCCGGAGTCGTCCACGGCTACCACGAGCAGAAGGCCGAACACCTCAAGCGCCTGCGCCGCATCGAGGGCCAGATCCGCGGCCTGCAGCGCATGGTGGACGAGGACACCTACTGCATCGACATACTCACCCAGGTGTCCGCCTCCACCAAGGCACTGCAGTCCTTCGCCCTGCAGCTCCTGGAGGAACACCTGCGGCACTGCGTCGCCGACGCGGCCCTCAAGGGCGGCGACGAGATCGACGAGAAGGTGGAAGAGGCGACGAGGGCGATCGCCCGGCTACTGCGCACCTGAGCCCGAGCCGCCCTGCCTCCCGGCCCGCTCCTCGCCCACCCGCAGCACCTCGTCGATGCTCTCCAGACTGAGCCGTTCCTCCCCGGCGGCCGAGGCCGCGATGATCAGCTCCCCGCACAGTTCGATCTCGGCGAGGGCCACGAGGTCCTGAACTGCCGTGCCGCCGCCGCCCGGAGCCACGCGCATCACCTCGTCTCTGCCGTCACCGGCTTCCTAGAGTAGGGAGCGGTCCACACGGCGCGCATGGCACGGACGGGCTAGTCCTTACGACCGCCCTGTGGCCGAAAACACTTCGTCCGGGCGGAGCCGGCTACTCCGCGATCCGCCCGGCGTAGATGTCGTGCGCGGCCGGCAGCCGCACCTGGACGGGAGCGCCGAAGTCGTACAGCAGGGTCGTCGAGGCGACGGCGACGGCCTCCTTCCGCTGTCCGTTCACGAAGCTGAACCGGTGCCGGATCTTGCGGATCCGCCCCTCGTCGTCGAGGTAGACGTCGAACGGCACCCGAGCCGTGGCGAACCCCCTCGCCGCCGCCCGCAACGCCTCCCGGCCGCCCACCGACGCGTCCTCGGCGGCCGCCGTCAGGTCGGCGGTGCCCCGGTAGTGCCGCACCGCGGTCCCGGCCACCTCGGTCCGCCCCACGTACGTCGCGGTGCGCGTCCCGCGCAGCACCTCGGCCGCGGCGAACGGGTCGGTGGCCCCGCCGGTCACCAGGTTCCCGTCGGACAGGGTCGCCGTCGCCACCCGCACCCACTTGTCGTCCGGCACCCCGGCACCCCGGTTCTTCATGAACAGGGCCCCGGGGGCGAGGAGTTCGGTGATCGGCCGGTGCTCGACGGTCCCCGCGGGGTCCTGCGGCAGCAGCACCTTCAACTGCCCGAGCTGCCTGCGGTAGTCGTAGACGCCCTGGCCGCGGATGGTCACCAGGGTCCCGCCGGTGGCCATCTCCATCGACGTACGGGCCTTCGACGTACCCGCCGCGACGAGGGCGTCCGCGGCCCGGTGCAGCGTCTGCACGGGATCGGCGGCCCGCCCGTCCTCGCCGGCGGCCCCGCCGGCGGAACACCCCGCGGCGCAGCCGCAGACACCGGCCACGATCCCGGCCAGGACCGCCCGGCCCGCCT
Source organism: Streptomyces sp. NPDC020597 (assembly GCF_044335095.1). Lineage (NCBI taxonomy): Bacteria > Bacillati > Actinomycetota > Actinomycetes > Kitasatosporales > Streptomycetaceae > Streptomyces > Streptomyces sp. NPDC020597. The sequence continues at coordinate 17,696 of NZ_JBIRUL010000003.1, read as the reverse complement.
TCCTCCGACCCCGCTCCGCCATGGCCTACCCCCAGCCGGTACGTCCGTCTCGGACCCCCCGTCGCTCCGCTTAACGACGGCCGGGTGCCCGCCGTCACGCGGGCCGGACCGAAGACGGACCGCCGCGCGGCTGGGTAACGTTGTCCATGTGACGCAGCAGGACGGCTCGCCCTCGCCCCGCACCGACGGGGAACACCGCACCACGACCGTCGAACAGGGCCGTTTCTGCCTCGCCCGCTGCATCTGCGGCTGGCGCGGCCCGGCCCGCAGAGCGAGAAGCATGGCCAGGTCGGACGCGGAGACCCACGCCCACGGCTGACCGGCCGCCGGCTCGGCCGGTCCTGCCCCGACCCCGCCCTCCGGACGGGAAGGCCACCCGCCGGACGTCACCGTTCCGTCACCGCCGGCGGCCTGCGGAACCTGTGGTCTCATGGCCCCGTCTCGCTCTGTGAAGCCGACAGCGGCCGACGGAAGGCGCACGAATCATGGAACGGCGTACGTTCATCGCGGGCGGCACGGCCGCGGTCGCGGCGGCAGTGACCGCGTGCAGGGCGAACAACGGCAGCGCGAGCGCCGCCCCCCAAACCGCCGGCGGCGACAGGTCCGCCGGGACGACCCTCACGACCACCAGCGTCTCCGCCCCCGCCAACTGGGCCGCCCTCGCCCGCGGCCTGGACGGCACGCTGGTCCGCCCCGGCGACGCCTCCTGGGCGGCGGCCCGCCAGCTCTACAACACCCGCTTCGACGGCCTCAAGCCGGCGGCGGTGGCCTACGTCGCCCACGCCGACGACATCCGTACGGTCATGGCCTACGCCCGCGCCCACCGGATCAAGGCCGCGATCCGCAACGGCGGCCACTCCTACGGCGGCTGGTCCTCCGGCGACGGCCGGCTGGTCATCGACGTCTCCAAGCTGAACCGGGTCCGGGCGAGCGGCGGTTCGGCCGTGGTCGGCGCGGGCTCCAAACTGATCGACGTCTACCGGGCCCTCACGGCGAAGGGCGTGACGATCCCCGCGGGCTCCTGCCCGACGGTCGGCGTCTCCGGCCTCGTGCTGGGCGGCGGCCACGGCGTGGTCTCCCGCGCCTACGGCCTGACCTGCGACAGCCTCACCCGCGCCACGATCATCACCGCGGACGGCAAGCAGCTCACCGCCGACGCGACGAGGAACACGGCCCTCTTCTGGGCCCTGCGCGGAGCGGGCAACGGCAACTTCGGCGTCGTCACCGAGCTGGAGTTCAAGACCCACCCCGCGCCCCAGGCGGTGACCGGATACCTCACCTGGCCCTGGTCGAAGGCGGCCGCGGTGGTGAAGGCGTGGCAGGAGTGGGGCCCGGCCCAGCCCGACGAGATCTGGTCCTCCCTCCACGTGGCGAACGCCCCCGGCGGCACCCCCACCATCTCCGTCGCCGCGTTCTGCATCGGCACGTACGGCCAGCTCGAGAACGCCGTCGACCGCCTCGCCGACCGGGTGGGCGCCCCCGCGACGAACGTGTCCCTGCGGCGGCGCACCTACGAGGCGGCGATGGAGATCTACGCCGGCTGCTCGTCCTTCGCCTCGGACGCCCAGTGCCACCTGCCGGGCTCCACGCCGGGCCGCTCCCCGCAGGGCGCGCTGGGCCGGGAGACGTACGCGGCCCGCTCGGACTTCTTCGACGTCTCGCTCTCGGCGGCGGGCATCCAGACGCTGCTGAAGCAGATCACGTCAGTGCAGGGCGGCTCGGGCAGCATCGCCCTCACGGCGCTGGGCGGCGCGGTCAACCGGGTCTCGCCGATGGCCACCGCGTTCGTCCACCGCCGCTCACGCATGCTGGCCCAGTACATCGCGTCCTGGCGGGCCGGCACCGCGGGGACGGCGGCGCAGTCCTGGCTGAACACCGCCCACCGGGCGATGGCCCCGTACGCCTCGGGCGCGGCCTACCAGAACTACGCGGACCCGACCCTGACGAACTGGCGCAAGGCCTACTACGGCGACGCGCTCCCCCGCCTGACCCGGCTGAAGCAGCACTACGACCCCAACGGCTTCTTCACCTACCCCCAGGCCCTCTGAGGCCCGGGGCGACGCACACGGCGTCAGGCGGCGAGGTCCCGCTCCTCCGCGGCGACCTCGTGCCGGGCGCCGCGGCCGAACCCCTCCCGGTCGCCCGCCCGGGCCGACCGGCTGCGCACCAGCCAGCCCATCCGGGGCGACCGGTCGACAGCCCTCAGCACCGGGGTGAGCAGCATGGAGGCGACCGGCGACAGCAGCAGCGCCACGGCGGTGCCGAGCGCGAACCCGCCGATCACGTCGGTCGGGTAGTGCACGCCCATGTAGACCCGGCAGAACCCCTCGAGCAGGGCGACCCCTATCCCGACGAGCCCGAACTTCCGGTTGGCGACGAAGAGTCCCACGGCCATGGCCATGGTGAGCGTGGCGTGGTCGCTCACGAACGAGTAGTCGGTCTTGCCGGAGACGAGCACCTCGAGACCCTGGTGATCGCGGAAGGGCCGCGGCCGCTCGACGAACCCTCTTATCGGCACGTTCACCAGCACGGCGACGGCGGCGGCGAGCGGCGCCCACACCAGCGCGGCCACGGAGGAGGCGGCCTCCTCGGCTCCGCCCGGCCGGCGGCGCACTCCCCACCAGCACCCCACGATCAGCAGGACCATGACGAGCAACAGCCCGTACTCACCGACGAATTCGACGATGCGGTCGAACCAGTGCGGGGCGTCCTTGGCCAGCCCGTTGATGTCGTAGAGCAGGTCGACGTCGGGGTTCGACCCGGATTCGGCGAGTCCAGCCATGGTGCTGCGGCCCCTTCATCGTGTTCTGCTCGGCGCGCCTCGCATGCGCCCGCTTCAACAGGAACGCACGGCCCCGGTTGATACGTTCCACTCTCCACTGAATGATCACTCAGACGTTATCGAAGAGAGACAGATCCGCGCAGCTCAGAGCCGGGGTTCCGGCCCTCCTCACACCCTCGTCGGGAGCGCTTTCGCGCCATCTTCGGTGACCCGGGTGGCACCGAAGTACTCAGCGGTGTCGATGGGGTCGAAGCGGATGACGGCGCCGGTGTAGGGCGCGTCGATCATGTACCCGCCGCCGACGTAGATCCCCACGTGGTGGATGGCCCGCGAGTTGCCGAGGTCGGTGGAGAAGAACACCAGGTCCCCCGGCAGCAGCTCGCTCCGCTTCGGATGCGGCCCGGCGTTGTACTGATCGTTGGCGACCCGGGGCAGGGTGATCCCGACGCTCTCGTAGGCGGCCTTCGTCAGCCCCGAGCAGTCGAACCGTCCTCCCTGGTCAGCGGTGCCGTTCCCACCCCACAGATAGGGCGTGCCGAGCTTCTTCTGCGCAAAGTAGATGGCCCCGGCAGCCTGCTTGCTGGGATCCACCCGGGCAACGGGAGCGGCAAAGGACTTCTCGAGCGTGCGAATCGTCTTGACGTAGTTCTGCGTCTCGCGGATGGCGGGAACGCCCCCCGCCCGGATGACACGGTCAGGGCCCGCGTTGTAGGCGGCGAGCATGTTGTTCGTGGTGTCCCCGGGTACTCGCCGGACGTACTTGGCGAGGTCGCAGTCGTAGGAGGCCGCCGATGGAATCGCGTCATTCGGATCCCAGATGTCGCGATCCCCGTCGCCGTCGCCGTCGACGCCGTGCGTGGCCCAGGTGCTGGGGATGAACTGTGCGATGCCGCGGGCGTCGGCATGGCTGACGATGTCCGGATCCCAACCGCTCTCCTGGTACAGCTGGGCTGCCAGCAGGGCGGGGTTGAGGGCCGGGCAGAGGTTGCCCCACTTCTGAACGAGCGTCTGATAGGCCGACGGCACGGCGCCCTTGGCGAGCCCGACGCTCCCGGCGCCGACGCCGTTGACGAGGTTGCCTGCGACGACGTACACCCCTATGACGAGGAGCATCACAAAGCTCAGCCCGAGCCCGACCGCGGCTCCGCCGACCACCCAAACTTTTCGCACGCTTCAACCCTCCCCCACCGCAACCCTGTTTACGGGTCTTTTCCGAACCTGTCCGTGTCGTGTGCGCTACTTCGAGACGAACCCGCGGCAGTCGATGGTGACGTACTTCCGCGGCTCGCGGACATGGAGGAACAACACGGTCCAGTCACCGGGGTCGTTCGCGACAGGGATCGCGTCGCCGGCCTTCTTGCCCCGCACGATCTGCCGGAAGTCGTCCGGGTAGGTCAGGTACACCCATTCGGTTCCCAGCGCGACGGGCCTGCTCGTGTATCCGAGGTCCAGGTTGTCCTGCAGTCCCCCTTCGAAGGGCTTGCCCGTGTCCGAGTCGATCGCATGGGGGGACTTCACGGCCACCGTCACGTAGTAGGGCGTCGAGACGGCGGACGTGAGCCGCAATCCGATCCGACCCTTCCCCGAGGTGTAGGGAGCGTCGGAGTCCGCATCGGCGACCGACGCCTGGAAGTGCTCGCTGCGCTCCTCCACGGGCAGATTGCACGTTCCCTGCCCGTCCTGTGACTGCGGATCAGCCTTCCAGAGGTCGCGGGAGGGGTTCGTCTGCTCGACATAGGCCGGCGGCTGCAGCTTCGACTCGTCGCCGCCCGCAGTCGTGGGCGCCACCGAAGTGGCTCCGACGCCTGACGCCCCGTCAGCCTCCTTGTTCGCGCCGTCCCCCCTGCTCGGGAGCAGGGTGAGCGCCGCGACCGCCCCCGCCGCCACGGCCAGCCCCGTCGCTCCCGCGATCAGCCACGGCTTCCTCCGCCGCCCGGCACCAGGGGCAGGACGGGCCTGCTGAGTGGGGGTGTACCCGTAGCCGTACGCAGGCGGAGCCGTCGGCAGATCGTGCGGGCTGAGGGGCGGGTGCGCGGGAGGGGGCACCGGCCCGGGTGATGCGGCGGGGGTGGCGAACGAGTCGGCAGGAGTGGACGGCACCATCTCCGCCAGCTCCCCGAGCCCCGCGTAGAACGGGTCCTCGACGAGTGCCGACCGCACCCCGCACCACGCGATCAGCTCTCCCAGACCGGGCCGGCCCGCCGGCTCCTTGGCCACACACGAACCGATGAGCGCGGCCAGCCCCGCTTCCACGCCTTGGAGATCCACGGGGTCGTGGACGGTGCGATAGCTCACCCCGGCGGACTCCCCGGGGCCGAACGGCGGTCGGCCGGTGGCCGCGTAGGCGAGCGTCGCGCCGAGCGCGAAGACGTCCGCGGCGGGTCCCACCTCGTTGCGCAGCAGCACCTCGGGAGCGGTGTAGCCAGGCGTGCCCGGGGCGAACCCCGCCTCGGTGAGCGCCGTCTGCGCTGCGCTGCGGGCGATGCCGAAGTCGATGAGCTGCGGGCCCTGAGCGGCCAGGATGACGTTCTGCGGCTTGAGGTCCCGGTGGGTGACCCGCTGCGCGTGCACGGCTGCAAGCCCCTCGGCCAGCGCCGCGAGCAACCCCCGGCACGTCTCCACCGGCAGCGGCCCTCGGGCCGCCACAGCCTTGCTCAACGTCGGCCCCGGCACATACTCCGTCGCCAGCCAATAAGGCGCCGTGTCCAGCGAGGCGTCGATGAGGTTGGCGGTGTACGCGCTGCGGACCGCCCGCACCGTCTCGACCTCGCGCCGGAACCGGGCCAGCGCTTCCGGATGGTCGACGATCTCGTCCCGGATGACCTTGATCGCCACGAGCCGTCCGCCGGGCGAGCGCCCGAGGTAGACCTGCCCCATGCCACCTGCGCCGAGCCTCGCGAGCAGCGTGTGCGCGCCTATCCGCGCGGGGTCCTGAGCCTTCAGTACGTCCACCGAACCGACCATGCCACATGGCCCAGTTGGCCATGGACACGGCCCACGGCCCACCCGCCCGCGCCGATGCCCCGCGCACCCGGGCGAGCCGGCGTCCGTTCGGGTAAAGGGCGGCCCGGGCCGGCGTCAAGCATCGCCCAGCGTTCGCCCCCCTGATCGTCACGCAGGACCATGATTCGGCAACATGCGCGATCACCTTCGGGCTCGGACATACGTTCCACCCCGTGAACCCTGAAGACACCCCCCACCGCTCCGCCGAGCGCCCTCCGGCCGGCACCGCCCGCCGCGCGCTGCTGCGCGGCCTCGCCGGCACGGCGACCCTGAGCGGCCTCGCCCTCGCGGCGGCCCCGGCCTCCTCCGCCGCCGCCCGTGCGACCGCTTCGCGCGGTACCGCGCCGCGGCCCACCACCGCCGACGGGGCGCTGCGGGAACTCGCCGCGGGCAACCGGCGCTGGCGCACCTACTGCGAGCGCCACCCGGACGAGACGCCCGCCGTCCGGGCGAATCTGACGGCCGGGCAACACCCCTTCGCCGTGGTCCTCGGCTGCATCGACTCGCGCGTGCCGCCCGAGCTGGTGTTCGATCAGGGCCTCGGCGACCTGATGACCGTCCGCAGCGCGGGCGAGGTCCTCGACGAGGCCGTGCTAGGCAGCGTCGCCTACGGGGTGCTGGAACTGGGGATACCGCTGGTCGTGGTGCTCGGGCACCAGTCGTGCGGCGCGGTGAAGGCCGCGGTGCAGGCGGATCTGACCGGTGAGCGGCTGCCCGCCCACATCCAGTATCTGGCGGACCGGATATCCCCGGCCATCGACCGCACCAAGACCGGCGACGCCCGCGTCGACTCGACCATCGACGCCAACATACGGGCCGTCCGCTCGCATCTCGCCGCCGAGCCCGACCTGGCCGCGAAGATCGCCGCCGGCGAGCTGGCCGTCGTCGGCGCCCGCTACGAGCTGACCACCCAGCTCGTGCACCCCGTCGCGTAGGACCCCCTAGGAATCGGAGGCCGCCTCCCGGTACAGCTCCGCGGCCTCCGGTCCGAGGACCACGCTGTACGAGACGTCGTCCGTGGATCCGCCCTGCTCGTGGCCGCCCAGTATGCCGACGACCTCGCCGTAGCCGTTCACCCACGGGCTGCCGCTGGTCCCCCCGGAGAAGCCGGGGCAGGCTATGCGCTGCTGGGTGGCGGTGTGGGCGGTGGGCCTGTTCACGCACCGTATCGGGGCCTCACCGGCATTCGGGTACCCCGTGACGGTCACGGGCGTGGCCCCGGTGGTGGTGCCCGGGGCGAACCGGTTGCCGCCGACCACGTCCTCGACGCCCGCGCCGTCCTGCTCCTCGAGCGCGGCGAAGGCCACGTCGCTGTCCTCGTCCCGCCCCTGCGTCCACCCGTCGGGCAGGAAGACCTTTGCGACCTTCCAGACCCCGTAGGGGGCCTCGCCGTCCCGGTATCCGGGCACGAAGGCCACGTCACCCGCGTCGATCAGGCAGTGCGCGGCCGTGACGACGAGATCACGGTGCGGGCTGTGCACCACGGACGCCGTGCAGACGTGCGCGCCGGCCAGCCTGCCGGCGTCCGCGTCGTCCGCGGCGAGCAGTGCGCCCACCTTCGCGGACTGCGTCGTCGCCGCGGCGACGGCCGTCACCCCGAGGGGTCCGGGCCCCCCGTCGGCGGCCGCCTCTGAGGCGGAGGTGACGGCCAGCAGCACGACCGCACCGAGCAGTGCGTTTCGGTTCATCGGATCCACTGTGTCCCACCAAGGTGAGAGAAGCGACAGACGGCACTTCCGACGCTACCCGCACCGGGCTCACACAACCTCCCGGTCCTTACCTTCCCGACCTCGCCCCGGCCCCGAGGCCCGGGCCCCGAGGCACCGATGTCCGGTACCCGGCCCCCGCCCTCCTACACCCCACGCCGCCTCCGCCCGCCTCCCCCGCCCCTCGGCTCGACCGCCCGCTGACGGCCCCCAGGTCAAGTGGCGGCCATCGCCGCACCATCCCCCCGCCATCGGTCAGCAATCACACAACCCCCTTCAGTAAGGCGGAAGTCAGTATTCCGCCGGGTGTCTTGTTGTCGCGTACTCAACAAAGGAACAGTCGTCGTGGGCCGCCGCCCGCCTCCGGGGACCACGCACCGGTGGCACGCATCACCCCCACCCGCACCGCCCCTGTCACCCCGTCATCAGGAGCTGTCCGTTGCGTACGACGACTTCCCCCGCCTCCCCCGCCAGATCCGGCCGACGGCGCCGCACCGGCGCCTCGATCCTCGGCGCCGCCGCCCTCGTGCTCGCCGGACTCGGCACCGCGGCCCAGGCGAGCGCGGCACCCGCCACCACCACCGCCACCACCGCCAAGACGACGCCCTCGAAGGTCACCTGGGCGGCGACCCCCTGTGCCACCCCCAAGCACAAGGGTGATCTGACCTGCAACTCCTTCCGCGTCACCGGCGGCACCACCGCCTTCCAGAAGGAACGCGCCGCCGACACCGGCCGGACCGCCGCCGTCACCCCGAAGGCGGCCGCCGCGTCCCCCACCGGCTACGGGCCGTCCGACCTCCAGGACGCCTACGGACTGGCCGACGCCGCCTCCAGCAACGGCTCCGGCGAGACCATCGCCATCGTCGACGCGTACGACGACCCGAACGCAGCCGCCGACCTCGCCAAGTACCGCTCCTACTACGGCCTCCCCGCCTGCACGGTGGCGAGCGGCTGCTTCAAGAAGGTGAGCCAGACCGGCTCGACGACCTCGCTGCCCTCCGCCGACAGCGGCTGGGCCGAGGAGGAGTCCCTCGACCTCGACATGGCCAGCGCGGTCTGCCCGAACTGCAAGATCCTGCTCGTCGAGGCGACCTCCGCCTCCATGACCAACCTCGGCAAGGCCGTGAACGAGGCCGTCACGCTGGGCGCGAAGTTCGTGTCCAACAGCTACGGCGGCTCCGAGTCCTCCTCGGACACCTCGTACGACACCTCGTACTTCAAGCACGCCGGCGTCGCCATCACCGTCAGCGCGGGCGACGAGGGCTACGGGGCCGAGTACCCGGCCGCCTCCAGGTACGTGACGTCCGTCGGCGGCACCGCCCTGTCCACGTCCTCGAACTCCCGCGGCTGGACCGAGAAGGTCTGGAACACCAGCTCCACCGAGGGCACCGGATCGGGCTGCTCCGCCTACGACGCCAAGCCGACCTGGCAGACCGACACCGGCTGCGCCAAGCGCACGATCTCCGACGTCTCGGCCGTGGCCGACCCGGCGACCGGCGTCTCCGTCTACGACTCCTACGGCGTCACCGCAGGCTGGTACACCTTCGGCGGCACCAGCGCCTCCTCACCCATCATCGCCGCCGTCTACGCCCTCGCCGGCACCCCCGCCGGCAGCGACTACCCGGCCTCGTACCCCTACGCGGCCGCCGGCTCCTCCGCCCTGAACGACGTCACCAGCGGCAGCAACGGCACCTGCTCCACCGGCGCCTCCTACCTCTGCACCGCCCGCTCCGGCTACGACGGCCCCACCGGCCTCGGCACGCCCGAGGGGACGGCCGCCTTCACCGGATGACCTGACCTCGTGACCTGACCTTCCGTCACACCGATCAGCCACAGTGGGCCGTGGGGGCCACCCGTGGCGAAGGGCGAACGGGCCGCGGCACCCAGCCGCGGCCCGTTCGCCCTTCCTCGTGAGAACATCGAAACGTAGGCTCACCCGACCGGCCGTCAGAAACCGCACAGGGCCGTGAAGTGGGCTAACGACGGAACCACACCACAGGTTCCGCTCCGGCCTCGTTGCCCGGCGTGACCTGCCGTGATACACAGAGTGACCATACGAGCTATTCGTACGAATCCGGCCCGACAATGACGCCAAGTCGACATACGACGGCGACTTTGTCGGCGAGAATGAGACGTGACCTCTGCACACCGGCAGAGGGCGGCGGAACTACCCACCAGGGGCGGTGACTTACATGCTGTTCGCGGCCGACAAGGGCGACATCAACACCATCATCGGCGGGATCGCTCCCGACTGGGGGCCCTTCGGCAGCCTGGGCAACGAGGCCAAGGTGATGATCGAGGTCGTGATGGCGGTCGCCATCCTCCTCTGCCTCGGCATCGCCATCTGGGGCGCGGCCAAACAGCGCATCGGCGCTACGGCCCTGCGGGACACCTTCAGCGCGGAACAGGGCAAGGGCCTCATCATCGCCGGTCTGACAGGCGTCTTCATCATCGGTTCCCTGGGGACACTGTTCACGATCGTGTACGGCATGGCCGTGTAGCTGCGGCCACCGCACCACCCCCAGTCCCGTCCGGGCACGCCCGGCCCCCCGTCCCCACCCACCTGTCGTGCCCACCGGCTGAGGTTGCGTTTCCCTGATGTCCCTGATGTCGAGTCACCACACCGCGCCCGCGCGGGAACCAGCACGGCTACCGTCGTACTGCTATGCGTTCCGGTACGGCAACGAGGGGGCGTACCCGGCATGACTCCCGGCGACGAACACGACTACGGCGAACCCGCACGCACCGACGAGGGCCACCGCTACGGCGGAACACGCCTGCGACTGCCGGAGGACGACCTCTACGGCGGAGCCCGCAGAGGAGCCCGCGGCCCGTCGCGCGGCATGGTGACGGTGGTCGGGGTCGTCGTCGTACTGATCGCGGCGATCGCCTTCGCGAACCGTGGAGGAGACGATTCCTCTTCCACGTCGTCCCCTTCGACGGGCGGCGGCAAGCCGAACGCCACCAGCACGGCCCCCACCGGCACGAAGCCGGTCCGCTCGAAGACGGGCGGCATCCCGATCGGGTACGCACACAGCGCCCAGGGCGCTCAGAGCGCCGCGGCCAACTACGCCGTGGCGCTGGGGTCGGCGGACATGTTCGTCACCGATCTCCGGCACGAGATCGTCGACACCGTCTACACACCCGATGCCGCCGCAGCCAAACAGGCCGCTCTGGACACCGCCTACACGAGCGAGAAGTTCCTGAGCAACATCGGACTCGCCAAGGACGGCACCGCCCCCGACGGCCAGACCTTCGTCTCACGGGTCATTCCCGTCGGCACCAAGGCCACCGCCGCCACGACCAGCAAGGCGACCGTCGAGGTCTGGTACACGTCGCTCTTCGGCCTCTCGGGCGCGGCCTCGACCAACCCCGTCTCCGAGAGTTGGTTCACCACCACCTACCAGCTCTCGTGGGTCGACAATGACTGGAAGATCACCGACTTCCAGCAGAAGGACGGTCCCGTTCCCGTCGGGCGCGACCAGCAGGCCTCCACCGCCGACGACATGACGAAGGCCGTCGAGGAGTTCGGAGGGTTCACGTATGCGCGCTAAGCACCTCTCCCTCAAGGTGACGGCTGCTCTGGCCGCCCTTCAGGCCACAACCGTGCTGTTGGCCACACGTGCCGTCGCCGCCCCGTCGCCGACCCCCACTCCCTCGACCTCCGCGAGCAGCGCCTGCAGCGAGCTCATCCGAGGCCCCGCCCGGGACTACTGCGAGAAGGGCGAGAACCCCTCGTCCACCACCAACCCCGGCGTCTCCGACACCCTCGACCCGCTCTCCTCTCTCGCCAAGGGCTGCGCCGACGCCGCCTCCTGGACCATCGACAAGCTCAGCGCGGCCGTGAAGGACACGGCGAACGTCGACTTCACCAACGAGCGGTTCCTCAAGCAGTACGCCGTCGTGTTCGCCGCCTCGACCGTCCTGACGCTCCTGCTGTGGCTGCTGGCCGTCGCCAAGCGGGCGGTGCGCGGAGTGCCCCTGACCACCGCCATCGGCGAGGCCGTCGGGTTCCTCTGGCTGACCGTCCTGGCCTCCGCCTTCACCCCCCTCGTCCTCTACACCGTCGTCTCCGCCACGGACGGCATCACGGACGTTCTCGCCAAGACGACCGGCAACCAGACCGACACGTTCTTCGGCACCTTCTCCGGCGCCCTCGCCAAGGGCGAGAACATCGGCGGCGGGCCGATCATGCTGATCGTCGTGTCCCTCGTGTCGATCCTCGCGGCCGGAGTGCTGTGGCTGGAACTCGTCATCCGGGCCGCCCTGCTGTACGTCGGCGCGCTGCTCGGCACGGTCGTCTACGCGGGCCTGGTCGACAAGAACCTGTGGAGCCACGTCCGCCGCTGGGCCGGCATCATGATCGCCGTCATCCTCGTCAAACCGGTCATCGTGATAGTGCTCGGCCTGGCCGGAGCGCTGTCCTCCGGCGACGGCCCGGACTCCTTCTCCGCCGTCGTCTCCGGCCTCTCCATCATCCTGCTCGCCATCTTCGCCAGCGCGATGATCTACCGCTTCGTCCCCGGCTTCGGCGACGAGATCGCGAACGGCCGCAACAACCGCATCATGCAGGGAGCCGAGGGCAAGGCGGCCGCCGTCATCAGCTCGCCGGCCAACCTGGTCGCCCAGGGCATCAAGACCCACAGCACCCGCGCGGACAGCGGCGGCTCGTCCGGGGCCGCCGGCGGCCGCCCCTCCAACCCGGTGTCCGGCGGGGTCGCCGCGCACAGCTCGCGCACCTCGAGCGGGGGCGGCGGATCTGTCCCCTCCGCCGCACCCGCACCCCGCGCGAGCAGCCCCGTCAACACCCCGCACGCCGGCAACACCCGAAACAGCAGCAACAACCGCACGGGAGGTGAAGGGCGTTGACGACCGATTCCCACGTGTCCCACGCGATCACGCCCCGCCGTACATATCTGATCGGCCGCGCCCGGCCGAACGCGATCGTCGGCCGCAACCGCGAGACCGGCGAGATCGCGCTCATCGTCATCGGCGCGTTCCTCGGCATGATGTGCGGCCTCCTCGTCCCCGTCCTCGCCCTGCGGATCGTCCTGCTGAGCGGCTTCCCCATGCTCGCGCTGGCCGCGGTGTACGTGCCGTACAAGCACCGCACCTTCTACAAGTGGTTCGAGATCAACCGCAGCTACAAGCGCACCCTCCGCCGGGGCACCGCCTACCGCTCCACGGCCTCGGAGGCCGGCACCCGCCTGGACGGCCGGGAGATCGAGGTCGGCCCCCCGCCGGGCATCGGCCGCATCAGCTGGCTGGCCGCACCCTTCGGCCCCGACGAGATCGCCGTCCTCCTGCACGCGGACCGGCGCACGGTGACCGCCGCCATCGAGATCGAGGGCCCGGGCGTCGGCCTGCGCGACAGCGAGGACCAGGAGGCCCTCGTCGACCGCTTCGGCACCCTGCTCAAGCACGTGGCCAACGGCGACGGCTTCGTCACCCGGCTGCAGATACTCGCCCGCACCCTGCCCGCCGACCCCGACGCCCACGCCAAGGACGTCGCCGTCCGCGGGGACGAGAAGTCCCCCGACTGGCTGGCCCGCTCCTACGACCAGCTCCAGTCCATGGTGTCCACCAGCAGCGAGCAGCACCGCGCCTACCTCGTCGCGTGCATGCACTACACCCGCGAACTGGCCGCCGAGGCCCACGCCATGGCCCGCGCCGCCCACCCCCGGTCGGGCCGCAAGCTGGACCGCGACGCCGGCCTCGCCGTCGTCATGGCCCGCGAGCTCACGGACATCTGCTCACGCCTCCAGGAGGCGGACATCCGCGTCCGCCAGCCGCTCGGCCAGGGCCGGCTGTCCTCCCTCGTCCACTCCATGTACGACCCGGACCACCCCATCGACCACATCCAGGCGATGACCAGGCGCAACGCCTGGCCCGCCGAGCTGGACGCCATGGAGCCGACGTACCTCCAGGCCAAGACCCGCGAGTCGTCCACCCGCGCCCCCTGGTGCCACGCCACGGCCTGGGTGAAGGAGTGGCCGATGACCCCGGTCGGCGTCAACTTCCTGGCCCCCCTGCTGGTCCACACCCCGGACGTCATCCGCACCGTCGCCGTCACGATGGACCTCGAACCCACCGAGGTCGCCATCGAGCGCATGCTCACGGAGAAGACGAACGACGAGGCGGAGGCCAGCCGCGCCGCCAAGATGAACCGGACCGTCGACCCGCGCGACGTCGCCGCGCACTCCCGTCTCGACCAGCGCGGCGAGGACCTGGCGTCCGGCGCGGCCGGCGTGAACCTGGTCGGCTACATCACGGTCTCCTCCCGCAACCCCGAGGCCCTCGCCCGCGACAAGCGGACGATCAGGGCGTCGGCCGGCAAGTCGTACCTGAAGCTGGAGTGGTGCGACCGGGAGCACCACCGTGCGTTCGTGAACACCCTCCCGTTCGCCACCGGAATCCGAAGGTAGGGGCTTCACATGCGGGACCCGATGTCCGTCCTCACCGACGCCTTCACGTCCTTCCTGTTCGGCAAGGTGGAGACGACCCGCCTTCCGGTCCGCACCTCCACCGGCCAGGCCCAGGCGGTCTACCTCCCCACGGCAGCGCCCGGCCTCGGCGACTCCGGCGTCATCATCGGCCGCGAGGTCTACTCCGGGAAGGGCTACATCTACGACCCCTTCCAGCTGTACGGCCAGCAGCTGCCCGCCCCGCACTGGCTCGTCCTCGGCGAGTCCGGCAACGGCAAGTCGGCCCTGGAGAAGACCTATGTCCTGCGCCAGCTCCGCTTCCGCGACCGGCAGGTCGTCGTCCTGGACGCCCAGGGCGAGGACGGCGTCGGCGAATGGAACCTCATCGCGCAGGCGCTGGGAATAACCCCCATCCGCCTGGACCCGATGGCCGCCCTGGACATGGGGATCCGCCTCAACCCGCTGGACCCGTCGATCACCACGACGGGCCAGCTCGCGCTGCTGCGCACGATCATCGAGGTGGCGATGGGCCACGGCCTCGACGAGCGCTCCGGCTTCGCCCTCAAGGTCGCCCACGCCTACGTCAACGAGACGATCGTCGACCGCCAGCCGGTCCTCACCGACATCGTCGAGCAGCTGCGCCACCCCGAACCGGAGTCCGCGGAGGCGATGAACGTCGCCATAGACGACGTACGGGCCTGGGGCCTGGACGTCGCCCTGGTCCTGGACCGCCTGGTCGACGGCGACCTGCGCGGCATGTTCGACGGCCCGACGACCGTCGGCATCGACCTGGACGCCCCGCTGATCGTGTTCGACCTGTCCCACATCGACCGCAACTCGATCGCCATGCCGATCCTGATGGCGATCGTCGGGGTCTGGCTGGAGCACACCTGGATCCGCCCCGACCGGAAGAAGCGCATCTTCCTGGTCGAGGAGGCCTGGCACATCATCAGCAGCCCCTTCGTGGCCCAGCTCTTCCAGCGGCTGCTGAAGTTCGGCCGCCGACTCGGCCTGTCCTTCGTCGCCGTCGTCCACCACCTGTCCGACGTGGTGGACGGAGCGGCGGCGAAAGAGGCCTCCGCCATCCTCAAGATGGCCTCCACCAGGACGATCTACGCCCAGAAGACGGACGAGGCGAGAGCGACCGGCCGAGTGCTGGGCCTGCCCCGCTGGGCCGTGGAGATCATCCCGACCCTCACCCCGGGCATCGCCGTGTGGGACGTCAACGGCAACGTCCAGGTCGTCAAACACCTGGTCACCGAGACGGAACGCCCGCTGGTCTTCACCGACCGCGCGATGACGGAGTCCTCCGCCGACCGCATCGCCGACGACGACGCGCTGCTCGCCGCCGAGCTGGAACAGGAACGACGGGCGGCGACCTTCATGGAACAGCACATCGCCGACCTGGACGGCTCCTCCGAGTCGACGGTGGCGTAGGGGGCGGGATGGCCATGAGACCGGGTGACGAGCATCGCCACGACAGCCACGGCTCGGGCCGGGGCTCCGGGCAGGGAGGCGTTCCCGACGGCCTGCTCGTCGGCATACTGGCCTTCCTGCTCGGCATGACGCTCCTCGTCTGGACGGCCACCGGACTCTCGGCCCTCCTCGCCCACGGTTCCTGGCCGTCCGGGGTCACCTTCACCCGCACCCCACTCGCCATGCGGCACCTCATCGCCCAGCCCCACGACGTCCCCGGGGCCTGGCCCGACGCGGACCCCACGGGGTTCTCCGGCTACGGCCTCTTCTGGGGCCTGCTCATCGGCCAGCTGATGATCCTGCTCGTCCTCACGGTGTTCGTCATGGGCACGCTGGCCCGCTGGCGGGCGGTGCGCGCACACCGAAGGGCGGACCGGTCGGCCCCTGTGCACCTTCCGGAGCCCCAGCACCACGAGGTGCCCACCCCGCGAACGGAGGCGACAGCGACCGACCCGGCCCCACAGAGTCCATCCGTCTCCCCGGCCGCCCCGCCCGCGGACCGGCAGGCCGTGACAGCACCCCCGTCCTCCCCGCCCCTACCCCCGTCTCCGTCACACCCGGACGGGCCGCGGCAGCCCGACGCGGTCGCCGTCGCCGCGCCGCCCCACGCCTGGGAGACCTCCCGCTCCGAGGGCGGGACGGTCCACTACGCGCCCCCCGCCACCCGGTTCGCGCTCGCCTCCCAGGCCGTCCGGGACGCGGCGGGTCCGGCCCTCGTCCTCACGTCCGACCCCGCACTCTGGCAGGACACCAAGGACGGCCGGGCCAAGCTGGGCCCGGTCCACCTCTACGACCCGGCGCACCACTGCGACACCCCGGCCCGCCTCCACTGGTCCCCCATCGCCGGCTGCGAGGACCGGACGACCGCCGGCTCCCGCGCGGCGGCGCTCCTCACGCCCGTGCGCCCCACGGCCCGGCTGGACCAGGCGGTGGCCGAGACGGCCGAGATTCTGCTCCGCAGTTATCTTCACGCCGCCGCCGTCGACGGCCGCACGGTCCGCCACGTCCACCGCTGGTCCCAGGGGGCCGGCGTCCAGGAAGCGGTCCGCACCCTGCGCACCAGCCCCAAGGCCGCTCCGGGTGCGGCAGGCGAGCTCGAAGCCGCTCTGACCGCCCATCCCGAACGCCGGGACATCGCCCAGGAACTGACGGCCCGTGCCCTCTCCGCGCTCTCCACGGTGAACATCCGTGAGGCGTGTACTCCCAACCGAACTGATGCCCTCGCCTTGGATTCCTTCGTGGACGAAGGGGGCACTCTTTATGTGCTCGGTGAATCTCTCGAGGACCCCAGGACCAGCCCCGGCGCGATGCCGCTCCTGACGGCCCTCGTCTCCAGCGTGGTCGAGCGCGGCCGGCGCATGGCCGAACGGTCATCCTCCGGTCGCCTCGACCCACCACTGACCCTCGTCCTCGACGACGTGGCGGCCGTGGCCCCGATCCCCCAGCTTCCGGAGCTCCTGGCCGCCGGCCCGGACCGGGGCCTGCCCACCTTGGCGCTGCTCCGCTCCCGCGAACAGGCCAGGGCCCGCTGGCCGCACCACGAGCTACCGGTCTGATCCCACGGGACGCTCGAGGGCGAACTCGTACTCGTTCTCCTGCGAGTCCTCGCCCAACAGCACGGTTCGCCCGGTCGGCACGAACCCGGCCTTGCGATACGCCCCCTGCGCCCGCAGGTTCCGCTCGTGCACGATCAGGCGCACCCGCTCCAGCCCCAGCTCCCAGGCCCAGTCCGCGGCGGCGTCGAGGAGCGCCCGCGTCATGCCGCTTCCCCGCCACTCCTTCCGCACGAACACCCCGACGACATGCCCCTGCGATCGCTCGACGGGGTCGCCGGCCCAGTCGACGCTGCCCGCCTCCTCCACGAGCAGGGTGACCGTACCCGCCCACTGCCCGTCCTCCGCCTCGGCTACGTACTGCCGAGCCGCGAGGGATCCCTCGGCCGCCCCGGCGGCCCGCTCCTGCCAGAACGAGTCCGGCCGGGCCGCGGCCGTCTCGTACGTCTCCAGAAAGGCGAGCGGCGCCGCCGGATCCTCGAGCGCGAGCAGCCGCAACGCCTTGACCGAAGCCCACTCTTCCGGCCGCACCACCCGAACCGTATACGTGTACATGCAAAGCACAGTAGCGCCTGGGCTCCGACTCGGAAATTCCTTTTCGGCCCTGAACGCAGAAAACCCCCGTGCCGAATGGCACGGGGGTTTTCGCAATGATTGTTCGGCGGTGTCCTACTCTCCCACAGGGTCCCCCCTGCAGTACCATCGGCGCTGTGAGGCTTAGCTTCCGGGTTCGGAATGTAACCGGGCGTTT